>PBOR01000029.1 GCA_002724395.1 Rhodospirillaceae bacterium | reverse complement strand
ATATTTTTGTGACACACACGCACCGCGACCATTCACCAAATACAAAACTGCTGCAACCAGTGACCGGCGCTACTACTTTCGGCTACGGTCAACACGGTGCAGACCGTGGGCTGGCGGTCGGTACGGGCACCGGCGACTTTGATTACCAACCCGACATTGAGCTCAAAGACGGCGATATTGTAACGGGTAATGGCTGGACGCTGGAAGCAGTTCACACTCCAGGACATGCCTCTAATCACCTTTGCTATGCTCTCAAAGAAGAAAATGTATTGTTTAGCGGTGATCAAGTGATGGGTTGGTCGACTACAGTAGTCTCTGAACCAGACGGCCATATGGGCGATTACATTGGCTCACTCGAGAAACTGCTAGCCCGCAGCGAAGAGCGGTATTGGCCCAATCACGGCACATGTATCGAAGATCCGCAGACCTATGTGGGCGCCCTTATTGCACATAGACGAGACCGAGAAAAGCAAATTGAACGTTGCCTTCAGAAAGGTCTTGATAACATAGAAGACCTAGTCTCCGAAATGTACAAAGGCCTTGATCCTCGTCTCCACAACGGCGCTTGCCGAGCAGTACATTCGCACTTGATTCACATGATAGAGACTAATCGTGCCGCCTGTAATGGCGCGCCCTCACCAGAGGCCCTCTATTCGCTACCGGGTTGATTCATGAAGACAGACACCCCCCGCAGCATTCACTTAAGAGATTACCGCCCACCCGAATTTCTGATTGATAAGGTTTTCCTTGATGTCACACTCAGTGAAGACTCTACAATCGTAGACACCCGACTACAGATGCGGCGCAACGCTAACGCGGAGAGCCCCGACGCAGTACTAACCCTGGACGGTGAATATCTCGAAACATTACGAGTCGCTGTTGACGGAAACATGCTTGACGACAGTGCCTTTTCACTCAGCAAAAATACTCTAAAAATCACGAACCTGCCCGCTAGTTTCGTTGTCGAAACTAGCGTCCGCATTCACCCGGAGAACAACACGGCTCTGGAAGGACTCTATAAATCTGACTCCATATTCTGCACCCAATGCGAGGCACAAGGTTTTCGGCGCATTACTTGGTATCTCGATAGGCCAGACGTACTGGCGCGCTTTAAGACTCGCATTACCGCCGATAAAGCTAAATATCCAGTTTTACTCTCCAACGGTAACTGCATAAATAAAGAGGAATATGCGGATGGCTCTCATACCGCCACCTGGGAAGACCCTTACCCGAAGCCCTGCTATCTTTTCGCGCTTGTGGCTGGCAACTTCGGTTGCCTAGAAGAGAATTTTCAAACGGCATCAAACCGCGAAGTAAAACTGCAAATTTTCGTCGAACACGGCAACGAACCCCGCGCGCGTCATGCTATGGACTCTCTAATTAATGCGATGAAGTGGGACGAAGAAAAATTTGGCCTCGAATACGACCTTGACATTTATATGATCGTCGCTGTGAGTGCCTTCAATATGGGAGCGATGGAAAACAAAGGCCTTAACCTGTTTAATGACAAGTACGTGCTCGCAGATGCGGCTACAGCGACAGATACCGATTATGCATTAATTGAAGGAATTATAGCACACGAATATTTCCACAACTGGACCGGCAACCGCGTGACCTGCCGCGACTGGTTTCAATTAAGTCTCAAAGAGGGGCTCACGGTATTTCGAGATCAACAGTTTTCCGCCGATATGCGCTCCCCCGCCGCACAACGTATCAGTGACGTACGTGCACTGCGTAGCCGGCAATTCCAGGAAGATAATGGCCCGCTCGCTCACCCCATACGCCCTGAAACCTATATAGAAATCAATAATTTTTACACCGCAACCGTGTACGAAAAAGGGGCAGAGGTTATCCGCATGATGCATACGCTATTGGGCGAAGATGGCTTTCGCAAGGGCATGGACCTCTATTTTCAGCGTCACGACGGACAAGCAGTTACCTGCGATGATTTCGTCAGCGCCATGGAAGACGCCAGCGGCATTGATCTAGACCAATTCAGACTATGGTACTCCCAGGCGGGAACGCCGTCGGTGATCGTGTACGATCAATACGATACTCATAACAATCGCTATACCTTGAACCTTACTCAAGAAACACAGTCGACACCCGGCCAACCTGATAAAAAGCCGCTACATATTCCAATTACATTTGGTCTGTTAGATGAGACAGGAACCGACATGGCATCGTCCGAAGGCGGGCAAGTGCTGCACCTTACCAAGGCTGAACAGCAGTTCGTCTTCGACAAAGTACCTAAAAGACCGGTATCTTCTTTGCTTCGAGGGTTTTCTGCTCCGATCCGACTAGAATGGCTCGACCGAGGACCGGAAGAACTTGCCTTCTTGATGAGCTACGACAGCGACCCCTTCAACCGTTGGGAGGCCTCACAATCATTTACCAAACTAATCGTTGCCGATACTTTGGCGAAGGGCAAAACCCCTACTCCACTTATAGACCAATTCATCGATGCACTTAAGCTGGTACTTAACGACCTATCCATTGACCCAGCCCTCGCAGGCGATATGCTGGCACTAGCATCAGAATCCGATTTAGCAGAGCAACAAAGAATTATTGATGTTGACGCCATACATAATGCCCGAGACAATCTGTACAAAGCGATTGCCAGGGGGTTGTCGGAACCTCTAATGGAGGCCTACGAACGGTGTGCGATTGCGGAACCTTATAACCACGGCACAGCCCAATCAGCGAAGCGACGACTGCGCAATATAGCCCTCGGTTACATAACCAGCCTTGCCAACGATGAAGCCTACGGATTTGCCAGAGCGCAGTTCAAAGATGCGACGAATATGACAGACAGCATGGGTGCGCTGAGCGCCTTAAATGATTGCGAGACGCCAATGCGTGAGACCGCGCTGGATGATTTTTATTGCCGTTGGAAAGATAATTCACTAGTCATCGACAAGTGGTTTACACTTCAAGCGACATCAGCGCTCCCCAACACACTAAGCAAAGTTAAATCCCTGATGGAGCATCCGTCTTTCTCTATCAAAACGCCTAACAGGGTGCGGGCCTTGATCGGCGCCTTTTGCAGCGCCAACCAATTACGGTTTCATGCTAAAGATGGGTCTGGCTATGCTTTCTTGTCCGACCAAGTAGCCCGATTAAACGCCATAAACCCGCAGATCGCCGCGCGCCTGCTAGCGCCACTATCTCGCTGGCGGCGCTTCGATACAGCCCGTCAGTCACTGATGCAAGCGGCACTCGAACGTATATTAGCAAGGGACGACGTCTCTCACGACGTTTTTGAAATTGCCTCAAAGACCCTACAGCCCAACTAAGATTTTTTGGCGCAAATTGTTCATACCGAGATTATTAGGCCGGCAATTAGACGTGAAAAGGCGAGTAACGGTCGGTGTGATATGCGGATACGTACTCAACGTTCGAGCTATTTTAGCTGTTTGAGGAGACTTCAATATGGCCAATATTTTAAAACCAGACATTTGCGTTATTGGCGGCGGCGCTGGTGGTTTGTCTGTTGCAGCGGCCGCATCACAGATGGGTGCTAAAATTGTACTAGTCGAACGCGGTAAGATGGGGGGAGACTGTCTCAATTATGGCTGCGTACCCTCAAAGGCTACTATTGCCGCAGCACATAAAGCCCATGTAATACGAGAATCGAAAAAATTCGGCTTAAAGGCTGTTGAACCAACAATCGATTTTCAGGACCTCCATGACCATATCCATGGGATCATTGCAGCTATCGCTCCCCACGATTCCGTCGAGCGTTTTGAAGGTCTTGGCGTCACGGTAATCCATGACGAAGGCCGTTTTACCGGACCGCGAGAAGTCGCTGCCGGAAACACGATTATCCAAGCGAAGAAATTCATCATTTCCACTGGCTCTTCCGCCGACATACCACCCATCCCAGGCATAGACGCAACACCTTATCTAACTAATAAAACCGTCTTCGATCTGACCGAGGCGCCAGATCACCTAATCGTAGTCGGCGGCGGTCCAATCGGTAGCGAGCTAGCGCAAGCCCATCGGCGTCTTGGCGCCAAAGTCACGTTACTGGAAATGTTTAGGGTGCTCGGCAAGGATGACCCGGAGATTACCGAAGTGGTTAAGACGCGAATGATCAAAGAAGGAATTGACATTCGCGAAAACATCAAAATCACCAAAGTATCTCAAGAAACCGAAGGTCTTTCGGTCTGGATCAAAAGGAATGGACAAGAAAATGTTATCAGCGGGTCCCACCTTCTAATTACTGCAGGCCGTAGTCCCAATACGAGCGGGCTTGATCTACAAAAGGCCGGCATAAAATTTGATCGCCGTGGCATTAAAGTAGATGCCAGGCTACGAACCTCTAATAAGCGCGTTTTTGCTATCGGCGATGTAACAGGTGGTGTGCAATTCACCCATGCGGCGAGCTGCCATGCAGGTATCATAATTCGAAATATTTTGTTTAAACTTCCCGCAAAAGTGAATTACGACGCGTTCCCATGGGTTACTTACACTGACCCAGAAATTGCACATGTGGGTCAAACCGAACTCCAAGCCAAAGAGAAACTCAGCAGCGATCTGCGCATACTTCGTTTTGCATTTGCGGAAACCGACCGCGCTCAAGCGGAGCAGGAAACCGATGGCATGATTAAGGTCATCACCGACAAAAAAGGCCACATCCTGGGTTGTTCCATGGCTGGGTCAAGGGCCGGGGAACTAATTCTACCTTGGGCATTGGCTATTTCACAGAAAATGAAAATTGGAGTTATGGCCAGTGTCGTAACTCCCTATCCAACGCTAAGCGAAGTTTCGAAACGCGCTGCCGGCAGCTTCTACACACCATCTCTCTTCAGCGAACGAACCAAGAAGATAGTGCGCTTCCTCTTGCGGCTACCCTTCTAGTCTGCTTCGTCTAAAAGCACGATCTCGTGGCCAATCTCTGCACTCTCGCCCAGCATAATCGATGCCGAGCAATATTTTTCAGCGGATAAATTGACCGCACGCTCCACTTTCTCTCGAGATAGGTCTTTTCCGCTCACCAAATAACGAAGCCGGATTTGCGTGAATACCTTCGGGTCATCGGGCGCACGTTCTGCTTCCATTTCGAGAATGCAATCTTTCACTTTTTCCCTTGATTTTTCGAGGATATGGACCACGTCAAACGCAGTACAGCCGCCCATTCCGAGCAATAAAGTTTCCATCGGGCGAATACCGAGATCGCGCCCACCAGATTCCGGTGCACCGTCCATTACAATTGCATGGCCGCTGCCAGATTCGCCTAAAAAAGTACGCGCCTCAATCCACTTAACCCGCGCTTTCATAGTATCGCTCATCGCTATCGCTCCGCATTAAAACCGTAAGGAACAGCCCACGAGAGGCCATCCCAGCTATCGCCCTTGGGGGAATATTCGCAGCCCACCCAACCGTCATAGCCCAACTCATCCAATCGTTGGAAAAGAAACGGCAAATTCACCTCGCCGTGCTGCGGCTCATGCCGCCCTGGCACACTCGAGAATTGCACGTGGCCGATAATATCTAGGTTGGTTTCAAGATGCCTTGCCAGGCCACCTTGCATTACTTGCATGTGGTAGAAGTCGTACTGCATTGCTATGTTAGGCGCACAAACTGCTTCAATAATACGCCGGGTATGGTCTGTATTGGTATGAAGATAGTTGGGCATATCTTGCGTATTAAGAGGCTCTAATAAAAGCGTCACCCCCTCTGCCTCTGCAACCGGGGCCACCACCTTTAAATTCTCTACAAAACAATCCTCACACGCTTCCGACGCAATATCTTCAGGAACCGTTCCCGCCATTACGTGAATGAATCTGCCGCCAAGTGCAACTACATAATCGAGTGCCTGGTCAAAGGTTTGACGGAAATCCGCCTCTCTTCCCGGCAACGCTCCGAGACCGCGTTCGTTCTTATCCGGGTTTCCCCCCCGCGTGTTAAGCAACAAAAACTGCAAACCGTTATCATTGAGCAACGCCTTTACTTCGTTTTTTTCGAAGTCGTAGGGGCGTAGTATTTCAACGGCTTTGAATCCTGCCTTGGCAGCAGCTGAAAACCGGCATTTTGGCTCTAACTCCGGAAACATATAAGTAAGATTAGCAGCAAATTTCGGCATATATCCTCCCAACGGTTCTCGCTATTCTAAAACACCGCTGCCTGTTTTAAGAGAGCTTTATCCACTATTCGTGTTAGATCTTTATCACTTTTCTAACTCCAACACACCGGGCAATCCATGATTGAAGGCAACCTCCAAACCGTAATTGGCGTCGCCACGGCTATGATGTTCGGTGGGTTCTGCAAAGGCGCCTCTGGCATTAGTCTCGCGCTCATTTCGGTTTCTCTAGCAGCAATCTTCGTAGACATTCCAATTGCAGTTGCATTGATGACTGTCCCGGTTTTGATCGCCAATATTTGGCAAATTGGCAGCAATAAATTCACCGGCGAAGTCTGGAACTTCCATTGGCCGCTCTACCTCGCCATCACTCCCGGCGTCGGCATCGGCGCAAAAGTGCTCACCGCAGTTGATTCATTTTTGGTCAGCGGGATCGTCGGCGTAATAGTTATTAGCTTTGCGATTCTGATTTATACCCAGCCGAAATGGAAACTCTCGGCCCCGACAGCACGACGAATTAGCGTTCCTACAGGGTTTATAGGTGGATTGGTTGGCGGCATCTCTGGTTTCTTGCCACCCGTACTGATGTATATGGTCGCATTGAAGTTACCGAAGGAAAAATTTATTGCTGCCATCGGAATTGCGTACCTGACGGGCGTCCTCGCTCTAATGGTGTTCCTAGCTACCTATAATTTCCTCACGTGGCAAATTATTTTATGGTCAGCACTTGCCGCGCTACCAATGTTTGCTGGACAGTTAGCGGGTCAAAAGGCACGGCAACGCATTGCGGAAAAGCCGTTCCGACTCATGGTATTGATATTGATGCTGCTCAGCGGCGCCAATTTGATACGCAAAGCGTTTTCTTAAGCAAGATTCTTAAAACGGCCGATCGCCCATAATCTGGGTACGATGCATGATTCGACGTTTGCTATCGTCAAAACTATCACGACGATGCATGGAACAGCGATTATCCCAAATCACAACATCACCGATACGCCATTGATGGTGCCATGCGTATTTAGGTTGCGAGGCATGAGCCCACAATTCATCTAGTAATAATTCAGACCCCTCCAGAGACATACCCATAATGTATGCGCTGCGCCGACGACCCAGATAAAGTGCTTTTCGCCCGGTCTCTGGATGAGTACGAATGATCGGATGGATTGCGCCGGGACAAGTTGTAACGTCGGTGACGGGCTCTGCCCCCTCACGCAAATAGCCACCACTATTGGTGCTGCTATCATGCTTAATCTTTAGACCTTCAACACGTTGACGTATTGAGCTAGGGAGATCTTCCAGGGCACGATACATATTACTGAATCCCGTATCACCGCCCTTGTCCGGTACTTCTACACTTAATAGGACACTACCCGTTGGCGGCTTATCTAGATAATTCATATCCGTGTGCCACTGCGCTTCAGCATTACCGAGCGCACCAATAGCTTTGCCATTCTCTTTAACATTAGAAAGCACCAGCACCTCCGAAAATCCTCCGAAGCCACCTTCTCCATTTTCGTTGGGCGGTGCGATATCTAGTTCGCCGAAACGCTTGCTGAAGGCCACAAGTTCTCCCGCATCGATCTTTTGATCGCGAAACAGCAAAACGCAATGCTCCATCCAGGCTAATTGAATTTCATCGAATGCTGCATCATCGACTTCGGCTAAATCCGCACCAGACACTTCAGCGCCTATCACGTCGGAGACCGGCTTTATATCGAACATACTCTTTCCACTCTGCTAACTGTACCTTGAGACTTCCACCAGATTACCATCGGGGTCGCGGAAATAAACCGACTTGATCGGCCCAATCGCGCCGGAACGTTCAACTGGACCTACTTCGACCGGCACGCCCTCATTACTTAATTGGCCAAGCACTTCCTCGATGGAAGATTTAGTAATAAGGCAAAAATCGGCACTGCCTATTGAAGGCCGCTGAGCTCGCAAACTGGGTCCAACGCCAACCTTTGGATGCACATTAATTTTCTGGTTACCGAAATAAAGAGCCCTCCGGCCTTCGGCAAATTCTTTTACTTTCATACCGAGAGTGCGTTCGTAGAACTCGCACGTGATGTCTACATCAGCAGCCGTAATCACAAAGTGATCAATATGGTCAATTTCCATATCCCAAAAATCCCTATACCTTAAGCGTTTCCAAGGCCCTGACGGCCCCTTGAATAAATTTTCTGGATTGGCTCCCACCAATCACGATTTTCCAGGTACCAGCGTACGGTTTCAGCCAATCCTTTCTCGAACTTCCATTTTGCCGACCAGCCTAGTTCTCTCTCTAACTTGCTACCGTCTATGGCATAGCGAAAATCGTGTCCGGGCCTATCGGTAACAAACTCAATCAAATTACGGTGTGGTTTATTCTTTGAATTTAACAGCAGTTGATCTAGTTCCGCACAAATAGCTTCCACCACCTCGAGATTGCGACGTTCATTATCACCGCCGATATTATAAACCTCACCGGGCCTACCTTTAGTCAGCACCGTGTAAAGTGCTTCCGCATGGTCCTCCACATGCAACCAATCGCGCACGTTACTTCCATCTCCATATACTGGTAGCCTATCGCCAGCAATCGCAGCCAAAACCATGGTTGGAATCATTTTTTCCGGAAATTGATACGGGCCGTAATTATTAGAACAATTTGTTACCACCACCGGCAAACCGTATGTGTGGTGCCAAGCTCGAGCAAAATGATCAGCCGCCGCTTTGGAGGCTGCATAGGGCGAACTAGGCCTATACTGACTATCTTCCGTAAAAAGGCCCTCACCGCCAAGCGCGCCATAAACCTCGTCGGTCGAAACATGCAGAAAGCGAAATTCTTTTTGCGCTTTAAAGGACAAGCCGCGCCAATAGGCTAACGCCGTATCAAGCATCGTGAAGGTACCGTTGACGTTAGTCTCGACAAAAGCAGATGGGCAGTCAATTGACCGGTCCACGTGGGATTCAGCAGCAAGGTGCATAACCGCTTTAGGGGCATGATCGGCAAACACTCTCTCTACCGCAGCTCGATCGGAAATATCGACCTGTTCAAATGCTAATGCATCCGAATCGGACACTGCCGCGACCGATTCCAACCCTCCTGCATAGGTGAGTTTGTCGAGATTAACCACTGACATACCTAGATCGCCGACCAAGTGTCGCACTACTGCCGAACCAATAAAGCCCGCGCCGCCTGTAACCAAAATTTTCATCCCCTTTACTTCGGATACACTCGCCTTGCGGTCAAGGGTGAAACTATTGCCAATGTGCTATGAAACCGGCAGGATCGCGCCGCCTAATCAAGAACTCAACCACCTATGAAGGGAAGAATTATGCCGACAAACACTATGAACTTACCTGAAGAGACTCCCGTCTGGCGCTCCCTTATGTTTGTTCCGGTAAATGTAAAACGCTTTGTCTCCAAGGCGCATACACGCGGCGCAGATGCGTTACAGCTAGATTTGGAGGATAGTATTGCGACAGCAGACAAGGCAGATGCCCGAAAATTGGTCCAAGAGGCTGCCGCAACCGTGTCACAAGCGGGCGCAGACGTGGTCGTGCGTATCAATCAACCGCTCCGTTTGGCCATTCCTGACCTTGAAGAAACCATTTCACCGCGCGTTCAGGCGGTCGCCGTAACCAAAGTTGATGGCCCAGGCCACTTGCGACTTTTATCGGAAGTTATGGACGAGTTGGAGGCCGAAAGAGGCATGGCGGTCGGCACGACCAAGATGATCGCCATGGTGGAAACCGCAGAAGCATTTTTTCGAATGGAAAATATAGCCAAGGCTAGTTCGCGTGTAATGGCCATGACGCTTGGTAGCGAAGACTTCGCAACCTCACTAGGTGTTTTACCAGAACCGGATGTCATGCTCTTCCCAAAACAGCAGGCCATTATTGCTGCGCGCGCTGCTGGCATCACACCCATGGGAATTATTGGCACTGTTGCCAATTACAATGATGTGGAGGGAATGAGGGAAGTTATCCGCACTTCGCGGCGTTTTGGTTTCCAAGGTGCCGCCTGCGTACATCCCAAGATAGTACCTATCCTGAACCAAGAGTTCCGTCCAACAAAAGAAGAAATCATGAACGCAAGGAAAATTATCTTAGCCTTTGACGAAGCCGTAGCCGCGGGTCGAGCATCTTTGGAAGTAGATGGCAAAATGGTTGATTATCCAGTGGTATACCGGGCACAAAACTTACTAGCTATCGAAGAAGGCATCACACAGCGCGAAGCGAAAATGGCGGCGGCAGCAAAATGATTTGTCAGTTGCGCATCAGCAAGGAAACTTGGAATTTCAGCAAGTAAATAAAAGACGAATGAAGTGGTCTCCGAAAGTTATCCAGGCAAACCCACGTTAGCAACTCGATTGCAGCAAGCGCTATCGCACCATATAAAATCTTGTTTGTTGTTTAAGAGACTCTATTACTTTGCGGACCATTTACCCAAGAAGCACCCCCCACCATAATGCTTATTGACAGCACATCTCTTCAGTCCTAACGTTCATATACGTAGTGATTTGGCCCGACCGGCTTGCGGCTACGCAAAATAACTTAGCTAAAAGGTCGGAGTGTCTTCTAAAAAAGAAGCCCTGATCCGACCGATCGGGGCTTTTGGTTTTGCGGCAATATGCCGTGAAGGAGGAGAACATGGCAGGCGATGGCAAAAAGGTAGACCCTACCTGGCGGATGCAAACCAAAATGGTACGCGGCGGACTTGATCGAAGCGCGCACAGAGAGACCGCCGAAGCAATCTCTATGACCTCAGGCTTCGTCTATGACAATGCGGAGGATGCTGAGGCGGCCTTCAAGGGCGAGGCCGATAGGTTCATTTACACCCGCTACGGCAATCCCACAGTTTCGGCTTTTCAAGACCGGATGTGTTTGCTGGAGGGCGCCGAAACTTGCACGGCAACTGCCAGCGGTATGTCAGCTGTCTTCAACGCCATGCTAGCAATCGTTAAAGCTGGCGATCGGGTGGTGGCATCACGCGCGTTGTTTGGGTCGTGCGATTATATCATCGGAGAAATTCTACCGCGCTTTGGCATAGAGACGGAATTCGTCGATGGCACCGATTTAAATCAATGGGAAAAAGCACTTTCGAAGCCAACGCAAGCTGTATTTTTTGAAACGCCTTCGAATCCTACGTTAGAAATAATTGACCTGGAACGGGTCGCGGAGCTTACCCATGCGGCCGGGGGACAGGTGGTGGTAGACAATGTGGTGGCGACGCCAGTCCTACAAAAACCACTCGAACTAGGCGCAGACATAGTGGTGTATTCTGCAACTAAGCATATCGATGGACAAGGCCGGGCGCTGGCCGGCGCCATCCTCGGCAAACAAAGCTTCTATGATGATCACCTGCAACCCTTTATTCGTCACACTGGCCCATCCTGCAGCCCGTTTAATGCTTGGGTGATGCTCAAAGGTTTAGAGACACTAGATTTGAGGGTTGAGCGCCATTGCCGAAATACAAATGAAGTAGCACGGTGGTTGGAAACCCAAAATGGCATAAACAAAGTGATCTATCCCGGCCTGGAAAGCCATCCGCAGCACGACCTTGCAAAAAAGCAAATGGCTGATTTTGGCTCTGTTGTCTCGTTTGAGTTGGACGGCGGCAAGGACAAAGCTTTTGCGTTATTGAATGCGTTCAAAGTCATCGATATTTCCAACAATCTTGGCGACACGAAAAGTATTACCACACACCCGGCAACCACTACCCATCAGCGGCTGACACCAGAGGGGCGAGCCCACCTTGGCATCACCGATGGCTTCATTCGGCTCTCCGTTGGGCTTGAGGACGTAGAGGACATCAAAGAGGATTTAGCCCAGGCACTGAAAGCCTAAAAGCTTCTAATAAATCTGAACTAGTTTCATGGCCTACAAATTTTGCTCAACATAGGAACGTATCATGCGCGATATTCAAACCCTAATTCTCGCTACTTAGCCCCTAAGGTTGCTCAATTAATTCTAATTAATTAGAGACACAGCTCAAGCACCGGAAGGGGAATATATTGGAAATTGATAATATCACGCTTACGCACGTGCAAATTCCGTTGGTCACGCCCTACAAAATATCTCAGAAAACATTTCACCATTTTGATCCCTTTATCATCGAGATCACGAATAGCAGTGGCCAAGTTGGTTTTGGCGAAGGCCATATTTGTCCTGGCTATAGTTTCGAGACACTGGAAGGCGGCTGGGAATACTGTCGTGAGTGGTGCGAAAAGATTGTCGGGAAATCGGTTTCGGACGCCCATGCAGCAGTTATGACGACGACGGTGAAACATCCCACCGCCTCTTCAGCAATCCTTGGCGCTCTGGAAATGTTGAGCGAGCACAAGCTACTGTACATCGACGAAGATACACGCATTCCCTTACTAGACCCAATTCACGAAATGGATATAGAAAAAATTCCGGCAGAAATCGACGAGCTAATCGAAAAAGGTTTCAAAACGCTAAAAGTAAAGGTTGGGTTTGATGTGGATGAAGACCTCAAGCGCGTTAGCGTCATTCAGGAATCCATTTCCGGGCGTGGCGTACAAATCCGTCTCGATGCAAATCGAAACTTTGACGCTGTCCAAGGTATCCGCTTTGGCGGCGCACTGGCTCCTGAAAATATCATGCTATTTGAGCAACCCTGCGGGTCTAGAGATTGGGATTCAAATGCCGCCGTTGCCAAGGCTTCCACCGTGCCGGTGATGATGGATGAATCAATTTATGTGCGTGAAGACATAGATAAGTCTGCAGCCATTGAAGGTGTTGGCTTCGTAAAATTAAAGCTTAAGAAGTTTCCAAGCATGGATCTACTTAAAGAGGGGCTAGACCATATTCGGGCACTTGGCCTGACGCCAGTCCTCGGCGACGGCACCTCTACGGACATTCAATGTTGGATGGAGGCCTGCGTCGCCCGCAGTACAATCGACAATGCAGGTGAGAACAATGGTTTCTTGAAACTCACTCATTCCGTATTCGAAGAACAATTACCGTTCGACAACGGCGATATCGTGATGCCGAAAGGCTACCAGCCGAAATTGGATCAAGGGGTTATCGCTGCTTACTTGATAAAATCGGAAAACTTTGCGGCAAAATCACAATCAACTACCGGGTAAAATTCGACTATTTTTACTACGTCAATGACGCGTCGCGAATTTGTGTCCGATGCATAATCCGGCGCATCTTCGACGAAAATGAGCCGCGTCGATGCATAACACAACGATTGTCCCACATTAGAAAATCACCAACTTGCCATTTGTGATACCACGTGCACTTCTCATAACGAATGATAGTCCAAATTTCATCGAGCAATGCATCGGACTCATCGCGCGGCATGCCAATAATATAGGCAGCACGATGATCGCCATTATATTGCCGCCCTATATAAAGCGCTTTCCGCCCAGTTTCCGGATGCGTGCGCACCATAGGGTGCACAGGACCCGGCGCTTCCTCCAGGGACCGTAACTTTTCTTCGCTAACACCATGACGTAATTCCCCTTGTAGAGTATGAGCGTCTTCATGTTTTAACTCACGCCCGTTAATGGCCTTTCTAATCGCTTGAGGCAGTGCCTCAAGTACGCCATACATATTCATGTATCCAGTATCACCACTGCCATCGGTTGGGATTTCTACAGCATAAAGCGTGGTCGCTTTTGGTGGCAAATCTGAGTGGCACAAGTCCGTATGCCAATCTACCTCCGTGTCACCTAAGAAACCGATAGCATTCCCATCTTTCATAACATTTGAAATAACATATATTTCTGGGTGTTCTTGCCCTTCTTCCGGCTGCCAGGCCATTGTCGGCCCCAGATCGAGTTCCCCAAAATATCGGCTAAATCGTACTAAATCTCGATCGAAGAGCTTCTGATTACGGAACAAGATAACGTTGTGAGAAAGCCAAGTTTGATAAATCGCGTCAATTGTTATTGCGTCAAGAGGCCGGCTCATATCCACCCCACATATTTCTGCACCCATATGAGACGATAGCGTCGTGACATCAAAATCGGAGGACTTCATTTTCAAAGATTGGGACATATCAAAACCTCCTCCCATATCCCTGCAAAAGTAACAGGCCAGGGGAGTTAAGTAACTGGCTAATCCGACTTTTTTTGACTAATTATCTTGGACAGCGTCAATGTAAATCGTCTATCTAAATCACTAATGAAAATTAAATCGCTAATCGGCCTTTTTATCGGCATCACACTCGTCGGCTGTCTCGTTGCTTGGCAGGGTTTAGATGCTGTATCGCAGCAGTTCATGGTTGGCGGCTGGAGTATCTTGCTGGTCTGCTTCTTCGCCATACCGAGTTTTTACCTTTCAGGCGAAGCGTGGCGTTGTCTATTCCGCAGGGAACACCGCCCGCCAATGCCGCAAACATTTCTTGCCTCAAGCATGGGAGCAGCTGTCAACATTCTGCTGCCAGTTGCCTCTATCGGAGGGGAAGTAGCCAAAGCTAGAATTTTGACCCTTTGGTCCTATTCGGGCAAACAAGCAGTCTCGACCGTGGTGGTAGACAAAACCGTCCAGGCCATTGTCGTTTTAATTTGGGGCATTACCGGCACGATTATGTTGGCTATGCTTGTAAATGAACCGGCTATCGTCAACGGCGCAATTATTGGCGCAGCCCTGCTGTTCCTTGGTATTCTCGGTTTTATCTTCATCCAACATTCCGGAAGCATATCTTTCCTAGCCCGGTTTGGCGCCAAAATCGGGGGCATGGAGAAATGGGGCGGCATCGTCGATGATGCGGGCGAAGTAGATAAATCCATCCGGGAAATTTACCGGCGCCCAGTCAGCGTTCTGGCAGCTTGCGGCATGCGCTTGGCAATTCGTATAATTCTCGTCGGCGAAGTGGTTCTAGCTGGGCATCTCTTGGGTTTCCCAATTGGTTTCGGTGAAGCTTTGATGCTCAAGGGGTTGGTAATTGCTTTGCGTGGCCTATCCTTCGCCATTCCAGCAGGGCTAGGCATTCAAGAGGGCGGTTACGTTGCCATCGGCGCGTTGATAGGTCTGCCACCCGACATCATGATCGCTACATCGCTGATTACGCGCGTTCGAGAAATCTTGCCAAGCATACCGTTCCTGGTTCTTTGGCAGCACACGGAAGGTAAAGCGCTCTGGCACAAACATCAGAAAGAAGTAGCAAACGAATAATCGAGTAACCGCAAACAAGGCTTAAAGCTTAAACCATTCAACCCATTGATCAGGATGCGCACAAACATATGGCTCCAGACGTCGTGCATATTCATGTGCGACAGACAACGCTACTTCGCGACGGCTTGCATCCGTTGGGCAAACTAACGGACGGTCAACAATAACTTTGCAATCACCGTTATCCATTCTTAAGGTAAAGACCGGGAGTAGCACCGCGCCGCATCGATAGGCCAAGTCCGCTGCACCTGTCCCAATGGTATAGACGCCATCCATAAAGGGGGCCTCTATTGGCTGAACACCCGTTGGGCGTACGGTAATAGACACGACGGCATTTTGCTTCAGTCGTTTAATCAGCGTCCTCATGGCAGCGGTAGGGCTGAGTGAAGAAAGTAAGACCCGTTCATTAATATAGTGAGATTCAGACTTCGTTCGTATCGGATTAAAAACACGCATGCCGAAACGTGTTTTGGAGAACCCGTGACCCGGCTGACTCAAATGAACCACAGGGTGACCGGCACGGGATAGAGCAACCTTCGTCATTAAACTCGCAAAATGAAAATGGCTGTCCCATAAAATAACACCCCGCCCTGCCGCTAACCCTTTCTCAATATGATCAATGCCCTGTAAAGATACCTGGGGTTGCCATCCCATCGGCAGAAATTCCCGTACATTCTGAAACTTACTCACAACCTCTGCAGCCGCGAGGCGGCGAGTAGCTTCTTCAATTGACATATTCAGGCAGCGATTGCCCACAAATTTCTTTATTACACGCAATATGTCACCACGATTACGCGGCATCATGCCCGATATATAGGGACCGATTGCATAAGCGAAGCTGTACCATTTCTTTGGCGGTAACAAGCATGCCATAACGGCCATTAATGGAATGCCGAATAATAACCCAAGATCTAGTAGCGAGAACAACGGAACAATATTTTTTTGTTTTTGATCACTCATAGCCTAAACTTACTTGTATCCCTGTATCACGCATACAAAAGCTCACTATATTTTTATAGATAGAGGTTAAGACATCTATAATAAATTCGTCATGTATATCTAGCCATTATAAAAAGTGAGAAATTCCCGTTTAGTCGATAATATATCCTCGTTGTTGACAAGAGCATTTCCGGCTAAAAACCATGAGTTTGCCCAGATTCTTGGGAGATAGTATGGAACCACAGGAAAGTTTATGAGCCACAATACTTGGATACATCTTCTAGCAAGAACTGCAGTTAAGCCGCTGGTCACCTCACAGGTGAGCCCAAACCATCTCACTACTGTCCGACTAACAACCGGGTTAGCAGCGGCGGGGGCACTTGGAGTAGGTCACTTTCCATGGCCGGACGTGGGGGCAGCACTATTCATTTTTTCCATGTTGATGGATCGTGCTGATGGGGAACTAGCGCGCCAATCAGGAAAAAGTAGCCCTAAAGGGCACAAATACGATTTGATCGCCGATTGCATTTGCAACGCGTTGATTTTCGTCGGGCTGGGCGCTTCACTGCGCGACAGCCCATACGGATACTGGGCCATTCTCATGGGAATAGTAGCGGGAATAGGTGTAACTGCGGTATTTTTTATGGTCATGCGCCTGGAAAAGAACCAAGGAGAAGGGGCCGCGGAACTGCAAAGCTACGCTAAATTTGACCCTGACGACGCGATGTTGGTTGTTCCAATTGCAATTTGGTGCGGGTGGTCAACTCCTTTATTACTTTCCGCCGTAATTGGAGCACCCGTATTTGCTATTATATTTTATGGGATATATCGACGTCGGAATCTGTTATCTAGCTAGCAAGAAATTATAGAAGAATTTAAATCACTACCTTTCTATATAAAAGACGGCAGTTCAAGCATGAAGAATATTCCCTGGGACCAACGGATAGCCCGGATATTAGTCCGCCCCTTAGTAAACTCCCCCATCACACCTAATGCTATTTCGGTGTTCACGCTATTTGGCACACTAATTGGTGCTGGGCTACTCGCAGTTGGGAATGTGGCCCTCGCTAATTGGGGTGCTACTATTTTTGTTTTATCACGCTTTCTTGATCATTTTGACGGTGAGCTAGCGCGACAACAAGGTACAACGTCGAAACTTGGATATTACCTTGATTATGCTGCTGGGGGCATAGGCTATGGCGCTTTATTCCTTTGTTTGGGCCTTGGGTTTCGCGATGGTCTGCTAGGGCCTTGGGCCATAATTTTAGGGATGACAGCCGCTGCCGGTGCAGTTCTCTCAATGTTTTTTAATTTGAGGATCGATAAAGAAAATGCGACTGAGATCGGTACCGAAAACGACTCTATTGGGTATCCGACATTTGGAGGTTTTGAACTGGAAGACGGAATCTATTTACTGGCACCAATAACTTGGTTCGGCTATTTGGAACTATTTTTCATTGCCGCGGCGTTTAGCGCCATCCTCTATACGGCAGGAAAGTTAGTGCACATACTTTCATTCCAAAACAAAAGATCGTCTTAAACCAGACTGTTTCTCTTCAATAGCCAGAACATCTCAGCGAGTATAGACAAAATACTTAGAATTAAACTTTAAAATCAATTTTCGAGATGACTGACCCGGAATTGCTCCACATGCTTTAATGATTCCAGGGCAACGGCAATATTGCTTAGTTCGGCAAACACTGGGATTCCTGCCTCCAATGCAAGCTTAGTATACTTTTTCTTACTTGCCTCTACCTCAGGATCACCGTCCGAACGTAGTGCCAATAGAAAATGCGCTTGTCCTGGATACTTCTTCTGGATACGTACTGCGGCACCGATCAAATTTTCCAATGGGTCGACCGGGCCGCGGCCAACGAAGGCCGCCAAATTCAAATGCATGGCCAGCGCATCTGGTTTAAAATAAGTATAAACCGCATCAAGCACTTTTTCAGCAATTCGACCGTTCTCCTGTTGCATTGTGCCAACAGGGGCGTCCACGGGGTTTGCAATAGACGTACCCGGAGGCATTTCCAAATCAGCCAAAGCTTGGACCGTAGTGCCGTCGAACGGCTCCACTGATAATTCATGACGGGCAAAAAAATCAGTTGCTAATACACTTGTACCACCGCCATTGCCAAACATTGCGATACGATTGGTCGGCCGATCATCGCGCGGGACTAATATTTGGAACGCCATCAAACAATCGAGGAAGTCATCCAGCGTATCCACCAGGACACAACCGGTCTGTCGCGCCAACGCTTCCCATACACGTTCATCCCCCGCTAAAGAGCCGGTATGGGAAGCCGCAGCCTGCCGGCCCTCCGCAGTACGTCCGCCCTTTAAGATGACTATGGGCTTTTTGCCTTTTGCCCGATGCAGCAGATCAAAAAACCGTCTGCCATCCTGGATACCCTCTAGATAGAGGCCTACCACTTTGGTTTGGTCATCGGCTAAATAGTATTCGAGAACGTCGTTCGGGTTAATATCGGCGCAGTTCCCCATGGTCACCAAACCACTGTAATTGATGCCACGAATCTGCCCCCGCTTGACAATATCGGTACCGAGACCACCACTCTGGGTGATAACGCCCACATGGCCCACCGTTCTAGGTGCTTTTTCCGGAAAGGTAAGACCTCCACGAGGAGAATACGTGCCAAGACAGTTGGGCCCGATCACACGGCACCCGCCTTCAAGCCCCGCATCAACGAGGTCCTGCTGCAACTTGACGCCCTCTTCGACTTCGCCAAAGCCGCTGGAAATCACTTGAGCAAAAGCGACCCTTCCGTTTGCCACTTTAATTAGTGGCGGCACATTTGCAGATCCGATCGCGATATAGGCGTAATCGACCGACTCTGGCGTCTCTCCAAGAGACGGGTATGCTTTGAGGCCACCGACCTCGTCCGCCTTTGGATGAATGGGATAAATCGCTCCATTAAATCCAAATTCCTGTACCCGGCGAATAAAGGTATTCGCTACCGTATGGCCCGTAGCTGACGCGCCAATGATAGCAATAGACTTCGGTTTAAATAACGGCTGGAAGCGCTTTTTCACTTCATCGTCGCTGAGCGGTTCTACCATTGCTTTTGCTGACGGCCCATCCGCCAGGATAAAGCGCGCATCCACCGCCACGGCACCATTCGCCGAGACGATTAGAGGGTTAATATCCGCCTCTGCAATGTCATCCGCCAATTCTGTTAAAAGGCCACCTTCACCGCCAACCTTGAGCAGCACATCGACAACCGCTTCGCGATCTACCGCCGATTGGCCTCGAACTCCATCTAACAATGCCGAGCCCTTCAGCTCATCCAACATTTGAATCGCATCTGCGCGATTAATCGGGCAAACGCGGAAGGCCACATCTGCCAGCACCTCGACAAAGATTCCGCCCAAACCCACCATGATCAGTGGGCCGAATTGCGGATCCCGCACACCGCCAATCACTAGCTCCTGCCCGGCAGGAACCATTTCTTCGATCAAATAACCTTCGACATTGGCGGATTTGATAATCGGCTTCTCCGCCATTTCAGAAATTGCAGCCGTCACCGCATCAGCATCAGACAAACCTACAGCCACGCCACCCGCGTCGCTTTTATGCAAGATATCGGGGGACACCACTTTGACGACGAGCGGAAAGCTCAAATCAGAAACAACGGCCGCCGCGCTATTGGCGTCGGGCACCACAACCGTCTTCGGAACAGCTATGCCGTACTCGGCTAGGAGTTTCTTGCCGTTCTCTTCGTCAAGTGCAACCCGTTTAGATATCCGTGCGGCATTGATGATTACATTCTCTGTCATGATTCCACTCAGTAGCTAGTTGGCCAAGTCCGCATCAGATGCTCGCCAACCCCATTTGTTTTCCGTAATTGATATACATCCAACATCCGAATGAGATAGTCGCGGGTTTCCTCCGGCTGGATAATATCCTGTACGGCATAGATGGATGCCATATCCCAAGGCTCAATATCCTGTTGGATCTGATCCAAAGCCTCGTCATAACCATCATCACCATTTGTCACACCATGGACAATTTGTGTCGCAAACCTCGGATCCATAAAGCTCACTTCGGCGCTGGGCCAGGCCACCAAATCATCCGAGTGACGACCGCCACCCATTGCGACATAGGCACGCCCATAACTTTTCCGCAGGATGACAGTCAGTGTCGGCACGGTCAGCAGGCACGTGGAGTTCATGAAATTCATGATTCGGCCCGGCGCACGTTTTCTCTCGGCTTCAACACCAATAATAAAGCCCGGCGTGTCCACGAGTTTGATAATTGGAATATTAAAGGAATCGCACATGACCTGGAAATCGACACATTTCTCACAAGCATCCGTATCCAACGCCCCGCCGCGGTGTAGCGGGTTATTAGCAATGACACCCACCACCTTGCCGCCAAGGCGGGCCAAAGTGGTCACCACGGCTTTGCCAAAACGCTTCTTCATCTCGAAGCAGCTATCTTTATCTACCAACGCATCGATGACTTTACGGACATCGTAAACTTGGCTGCGCTTCTCCGGGATTATCTTTCCAATATCCTTTATTCCCTTACCGGACCCTTTGGAAACTTCTATGTCCGGTGGCGCCTCCATATTATGGGCAGGCATATAGCTCAAGAACTTACGAATGGCGTCAAGCGCTTCTTCATCCGTATCGACTACCATGTCGACTAGCCCAGTCGTATCTGCATGCAATCGCCAACCGCCAAGCTCTTCCAAATCCACTTCAGCATGAATAGCCATCGAAATTAGCCTTGGGCTCGAAACCGCCATGGTAGAGCCCTTCCGCATGACAGCGAAATCCGAACAACAAGCAAGCCAACAAGATGAACCAAAAGAAAAGCCAAGGGCCGCTGCACACCAAGGCGTATCGCGCATACGCTGAAACTGCGTGATGTCGTTACCGAGTAATGCGCCCATTCCTTTAGAGCCCATAGCATCTGGCAAGCGCGCTCCGGTGGATTCACCCACGAAGACAACGGGCATACCACGGTCAGAACCATATTTCCGAATATGACCGACTTTCTTCGAGTTTGTGGCACTAGTAGAAGACCCCTTTACCGTGAAGTCATTAACGCTGACTGAGATATCTCGACCTTCGATCTTACCAAAACCGCATATCTTGCCATCCGCAGGCGTACGCTCTTTATCCGCCGCATAGACGCTAGATTGGCCCAGCAAACCGGTTTCAATAAAAGACCCATCATCAAGCAGGTAATCCATGCGCTCACGGGCATTCATCACACCACGCTTCTTGCGCTTCTCCAATTTTTCTGGGCCACCCATGCCAAGCGCCTTCGCACGCCGAACGTCGAGGTCCTTACTCAACTCATCGAGACTTTTCTCTTTATCGCTCATCGGTTCCCCCAATATTATTCCCTCTATCACCGAGCCATTCGCCGAAGGCCGGATAATGCATGTGCCACATTATCCGTCAACCGATGCTTTGAAGCAGAGTCTATGGCAAATAATAGCCACCATTTACATGGATTGTTTGGCCTGTCACGTAGGAGGCTTCGGGCAAACACAAATACCGGATCATGCTCGCTGGTTCTTCCGCACGGCCTTCACGACCCCAGATGGGTTTACCGCCGCTTGGGTGGGGAATACGCTTATCCCGCGACGTTCCCTTTTCCGTATTAATAGTGCCTGGCACTACGCAATTGACGCGTATTTGATGACTTGCCAATTCCACCGCCAACCCCTTGGTGAAGCCGACAAGACCCGCCTTCGCCGCGGTTACCTGACACCGCTCAATATGACCCTGATGTGCCGAAATACCGCCCATATTGACGATGGCCCCGCCGCCCGCTTGTATCATGTGCGGCACGGCAGCATGGGCACACAGAAATGAGCCCTCCAAAATCACCTGATGCGCATCGCGCCACCGCTCTAATGTCATTTCGGCAAAGGGATAGTGCCGCCGGACCGCCGCACTATTCACAAGAATATCGAGCCGTCCCAGTTCCGCACCTGCATCGGCCACAAACCCGCGCACTTGATCTTCTTTGCGCACATCCATCAGGCGGTGAAAGCACCGTCCGCCTTCTGCTTCGACCAACCGGGCCGTTTCCGTAAGACCTTCTTCGCTTTGCAGCGTGCAAATAGCCAGATCCGCACCTTCTTCCGCCATCATTACAGCTGCCTCACGAGCGATATTATTCGCAGCCCCGGTGATCATTGCCACCTTGCCCGCAAGTCGTCCTTGAGTTTTATCCGGCATCATTTCCCCTTAAACGAGATCATAACCATGTTTCTTTAAAAACGCCGCAAAGCCTGGCCGCTCCGGTAAAGAGAGCTGACGAACGACATTCTCCGTCCATGGGCAGAACTCAAGCACACCATATTTATCTGTATGACGTTGCTTACCCGGTCCTATAGGTGATGTTTCATGGCGGCGCGCACTGTACTCTTCCGCGCGCTCTTCGAGCTTGTCATCATCATAGCGGTCATAATGAACCACCACGTCCTGCGGCAGACGCATGGACACCCGCGGCGTTTCATATTCAGGCCACCCGACTGCAAAACCAGCAATGGGAAATACACCTGCCGGCAATTCCATAATCTCACAAGCCCTATCCATTTGATTGCGGATCTGACTAATCGGACAACAGCCCAGACCAGTGCCTTCCGCTGCATACATAAAGCTTAGCATTGCCAACGACGCATCGATCACCCCGTTCATAAATGTATCGAGATTATTATTTTGATGATCGTGCCCGCGAATAGGGGCCAATTTCTGAATGCGCCGCATATCCGCGCAAAACGCCATAAAGACCGGCGCTTTAGTCGGCCAATCCATACCGCTATTCATCGCCCCTAATGCTTCAAGCTTTTCGGCGTCGCGTACGACAATGATCGAGTATTGCTGCAAATCAGACTTGGTCGGGGCCGACTGGGCACATGCCAGCAACGTTTTCAGCAGATCATCCAGCACGGGCTTGTCGGTAAAATGTCGCTGGGACCCTCGCGTTAGTATTTGCTTTATCGTGCCTTCCGCCGCGATGCCCTGACCATAATTCACTTGCTCGCCATAGCGCTCTGACACCAATTCCGCGATAGTCGTCATCAAGAATTCCTCCCATTACTATTATTTCTCTGACCCCAGATCGCCCAATCATCCATAAGCTGCCACAAACGGTCGATTTCCAAGTGCGCCTCTAGATGACGCGCTAATTCATCCAGTGTTTCATCAACCATTCGCTCAAACGCAACACCGTTGCATTTGCGTCCTGAAAGTTTCTCTAGAAATTGCATACGGAACTCATCCGCATTAAACAGCCCATGAATATAGCAGCCCATAACTTTGCCGTCAGCTGAAACTGCCCCGGCGGGTTGCTTCTCAACCTCAAGCATTGGGCGTGTCGTATCGGGACCGCGAGTTCGACCCATATGGATCTCATACCCCTCTATGGCAGCCCCTCCATCAATCGCAGTCCCCTTAACACGCAAATGAGTTTTCTGTGGCTCTAATATTGTTTGTATATCAAGATACCCAAGCCCCTCGCTTGTGCCAGCCGGCCCTTCAACGCCATTCGGGTCTGAAATAGTACGCCCAAGCATTTGATATCCACCACAGAGACCAAGCACCCAGCCACCACGGCGCACATGAGCGGCTATATCGATATTCCACTCTTGTTCACGGATCATATCAAGATCTGCTCTAGTCGATTTTGATCCCGGTAAAATGATAAAATCTGCATCACCGGGCAATGGAAAACCGGCCTTTACAAATTCAACCTCAACGTCCGGCTCTGCAATGAGAGGGTCCAAATCATCGAAATTCGCTATCCGCGATAAAATAGGCACAGCGATTTTTATGCGGCCATTTCCGGGATTGAAGGCATTTTCCTGCAATCGAACGGCATCTTCCGCGGGCAACCGATTAACTGTGGCGAGATAAGGCAAAATACCAAGACAAGACCAACCCGTCCGCTGAGTTATTTCAGCAACTCCATCGTCAAACAGAGAGCTATCTCCCCTAAATTTATTGATTATATAGCCAGCAACCTGTTTGCGTTCATTTTCATCTAATAATTCATAGGTGCCTATTAGGTTGGCGATCACTCCACCACGCTCAATATCTGCAACAAGGACAACCGGTACATCTTGGGCAAGCGCAAAGCCCATATTAGCAATATCACCAGCTCGTAAATTTATCTCCGCAGGACTGCCCGCCCCTTCAACAATCACGAGTTCCGCATCAGCACCTATAATCTCAAAACTCTCTACGACCTTGCCAAGCAGGCTGTGCTTAATTTCCGTAAAGGCTCGCGCGTCCGTATTGCCGACACGCTGACCTTGGACAATCAGCTGCGCGCCTTTCTCCGACTGTGGCTTCAGCAATACCGGGTTCATATGAACCGATGTTTCGACGCCACAGGCTCTCGCTTGCAGCGCCTGTGCCCGACCAATTTCACCACCGTCGGCCGTCACAGCCGCATTGTTGGACATGTTTTGTGGCTTAAACGGCCGGACATTGAGGTGCCGATTCCGAAATACGCGACAAAGCCCTGCAGCGAGTAATGATTTACCAACCTCCGACCCGGTTCCTTGAACCATGAGTGCTGGTGGGCTCAAAATTCGATCCCCTTTTGCGCCTTTACATTTTGCTCGCGAAATGGATGCTTGATCTGGGTCATCTCGGTGACCAAATCCGCGATCTCGATTAGCTCCGATTTCGCATTTCTGCCGGTCACAATGATGTGGAGCTTCTCTGGCCTTTTTTTGAAAAAATCAACTATCTCCGCCAATTCCAAATAGTCATAGCGCAATACGATATTAAGTTCGTCGAGAAGTACCATGTCATATTTCGGGTCTGCGCCACGTGATGCCTCAATCATCTTTTTCGATGCCGCCCATGCGGCTTCGGCGGCAGTAATATCGCGCGCGCGATCCTGTGTGTCCCACGTAAAGCCTTCGCCCATGGTGCGTATTTTCACTTGCTTTGGAAATTTCTCTAACACATGGCGCTCGCCGGTTTCCCATTTGCCTTTTACGAATTGAACGACGCCCACCCTCATACCGTTACCAATCGCACGTGTGACAAGGCCAAAGGCCGCCGTGGATTTTCCTTTTCCCTTGCCCGTATGGACGATAAGTAATCCCTTCTCGACCGTCTTATTTGAAAGCATTTTATCCCGTGCAGCCTTGCGCTTTTTTGCCTTTTCATTAGCCCGGATATTTTTGTCTTCGTCAGTCAGTTGCTTTGTCATCAATACCCTCCCCAATATTAGCTGAAAGCGCCGCCAGCTTAGCAGGGGCCGAATTCAACTTCGGTTGCCATAAGCCTCTATCAAGAGCCTCCATAAATTTACCCGCCATTTCTCTCAATGCCGCTGGGTTTTTTTCAATTAAGAATGTTAATACCTCCTCATCTTCAAGATAGGCGTCATAAACAAGGTCAAAATGGCGATCCGACACCGCACCGGTCGTGGCAGAGAATGCAAACAAATAATCAACGGTCGCCACAATTTCGAACCCGCCTTTATAACCATGGCGCATCACGCCGGAAATCCATTTGGGATTGGCAGCACGGGCCCTCACAACACGGGCAATCTCTTCTTCAAGCCGATAGATTTTCGGCCGTTCGGGGCGCGAATGATCATTATGGTAGGTAACTGGGCGCGTGCCTGACAGATGCTCGACGGCAGCACTCATACCTCCTTCGAATTGATAGTAATCATCGGAATCAAGAAGATCGTGCTCACGATTATCTTGATTGTGCAATACAGCCTGGACCGCACCGACACGGTTTTCAAAAACTGTATGTTCTGCCGCTCCTTCGGCGCCGCCACCATAGGCATAACCGCCCCACGCGATATAGGCGCGCGCCAAATCGCGAGAATCCTGCCAGCCGCTCTCGTCAATAAGTGCTTGCAGGCCCGCACCATATGCACCGGGTTTGGAGCCAAAGACGCGGTAGGCTGCCTTCTGGACTGCATTTTTCTGTGTCTCGCCACTCGATACGAGCTTGGCCACATCCTCACGAACCTGTGCCGCCAAAGGGTTATCGGTCACCTCTTCATCGAGTGCGGCGACCGCACGAACAGCGGAATCGAACAAGTCAATTTGCGCTGGAAAAGCATCGCGGAAAAATCCCGAAACGCGCAAAGTAATATCAACCCGCGGACGATCCAAAGCGGCCACAGGCATAACCTCAAACCCGGTCACACGGCGCGATGCGGCTTCCCAAACCGGCTGCACGCCCATCAAGGCTAGTGCTTGGGCGATATCATCCCCGCCGGTTCGCATGTTAGACGTACCCCACACGGACAAAACCATCCGCTTAGGCCATTCGCCGTGCTCTTGCGCATAACGTTCGACCAAAAGAGATGCCGATTTCCAACCTAATGTCCAAGCCGCCGGGGTTGGAATAGTTCGAGTATCAACGGAGTAGAAATTACGGCCCGTTGGCAAAACATCGGGGCGCCCCCGGGTAGGCCCCCCCGAAGGCCCTGGAGCTACAAACCCGCCCGCGAGGCCGTGGAGCAAGCCTTGGATTTCCGCACGTCCCGATGCCAGAACCGCCGGACGTAGCAACACTTCTATCTCTTCTAACACCTTTTTAGTAAGCGCCCAGCCCTCACGCGGCGCCCGAGCGCCGGACACTAAGTCCGCTGCAAGCAGCTCCAACCCCTCCACTGCATCGCCCATGGATCGCCAGTCTCCCTTTCCAGAGAACCAATCGGGCATGGGCGCTATCCACTCCATCGCCATATCACAATCCAAGGGGTCGAAATCAATCATCCCCAAGTCAGCGGCAAGAGCCCGGTGCAGAGACATACCTTCACCGCGCGGTAATCGCGCTAGGGCCACCAATAAATCGGTTAATTGCCGTCCTTCCGGCGAAACGCCGAAGATGTGCAAGCCGTCCCGAATTTGCAGTTCTTTCAATTCACAGAGATAACCGTCCAGTTTAGAGAGTGACCCGTTTGCGTCTTCTCCGGGAATAATTCCGCATTCCTCGGCCAAACCAGCATCAATTGTTTTGTCTAGGATGGCCTCGCCTAGAACTTTACACCGCCGGGGATCGACACTTGATGCTTCGAAATACTCGTCCACTAATTGTTCCAACTCGGCGAGCGGACCGTAGGTTTCAGCCCGGGTCAACGGCGGCGTTAGGTGATCAACAATGACGGCTTGCGCTCGGCGTTTAGCCTGAGACCCTTCGCCTGGATCATTCACAATAAATGGGTACAAATGCGGCAATGGCCCAAAGACGGCATCAGGCAAACAATCTTCTGACAACGCAATTGCCTTACCGGGCAACCATTCCAAATTACCGTGCTTACCAAAATGGACGACCGCATGGACATCCACAATTTCGCGAAGCCAAATATAGAAGGCGAGGTACCCGTGTGGCGGCGGCAAATCGGGATCGTGGTAACTAGCCTGCGGATCAATATTATAACCGCGCGCTGGCTGCAGGCCGATAATGACGTTCCCACAACGAAAGGCCGGCATCGCAAAAGCAGAGTCTAATTCTAGAAAAAATGGGTCTTCAGTCGGCGGCCCCCATCGATCTAATATCTTTTCACGAGCCTTCTTCGGCAACTGGTTGAACACTTCCCAATAGTCACTTAAGGCCAAGGTTTCCTCTACACATCGTCCTTTGACTGTTTGATTCGTAGGCCCAGCGCTCAACCTTGCCACTAATGCGTCGCCGTCAAAAGGCGCTTTAACCACCTCATATCCAGCGACGCTCATATCATTCAGGAACCGAGCAACGCTTGCCGGTGTGTCCAATCCCACGCCGTTGCCGAGCCTACCATCACGATTAGGATAATTGGCCAGCACGACCGCGATCCGTCGCGTCTCAGCTGGAGTACGCGTCAGCCGGCACCAATTCGCCGCAAGTTTGGCGACAAACTGAGCCCGATCGGGCACCGCCTCATAGGCCACGACTGAGAGTTCCGTGTCGGGGTCGAATTTTTTTTCGCCTTTGAACGAAATAGCACGCGTAATGATGCGACCATCCACTTCCGGTAACGCCACATTCATCGCGATATCTCGCGGTGATAAGCCGTGCATACCGTCCCGCCACGCTTCCAGAGAATTCCCAGCCAAAATCACCTGAAACACCGGACAATCGCAATTGTCATAGGCCGACAACTTATGGCCCGCATTGGGAGAAGAAACCGCAAAGCCCGTTGTGTTGAGAATCACCGAAGGCGGAGCCTTTTCGAAAAGGGTCGCTAAAAAGTTTTCAGAGTACGGTTCCTTCAAACTAGAGATATAGATCGGCAACGGAGCCAATTCCGCCGCTTCTAACGCCTCTATCAAGCAGTCAATCGCAGCCAAGTTCCCTACTTGCAAATGAGCCCGGTAGAAAACCACCGGCACAACCGACACATCTGCGGGCCAACCACTCTGGATCACATCCAGACTCGGCATGGACACCCCCGGCCAATAAAGCCCCGCCCGCAAAAGCGGCTTTGGTTCCAGCCAATCGTAAGTCCCTCCAACAAGAGACGCCGCAAATTTCAAAAATGCCTGCGCGTTCTGACGCCCCCCGTGGACGCAATATTGCCAGAACCGGTGACAGGAATCCGGAGCCACCGTCGACCGAGACATGAGATCATCGTCGGGCTGGTCATCCCCTGGCAGTAAGGCCAGAGAAACATTATAACGCTTGCACGTATCGACAATTTGTTCGACGCCATAAGGCCAATAACTAACCCCACCCAAAAGCCGCACAATAACGAGTTCTGCTTTAGCTATGATCTGCTCACAATACAGGTCAACGGACATGTTATGAGAGAGCTGCATAAGATTCGCGAGCCGAATTGTCAGGAAATCATCGACCATTTTCGCTCGGGCCTGTGCTATTGCAGACAGCTCCGTATCAGCAGCGGACAAGAAGACCACGCGTCCCGGCGACTGACCTAAATCGACAGCTTCGGAACCGTCGGCGATCGCGCCGGGCTGGGCGTTGAGCAAATGCATTAGTGTGGGGCGAAACCCAAACGGATCGCTATCTCATCTAGCCCAGCCAAACCGATGAATACCATTCGTGACGACGGGCGCTCCGAAACATTCCAGGGGCGATCGAAGTAAGTGGAAAACCGTCCTCCCACGCCCTGCACCACAAGACGCATTTGTTTACCTTCAATCGCGGCAAAACCCTTCACCCGTAATAGGTCATGCTCTTTGACTAAAGTGACCAATCGTTCCGTCAATGCTTCCGGCGACGCAAAGGCCCCTGTTTCGACTGCAAAACTCGTGAAATCATCATGGTCATGATCGTGATCTGCGCCATCATGATGAGAATACCGTGATGCAAGGTCACCTTCAGCCGCGGCGTTCAGGCCAAGCAGGATTGCCGCGTCAATTCGGCCATGCTCCGAATTTAGTAATTTAACACCGGCGCGAACAGAAGATTTTATATCTTCCGTCACTCCCCTCACCGCATCAGGCGCGACCATATCCATCTTATTTAGTAGCACCAAGTCAGCTGAACCCAATTGCTCCTCCAAAAGCTCTTCGAGCGGACTTTCGTGATCGAGCGAAACATCATTCTGCTGTTGGGCATCAACCGCACTTGGGTCCATCGCAAAGAGACCGTCTGCGACCGCGGGTCCGTCGACCACTGCAACAACCCCATCCACAGTGACCCGATTTCGCACCTCGGGCCAATTGAACGCCTTGATCAATGGTTTGGGCAGCGCCAACCCCGATGTTTCTATGATGATATGATCCGGCGCATCGGGCCGCGCAAGAATGGTTTCTATTGTTGGCAGAAAATTATCCGCGACCGTGCAGCAAATGCAGCCATTGGCGAGTTCGAGCACGTCTTCATCGGCGCATCCTTCAATACCGCACCCTTTAACGATTTCCCCATCGACGCCCAGGTCACCAAACTCATTAATGATAAGCGCCAGCCGCTTGCCATTGGCTGTCTCCAGCAGATGGCGGATCGCACTGGTTTTTCCGGCCCCTAAAAAACCGGTTAGTATGGTTACTGGAATTTTATCCTGCACGGTCATGCCTTCATTTCTCTTTTGACGACTTTAATGTTAGCGGCAATCCTGCGATCACCATCACGACCAATTGCGCCACCGCGGCAATATCTTGATGCATATGCCCGGCAAAATCGCTAAATTGCCGTGCTAATTCATTGTCCGGGATAATCCCTTGGCCCACTTCATTCGAAACAAGGACGATGTGCCCCTGCACCTCACTTAGCGTCCCGCATAGGGAGCCTAACGACTTTCCAATGTCGCAGCCCGCAGCCATAAGGTTGGCAAGCCATAAGGTTAGACAGTCAACCAGAATTACCGCTCCCGCTTTATCAAGACGCTTTAGAGTTTCATTGAGGTCCAACGGTACTTCAAGGGTTTGCCAGTCCGGACCGCGACGCATTTTATGCCTCTCAATGCGTTCGGCCATTTCCAAATCTCTTGGCTCAGCCGTCGCAACGTAGAAGAGAGGCGGCGGCATGGAGCATATGAGTTGCTCTGCGAACCGGCTTTTGCCAGACCTAGCCCCACCCAATATCAGCGACACCGCTGGCAGGCTGCCCTCAGCAGTCATCTTCCAATTATCAGTCAACTAAGCGATAAAATGATTAGTGATCGTATAGAGACCGAAGGAGCCGATCACTGCGCCAGCGGAACGGATACTGTTCTCCACCCAAGTTACCGGTTTTGCTTTCAGCCTATCCACGACAAAATATGATGCTGCCCCGATGCCATATTGAATAACACTAAAACCAATCAGGTAGGCACCAAGTACAGAAGCTTCTGCGCCGATAATTGATTCCCCGTAGGCATATCCGTGAAATATACCGATGACCCCAACACCGATGGCAAAGACGGTCGTACTAATGCGCTGCTGTAGCAGCAAGATAGCACCAGCGACGATAATCGATGCCGCGATAATCGGCTCAACGACCAGCAAATCAACCGAAAAAAGATGGATCACACACCCTGCCAAACAACCACCGATGAAGGCAGCAAAAGCAATTAGCCCGCGCGGGACTAATGTGGCTATCAGCCCGATACCAATAACAAATGCCAAGTGATCTAGACCGATCACCGGATGGCCAAAACCAGACAATAAGCCCTGCGCAAATGTTTGCGGCAACTGATAGTCCATTGGATGGTGGGCGGCAGCCGGTAGCGCAAAAAACACCAGGAGCAGAGCTCCCAAAACCACCTGAAACCCGGATCGATAAGAAAAATTAGAATTAAACATACCAAGCACTCCCCAGCGAACGTTTCATCACCACTAACGCAATCTTTTAATCCGATTCGCCACATTTAGCTTCGAATTGCCCATTCGTACACCCCGCCGAATGGGTCGACGTTAGCGTGTCAACGGCAGGTATACTGGCTCGCGGGTCCTTACCCATCATCCTACCTTCCCAGGTTACCCCAGTGGCGTATGTTGGATGCGGGCTCTCCGCCTACAGTTGCGGGGGCAGCCACGGCTTTGGTTCTTAGGATATCCTAGTCGCCGCACCGTGTTCCCTTGATAACGTTCTATCGCGGGAACCATTGACTAGAACTTTGTATCTAAGGTTAACGAATGTTGTCAACGAACGAGCAAATTGATTCAAGGTCGGCTTTATAGCGACGAAAGCGAAGGATATCGCACGTGCTGCCTCCATCACTAAAGAAATTGCCCCCCCAAAACCTCCCGGCCCACGGTGGCTCTATCGTTCATGCTGAGAAACTATTCGGTAAGCCCAAACAGGGTTGGCTAGATTTATCTACGGCAATCAATCCAAATGCATATCCAATCCCCGATATTTTGGATAGCGTTTGGCAAAAACTACCGGATAACGACCTAGAGTCGGCAGCGGCCGATGAAGCGTTAAAATTTTTCAAAGCCAAAAAAAAAGAGTCATTGACGCTAGCACCAGGCACACAGTCCATCATTCAGTGGCTGCCCTGGCTTCGCGAACCCGGGACAGTAGGCGTGATTGGCCCCACCTATTCTGAACATGCACGGGCCTGGCAAGCGGCAGGCCACGAAGTCACTGTCGTTCCGGACTTTCCTGACCGCGACCATTTTTCTGTTATTGTAGTGACCAACCCGAACAATCCAGATGGTAAGAGACGATCTCGTAGGGACCTATTGAGATTGGCTGAGAAACAGGCTCAGGGAGGTGGATTATTGGTCGTAGACGAAGCGTTTACGGAAGTAGCTCCTGATCTAAGCATCGCGGACGAAGGGGGAAGAGAAGGTTTATGTGTCCTGAGGTCATTCGGTAAATTTTTTGGGTTAGCCGGATTACGGCTTGGGTTCGCTCTAGCTCACGACGAACTCACATGCGAACTAAAAACCGCATTAGGGCCTTGGCCCGTGAGCGGGCCGGCCCTCGCAATTTGCCGCCAAGCCTTTGCAGATACTAATTGGCAAAACCAAGCATTATTCGATTTGAGACAGTCCGCAGCAAAAATGGACATCCTAATAAAACGTCATGAATTGAAGTTTTTAGGCGGAACGCCGCTCTTTTGTCTTATAGCGCATGCGAAAGCTCATGAGCTTTATAATCATCTCGGTCTCAACGGCGTCCTGACACGTGCTTTCGAGGATCAACCTGACAGGCTCCGCATTGGTATGCCGAAAAATGAAGAAGAGTTTGATAGATTTGATGATGTCCTTAGTCGCTTCACAAGATAATAGCAACATATCCATTACCACAGCCGCCTTTGCTTTTTATGGCGTATGAACAGTTTCAAATCACCTTTACGCACCCGTTATCATCTAATCTCAACATCACTCATTTCCATTCCTCTTTTAGCCGGCAACTAAGTGCATGCGTTTGTCGGGGTAACGGTTCCCGACCGCCACACCCGGAGCGAAAGCAACATCCAACGTCGCAATATCATCCGCACTCAGGCTCACTTCTAGCGCCGCTATATTAGAAGCCAAATGATCAATTTTCATCGTACCGAAAACTGGCGTCACCTCGTCACCTTGCACTAGCAGCCAAGCGAGTGCGATTTCCGCTGGTGACACATTTTTGTCCGCCGCCATCACCTCTAGTGGTTCTAGTAGTTCAAGGTTCTTGGCCAGGTTTTCACTACTAAAGCGCGGAAAGTTAGGCCTGCGATCATTATCATTAAACCTTTGGTTTTTCCTAATAGCACCGCTCAAGAAACCACGCCCCAAGGGCGCATACGCCACGAAAGCGATGCCTAATTCACGGCAAGCAGGCAAGGTCGTGACCTCTACGTCCCGGGTCCAAAGGGAATATTCAGTTTGCAGCGCACTGATCGGATGAACTGCATGGGCACGTCTGAGTGTGTCCGCACTTGCTTCGCAGAGGCCCAGAAAACGCACTTTCCCTGCTTCAACCAGCCGTGCCATAGCGCCGACAGTCTCCTCAATCGGCACTTCGGGATCAACCCGGTGCAAATAATATATGTCGACACTGTCGCACCCGAGACGCTTGAGGCTAGCCTCACAATAACCAGCGACCTTGTCCGGACGTCCATCGACGCCGTTATAGGAGCCGTCATCACTACGCTGATTGCCAAACTTGGTTCCGATGACAAAATTCTCATCATACTTTTTCAAAGCTTCGGCCAGTAATTCCTCGCTATGACCATTGCCATATGCATCGGCTGTATCAAAAAAATTGATCCCGCGTTTCACCGCTTCATGAATAGTCTCTAAAGAGCGCACATCATCGCGCTTACCATAACCACCAGATAGTAGCGAACTGCCAAAACCGAACGGTGAAACACTTAGGTCGGTGGTACCGAATTGTTTCCGCTCCATCTTATTGCGCCATCAGATGCATTTGCTTTTCCGGATACCGCGTGCCGGCGGTTACGCCTGGCGGAAAAGCTTGGTCTAGCCTGGCTAGTTCCTCCCCACTCAAAACTACCTCCAAAGCCTCTATATTTTCCCGCATATGATCCGGGTCAAGCGTGCCAGGAATAGGCAGGATATCGTCACCCTGCGCCATCAACCAGGATAAGACTACCTTGCTTTGGGTCAAACCACGCATTTCGGCAATTTTGTCAATGACCCCGAGCAATTCGACATTCCTATCCAAATTTTCCTCTTGGAAACGCGGATGATCTTTGCGCCTGTCGCCGTCGGCGATATCCGCTGAGCTGCGAATACCACCGGCTAGAAAGCCACGCCCAAGCGGAGCATACGCGGTAAATTCGATTCCTAATTCACGGCAGGTAGGCAAAATGTCCGCCTCCACATCCCGAGTCCACAATGAATATTCCATCTGCAACATAGTTATATTGGCAACCTTGGAAGCGCGCCTTAACGTTTCGGCACTAGCTTCGCAAAGCCCGATGTAGCGAACTTTTCCATCCTCTACCAGGCGGCTCATTGCACCTACGGTTTCCTCAATGGGCGTATCCGGATCGATCCGGTGAAGTGTGTAAAGATCGATTACATCAACACCAAGTCGTTTCAAACTCGCTTCGCAGGCCGTCAGTGCATAGTTTGCTGAGCCGTTAGTACCACCACGTTCGCCGTTGGGGCCTCGGATGTTACCAAACTTAGTGCCAATTATCAGATCCTTCTTTTGTTCAGGGTTCAATGTCTTACCGAGAAATTCCTCATTATGCCCATTGCCGTAGGCATCTGAACTATCTAGGAAAGTGACACCGAGGCCGAGCGCCACCGATAACGCCTTGGCTGCTTTTTCCTCATCACGTGGGCCGTAAGCGCCAGATAAAATCGCACACCCCATACCAAGAGCAGAAACCTCTAAGTCACTATCCCCAATCTTTCTATATTTCATGACAATTCTACTAGCTGTATCTCGTTAATTTCTTAAACGCTGTCTTTTCTATAGAGAGGATCCCGACGTTCCGGTGTAGACAAAAACCCATGAAAGGCATGAATGGCACGATGCCGATTATAGCCAAGCAATGTGGCATGCGCCTGACCAGCCATCGTGACAAAAACTTTATCTTTATTCGGTAGTTTTTCATAGAAAGCGATCAAGTCCTCCGGCGACGCGATCCCATCATGTTCACCGCGTACGATCATAACCGGGCAATGAATCTTTTCAGGATCGCATACCGGCAAATTTGCGCACATATCGAGATACGTACCAGTCGGCACAAATCCATCGAATCGACTCTCCGAATCGGCCATCGCTTTAGCTACATCATTATCGGCAAGCCCTTCAACATCGCGGCTGAAAATAGTCTCGAAGAACGCTCGATCTACCGGTCGTTTATTATTCGAACGCCATTGGTCTATTTTCTTGGCGCGCTCCTTTAAGGTTGGTGAACCTTCTCCAGTCCAAACCATCGCCCCAAGAATAAGCTTCGTCACACGATCTGGGTAGGCTGCCGCAAAAGCCGCCGCCCGCAAGGCACCTGAGGACTGGCCGGAAAATGCATAAGCCGTCTCCCCGGTTTCTTCAATCATTATGTCGGTAGCCAGTTTCAGGTCGACCACGCCGGATGCAATATTAGAGTTTTGGCCCTCACGCAGGCCAGAAAACCCATAGCCTTCATGATCCATACTCCATACGTCATAGCCGAGCCGAGCAAAAGCATTCATAGCCGAATAATCTTCACGTCCCGGTACTTGCAAATCATGTCCGGTCACCCCAGCAAAGGAAGAGCCGTGGACAAGGAAAAGAATGCTCCGCTCGCTACTATCCTCAGGTGCGGACGCTAAATATTTTCTAAAAATATGAAGCTCTATATTTTCTTTCTGCGCCGAGTATTCAGCACTAATAATTTCAGACATTCATATTTCCTTTTTTCCTCATCGAGCCCTAGACGTCTCTGCTGCCTCGCTTGCGATCGCTCGGTTCCGGGTCCATACCAGGAAATAAGGCAGCATTAAACAAAAGACCGGCATAATTACCGAAATATTGGTGATAGCAACCGAAATAGCACCACTAAATTATCCTCCTTACTCTCTAGGGTAAATAACTACCAGAAATCTGCGGTTTTTCTTGCCTTCAATTTGGCCTTACTCTTGCCAAACCTTCGCTACATAGTGCAGGTAGACATATGAAATAGCTCGGCTCAATGGCGTAGGATAAGGAATATGAATGGCGCAGAAAGTCTTGTAAGAACCCTATTAAAGGGTGGTATCGACGTATCCTTTGCCAATCCGGGCACTTCGGAAATGCACTATGTTGCCGCCCTCGACAAAATTGATGGTATGCGTTGTGTGCTATGCTTGTTCGAAGGCGTTGTATCAGGTGCTGCCGATGGCTACGCTCGTATGGCCGGAAAGCCGGCTGCAACACTCCTTCATTTAGGGCCTGGCCTTGGTAACGCGCTCGCCAATTTACACAATGCAAAAAAAGCTACCTCACCTATCGTAAATATTGTCGGCGAACACGCCACCCACCACATCCAATACAATTCGCCTTTAACCTCTGATATTGAGGGCATCGCATGGCCGGTTTCTGCCTGGGTTAAAACCTCTATGACATCGAATGCGGTTGGCCCCGATGGGGCTGAAGCAATAGCAGCGGCACAAACAGCCCCGGGGAATATCTCTACCCTAATCTTACCTGCCGACACCGCTTGGAACGAGGGTGGCGTCATTGGCAACGTTCCAAAGATCCCCAAACGGGAAGCCGTAAGCGGGGAGGCGCTATCCACTGCAATTGAATTATTAAAAAACGATAAGAAGACACTCCTTCTTCTTGGTGGCAGCACATTAATGGAGAAGCCGCTCGAAGTCGCAGGTCGTATTAAAACCAAAACCGGCGCGGACGTATTAGCTGAAGGCATGAACACGCGCATTCAACGTGGGGTCGGTCGATTGCCCATCATACGTATTCCCTACCCTGTCCCACAGGCATTAGAAATTTTAAAAGACTACCAGCAGATAATTTTAGTGGGGGCCGCGGACCCAGTTGGCTTTTTTGCCTACCCCGGAAAGCCAAGCCGTCTCGCGCCTGAAGGTTGCCGCGTTCACCTGCTAGCCACGCCAGCACAGGAGTGCGAGCAAGCGCTGGAGGCACTCTGCGATGGAGTTGGTGCTAATAATGTTATGTCCGAGTTGCAAAAACCCAACAGACCCGACCGGCCCACGGGTGCAATTACACTGGACACTATCGCATCCGCTATCGGCGCCTTACTGCCGGAAAACGCTATCGTCATCGATGAAAGTGTCACCACCGGTCGTGGCTTCTTACCTTTTACCGCCGGCGCTGCACCCCATGATTGGTTGCAAAATCGTGGCGGCGCTATTGGGCTCGGCCTGCCCATGGCAACCGGCGCCGCTATAGCTTGTCCAGACAGAAAAGTCATTTGCCTGGAAAGCGACGGAAGCGGTATGTATTGCCCGCAAGCCCTTTGGACCCAAGCCCGTGAAGGGCTAGATGTTACAACCCTCGTTTTTGCCAACCGTTCCTACAATATCCTCAAAGGTGAACTCGCTGGTGTGGGCGCCGGCAACCCTGGGCCAACTGCTAAAGATATGTTGAGCCTAGACCGTCCCATTATTGATTGGGTGGCATTCTCAAAAAGCCTCGGCGTCGAAGCAGTTCAAGTAGATAATGCGGATGATCTCTGCAAAGCATTTGAAGCGGCGATCGCCGTCGAAGGACCATCGTTGGTCGAAATCGTTATTTAGGAGAACTAACATGCGGCTTGCGATCATAAATGATTACAAAAATCTTTCACGTTCAGCAAATTGGGGTCAGTTACCCGACGACATAAAGATCGACGTTTTCTGCGATATATTGAAAGACAAGAATGCAATCATTGAACGCCTTCAACCCTATGATATCGTAATCGGTGGCCGTGAAGAGACATTGTTTGATCGAGAAATTGTAGAAGCGCTGCCCAATCTTAAATTCGCTGTGACCCACGGCCGTCGAAACCCTTCGTACGATCTTGATGCGTTTCGCGAACGTGGCATCCCAGTTTGTGGCACACGAACTGGGTTTGAAATGGCAACCGTTGAGTTAACCTGGGCCTTAATTTTATCGATTGCAAAGAACATTCCCGCAGAGTACGCAGCGGTGCAACAAGGTGAGTGGGGAATCTCCTTGCCCATGGGCCTTACCGGAAAGACACTCGGCGTCCTTGGAGTAGGCCAGTTGGGTGCCGGTGTCGCGAAAGTTGGGCGCGCCTTGGACATGAATGTAATCGCCTGGAGTCAAAACTTAACGCAAAATCGATGCGACGAAACGGGAGTAAAGCTTGTCAGTCGCGAAAAGCTATTCAAGCAATCCGATTTTCTGACAGTTCATGTGGTATTGAGCAAAAGAACGCGCGGGATGATTGGTAAAGCCGAGTTAGAATCAATGAAAGCTACAGCATATATTATAAATACAGCCCGAGGCCCAATCATTAATGAAACCGATTTGATTGCAGCACTCAAGTCCAGGACAATCGCGGGCGCGGGACTAGATGTATTTGATCAAGAACCCTTACCGACGGAGCATCCATTGAGGAACCTTCCTAATGTCCTAATTTCCCCACATCTGGGGGGACGAACTCGGGAAAACTTTATCGCCTGCTATGATGATTGCGTTGAAAATGTGCTGGGTTGGCTCAAACAAAAGCCAGTGCGTCTACTCACCTAGGGTCTGCAATAATTCGCATTATCAAAGTCACCCTTCGCCATAAAAAAAACTAGCGCCCATTTTAAGTTTTCCGTCCGCACAATGCGGTAGTTTTTAAAGATACAAACGTACTAACTGGCGCTATTGATCATGCAGTCCTATGCGAGGGCCGCTGCAACGAGCGCCTATAGGCAGATCGTAAAATTGAGCATTACCAGATCATCCACCGCATTGTGCAAAGTCCAACTGCGAATCAGATGGCTTGGAAAAAGTAATAAGTCGCCAGCTTCACCGTCGAAAAATATTTGCGGCGCATTAAGGTCAGTAATTTTAGATTTCTGAATGACAATCATCTCGTCTGCAATTGGTGCATGAAGCTGCATCCTAGCACCACCGGCCGTTGAATTCACAAAATAGACACCACTAATTATGCTATTCGCATCATTGAATAGATCACAAGAATCGCCCCGGCGCAGTATATTAAGCCAGCACTTGCGAACAGACGTACCTCCAGTAGAAACTGCATAATCCAATGCGTCGGCAAAACTCTGCGCTTCTTCTTGGACAAAGTCCGTCAATGCTCCAAATTCCGCACGTAAATGAAGAGAGGGCTCCGTCGCCATCGTCGAATACATGGTACAAGCCATTTCCCTGGGCGGCTGACCATCAACTTCTTGGTAAACTGTACTTATAGCCGCCTTAATTTTCGCATTCATCTCAGCAGCCTGCATATGGTGGGTTACATGCAGAACCGTAGGGAAAAGCATTAACGTTTCGCTACTTTGTGCCTCGTTCATTTTTTATGCTCTACAATAACGCGTTTGCAGAAATGATAATCCGTTCATCATCAATTTCACTTGGGGGTACATTGTGTTTAATGGCACTATTGAAGATGATCATTTCGCCTTCCTGAGGCTGGATCGCATGAGAAAGCTGGTTCAATCCGCTATCGTTACGGCAGTCAGCTCGCATGCTGGAAAAAGCCTGCGGAGCATGAAAAATAATCTCTGAGCAACCCGGTGGCGCTTTCACATAATAAACCCCACTTAGAATATTATTGGGATGTGTATGAATTTCATGAGCGAAGCCGCGTTGATAGATATTCACCCAACATTGCGTTAGGCGAATGCCTTGTGGCGACGTAGCATAGCTCATACGATGAGCATACGCAGCAAAACAGGAAACCATCCAATCGGTTATCCGCATGAATTCAGGATAATCGTAAAGGCGCTCCTCAACCCCATAGGTCGTGTAAATATCACAGGAATAGCCATCAAGTCTGCCGTTCGGCGTTCTATCACTCAGCGCTTTTATCGATTGCTCAAGATCGCGATTGACGGTTTCCGCTTCTGACAAAGCATAACGTTCCACCACTGTCGGAAATATCAATTGAAGAGACCTGTGCTGATCTGTGTGTTGAGTGCCGGTCAACATATAAAAGAAGCTCGCTTGTTATAAGAGTGAAAGACGGATAGTAACGGTACCAATTCGAATCCTGAAACGAAAGTGCCTAACAGTTATTCGGGCAGCGGGATAAAATCCGCTACTCCCGGCACAGGGTCAAACCGTCCTTCCGCCCAGTCGCGTTTTGCTTTCTCAATCCACTCCGGACGACTAGACACGAAGTTCCACCAAAGATGCCTCGCGCCGCACAAAGGCGCACCGCCCAGCGTCATCATCCGAGTTTCTGATCCCGCAGTGATAACAGCATCTGCGCCTTGTGCCAGTATCACCATTTGCCCTGCATGATAGATATTTTCAGCCATCGTGACCTCTCCCTCTACCAAGAAAAAAGCGCGCTCCATATGGTCACCAGGCATAGCGAAAGATTGTCCAGTTTTCATTTTCACATCGAGATAGAACATATCGGAAAAAGTTTTTACTGGAGATACTTTGCTGAAAGCCCGCCCAACGAGCAATCGCACTATAACCCCCTCGTGCTCAAATTCGGGCAAGTCACGCCTTGCATGATTATAAAACTCTGCGGCCGTTTCTTCATGCTCGACCGGAAGCGCAACCCACGCTTGAATACCATGCAAATATCTTTTCCGCTTGTGAATATCGTCCAAAGCAGAGCACTCAGAATGTGTGATACCGCGACCGGCGATCATCCAGTTTACATCGCCAGGTCGAATACTTTGCACACACCCAAGACTATCTCGGTGGACCATTTCACCCCGAAACAGATACGTAACTGCGGCCAAGCCAATATGAGGATGCGGCCTGATATAAATTTTCTGGCCAGCTTCCAAAGTAAGTGGCGCAATATGGTCAAAGAAAATGAAGGGTCCTACTAATTGTCGTTTCGGGGTGGGAAGCACGCGCTGTACCGAAAAGTCTCCTAGATTAATATCGCTTCCGGTGATGACTTCTTCTACAGCGGCAACCATAAATTAATCTAATGCGTCCACTTGCCCGACTAATTGGGTTTCTTCCATCTGACGCCGTAGCCGCACAGCCTCGATATTTTCGTCAATCACAACATCCTCCCAGCGCACAACCTCCCCCCTGCGAAGTGCGCGTTTCAAAATTACATTATTGGAAAGGGCAATTGGCAAATAGCCGGCCTGAATACTCTCCGCTGCCGGCTGTAATTTCCCCCAAACAGCAAATCCACCTTCACCATCCAACATTTCTCCTTTGGCCAAGTCTTTTTTTGCTACTGCGGTAACACCGGCCTGCAGGGATTGTGGGCAACCCGTCGCCATGTGGTCGCGGGCCGCTCGGACAACGGAAAAACCAAGTTCTAACCCAATCAAATGAAAAGGCTTATACATCGCTGCATATCGCCCCCCCTCGTTCGCTAGTCCATACTCCTCAAAACAGGCGGCGCTATAATCGTTGGGCGCTTCAATCACCACATAAACGCCCCAACGAAGATTATTTTTGACCTCCGTACCGTCTGGATGCTTGGAAGAGATCACTTCCACTTGGCCTTTATGATGCAAGCAACCCCCTTCTTGATTTGGCTTTAAGATTTCTGCCAACTCAGTTGCTGGGCAAGGCGGAAAGCTCAAGCCTTCTGGCGCTGGGGAAAGGCCGGTTGCATTGGCAACAGCAGCCATCTCGATGGCTGATTTAGTGCCATCGACAAATGACGTGAACATTCGTGGGTTCATACCCGCCGCCGCTGCACGGTTAGGGGACAAGCCGTAATGGGACCAAACCGTATCCGGGTTTGCATTATGATCGCCAGGCACATACTTCGTGCCCTTACCCGCAGCTACTACTTGAAAACCGCAAGTCTGCGCCCAGTCGACCAATTCGCATACCAACGCCGGTTGGTCGCCATAGGCTAATGAATAGATGACACCGCAGTCTGCAGCTTTTTTAGCAAGAAGGGGCCCCAAAAGGGCATCTGCCTCCACGGTTACATTCACCAGATGATGCTGTGCATCAAACGCAGCGAGCCCATGACGAATGGCCGCGACTGGATCCCCGGTTGCTTCAATAACAACATCAATATCTGGCTCGCTCGAAAGTACTTCACCATCATCTAGAAAGTGCAGCTGCGAAATACGCACCTCATCCCAGCCAACCCGAAGGCAAGCTTCGCGCGCGCGATCCGGGTTTAAATCCGCAATCGATACCACCTCCAGTTCGGGCATGCTTGGCTCTTGGGATAGGAACATACTGCCAAATTTACCGGCGCCAATTAAACCGACGCGGATAGGTGATTCGCCATTCATGCCGGTATTATAGTGGGCAAGCACTTATTCAACCAGTATCCATAAACATAAGAGCATATATCCCCTCTATAATTGGTGCGCTGCGACATTACGCCCTAATCCCTAAAAATAAATGGCAAACATAAAAAAAAAGTGCCAATATTGTGCAATGCAACATAAGCGAATCCAGGGGGCCAAGGACAATGATTAATATTGTAGCAATAAACGCTCTATCTGCTTGCCTAATGGCAGCAATCTTTTTGGTTTTGCCTCGAAAGTTGGCACCGAGCATTCGAATTCTAAGTGCATTTTGTGCGTGTTTTCTCTTACTTGGCGTTGCTCAGGTAGGCGCTAATTCATCTTAAAGTTGCTGGAGCGATCCACACTCCTTAAAGAGTAGGACACAACACCTCCACAAATTAAGGGGCCCGGATTTCGGGCCCCTTTTTGTAACAATTCTTAAAAAGTTTAGCTCAAATAATCTTTTTTCCAACGTTTGAAATCGTCGCCACGGGTAACCTGATTTTGCAAATCAGCTGATGCCCCTTCCAAATTCTTTGGATCAGCACCTTCTCGCAACGCCTTCAATGTATCATAAACCGCCTTGATCGATGCCATAATCGGCTTGTGACCCTGTAATGCGAAACGCACCCGTTGGGTTGCCAAATAATCAAGATCCCGCATTTCATCAGGGGTACTCCCCAGCATAAGAGGGATACTTACCGCAGACGAAATTGCCTCGAGTTCATCGCGTGTCTGTATACCCGCCAGGAACATGCAATCGACACCCGCCGCCTCGTAGGCTTTAGTGCGCGCTATCGCATCATCTATGCCAGTTACGCCTGCAGCACTACTTCGGCCTGCAACCACGAGGGAGGGGTCTTGCCTACCTTCAAGGGCGGCCTTCATTTTTCCTACGCCTTCTTCAATCGAGATCAACCGCGTTGTACCAACAGTACCGAACGCTTTTGGTAACTCGGTATCTTCGATTGTTAGCATCGCGACACCGGCAGTCTCAAGTTCTTCAACGGTTCGTTTTACGTTAAGCGCGTTGCCATAACCGTGATCCGCATCGACAATAAGCGGTAATTGACCGGCCCGATTAATCCGGTAGGCCTGCCCAGCAAATTCCGTCAAGGTAAGAACAATATCGTCGGGTGAGCCCAAAACAGATAATGAACCGACCGAGCCCGCAAACATACCAACTTCAAACCCTACATCCTCGGCGACCCGCGCTGATATCGCGTCGAAAACAGACCCCGGATGAAAACAGCGGTCACCCGCCAAATACGCGCGAAATTTCTCGCGACGATTAGTCCAATGCATAGTCGATTCCTCCCATTAATACTCACGCCTACGCTATGCTCACAAAGAGCCCAACGCAAGTACCCAACATTCGCAGCAAGCGATTAAAGAATTTTTGATTTATTATAAAAAGACATACATATATTGAGTAGACCATAATCGTAGTAACGAATTGACCGTATGATCCCAATAGATGACAAAAAAGAATCTAAACGATTAACATAAATGATGGCCCGTTAATTACCGATATGCGGACCCTATCATTAAGATAGGGCTAACAAAGATATTTGGCTTCTTGCACAAAGGCGACAGACTATGCGTTCAATTCAATAATTAAATTCAGACTGGAATCCACGGCAGCCTGTGTTCCAGGTGGCATCACAGTTGTGGATTCACGCTCCTCGATTATCGCTGGCCCTGCAATAATATCACCTTCAACTAACGCATAACGGTTATAAACATCGCAAGGGGCAAATCCAGTTTCAAAGAAATAAACCTCCCGCCGACCTTTCAATTTCTCACCCTCAACTCGGCTCTGTGCTTTAAAGTTAAGCGCGATATTAGGAACCGGAGCAAAAGCCGCCACACGCCAACTCATCGCTTCAATCGGAACATCTGTCACGGCACGTTCGAAAAGCATTTCGTATGTATTGAGAAAGTTTGTCCGCAGCGAATGAGTTTGACTCTCGTTAAGAGTACCGCTCTGGACCGGCACGGAAACTTCAAAACCTTGCCCCACATGGCGCATATCCGAAGTACGTTGATAGGAAATTTCATCTGGATTGGCCCCTGCCTCGACTAACATTTTTTCCGCATCTGCCTCCATATTAGCAAACAACGCATTTAAATAATCCCAGTCGATCTGTTCGATACGCGACACATAGCTGCGAACATAGTCTACCGCTGGTGGTGCAACCAAAAAACCCAAAGCCGATGTAACCCCTGCTCCCAGGGGTACTATCAACCGCTTCAATTTCAAAAGGCGAGCCACATTGCAGGCATGTACAGGCCCAGCACCACCAAATGCAATCATATCGTAACGACGCGGGTCACGGCCCTTTTCAGCCAGATGCATCCGAGTGGCCGCGGCCATATTCTCATTGACAACACTATGGATGCCCACAGCAGCGTCCAAAACCGATAGGCCGAGCGGCTTTGCGAGTTTCTCGTCTATAGCCTTCTCCACATCTCCCAGATCGAGCGACATCTCGCCCCCTAAAAAATAGTCTGGGTTGAGGTACCCCAAAAATAAATCAGCATCGGTAACAGCCGGCTCAACGCCACCCTGACCATAGCAGACCGGGCCCGGCTGGGAGCCCGCACTCTGGGGCCCTACTTTCAGCAATCCCATTTGATCGACATAAGCCAAACTCCCGCCGCCCGCTCCTATTTCAATCATATCTACGACAGATACTTTAAGCGGAAGCCCCGAACCCTTTGCGAACCGGCGAATGCGACCCGCTTCAAAATCATGCTTACGGTCCGGCTGGCCACCATCAATTAGACACATCTTGGCAGTTGTGCCGCCCATATCATAAGAAATGAGGTTCTCCGCCTCCGATATCATGCTGTAGTATGACGCCGCCATTGCTCCAGCAGCAGGACCAGATTCAATCAATCGTATAGGATAAGCCTGGGCATCTCTAACGGTCGTAATTCCGCCACCGGACAACATGATATAAAGCGTACCGCCATGACCCGCCGTGCGTAATTGTACTGCTAACCGTTCTAGATAGCTCTGCATCAAGGGCTGCACGTAAGCATTTGCGCAAGCGGTGCTAGTACGCTCAAATTCGCGAATCTCCGGCGCCACATCCGAAGATATTGTTACCGGTATAGTGCCAAACATCTCAGCAAGAATTTCTTGTGCGCGTTTTTCATGGGCTGGATTACGGTATGAATGCATGAAAGAAACTGCCACAGCCTCGACTTTCTCTTCTTCAACAAGGCCGCGTACTGCACCCCTAAAAGCTACCTCATCAAACGGAAGCAATACCTCACCATCCGGAGATAACCGTTCGGCCACGGTGCGTCGCAAATGGCGCGGCACCAAGGTCGGCGGCGCCTCCAAAAACAGATCATAAAGGTCATAGCGAATTTCCTTGCCCATCTCGAGAGCATCTCGATGGCCTTCCGTTGTCACCAACCCAATCTTTGCGCCGGTCCGTTCAATAATGGTATTCGTTACCAAGGTCGTACCATGGACGAGATTGTGAACATCGCCCACATCAACTTTCGATTCCAAGAGCAGCCGCGCAACGCCTTCCATAATAGCGGCGCTTGGGTCATCCGGAGTTGTCAACTGTTTGCCGGTAAAAATAAGATCGCGCGTTTCATCAACCAGCACGAAATCGGTAAAAGTACCACCCACATCCACGCCGATGCGAACTCTTCCAGCCATCAGCTCAATCCATAATCACGTTTAGCGGCTTTGGCCGAGACATAGCCATTCTTAACGTCATCGCGCACACTTGCTCTATCTCGCTTGACGGGATTGCCATACCCACCGCCGCCCGCATATACCATATGCAATCGCATTCCCGGGCCGATAGAGGTTCTAGATTTCTGATGAGGCACTGTTCCATCGCTAAAATGAATATGACTGTGCGCTCCATGTAACCCGCCAAGCACCCCACTAGCAGGATGGCGCCAGCGGTCGGATAACAGGGATAATTGTATAGGCTCGTCGGCGCGAACCTCTATTTCGCATTCCTGACCCAAACCACCGCGAAATGTTCCGGCACCACCGGAGTCTTCACAAAACTCTTTCTTCCAAACAATCAGCGGCGCGACACTTTCAAAAGCCTCAATACTGCCGGCCCCAGCGTTGGTAGGGAATGCTGTCGTCGATAACCCATCCTTGACCGCTGCCGCCCCCATGCCACCACTCGCAAATAAAATTTGCGTAAATCGGTTACCCAAAGGGTCATTCCCACTGAAAACAGCCCGCATGGACGGCGCACTGCCACTATCAGCGATAATTTTTTCCGGCACCGCCTGAGCCAATGCGCCATAGATAACCCCGGCTAGGAGGTGTCCCGTCAGTTGCCGAGCATTGCAAGGAGCCGGATAACGCGGGTTAAGAATTGAACCTACCGGCGCCACCACTTCAATGGGTCTATAAGACCCCTCATTTCGTGGCGTATAGGGGTCAAGTGCGCATTTAACCGGGTAGGCCGAATACGCCTGAGTATAATTCATAACCGTGTTGAGACCACGATGGATTTGCTTTGACGTCCCTTCATAGTCGATCTTGAGGTCCGAGCCTTTAACGGTAATGGTGCATTCCAGGTGGGTTTCATCTTCGTCAAAACCATCTGCATCCAACGATGAATGATAAACCCCGTCGGGCACCTCTTCGATAGCATGGCGCATAGCCATTTCCGCCCGGCCTTGAAGCGCCGTCGAAAGACGCGAAAGGTCAGCCAAATCGGAATCCTCTAAAAACTCAAGCAAACGCCGTCCGCAAACCTTGTTCGCCGTCACCTGGGCATTAAGATCGCCCAAGACTTGATCAGGCAAGCGTACATTACCCAGGATAATTTCCTCAACATCTTGATTAGGCTGACCTTCTTGCAAAAACTTTACTGGAGGAATACAAAGTCCCTCTTCGTAAATCTCTCGACAGTCAGCAGACCATAGGGAGCCACCGATATCGGGCGAGTGCGCGATAGAGCCTGAAAAGCCAACCAATTCGTCATTTCGAAATACCGGCATGCACATAGTGATGTCCGGCAAATGGCCGGTGGCCAACCATGGGTCATTGGTAATGACACAATCACCGGGCTTCCATGTTTCCTTTGGGTACTTTACGAGAAAGTGCTTTAGCGTCGTCGGCAGAATTCCCGCAAAAGAGGGAATACCTCCGGTATTTTCACTCAATGAATCACCATTTGCATCCATCAATACCGTGCCAAAATCATTCGATTCACGAACGATTGTGGAAAATGAGGTTCGCAGAAGGGCCGCTGCAGACTCGTCCGCTATAGAAATTAATCGGCTCCAGAATATTTCTAATGTGACTGGATCGAAATCATCTTTCACAGAGTTGGCCATTTATTAAGCTGCTTTCTTAATGGCGAATTCAGGCGCTACCTTCTCCATGAATAACCGTATGCTATTTTCTGTGACCTCATGAGATGCAGGCCCAAGACGAAATTGTAATATGAGCCCACCGACCCCAACCGCATCAATCTCCGCCACCTGCTCAGCCACCGTCGCAGGTGATCCGCAAAGTAAACTATGATGGGTAACATTTCTTGCTGCCGCCTTGGGCGCAGCGCCGGTTTCCATACTTTTGTCAAGAGTCAGCCCACGCGCTTCGTACACTTGTTTACGCATGGACATACGATGGTCACGCTGTGCTTCAAACAACGGTACGCCGATTTTCTCGGCTTCCGCATCGCTCTCAGCGACAAAAATATTCTTCCAAATCCAAGATTGGTCGACACATTGCTGCACACGCCTCTCATCAAACCCCGAATTGCGCATAGTCGCTCGATACGCATCCATACGATCGCGAATTACGTCAACAGATTGAACGTTCATCAAAAACGGCTTACCCTCTTTAGCTTGACCAAGCATAGATTCCTCACCTGAACAGGCACGGATCATAAATGGGTGTGGCTTAGTGAAAACTTTAGGCCGTAAAGCGGGCAACCAGAGATTCCAATACTTCCCCTTGTGTTCGTAATCCTCCGTCGTCCAAGCCTTGACCATAATCTCCTCGGCTTCAAGCAACCGCTCATAGGCTTCGTCAGGGTCTATATCGAAGCCAAGATAATCATAAATATTATAGGCCGTTCCACGCCCGAGGCCGACGATCAGGCGGCCCTTACTAAGGTTGTCTATCATTGACATTTGTTCTGCCATCCGAATGGGATGATGAAGCGACATTTGAGCTACGGCAAAGCCGATTTTCACGTTCGTCGTTGCCGCCGCAATGGCAGCCGCAAAGCTCACCGGATCCACATACGCGCAGTTACCATCAAAATGGTGCTCAGCAAGCCAAACCGTATCAACACCCAGCTCGTCACACAGTTTCGCTTCGGCCATGGTTTCGTCAATCACCCGTTCGTCATCGGCTGGGTCAGCCGCTTGAGGAAATAAAAAGTTACTAAATTTCATGATAGCTCACTTACTCTTTGGTCACGGTATATTGCAGATGAATTCCGAGTCACGTATGAAATTGGTCTATGTAACATGCAAAATACAGGTCGTAACCTTAATCGCAAGTATTCGGCCAAAAAATTTCTGAGAGGAATGCAACAGTTATGTCAGAATCCGATAATATTATCGTCGATACGACTGCAAAAATTTTGGGTGATCTTTGCGATCCCCAGACAATAAATAAAGCTAAGGATGATAACTGGAAGCCTCCGCTTTGGCAGGCACTCGAAGAGAACGGACTTACCCGAACTTGGGTGCCCGAAGCGTTCAACGGCGTCGGCGCCGAATTTGCAGATGGCTTCGAAGTACTGCGTGTTGCAGGCCAATTCGCAATTCCGGTGCCACTGGGCGAAACGCTATTGGCGGGCTGGCTACTCTCGGGCTCGGGCATCTCGGTACCCGACGGCATGCTGAGTGTTGCTCCAGTTAACAATGATGATAAAATTACGTTGGAAGATGACGGCACATTGACTGGGAAGGCTCATGCGGTGCCTTACGGGCGCGAGGTCGCGCAAATTGCCGTGCTTGCCGAGAAGGTCAATGGCCACGTCGTTGCACTGGTCAACCGCGATGACTGCATCATCCAACAGCACAATAACCATGCAGAAGAGCCCCGGGACACTATTGAACTCGATGGCGTTGCACCCATCGAGGTCACCGATACGGTTTTCACGCAAGATCACTTGATGCGCATGGGTGCAACAGTGCGTTGTGCTCAAATGGGCGGTGCGCTTCAGCATATTCTCAACCTCGGCGTGGACTATGCCAAAGAACGCGAAGCCTTTGGTCGAACTATTTCTAAATTCCAAGCAGTACAACACAATTTGGCGCAATTAGCAGGCGAAACAGCCGCTGCCGTTTCTGCTGCAGCGTCAGCTGCCGATACAATCAACAGTGGTGAGGGCTTCAACGAGGCCGGTTTTTTGGAAATTGCTAGTGCAAAAATTCGCGTCGGTGAGGCAGCTGGTAAAGGAGCGGCCATCGGCCATCAAGTCCATGGCGCCATAGGGTATACCATTGAACATATGCTGCATTGCTATACCCAAAGGCTCTGGGGCTGGCGCGATGATTTCGGCAGCGAGAGCCTTTGGGCAGTTAGACTAGGGGAAATGATTGCCGCAAATGGCGCTGATCAGCTTTGGCCTGCGCTTGCCGCGCGTTAGAAATATTTAGAAAAGAAGGACGCATCCATGTCTGTTGATATCAAGTTTGACCCAATTCGCCTCCCCAAAATCTGTCAAGAGCTGCGAGAGGAAGTAAGAGAATTTCTCAACGCAGAAGAAGCCGCAGGGACCTTTGACCATCGTGAGACAGCAATGGGCGGAATATTTAATAGAGAGTTCAGTAAAAAGGTCGGCGCGCGCGGCTGGATTGGTATGAGTTGGCCAAAACAATATGGCGGCCACGAACGTACTTTCCTAGAACGCTATGTGGTGACTGAAGAAATGCGCGTTGCCAATGCGCCAGTACGTGGCCATTTCACGGCCGACCGACAAAGCGGGCCTATGCTCCTTAAGTTCGCCAACGAAGATATTAAAAAGGATATTCTTCCCCGTATTGCAGCAGGTGAATGCGCGTTCAGTATAGGTATGAGTGAGCCCAGTAATGGTTCAGATTTGTTCGCGGCTAAGGTGCGGGCAACAAAAACCGAAGGTGGCTGGCTCATTAATGGCACGAAAATTTGGACTAGCTACGCCCATTTGGCAGACTACCTGATAGGGCTGTTCCGCACATCCCCTCCTACCGAAGAAAATCGCCGTCACGGATTGACCAACTTTTTGGTTGATATGAAAAACTTCAATAACATCAGCGTTAATCCAGTGGTGAACTTGCGCGGCCAGCATGAATTTAATGAAGTGGTCTTCGAAGACACTTTTATTCCTGATGATTACGTTTTAGGCGAAATCGACGGCGCGTGGAAACAAGCAACCAGCGAGCTTGCCTATGAGCGCAGCGGCCCAGAACGATTTTTAGAAACCTCATATGTCCTGTTTGAGCTGGCACAAGTACTTGGCGCAAAACCAGATGCCCGTTGCGCTGAAGGGCTTGGGCGACTGGTAGCGGGGCTTCATACCCTGCGACGCATGTCCGTTTCCGTAAACGGCATGTTGCAAGCTGGCCAAGAGCCTACAATTCAAGGCTCCTTAGTGAAGGATCTCGGCACTATCTGGGAACAGGAACTGCCATCGAAGGCCCGTGACCTAGCAACATTTGTCGCGCCCGATGACAGCAACCGTGCATCTTTCGATACATTGCTAAACTACGGCATCCAAGTGGCACCAAAACTAACCATACAAGGCGGCACAACAGAGGTATTACGTGGCATTATCGCTCGCGGACTGGGACTACGATAGTCAACAGAATGCCTAACATTCACGCACTCTTAAACCCGAAGACAGTTGCCGTGATCGGCGCTTCTAACGACACCTCTATTCTTCGTGGGCGGACGATGGCAGTGCTTATGAGCCACCCCTATGCGGGTAAAATTTATCCGGTCAGCCGCAGTGCAGAGGAAGTCATGGGCTTAAAGGCCTATAAAACTGTGGCGAATATTCCGGCCTCAATTGATCTCGCACTTTTAATCATCCCGGCAGAGTTTGTACCCGAAGAACTAGAACGGTGCGGCAAAGCCGGTGTCAAAGCAGCACAGATCATCACCGCAGGCTTCGCCGATGGCGGCGGTGACGAAGGCAAGGCATTGCAAGCCAAAATAGGCGAAGTTGCCAAGAAGTATGATATGGCGATAGGTGGACCAAATTCAGAAGGGTTCGCTAATATGTCTGCATCGCTTTGCACGACTTTCAGCCCGGCAGTCGCGGAAACCGATTTCTCTCTAATCCCAAGCTACCGAAAAGATGGGTTCGTTGCTGCCATCGCACAAAGCGGCGGCTCCGGCTTTGGTTTCTATGACCAAGGAAGACCTAAGGAATTACCGTTTAGCTATGTGATTACAACCGGCAATGAAGCCGCGCTAGAGACTTTTCAATTTGTTGATTACCTGATTGATGAAGGCCGTACAGATTCATTTTTGCTATTCCTAGAGGATGTAAAATCACCAGATATTTTTCAAAAAGTGGCGGAAAAAGCGCTTCGTGCAGGAAAACCCATAATCTTAACCAAGATAGGAAAATCTGAAGCTGGTAGGAGGGCGGCGGCCTCCCACACAGGAGCCATGACCGGGTCATATGACGCTTATAAAGCAATGTTCCAACGTTACGGCATCATCGAAGGTAAAGACCGAGAAGAAATGTGCGATATTGCAGCCGGATTCTCCCGGTACCGTGATAGGTTGCCCACAGGAAAGCGGGTTGCCATTTGTACCGGGTCTGGCGGCTCTGGTGGCTGGATGGCCGAAAGTTGCATCACCGCAGGGCTCGAAGTGCCAATTCTTGATGATCCCACACGTGCCAAAATCGATGCACACTTGCCTGATTATGCAACTTCACAGAACCCGGTTGACGGTACCGCCGGGTCAATTCGNACCATTGGCTACAGCGTATTAGCCGAATGGGTAGCAGGCTCTACCAACATAGATACAGTCATCAGCGTGATTTCCGCACGCAGTGCCAAGGTATTTTTAGACGAGCGGGAACATTTATTTCGGGTTGCTGAGGAAACTAAAAAACCAATTATGATGTGCAGTTATACGTTGCCCGGCGATAAAGCGACACAGCTTATCAATAATGCTGGCTTTCCACTTTTTACCAATATGCCGAATTGTGCCCGTACTGTATGCGAAATGGCAGACTACCGTTCCCATAGAGAGGCGTTTTTAAAAATTCCAAAAATCAAGACACGAGATACCTCTCGCGCTGAAACTGTTCGTTCAGCACTGGCCAAATATGACGGAGTGCTATGCGAATACCAAGCAGCAGATATCTTAGCACCCTATGGAATAGATTTAGGCAACGGCGGCCTCGCGACTAACGCAAATGAAGCCGTAACTTTGGCAAAAGCTATAGGCGCGCCTGTCGCCCTTAAGATCCAATCTCCTGATATCCCTCATAAAACCGAAGCCGGCGGGATTGCCTTAAAGGTAGAGGGCGAGAATCAAATTAAAGCAGCATTTGAGAATATCCGGGCCAACGCTATTGAGTATGACCCGGAGGCAGATATTAAAGGAATACTCGTTCGCCCCATGGCTGAAGACGGGATTGAAATGATAGTTGGCATCAATAACGACTCTGATTTCGGCCCCATGTTATTAGTCGGCCTCGGCGGCATTTTCGTCGAAGTCATCAAAGAGTTTATTCTGTTGCCAACGCCACTTTCCAAAGGGGAGGCTAAATCCGCCCTAGACAGGCTCAAAGGGGCGGCGATCCTTGGCGACGTACGAGGCCAAAAAGTAGCAGACAAAGACGCATTGGCCGACCTTATGGTTAGGCTCAGCGAATTTGCAGCCGAAACAGCGGGTGCAGTAACAGAATTAGATTTGAATCCGGTGATCGTCCATTCGACAGGCCTGAGCGTGGCCGACGCACTAATTGTTCCCGCTCATTAAAGGAACCTAAATATGGCCGGAAATTTTCATCTCGTCCCATTATCCGATGTGCTAGGCGCCGAGGTGCGCGGACTCGATATCGCCGAAGATTTGGACGACCGCACGATCAAGGCACTAGAAGAAGCATGGGCAGAACACGAAATTCTACTTTTCCGTAACCTGGAGCTGTCACCAGAAAAGCAAGTTAAATTTTCAGCTCGGCTCGGCAACCTCTCAAGCCACACCCAAGCAGATTATGCCATTCCGGAATATCCAGAAATTTTTATCGTCTCATCAAATGTTGATAAGAACGGTACGCCCATCGGCGCCACACCAGCACGCATGTGGCATTCCGACGGCCAATATACCGCGACACCGCCAGCAGGAACCCTTCTCTATGGCGTCGACATTCCCGATGAAGGCGGCGATACTTTGTTTGCTTCTATGATCGCGTCTTATGATGCTCTGAACATTGAGATGAAAGAAAAAATCGAAGATCTTCAAGTGCTCCATAGCCGTATCCAATCCTATGTGAAACTGCACCCACCCGGCAAAGACGTACGCAAGCAATTAACTGAAGAGGAAAAATCCAGCTTTCCCGACGTCGTTCATCCGTTAGTCCGGCATCATACTTATTCGGGCAAAAAAGCCCTTTATCTGCGCGGCAATGCCGGCCAGCATATTATTGGACTGGATGAAAAAGAGAGCGACGACCTGCTCGACACACTCACAGTTTTTGCCACCCAAGACCGCTTCGTATATCGCCACCAATGGCGCAAAGGAGATGCCATCCTGTGGGATAACCGTTCGGTTAGCCATATGGGAACGTCCTACGATACAGCCAAAGGTAGGCGCTACATGCATCGCACCACTATCCAGGATAGGGCTCTCAATCCGGCTTAATTATGGTTTAATAGCTAGAAGCACCAGCAATCGGGAGAGCAACCATGGCTCAGACAGCCTACAATCAAGATGACGTCTTGGAATTCAAAGCAGGTGCAACGCGCAAACTCGCTGAACATGCCGTTGCTCTAAAATATGAGGGCTTGCCGCAGGCAGTCATCGATATCACGAAGCGATGCGTATTGGATACGCTCGGCGTCACCATCGGTGCCAGCGGTCTGATCGAGGAAAGCCTCGTCCTGCGCGACTACGTGAAAGATCAAGGCGGCAAGGCCGAGAGTTCCATTTGGGGGTTTGGCGATAAGGTGAGCGCCATGCAGGCTGCGTTCGTCAACGGGTCCATGGGGCATATGTTGGACTTTGACGATATCGGGGGTGGCCACCCAAGCATCGTTACCGTGCCTGTCGCCTTTTGTATTGCCGAAAAAATCGGTGGCGTGTCAGGTAAGGATTTAATCACCGCTATAGCCGCCGGTGTCGATGTCTATATTCGCGGTAATCGCGCCATCACCGTCAATGACTGGACCATGACCGAGGGCTGGTTCGCTACACAATTGTTTGGTTATATAGCTGGTGCTGTTACCGCGAGCCATCTGTTAGGGGCGGATGCGGACCAGATGGAAAACGCCATCGGAATAGCCTACAACCAGCTCGCCGGCAGCCGCCAAATGGCAACACCCGCCTCTTCTCATATGCGCGCGATGCAAGCAGGTTATAGCGGACAAGGCGCAGTACAGGCAGCCGAACTCGCCGCCCGCGGCATCATCGGTGATAAGGAGGTCTTCGAAGGCCGCTACGGCATTTATCATAACTATGTAAGCCACCGCACAACTGAGCCAGACTGGCACGAATTGACAGGAGAGCTGGGAACGGTTTTTCCCGTACTGAAACAATTGGGCACGAAGGTTTGGCCGGCCTGCGGGTACACGCGCCCGGTCAATGCGGCGATCATTTATATGCGCGAAACGCATAATATCGACCCCGCCACGGTGGAGGAAATAGAAGTGCGAGGCGGGCAGGGGGCAACACGCCTCCTTTCAGAACCGGCGTACGAGAAGGCCCGTCCGAAAATCAGCATCGACGCTAAATACTCCATCCCTTACACATGTAGCATCGCCATGTTGAAAGGGGATGTAAGACTGGGCGACTATTTGGACGATGCTTTGCAGAACCCGGTCAATCACGACATGGGTGACAAATTCCGTTATGTAGAAGACCCAGAAGCCTCCGCCAAATCACCCATGCCTATAGTGACCATCCGCACGAACGGCAACGAATACAAACATCAGGTAACGAGCTTGCCGGGGGATGTAAATAATCCTGTTAGCCAAGAAAGGCTCAGGGATAAATTCCGAGATGCAGCGTCATTTTCAGCCACTCCCATTGCGGATAGTGACATTGAGGAAGTAGTAAGCCTCTGCGCAACTTTGGAAATTCTCGATGATGCAACATCAATTATTAGACTTGTAACATAGTCAAAACGCAATCAATGTCCGGACTTCGATACTCTCTCGCGGCGGGGCTCCGACCGGTGCCCTTGGATTAGTGAACGCCGTGTGCGCCGTAAAACGGGCTCGCCCATCCTCAACAGAATCGTAGCACTTTATGAGTAGCGCCTCGTCGCGCGTCATCTCGGAAAAATAATACCAACGCTGGCCAACGCTGAAGCCAATCTGAGCAATTTCACCGACGCGGTCCGTATAAATGAGATCGGTCGGAATAAAGTCGTCTGATTGCATCGTCGACGCGTCGGATACCGCCAGCGGCGTGGTGATAGCCGGCCCGCCAATAGAGCGCCAAACATTCACCACCGCATAACGGCGACTAAGCCAATCCTTCGCTTCTTTTGCGTCAAAAAGATCACGGATCCGCTGCGGACCGGATTTGTCAGTGTAGTCATTATGAGCAACCTCCACCGGCGCCCTGACAGAAGCTATATCGCGCTTTTTGTCATCTTCAATGCGGATGGTGTGATCAAATATATGGACTTTCTCAGCGCCGGTCACCTCTTTTACCAATATCTTAACTTCTGGGTAGTAGAGGCTTTCCACCTGCACCTCATCAAGAAAATCAACCACATCAGTTTTATGCTGATGAAATGAAAACCCATTTTGATCCAAGGAAAATTTAGCTGCGTCCGCGCGAGCGTCTTTTATTGGCGTTATACGTTTTTCGAACTGGCCACTCCGTTCCGTAAGTCCTTGGCCTTGTTCCGGAATATCGACGCGGGGTTTGTCCTCGGACCGAACAAGAAAATTGATTAGCGCTTCCAACTCCTGATCGTTGATTGCTGTTTGTGCTGTCATCAGTCGCCTCCCTGAGCCCCTAAAGTGGGCTCGGCCTATCCAACTTGCAAGACTCCTCAAAGCATTCCCGCCATGCGCTGGACGAATGGTGTGAAACCGCTAAACTAAACCCATCAGTCCAAAGGGAGGATATAATGAACAAGCTTACCCTGCTAGCCGTTGGCGATGTTGGGCCTGTCCACGAACCAATGGACCAATATGCGGTACTCGCGAAAGATACTTTGGCCACTGCCGATATCCGGTTCGGCCAGTGCGAACGGACATACTCCAAACGCGGCGCACTGCAAATTCATTCTGGCGGGCATCACAGCCGTTGCGACCCGAGCCTAGCGTCGATCTTTGAGAATTGCGGTTTCGATGTTGTATCCGTTGCCTCTAACCATTCTATGGATTGGGGCGAAGACGCCCTGCTGGACACAATCGAGTTACTCAATAGAAAAGGCATTAAAACTGTCGGCGCTGGCGCCAACATAGAGGAAGCGCGCAAACCTGTGATTATAAAGAAAAACGGCGTGAAAGTAGGATTTCTTGCCTATTGCTCAGTGCTGCGTGACGGCTATACCGCCACCGACAAAACAACCGGTGTCGCCCCCATACGCGTGCACACCTATTACGAAAAATTCGATTATCAGCCAGGTGTGCACCCCAAAGTGGTGACCGTACCCTTCGAGGAGGATGTTGCCGCCATGGAAGCCGACATCAAGGCCTTACAGAAAGAAACGGATACAGTTGTCGTTTCAATTCATTGGGGCCTACATTTCATTCCGAAAGAAATTGCAGATTACCAGCCTACCGTCGCAAAGGCCGCCTTTGCCGCCGGCGCTGATATGATCCTCGGGCACCACGCCCACACTCCAAAGGCCATCACCGTTTATGATAACAAAGTTTGTTTTTTCAGTATCAGCAATTTCATCATGTCGAGTTCCGAAAAAACCCCGGAAGCAGCGGCGAAATTCGAGAAGAATTATCGCGTAACCCTCGATCCAGATTACCCCAGATTACCTTATGGTTCGGATGGCAAACGCACCCTGATAACCAAGGCCATTTTTTCGAATAAAGGTGTCGAAAAGGTTTCATTCCTGCCGACATTGATCGATCAGAAGCTACGGCCAGAAATTCTCAAAAACGGCGATCCCCGTTTTGATGAAGCGATACAATTTATGGAATGGGTATCCGAGGATTTTCCCCATAACTTTAACGTTGTAGGCGATGAAGTGATTATTACAGGTTAAAGCTTTTTAGAGTTCACTTTCAGCCCTACCCGAAATATTGACGCGCCCGACGATAAAGGCTCCAGGCAACCGTCAACAAGCCTGCGGCCACTAACACAGCAGCAACAGGCTCACCAAAGAATCCAAGATAATTAAAGTCGAGGATCGTCAAAGCTTGGGCGAGACTATTCTCGCCGATTTTCCCAAGAATGACACCCATGACGATAGCCGCCACAGAATAATCGCTTTTACGCAGAAAATATCCCGCTATGCCTGCCAAAAACATCGTCAACACATCGAAAATATTACCACGCAATGCATAAGCGCCGATCGTAGAGAAGACCATAATACCTGGCGCAAGCAACGTGAAAGGCACACGCAGCAAATGAACAATAGTTTTAGATTCTACCATGCCAAGAAAGAAAATTGCGAGACTGGCCCAGAACATCGAAGCGAATAGGATCCATACAAGATCTGGCGCCTCCACCATTATCAGTGGACCTACGTCCATGTCATGGACATTAAAAACCCCAATCATCATGGCCGTCAGCGCCCCACCGGGTAGGCCAAGCGCCAACAAAGGAATCATCGCAGCCCCAGTCGCCGCATTATTCGCCGTCTCCGGCGCGACGACGCCTTCTGGTTCGCCAGAGCCGAATTTCTCCGGCGTCTTAGACCAACGGACCGCTTCGTTATAGGATAGGAAGGCTGCGAGCGTGGCACCCACACCTGGCAATATACCGCTAAACCAACCTATCACAGTGGACCGTGCCACCGCCCATCGCATCGCCCAAAATTCTGCTCGGCTCGGAAAATCGACCGAGATCTCCGGCCGCTCATATGTGCCTTTAGACATCCGTTGGCTCTGGAGAAAAACTTCACTGACCGCGAAGAGACCCAGGATTAATGGGATAAACCCTACACCGCCACTTAGATACAGCATATCAAACGTATAGCGTGGCGTGGCCCCAACAGGGTCGTTGCCAATACAACCTATCATCAAGCCCAGCCCTAACGACAACCAGCCTTTTGCCAATGAACGGGAGCCAACACCGGCAACCACCGTAAGACCAAAGAAAATCAACGCGGTGATTTCGACCGGACCAAAGGTTGAAACTGCAAAGTTCGCAAGCGGCTCGGTCGCCACCATCATTAAGACGGCTGACAAAGTGCCACCAATTGCTGAACATGTTACCGCATAGCCAATCGCCTTACTGGCTTGACCATTTCGGGTCATGGGATAGCCGTCGAAGGCAGTCGGCGCGTTTTCCACCGAACCCGGAATATTAAACAAAATAGCCGTAATCGCGCCGCCATAAATGCCCGACACGTAAATCACGCCATACAACATGATGGCATGTTCAGCTGGGAACCAAGCGGTGAAGGGCAACAAAACAGCGGCAAGGGTAAGAACGTTTAATCCTGGTATTGCGCCAAAGACGAGGCCGCCGATCAACCCGCCGATAAATATAGTAATGCCAATTGGGTTGGTAAAAAGAAGTTCAGTACCGTGTAGAAATTCCTGCATTTTCCCGCCCTTTGGCCGCTTTACTGGATAAGACCGATCATTTCGCCGTTCAGCGAATGGAACCAACCAGCCCCCATCGGCAGAGGCGTGAATATCAACTTATAAAAAACAAACACAATGACCGCGAAGAAACCGAACGTAAAGGCCAATAACACTTTCCAGCTCCGTACGCCCATTATCCAAGAACACGCCAGCAAGAAAAAAGGCGTGGCCACCAAAAAACCTAGCTTATGCATGCCGAACACCCAAAATAACGGCAAGATAAACATGACAATCGTTTGTAAAGACAACGAGCCGACATCGTCTTCGGTCTCATCAAATATTTGATCCGTCACACTGTCGGCCGATTTTGGCGCACCCCGCAAGAATTGCGACACGATCAACACGCCTGTAGCAATCAAAATGACCGAAATAATAATATGCGGCCAATGCGCGGCCCCAAGTGCAAACGTAGGAAGCGGTTTATCAAAACCGGCCGCAAAGGCATAGGCAAGCATGGCGAATACCAACCAAATGCTTGCCTCTATCAATGTCTGCTTACGATTATTCTTTTTTGCTTCGCCCGGCTCGGCCATTATACCGCCCCGAATTCACTTGAATTCTATTTGGAAAATTAAAGGAAAAGGTCCCATTGCCCGAATGTAAATAAAAATGGCGAGAACGGGACCTTTCCTAAACCAATTGGCAATCAATGAGCTTTTTAAAGCCCTTTGCGAACCTTGCGTCCCATGCCCTTAAAGATCTTGGCATAGGTTTTAACAGCATCGTCAACGGCTTTGGTCGTATCAGCCGTGCTTTGGTATGAGTTGACGATTGTCAGGCTTTTACGGACTAAAAACTTCTGATGCTTCTCGCTTTTATATGCTTCCGTAAAAACATGCTCGAGGTATTTTTGAATTGGCGCAGGCGTGCCCTTCTTAACCCAAAGACCACGGACGCGCAGCAGCGGCTGCCAGCCAATTTTATAGTCTTGGCCGATGGCTTTAGTATCCGGGAAGACGCCAAATCGTTTTGGCCACACAGCTAACACCGGCGCCAGCTTGCCCGCTTTCACGTGTTTAATAACGTCGCCGGGTTGCTCCATAAGCACATCAAGCTTCCCACCAATGACCGAGCCATAACGCTGGGCCGGCTTATCAAATAATACTTGTTTTACCTTGATGCCGAAAAATTCCTCGACCTTAGCCATGGTGACCAGCTCCATCTCCGCATTGATGTTGGAGACATTGAGCTTTTTTGCTTTCGCGTAGGCAACAACCTTGTTCCAGCTTGGTTTACCGCCATCTAAAAACCTCTTATCGTCCGGCTTAATGAAAAGCGCAGTCGGTGCGATATTACTAGTAATGACAGGGGTCAAATCTTTGGTCGGGTGAATGTTGTGTGCACCACCAACGTACTTAGTAATCAGCGTGTCCGTATGCTGTAAGATCGTATAACCGTCGGCAGGCGCTTGCTCAAAATCAGGCAGACAGTTTACACCACCACCGCCAGGCTTATTCACCTTGTTAACTTTAACACCCATAATCTTGCTGGCCGGCCCTTGCAGAGCCGCAACAGCCTGATCCGAGCCACCACCTTTGCCGTAACAAACAATTATAGTGATTGGACGCTTCGGATAATCGCCCGGTTTCTTATGCCCACCGGCGAGTGCGGCTGTGGCAAAAGCTCCTCCTGCAAGCATCGCTGCAATACCGCCGCCAACGATAGTTTTCGTAAAACAATTCATCGTAGTCCCTCCAATTTATGGTGGTCTCAATAATGTTGCTGACCACTTCTATAGATTTAATGTGAACAACTAGGCCTGTTAGCCCTAGCCTCATTTTACTGATCTGACTGTGTATTGCTACTCTATTTGATTAAGCAAGGTAAGCTATCATCCGCTCATTTGTTTAAATGACTCGAAATTGCGATACTTACTGTTTCCACTAGCCTTAAGGTAAAAAAAATTTAGGGAGATCTGAATTATGTCACTTAAAATTGGCGATACGTCACCTGATTTCGAAATAGATACCACAGAAGGTCGCATCAAGTTTCATGACTGGGTTGGCGATGGCTGGGCCGTCATCTTTTCCCATCCAAAAGATTTCACTCCGGTATGCACCACAGAGCTGGGCTATATGGCTGGACTGAAACCTGAGTTCGAGAAACGAAATTGCAAGGTTATCGGCCTGAGTATCGACCCAGTCGATAATCACATGAAATGGGCAAAAGATATCGAAGCTGCTACCGGCCATGCACCGAACTATCCGCTCATTGGCGATAGCGAGCTTAAAGTGGCTAAATTATTCGGCATGCTGCCCGCCGACGCTGGCAATAGTTCCGAAGGACGCACACCGGTCGACAATGCAACAGTACGAAGCGTGTTCATGATTGGACCCGACAAAGGTATCAAACTGATGCTCACTTATCCCATGAGCACTGGGAGAAATTTTGATGAAATCCTGCGCGTATTGGATTCCATGCAACTGACAGCCGAACACCAAGTAGCGACACCGGTGAATTGGCAAAGAGGAGATGATGTTATCATTGCACCTGCAGTATCAAACGAAGAAGCTGAAAAGAAATATCCTGACGGCTGGGGTGGTCCCCTACCTTATATTAGGACTGTACCCGACCCAAAGAGATAGAGGAAAAACTCAAATTAGAAGGGGGCCACGTGGCCCCTTCTTTTCCACTAATTACAATTATCGTGCCTGCAGCCTGCGTTGCATAATTCAAACATCAAACAGCGAGCAGTGCCATAAAACTGTCCACTGACATGGCGCGCAGCCGATCCTGGTCGTAATAAAGTTCACAAAAATTTTTTTCATTTACGTTGACAAGACAACCTGACGTATTCTGAAAAAATTTTCGCGCTAACACCTGCCGCGCTGCATCCCGTCTCCGCGCATCACCAAGCGGAAAAAGCACTTCAACTTCTGCACTCGAGCTACCATCAACAAAACGCACCTGAACCGCAGTCGCATCCGAACGCAATTTAGGGTCGTTAAATCCATTGGTGTAACTTTCCCTTTCGATCAAATGAATTTTTTCCCTCAGCAAATCAACCCTCGGATCGGAGGCCGTCTCATCATGGTAATGCCTGTATTCAAGGCAACCGTGAATCAGGCCAATAGCAACTATATATTGCATACAATGATCACGCTCCGACGCAGAGTTTAATGGCCCCTTTTTATCGATCGTTCGCAATGCGCGCTCATGAGTGTGGACATCAATACGCTCAATTTCATCAAGCCGGTCACTTACCATCGGATGCAACTTTATCACCGCCTCCATCGCCGTTTGCGCACGAAACTGCGCGGGGTAAACCTTGAATAAAATGTTTTCCATCACGTAACAGCCATAGGGTGCCGGATAGATAAATGGAACCCCGCGCTGTTCCGCATCATGAACTCCGACAACTGCGGTCGACAAAACCCGCGGAAAACCAGCCTCTCCATCGATAGCCTTTAATGCATGCCATATGCCACGAGCTGCCGCATCGGGTGAGCCCCAATTCTTGCGGGGTGTCGTATAGGGGTGACGATAGATGCGAAGCGGTTGACCATCGGCCCAGCCCTGTGAAATAGCATTAATGATTTCATTTTTCTCGCCGCCAGCTAATCGACAGATGACTGCCGCCGTCGCCGCCTTCAAGGGAGCAGTATAATCGTACGGCCCAAAATCATTCTTCATCAGATGCAGACCTAAAATTTCATACGCCTTGATACCCAGCGTAAGCACTTCATCCATCCTTATATCGCGCCCACGGCGTGCAAAATAATCAGCAGTCGCGAGTATAGCCCCCCACATATCCGATGGATGCCCGCCGCCTTTGCCAAACCAACTATCATTGAAATCTAGCCAACGCCCCATGGTACCAATCGCAAAGGCAGCCGTCACCGGATCGAATTCATAGCCTGTTCCTGGTACCCGTGAACCACCGGGAACGATAGCATCCGGCACTATTGGTTTTATGACTCTTCGGCACTCAGTCTCGTCGAGTGCCTTTAATGCACACCCGATGAAGTCAAATAGGGCAAGGTGCGCCAATTCATAGGCTTGGCTGGAATCAATTTCCGTTTCCATAACGTATGAAGCGATATCGCTTAAGGCCTGATCCGCTGTTTCCTCAACAATTGCCACCAATTCTCTCCATTTGTTGGTTTCCGCTTCTCTCAGGTGAATTTACACGAATATTCGCTTCAGCCTATAAAGGCCCCAACCTCACATTAAGAGTTGGCAATGACTAAACCCCTCGACGGCGTTAAAGTTCTCGATCTATCTAATATCATAGCTGGCCCGCTGTGCACCTATCAGCTAGCCCTCATGGGCGCCGACGTCATTAAAATTGAGCGACCCGGTACCGGTGATCTTTCACGGAAAATGGGTATGGATCCAGAACGCGGTCGCAAACAAATGGGCGTTTCTTTTCTCGCAATGAATGCGGGCAAAAAATCTCTTACACTAAATTTGCAGCAAGAGCGCGGTCGAGAGATTTTTAAGCAGCTAGCTTCGGATGCGGATGTAGTGTTCGAGAACTTTCGTCCTGGCGTCATGGCCCGTCTCGGACTCGACTATGACACCTTAAAAGCTATTAATCCCAGCCTAATTTATTGCGCGGTTTCGGGTTTCGGTCAGGATGGACCGCTCTCTAAACGCCCGGCATATGACCAGATTATTCAAGGCTATTCCGGTCTAATGAGCCTGACTGGTCCGGAGGACGGCGACCCCTACCGAGCAGGCTACACCGCGTGCGATTCCATGGGCGCAATGACCGCTGCTTTCGCAGTAACCGCGGCACTTCTGAGAAAAAACCAGACTAGTGAAGGTGCATTTATTGATGTCTCTATGTTGGATGCAACTATGGCCACCATGGCAAGTTGGGTGATTTCCAATCACCTAAATACGGGAACCGAGCCCCAAAGGCTAGGAAATGAAAGCCATTCTGCCGCACCGTCCGGGTCTTTTCCCACTAAAGACGGCCAGATTAACATTGTAAATAACGAACAAAAACAGTTCGAAGCCCTATGCGACGCGATCGATCGACCCGCCCTCAAAACTCATCCACTGTTCGCAGATCGCAACGAGCGCTTTAAGAGAAAAGATGCATTACGGGCGGAGCTTCTCCCTGTTCTGGCTCAAAAAACTAGCGCAGAATGGGAAGAGATACTGTCAGCCGCAGGCATTCCGGCAGCACAAATCTACACCGTTCCGGAAATTTTGCGGCATGCCCATACGTCGGCGCGTAATTTTTTGGAAACCTTCGAAGATGTTCCCGGCACCAGTCAATGCGCAACAGTAGCTACTCGCGGCTATCAGTTCGTCGGAGAAACGATAGAGAAAAACACGCCACCGCCGAAACTAGGGCAAGATACAGACACTGTCCTGCAATCACTCGGATTGAGCAACAAAGATATCCGATCCTTACGGGAAAATGGGACAATTTAGGAGAACCACATTGAGCTATTTTGAGCCTCCGCAAGTAATCAAAACGGAAGTCTTCGCCCAACTACCCGAGAAATTTCATAAAATGGGTGGTGAAAACAGCGGAGGCCGGCCCGCGCGTCATTCTTTCTTAGAAGGACCATCCTTTGACCGAGATGGAAACCTTTATGTGACCGACATCCCTTATGGACGGGTATTTCGAGTTTCAACAAACGGCGAATTCGAGTTGGTTGCAGACTACGATGGTGAACCAAACGGTTTAAAAATTCACAAGGACGGACGTATTTTTATCGCAGATCATCATCATGGCATTATGTTATTGAACCCCGACACAGGGTCAATAACGTCTTTCCTAACAGGCCCTGATAAACAACGTTTTAAAGGGGTTAATGATTTAGTCTTCTCCAGCGATGGTGATCTTTATTTCACAGACCAGGGTCAAACTGGACTTCATGACCCGACTGGACTCGTTTACCGCTATTCGGCTTGTGGCACCTTAACCCCTTTACTAGATACGATTCCCAGCCCGAATGGAATTGTTCTCAATCGGCGGGAAAACACCATTCTTGTTGCAGTAACCAGAGCAAATGCTGTTTGGCTAGTGCCCATGACGGAAAAAGGCGGCGTAACTAAAGCAGGGCTCTTCGTCCAATTGCCAGGGCCGGGGCCAGATGGTTTGGCCATGGACGAAGAGAGTAATCTTGCGGTAGCCCACCCAGGCATGGGATCCGTTTGGATTTACGACAGAAAAGGCGTTCCGATCTATCAGGTAAAGTCGTGTGCCGGCAGCATGATCACCAATATCGCTTATGGCGGCAAAAATAGACGCTTTCTTTTTATGACGGACTCCAGCACCGGTAGCATCCTACGAGCGGAAATGCCTACTCCGGGTAGAGTTATGTATTCCCATTTGTAGGTAAAATATTGGCCCAGCGAATGTATCTAGAAGTCGCCGTTTTAGGCACCGTGGAAGACTATCGTAATAGAATCGACAAATACATCATCCAGGCCTGATTAAACGTGTTACCGTTAATACCTGCCCAGACAGGGGATTTTGCCCGAACATTTGATAAAACTTACCTAAACGATAATGCATGGCTTCGAGTAGTTGCTAAGATTTTCGCTCTTGAAGAAACTTACTGTGCGCCACCCACAAGAATTTTTGCACTCGTCACCACAGCCTGCTGTGCGCAGTTCAATAGCTTATCTGGCGTGGCGCTGCTTATTGGATGATCGATTGTCACAAACGAGAATCCATCGGCACCAAGCACGCGAGACATTAGGTCCGCTGCACTCACAAATTTGGTTGTCATCACGCCAATAGACGGAATGCCCAGCTTTTCTCCAGTCACAGCGTCATGCAAACTGCACGACGAACAGCTACCTCAGTCGCCAATGCCGGCTATCAGCGCATTCCATTCTTGGGCTTCGTCCATAATATACGGGTCAGCTGGTGCGCTGTAGTTTGACTTAGTACGCCGTACTACTTTAGTCACGCCATAAGATTCGACCAATTCATTCTCGAATGCGTCGAAGAACGGCAAGGTGCCTAATTTTCCGTTCGAAATAATCCCAACCGTTATGCCCTTTAAAGCAGGCAACCGAGCAGATAAGGCAAAATCAGCAGCGGCGGCTTCATGGGTTGGATCAAGAAATTCGATACTCATCACTAACCTTTCCTTCCCCGGTCTCGCAATCGACGCAAGCACCAATCGCCATCGTCACAGCCCTACTTTTTGTACCGAACCACGGCGGAATTACCGCACCAAAGCCTCCGGCAGGGCCTCCCGCCGCAATAACGAGCAAATCATCTTCACTTTGCAGCGCCGCATATTCCATATCGCCCTTATCGCCCACCACTGCCCCTTTTCCGCAGTCTGCCCAATCACGGCGGTGGATACGGGCCTTCTCAAAAACATACTGCCGAATATCTGCTTTAGACCAACCAGCCTGATCAAAATGTGATCGTAGTTGAGGCGGTATAACAATAGCATAATTACCCGGCCATATTGTGTAATGGCGCATACATGCCCTTATCTCTGCAGCATATGTATCTAGAATCTCCGTAGGTTGCGTGGTCCACTCATTCATAAGCTGGCGCGGCGCACCAGCGGACATAACCGTAACGCCCGATGCGTTGTCTGGCACACCACGCTCTTTCGCGAGTGGTAACCACACGGTGTTCTCTTCGTCTTCTGAAATGCAATAGCTGATCTTGCCAGGATGCCCAAGCGTTGAGCGATCAACATCGCCAGGTCGCACTTCAAGCAAATTCCCAAGTATCAGTCGTATGGCGCGCCCTATAACTGTCGTGGCCCTATCACTTGCGCCCAGTGCATTAAAAGTACCGTCCATACCCAGTTCCTGACGAACTGGGCCATTAATCACCACGAGAATAGCACACCCACCAGTACTAGCAGTTGCACCATGGAGCAAAAAAGGCTCTTGTAACATCGCTGTAAAAGCCGCCACCAAAACAGGGAAATGTATTGGTAAGCACCCTGCCATAACAGCATTTACTGCAATTTTTTCTGCTGTGATCGCCCGTTCGCGGACAGGTTCTATTCCGATAAGATGCTCCGGTGGCATCATCACCCATTCCAGGCACTCTTCTACAGCCCCCGCCGTAGGCGGCACCACTGGCAAGCCGTCGGTCCACTTGCGGCTATGGAAGAATTCCTGCGCCGCCATCATATCAGCAACCTTATAGCGCTTGGAACTTAGTGGCATATTTCGTCATTCCCTTCTTGGTAACGACAGTGCTCTGCGATTTCTTGGAACGTCACGGTGCTAACAACAGTCCGGGATCTTAGATTAACCAGACTAGCCTGACAAATAGCTAGACTGTTATGCTGACTAAATTAAACCTATACGTTAGAACATCCGATGGCCGAAAAACCAAGAACCGACCAAACCGCACCCAGAGAACCAACACAGCTCGTATTTTCAGGCTCACGCCTTTTCACTAACTGGCTGACCGAAGAGAAGGTGAGCTTGGTTTTCACGACCTACCAAATCGGCAAAATATTTTTTATTGGCTTACAACCCGATGGGCGATTATCTGTTTTCGAACGGAGTTTTGACCGTTGCATGGGGCTCACCCAAAAGAACAATACGCTTTGGATGAGTGCGCGTTACCAAATGTGGCGATTTGAGAACGTCCTTTTAGAAGGCCAAAATTACCGAGGTTATGACAAGCTTTATGTGCCGATGGCCGGACATACGACGGGGGATGCGGACATCCACGATATAGTAATCGGGACCGACGGAAAGCCGGTTTTTGCGGTTACGTTGTTCAATTGTGTGGCCACTTTGTCAGATGACTCCAGTTTCACGCCAATTTGGAAGCCAGACTTTATTGATGACTATGTCGCAGAGGACCGGTGCCACCTAAATGGATTAGCCGCTGATGAAGGTGGTAATCCTCGTTATGTCACCATAGTCAGCGATACTAATGTAGTTGAAGGCTGGCGAGAACACCGCAACGGCGGTGGTATGGTCATTGATATAGTTACCAACAAAGTCATTTGCGCGGACCTTTCCATGCCACATTCGCCCCGCTTTTATAAAAATAAACTTTGGCTATTGAACGCTGGCACTGGTGAATTCGGTTATGTGGACCAGTCGGAGAATTCTTTCGTGCCTATCGCCTTTTGCCCTGGCTTCTTGCGGGGCCTAAGCTTCAGCGGCGATTACGCTATCATTGGGCTATCCAAACAACGCTCCGATCGGACATTCCAGGATTTAGTGCTCGATGAGCGGCTGAAGAAGGAGAAAGTAGAGCCGCGTTGCGGCCTACAAATTATAAACCTCAACACGGGCGACGCCACCCACACTTTCTGGCTCGAAGGCATAATTAGCGAGATTTACGATGTTACCTCAATTGCAGACACAGTGCGCCCCATGGCGCTCGGATTCAGGTCGGAGGAGATCGCACGCTACATCAAGCTCGGAGAGCCGAAAACAACTGGCTGGCTATCCTAACTCCACCGATTTAGCAATACAGTTCCGCCCTGAGACATAACACGCTTTTCTGAGTAGCCACCCGAAAATAGAAAATACGCTCCGCACAAATCAAATGCCGTTCTATAGATCAGATAAAGCGGGCTCTTTTTAATTGTTTGCCCAATAAACAATTGAATACCTTGAGATGCCACCCCAGCCTTCAACGAAAACTTTAATGCATCTGCGGCCTAACATCTGGAACGTTAGATTTGGGCGTCAACCACAGCGAGAGCCGCGATGTTAACTATGCCCCGCGAAGTAGCACTGGTAGTTACAATATGAACTGGCTTGGCCGCCCCCAGTAGGATTGGCCCAATTGAGGTGGCTGTTCCAAGTGTCTTGATCAGATTGTATGAAATATTAGCAGCATCCAAACTTGGCATTACTAAGAGATTAGCCGCCCCCTCAAAGCCTGTTTCTGGGTTGAGACGCTCTCGGATAGATTCTCGGAGTGCTGCATCGCCCTGCATTTCGCCATCTATTTTAAGTTCGGGATCCGCCTCCTGGATCAACGCTAACGCATCGCGCATTTTATTAGCTGAACCCGTTTCAGCAGATCCGTAGTTAGAGTGTGATAGCAATGCAACGTGCGGCGTGATCCCAAATCTTCGAATTTGCTCCGCAGCAAGCAGAGTCATATTACATAAAGCTTTCGGCGATGGGTTCGAAGTTGCTTGGGTATCGCAAATGAAGACAGTCTCTCGCTGCGGCATAATGAGAACACTTAAGCTGGCCAATTCATCCACGCCCTCCTTACGCCCAACGATTTTATGAACATGCTTAAGATGGTTGTAATACGGACCCATCGAGCCACATATCATAGCGTCTGCATCACCGGCATCTATCATCAAACAGGCTAGGACAGAAGGTGTGGTCCGAATAGCTTTTTCTGCCGCATCATCTGAAATGCCGAGCTTTTTTCGAAAAATAGCGGCATACCTATCAAATTGGGCAAAATCGCTCGGATTAACGATGTTAAAATCCGAACCGGGTACAGCTCGCAAGCCTAAATCCTGCGCACTTTCAGTGATAGTTGACGGATTGCCGATGACCGTCGGCATGCAAACGCCATCATCCAAAAGCACCTGTACCGCGCGAAGAACCCGACGGTCTTCACCTTCGGCAAATATGACGCGTTTGGGATTTTCGCGCGCCTTTTCGAAGACTGGCTTCATCGTCATGCCGGACTTGTAAACAAACCTTTCTAACTGCAGACGATAAGCGTCAAAATCCTTGATCGGTCGCTTAGCAACACCGCTATCCATGGCCGCCTTGGCAACTGCGGGTGCTATCTCAAGAATTAAACGAGGGTCGAAAGGTTTAGGAATCAAATATTCAGGTCCAAATGCTAGTTTCTCGCCAACATAAGCTTCTGCTACAACCTCGGAAGATTCCGCCATAGCCAGATCAGCGATTGCATAAACCGTAGCGCGCTTCATTTCTTCATTGATAGTAGTAGCCCCACAATCGAGGGCACCACGGAAGAGATAGGGAAAGTAGAGGACATTATTTACTTGGTTTGGGTAGTCGGAGCGGCCGGTCGCCATTATGACGTCATCCCGCGCGGCAAATGCAACATCGGGGTCAATTTCCGGGTTTGGGTTTGCCAGAGCTAATACCAGCGGCTTGTCCGCCATGGACCGAACCATATCTGCATCCATTACGCCAGGACCGGACATACCAAGAAAGACATCAGCACCTTTAATCGCATCTGCCAACGTTCGATCAGAGGTGTCTTTTTCGTAAACCTTCTTTGATGCGTCGATGGCACCGTCGCGACCAGCATAGACCAAGCCCTTACGGTCGGTGATATAGATGTTTTCCACGGGCACTCCGAGAGTGACCAGCAGGTTGAGGCTTGAAATTGCTGCCGCACCTGCACCAGAAGTGACAATTTTGACTTTCTCAAGTTCTTTGCTAACTAGCCTAAGGCCATTGATCAGAGCCGCACAAACACAAATAGCGGTGCCGTGTTGATCGTCATAAAAAACCGGAATGCCCATAACATCTTTCAGGCCATCCTCAATCTTGAAACAATCGGGAGCCTTGATATCCTCTAAATTTATACCGCCAAATGTGGGTTCCAACGATTTTACGATAGCGATGAATTTTTCCGGGTCTGATTCGTCAATTTCAATGTCGAATACATCTACGCCGGAGAATTTCTTGAACAGTACGCCCTTACCTTCCATTACCGGCTTCGACGCAAGGGCGCCAATATTACCAAGACCAAGGACGGCTGAGCCGTTCGTAATGACGCCAACCAAATTGCCTCGCGCAGTCATATTTGCTGCTTCTTCTGGGTTGTCGACGATTAAGTTACAGGGAGCCGCTACCCCGGGCGAATAGGCTAGCGCCAGATCACGCTGGTTTGCCAGCGGTTTGGTAGGTACAACTTCAATTTTCCCCGGTACCGGCCAGCGATGAAAATGATTAGCATCTCTCTTAAGGTCTTCTGCTTTCTGGTCTTCGCTCATTTTTATCCCCTTTATTTTTTTGCTACGGCGAGGCGCACAACAAGACTGCTAATAATTTAATATTGATTGTTAATGCATTGCAGGACACTGGTCCACATGAAGAAGGGGCGAATAAACATAAGGATCTATCCCGAACCCAAGCTATGGACTATGGATCAAACAAAATTTTAAATCTTATCGCTCCAAATGCTCCAGTAAACCAAAAATTGTTTGAGATGACCCTATTTCTGCAAACAAAACACAGCACCAATGGATCAACCAACCCCTTTACCTTACTCGCTATCCAGTACATTCGACCGGACTGCCCAAAAGTTCCATGCTAGTAAATGGTTATCGTTCCTTGAATTTATTGGAGAATAAAATGTTTATCGCCATGAACCGCTTCCGCATCAACAAAGGTAGTGAGGCAGAGTTTGAGCGTATCTGGGCAAGAAGAGATAGCCATCTTGAGGGTGTTCCTGGGTTCGAAGAGTTCAATCTATTGCGTGGCCCTGAAGCTGATGACCACACGCTTTACGCATCCCATTCCGTTTGGAAAAATAAACAATATTTTGAGGACTGGACAAACTCTGAAGCCTTTCGCAAGGCTCATGCCAATGCAGGCAGTGCCAAAAATATATACCAAGGCCACCCAATGTTTGAGGGTTTTGAAGTTGTACTGTAAGGCAGCAGGCATAGATAGACGGCGGCCAAGTTCAGCATGCTGTCAGGATCAAGCCCTGAGGGTGACTGCCCAACACCAAAAGCTTGCTTCGAATATTGGCTATTTATTACCTCTTCGATAGGGGCAAACCATGAGTACATTGCCATTCAGAATTTGTAGTCTATCCCTTTTTTTGGGCAGCCTAGCACCTTCATCAACTTTTTTTTCGGACACCATGTCGCGAACCGTCATACATGAGCGTGATGGAGATACAATTGTCGTTGGAAAACAAGCCATCCGGCTCAATGGTATTGCTGCTCCGGAGCGAAATGAGCCAGGCGGCAAAGAAGCTACCGCCTACATGCGTTAACTCGTGCTCGGAAAATTGCTTAACTGCATGGACAATGGCAAATGGACCCACGACCGGCTTGTCGCTGTATGCCACCTCAATGGGGAGGACATAGGCCGTCTTATCGTAGCAGCTGGCTTGGCAAGAGATTGCCCGCGGTTTAGTGGTGGTCGATACACCGGTGCAGACACTGCGGCGCGCCGCGCGCTGCCTTTCCCCCGGCACTGCAAGCGCAAAGAATAAGCGAACCCTAAGTCGCCAAGGCGGGCAAATCAGCCTCGTGTAACTTGAGCTGCTCTTTGAAATTCTCGATAAAAATCGCATGCGAGGCGGCATGACGTTTGGTTTCCTCGGTGCCGAGATCCTCTTTTGGCCGGGGCTGGAGATCGAAATTCCCGAACTCGTCCTCGCCACGCACGAGGGTCGCGGGCATACGGAATGAACCAATATTGCGTGTTCGTGTCGAAATATAGCTTAGCGCAAATCCTATGCGGGGCTGATCCGAATTGTTAGGCGCCGACTGGTGCAGAGTACAGGTGTGGTGCAAGGAAAACTGACCTGGCTTCAGAATGGCACACTCGGTATCGGATTTGTCAAACCACTCTACAGTGATTTGGCCAGCCGTATTGACGCTATTTTCGACGACATTGCTTTTCTGAAGAAGCTGTCCCCGGATATGGCTACCGCACGCAAATTCAGCAGGCCCACTTTCCGGAGTGACATCAGACAACGCAACCCAGGCCGTCACATGATCGTGGGGCCTAAGTGCAAAATAAGTCGAATCCTGGTGCCATGCGGTGATGCCCGCTGACTTTGGCGGCTTGATAAAGGCACGGCATGTATAAAGGATGATATTAGTGCCCATCAGGCTCTCTATCACGTCCAATATGGCAGGATGGCGGACCAATTCGTCAGCCCAACCGCAAAGAAGGTGCAAGTTGTGCCGAAATTTGCCTTCGGCTTCAGCCAAAGGAACGCCGAGCTGCACCTCTGTGTTCGCGAAGCCATCGCGGAACCGGCGCACCTCTTCTTGGCTAAGCGCATCTAGTGGGTAGTAAAATCCGTTCGCACGGAAACGCTCTATTTGTGTCTTCGTAAGTCCTGTCACCAAATCATCCATGAATGTTATACGTAAGGCAGATGCAATCAAAGATGCATATTGCTTGAAGATGCGGTTCTTGACTGTGCAGCTTGCGGCTGTCAAGGCAAATCTTGTCAATGCCACCGGAAATAAGTATGTTATGTTATAACATCCTTTTTCTATGTCAACGTCTACGAAATGAAGATATCGAAATCCAATACGGTTGCAGCTTTACACCGAGGTACCTTGCGATGAAAGCAGTTCGGAGCGTGCAAAGGGCGGTAGCAATTCTTTTTACCGTTACCCAGAGCAAGCAACCCTTGGGGCTTTCAGAAATTGCGCGCTCCAATGAAATAGACAAGGCGACAGCCCTCAGGCTTCTCCATACGCTTGGCGAAGCGAAACTGATTGAAAAGGATCCGGCTACGAAACATTATGTCGGCGGCGCTAACCTGGCGCATTTGTCTAAGTTTCGTTGCCAAGACTTGCGGCAGATATCGGCACCATACCTAGAATCTTTAGCGCAGAAGTTAAACGAAACTGTGTGTTTGAACTATGCACACCATATGGAACGCGTTTGTGTAGACGCGCTGCCAGCGCAGAAACATGAACTTCGGGTGATGCCGCATATCGGCAAGTCCGTGCCGATCTATGTTGGCGCCACAGGCCGTGTCCTGATGGCCTATATGCGTCCTGATGAAATCGATAGCATAATCCATCAAACTAAATCGGCACCGATTCAGGATAGAGGCATCAAGAATGTCGATTTTTTTCGCAAACGGCTTGATCAGATCAAACAGCGTGGCTACGAATTTTCTAACGGCGACGACGTCACCGTTGGCGTCTCTACACTCGCGGTTCCTATATTCGGCGCACCCGACAAAGTCTGTGGCGCGATGACCGTGCGCGTACCAGCCATTCGAATGAATGATGAAAAAATCGAGAATATACTGCCGAAGACTAGAAATGCATGCCGCGCAATCAGTGCTGCTTTGGGGTGTTCGGAATTACACTAAGTAGCACTAATGACATTACTGGCTTCATGCCCCTACCCGGCACCGAACCCGAACCCCTTAAGGGCTCACAGAATAAAAGGCCAAATTAATGCAAGAAATTGAGACCTGTGATTCGCGCAAAGGACTAAATGCTATAAAAAAGCCTGGCGCGGAACTCGTGATCTGGCAACGCTCGCTCCCAATAGGTTTCCGGAAGTGGATAGACCGGACCGAGGTATCAATGCTTCCCAACCTTCGTATTCTCGTCCAACCTGACGCCCTAAGGCCCGCCCTCGAACCGCTACTCGACGAATGCGGGCTGTCAGCGAACGAAATGTGCAATCTCCTGATCGACGATATTGAAAGTCTTGTCAGTACGTTTGCGGATGTAACCCGCAGCGAATTTGTCGATGTCCGTCTGGAACGCATTGATCACGACGCCTGCCGTAAATTCCATCGCGACAATGTGGAGGCACGCTTAGTGACAACCTATCGCGGACCAACAACACAGTGGGTCGAGATGGCATATGCCGAAACTGCGTTACGCGAACAAAAGCTGTTCGGAGGTCCGCTGAAGCACCTTGCCAGCAACGATGTCGCTATTTTCAAGGGTAGCTGCGCAGGCTCGAATAACGGGGTTGTTCATCGCTCTCCGCCTATCGAAGGGACAGGACACACACGACTGTTTCTATGTCTCAACAAAAAAACGATCGTATCTCCGCCCCAGCATGCCGACGCTTAAGCACAAAAGCCTATGCCTTTGCAGTCAATACAGGCAAACGGGTCAGCGTGTTAAGGTTTTTAGCTGCAAAATTGTTGGTGATATACCCATGTTTTACGCCAGTCTGATACTCATCTAGCGCGAGACATATGTTTTCCCGAAATCGCTTCACAGAAGTATTGCCCATCCCCCATCAGTTAATTCTGATTTTTGAGGGACTGGTACGGATACGTCGCGACAAAAAGACACCAGCCCCGATTAAGCTTATTGGTACAACCACCTTCAACGCTAACATCAGCGCTGCATAGACCGAAGCAGTGGTCGCGAGTCCCACCGCGGTCAGGATTATAGTGAAGCCGGTCAATAAATAAAACCATAGGAAAATCATATCGATCGTAGTCATTCGCAGCGGCTGCGGTCGTTCGGTCGAAAAATAAAGTGCAATCGCAGATAGGAAGGCAGTAGTCAAAATACCAAAGGCATTATTGTCGCTGCCAAACGGCGAGAACAGTGTGTAATAAACCAGGAATAGCAGGAAGAATAATGGGACGCCGATCTTCAGCATTGTGACCGAATTCGCGCGTGCCAGCGTCCAGCCAACCCGTGCTTCCTCTCGGACATCAATAGTCTGATGCAAATCACTGCCTTCATATATCGTCGCCTTTTTTCGCAAAACGCCGGTAGTGGAATCTTTCAGCTGCCAGCCATTAATTTTAAATTCACGGTCAAGCATGGCCTCGGGTGTTGGCTGAATGATGCCGAAGCGAGACTGATCGGTTATGCTGTAGGAAACAAAAATATGTTGCCAATCGAAAGGGTAATTGTCGGCTTCAGGTGTAAAGTCGAAATTAGCAACCACGTAGTACCTAAACGTTTTGTTATAATCCTTTTGGTCTTCACGCTCCCACATCAGCTTGACTTCGAATTTCGGACTGATCGAACTCAAATTATTGAATTTAACGATATCAATCGGTTTCTCATGTGGCGATGTGATGTCGAGATAAAACTCCGCGGACCAGGTGCCATCACCGATGTCGATATTGGTGATGCGCAGAATATCAATATAGAGGTAATTCACGACAATTGGCGTTGGTTCGTCTCGCCCAGGAAAAAATTGCAGAGGATAAAAAATTTTCGGATAGGTCCCTGGCGTCTGGAGCGACTGCGGAAACTGATAGATATAATTAGTTTTGGCTTGGTTGACATTATCCTCGAACGCATAGGCCAATTGCTTGCCGATAAAGAAATCGCGTTTGCCGTCAATTGCATTCAAGGCATCCCGCATGTCGTCAAGAAACTGTCCCTTTTCGGTGGCGACGCAGCCCGCCTGCCGCGCAGCGTAAGCGGCCAAGAGTGGCGGCCCCAGGCGCCAAGCGGAATCCTTGAGAAAGGATTTTTCTATATCGTTCATCGGAATCTCGGAGCGTCTGACGATATCTTCAAAATCGAGATACGGAAACGCATTATCTCCGGTCATTTCGATGAGCGGAAAGCCGATCTTCGAAAAGCGTCCCTCGATCGACCCAAACATTTTCATTACCAGCGGGCGCTTTCCAGTTTCGTTCAAATGATCGAAAATATGTCTGAAAACGCGTAGCCCCACATCCAGGATCACCACGTCTTCGTCGCTAATTTCTGTCAGAATCGGCGCTAGGTTTTCCTCGATTTCCGGCGTCTCCTGGTAATCCCAGAAGTTCAGTGATTTGATTTCGCCTTTATGCGCCGCGAATAATTCTTCTTCGTAATTGGCAATGCGTCTACCGTCATGGATGAAAAATACGCGAGCATCCGGGTTACGTTCGGCCAGCAGATGAACGATGGCCGGGGCTTTGGTCGCTTGGCTTGTGCGGGAAATATTGAATTTGTTGGGATGCTTGCTACCGCCGGCACTGGAAAAGATGATATGAGAATCCATATCGCTCTCTTCGAGAAGCTTTTGATTGGAGACGAGGCCGATATGGCCATTGGCGAACGCGATGTCGGGGGTTTCCCGGAGCTTCTCCAAAACACGGTCGATCCCTTCCTCTCCCTTCGGCACGCGGGTGTAATGGATCTTCATCTTTTTACCGCCAATGCCGCCGGCCTCGTTAATTTCCGCTTCAACAAGACTGCAGGTCTTCCGCAGAAACCGCGCGATCAGCGCATTGCCATCTTCGCCCAGCGCGAGATCAGAAGACCAGACCAGAA
>PBOR01000028.1 GCA_002724395.1 Rhodospirillaceae bacterium | reverse complement strand
CCCAACCGCTGCTCTAGGTGCTTGTAGCTCTTTTTTGCGGCTATTTCCCGGTAGAGTACTATACGCGGTCAAAACAAACCCTAATCCGATAATTCTGCGGGCACTCTATGACGCTGGGCTCCGTAATTTCGACGTAACCTCCATCAGCGAAATAGAACTAATCGCCACCCTATTTCCTGATGCGACAGCTAATTTCATGCATCCAGTTAAAAATCGTCAAGCGATTACGGCCGCCTATCACGAATATGGCGTTCGAACCTTCGCACTTGATAGTGTCGAGGAATTGGAGAAAATCCAAGCCGCAACCAATAACGCTAAAGATCTCACACTCATGGTACGCGTCACAGTACCCAATATTCATGCCGCATATCGTCTCAGTGATAAATTTGGTGTCCCTCTAGCCGATGCCCCCGCTGTATTGAAGGCTGTGCACAGTCGTGCGCAAAAACTCGGTATATGTTTCCATGTGGGCTCACAATGCATGCAGCCTGCAGCCTTCGGNACTGCATTANGAATTGTAGCTNANATGGTNCGCCGTGCCGGTGTTATCNTTGATGTNATAGATGTAGGAGGNGGCTTNCCGGCTCCTTACCCCGGCATGATACCGCCGCCGTTTGAAGAATATATAAGAGAGATTCAAATCGGCTTTGACTTGATACCGGTTCCAGGGCACTGCGAATTGTGGGCGGAACCAGGACGAGCACTAGTTGCCGATGCTGGGTCAACCTTAGTACGGGTTGAGGGGCGTAAGGACCGGCAGCTTTATATTAATGACGGCACCTATGGCAGCTTATTTGATGCGGGAGTGCCTGGTTTTCGCTTCCCCGTTAAATGCATACGGCCGAGTTGTGAACCAGAGCCGGACCTCATAGATTTTTNGTTTTATGGCCCTACTTGCGATAGCCAGGACGCAATGACAGGACCGTTTGCATTGCCCATTGACACCAGCGAAGGAGACTATGTTGAGATTGGTCTCACCGGCGCGTATGGGGCCGCAATGCGAACACACTTCAACGGATTTCATTCGGACCATGAAGTAGTGCTGCACGATCAACTCAGTTGGCTTCCTCACCAGAAATACGCTAGCCAAGCTTTAGTTAAACCGCGGAAGGTCGCTTGGAAAACATTCAGATAAGAATTACCGAAGGGTATAGAGATAGCGAATCAATGCGTCCCGTTCGCTCTTTTTCTTTATACCCGGAAACACCATTTGAGTTCCTTGGACCAATCTACTCGGGCTTTTCAGGTATTTGTCTAGCGTCACTTTATCCCAANTGAGCTNCGAGGNCTTNAGANCCTTNGAATAGGGAAAGCCCTTTACGCTCGCGGCTTTTTTATCGACNATATTCCANAGGCTGGGGCCAAAAAGATCTTTGTTGGNTTCCGTATANTGGCANGNNGCGCAATATCGTTTAAACAATCGCTTGCCGAAACGCTGTTCCTTATCCAAGCCAGAGGCAACCGTGTTCGCTGTTACAACTAACATCAAACCCACCACAAGTATCGGGAGTGAATCGAGCTTGGTAATTATTCTCATTATTGTTTCACCTAATAGAGCCACTTTCAAAACACGCTAGCAACGTGGCTAAGCGCACTTTGTGAAACGGCATGTAATTTAGCCCGGCTGGGCCGACTTGAACATCCAGATTATCGAGCCGTATTTGTTTTTCTTCGTATTTTAAGAATGCCCCGTATTGGCCTAAATCACGTTGAACGTGCCTTTATTGCGACCGCTGAAGTAGCACGACACATCTCCAAGGTTCATAGGTTTGTAGATACACATGTGAGTATCAGTTTGTCTGACCAGGAAATCCTTCAAGCTTGCGTCATAGGATTGGGTATGCGCCTTTTCTATAAGATATCGGGCGGATCAAATTGTTGCGCCACCGAGACACGATTGACACGGCGGAGTGGTGTTTTGACACTATATTTGACGAAGCGTGCACAAAACCTTTTCGGTCCTAAGTTCGAAAAGCGCCTTGCGAGCTTTGCTAAAAAGATTAATTGTGTCGCGAGAATAAGGGTGAAATCCAAAAGCCTCAAACTACTGCAGGTGTGTTTATTCAAAAGAAGAACGTGACAAACTAAATAACAAAGCTCACACCTCTCAGAGATGAAAAGCACGGGCAGTGAAAGGTCTCTCATGGCGTCCAAAGCCGATAATCACGAATGGTTAATTCAGTTTAATGAAGAAACATTGGAACCAGACCTTAAGATCTGTGATCCGCATCACCACCTATGGAATGAGAGATNNGGACGGACGACCACACGCTATCAACTCGACGAATATCTCGATGANCTTAANACCGGCCACAACATCACCTCGACCGTCTTTATTCAGTGCGGTGCGGAATACANAACCGATGGACCCGAGGAATTGCGTCCNATNGGCGAAACCGAGTTCGTCGCTNAGATTGCCGCGAAAAGCGAAAGCGGGAANTATGGGCCTCAACGCGTCGCTGCAGGCATCATCGGGTTTGCAGACTTCTTGTTGGGCGATGCAGTGGGAGAGGTATTAGACGCACATATCCAAGCTGGTGATGGCCGCTTTCGCGGCATCCGTTGCGGTGCTACCTACGATCCAAGCGACGAAATCCACAATTCAAGTTGGGAACCACCCGCGGAAATTTTACTTGATCAAAAATATCGAGAAAGCGTGGCACAACTAGTCAAACGCGACCTCATATTTGAAGCCTGGTGCTATCATCCTCAATTACCGGAATTGATTGACCTCGCTAAAGCCTGCCCGGATGCAAAGATCATCATTGACCATTGTGCAGGCCCGTTGGGGGTAGGTCCATATGAAGGACGAAGGGCAGAAATCCTTGAAACTTGGAAAGCCGACATCGCATCACTAGCCGAATGTGAGAATGTAACCGCCAAGCTAGGAGGGCTGAATATGGTGTTTAACGGCTTCAATTGGCAGCATCGACAAAAGCCGCCCTCAAGCCTTGAACTATTGAATGCCACCCGTCCCTATTTTGAGCACCTTATTGAACATTTTGGTATCCAACGGTGTATGTTCGAATCTAACTTCCCAGTGGACAAGCTTAGTTGCAGTTACAATGTGCTTTGGAACTCATTTAAGCGCCTCACCGCAGACTATTCTTCTGCTGAAAAAGCTATGCTCTATCATGATAACGCTATGCAATTTTATAAATTAGACACTTAGCGATTAAAGTAGGCTACCATTACCAATCCTGGATTCTCAAATTATAATGATAAGGTTAGATGATGGAACGGTTAATGTTAGTAATCATAACCGACATCCACCACGGTCCTACTCGCTATACAAAAAAAGGCGACGCGGCACTTCCGTTGCTGGAGTCAGTTGGCGTACAAGTTGGCGTCGGCAGTGCGGACCTGATTGTTGATCTTGGTGACCGAATTTCGAATGTGGATCATGACACTGACCTGAAACTGATGGCTGAAGTTGCATCGGTTTTCGGGCAGATGGACACTCCCACAGCCCACTTATTGGGAAACCACGATTTGCATTTCCTAACGAAAGATGAAAACGAAATGGCATTAGGCCATTCATTCCAAAGTCACAGCATAGATATTAAAGGTAAACATCTAGTTTTTTGGCAGATCGATTTAACCAATACCTATGGAGATAATTCACTCCCAAGCGAAGACGACCTTAATTGGCTCCGAGAAGATCTTGAACGCACCGCACTTCCCACACTCATCTTCACCCATGTCCCGCTCGACGATGCTGCCATGGTTGGTAACTTTTGGTTTCAGAACAACAGCAGCGCAGCAAGCCTATCAAATACGCAAAAAGCTAGAGACATTATAGAAGCGAGTGGAAATGTCATCCTTTGTGTTGCCGGTCACGTCCACTGGAATAACATCAGCACTATTGACGGAGTTCGTTACTTAACCGTGCAATCGCTTACTGAAAGTTATACAACACAGGGAACCGTAACGGGAGCTTGGGCGGAAATTATAATTGACGATCAACTTTCTTGGAGTGTCCACGGGGCTGATCCGATACATTACCAAGCTCCGGTTCGCACACTTGATGCACATTGGAACGAACCACTAAGCCCTAAAATTATTAGACAGCAAAACAGTCGGATAGCGGATCCACATCATCCGATTAGTGGCGTCATTCTTGATATGGACGGAGTACTTTTTTGCGGCGAGGAACCGATAGAAGGATCAGCTGAAACTGTAAGTATATTACAAGATCAAGGCGTCCGGATTGTTTGCTTGACAAATAATGCTCGGAAAACCCCTGAACAATATGTGGAAAAACTTCGTAACTTTAACATTGATCTCAACGATGATGATATTCTTACCTCAGGAATGGCGGTCGCCCAATACCTCATGACCCGAGAAGACAAGCCCAAAGTCCACCTTATTGGCAGCAAAGCCCTAGTTGATACAGTTCTCGCCGCCGGCGCTATCGAAAGCGACGATCCAGATTACGTAGTAGCCAGTATAGATTTGGATCTAAAAATATCTGACATGACCCCGGCTATTCGCCACCTCACCAGTGGCGCACAGTTTTTGGCAACTAATTATGACGCAGTGATCCCGACACATGACGGCCCGGAACCGGAAGCCGGTCCCATCGTTGCTTTTTTAGAGGCAGCGAGTGGAGAAAAAGCAATCATCCTAGGCAAACCTCATACATTACTGTTCGAAATAGCTATCGGGAAACTGGGGGTTTCAAAGGATGAGGTCATCTTAATTGGCGACACACCAGCAACAGATATCGCTGGCGCTAGGGCAGCTGGATTACGCTCCATTCTTGTCGCATCTGGTAACCCAGCCTCATCGTTAATTGACACACAAGAACCAACATTGCGCTTCGCAAATCTCAAGGCAGCTCTTCCTTTTCTGATCAGCCACATTGACACTTAAAACTGTAACTAAACTAAGCAGTACTGGCGTCTTTTCGCCTAACAGAAAATTCAATTTTTACGAGTGGATTATGTCAAAGACGGAATCGTTGAATAAAAATATTCACTTTCACCCAGGAGTGAACATAGCTTTATACCCCCCCCCAACTCAATACGGCCCCGGTACAATTGGACTACCATCCGAGAATCTTTCTGGTCGGAAACGGCTTAAATCGTGGCCCGGATCACGGCTACAAACCAAATCGGCTATGACACGACCCATAGCGGGACCTATCCCGAAGCCATGGCCACTTAGACCTGTGAAAATGAATAACCCGCTAATTTCTGCCGTTTCACCTACAGTGGGAACTACGTCAGGTGTTACATCGATCATACCAGCCCAGGCTTCTGCTATGCGAGTACCAGCTATTTGCGGAAAGCGTTCACCCACCCGTTGTCTAAGGCGTTTTACCTCTGCGGCAGACGGCGTCGGATTGAGTACTCGCATTCGCTCAAACGGACTTTGTTCATCAGCGCCCCATCGTGTCGCTGTTCCCCATGCGCCTGGATAATTCTTAGGCGCTCTTAAGCGAAGCCGTATATCAGATGAGGTAAGGCGTATAATATTCAAGAATTTCGTGAAATATTTTAGTGATTTCAGAGATATAAAATGCTCCGCATAGCTGCCGGTAGCCAACGTATAACCACCGTCAGCGCGTCGACGAATACTAAGGCCAGGTGTCTTGATGTTAGGAGTGCCCTTTTGCTCTGGAAATAATTCTTCTTGCGTTTCTGTCCGAGCAACGGTGCAGCGAACAGCGAGTTGAGGCAAATNGAAGCCTGCATTGGTCGCGAAATGCGTTGACCATGCCCCCCCCGCAAGAACTACACGATTACATGCCACCCTGCCTTTCTCAGTATGAACACCAATCACTCGTCCATCTTGTAAATCAAGATTTCTGACGGCGCATACTTCGGCAACGGCGACCCCTGCTCGCTGGGCTGCCCTCGCTAAAGCCGGAATGGCAACGAATGGCTCTCCCCTGCCGTCACTGGGCGTTACCATGGCACCCATCCAGTTTCCTGAAATACCAGGGTAACGTTTTTGTAATTGTGCAGGGGATAATAATTCCGTATCGAGTTGATGTTGCTTAGCNTGGTCATACCAACGTTCGTATTTCTGCATATCCACACTNTTAGCAGCTAAGTAAAGGCAACCAGTTTGAGTGAAAGATAGATCACGGTCACCGGTTTTCTCCGCTAAGCCCTGCCAGATCCGGTTAGACTCCATCATGATCGGTAATTCTGCGTGATCCCGGCCCTGTTGGCGAATCCAACCCCAATTACGCGAGGATTGTTCGCCTGCTATCCGCCCCTTCTCACAAAGTAAAACCTTTTGTCCACGCTCCGCCAAATAATAAGCGCTTGCAGTACCCGCCACTCCGCCACCGATAACCACCACATCTACGGACTGCGGTAGTTGATCCGAGAAACGAACGGGATGGTCTTCAGTAATAGGAGGCATAAAGCATTACTCTCTTTAGCTAATCAGGATAGTGGATTATGAGTTTCTAAAAACATTCGAACGTGTCGCACAGCAAGCGGAACTCTTTGGGGTATATCTTTCCAGGGATAGAGGCTTACCTGAGCGTTTGGCGCCAACATGGCCGCCTCCATGGCAACCGCGTAGGGGTGTCCTGTCGCATCATCCGGCAAAATCAAAACTGGCGTCTGGCAATTACGCACATCATCACGCGTCACTGAGATGACAAATTCTGGATTAGAGCGATACATATTGGNAAGAAAAGCTTCGACGGTCTCCTTCGAAATATCATCGCGACTTTCATAAAGCGCCTTTCCCCAGCCGGCCAGGTTACCCTCGTAGAAATAATCCGGCTTTTCAGGCCGATAACCACTGGGCTGCGCCAATACAGAGGCAATCACACGCTCCGGAGNACGTTTCAACAGGTTCCACGTAAGCGGTCCTCCAATACAAAAGCCTAAGGTAAGGCACTTATCGACGTCTAAATGATCCATCAGCCCCAGCAAATCATCGGTGTAGGACTCCCAAGGCCGGTCAACCTCAAGCGGCCCAATGGATTGCCCGCCCGACGCGTTTCGTCTGTCAAACGTGATACACCGAAAATTATTGTTGAATTCTACGAATGGATTGAATGGCGCATCATCCATGGCTTTCGACATATCACCATTCAATCCACCACCAGGGATCAATAACAACGGAAAGCCTGAGCCCGCCTCTTTGTAGTGAATACGTACGGGACCATTTTCATAAAACGGCATGGGAGGCTCCTCTTTAAATCGAAAATTGAAATTATTACCATGTCGCCCAGTGACCGGCTGGTTATTATGAAACTAGCCCTTTGGCGGCGCCATACCGTCTGGATCGGTTTTATGCACACGGCGGGTCATAAAGGTACCAAGTCCAGTCGCACAAATATCCCCCTTGTCAGTCATGATATCGCAGCGAACCACAGCAGTGCGTGAGCCTGCTTTGATCACATCAGCAACTGCTTCCATGCGCTTTCCATAGGCACCAGCGAGATAGTTAATTTTCAACTCCTGCGTCACCATTGGGCGTAATCTTGTATCATAATTTCCACCCGCTGCCGCAGTGGCCATAGCAACATCCATCAATGAGGCCACAACGCCGCCCTGGCATACATCGCGCAAATTCTGCATTTCGGGACGCACATTCATGTGAACCACCGCATGCCCATCTTCCATTATCGTATATTCAACTCCGAGCCATTTCCGATATCCGTCATCCGGCATGAACTTTCTCCTTATTCCTTTAGAATTACTAATGCATCTGCGGCCTTTACACCCTTGCCTTTGGGCAAAACAAGTAGCGGGTTGATATCTAACTCAGCGAGCGATCCGTCAAGCTGGACTGCCATTTGCGATATGTTCACTAGCACATCAATTAGTGCTTCCACATCGCATTTAGGCTGGCCACGTNCGCCGTCCAGAATTTGCGTCCCGACAACCTCGTCAATCATCCCACGTGCTTCATGAGGTGTAATCGGACAGCAACGGAGTGCTACGTCATTGTAAACTTCGACCATAATGCCACCCATACCGAATAATAATACAGGACCTAATTGCGGGTCATAAGTAACACCGACGATTGTCTCTACTCCGGCCGAAACCATCTCCTGAACTGCTACTCCTTGTAGCTCCGTACCCCCGTTATGGTTAGCCGCCGCATTTTCGATGGCAGCGTAGACCTCACGCACCATATTGGAATCGCAGATATTAAGATGAACGATACCCGCTTCGGTCTTATGCACTATGTCTGGTGTTACGCCTTTCATAACCACTGGGTAGCCAATTTTTTTCGCTGCCGCAAAAGCATCGTCCGCTGAGTTTATTACGACTTCTTGCGTCACTGGTACATTCCAGGCGGCGACTAATTGTTTGGCTTCCGATTCCGTCAACGCGCTACGCCCAATTTCTGTTGCCGTTTTTAACGCGGACTTTTGACCGTCAGATATCTCAACCACTTCTGCAAATCCATGCTCCCGCCGATCGGCCAACCAGTCGTGATAATCGCGTAACTGCCGGAGACTACGAGCTAAAGAATCTGATGTGAAAAAGACCGGAATGCCTGCCGCTTTTAGCTCATCTAAACCCTCTTTCTGATCGCGCCTGCCAGTCCACATATACGCCACGTTGTGACTGCCCCCATCTCGCACCGAGATAACTTTTTTGACGTGATCGCCCTTGCCAGCACTAGCCACGACCAAGGTACCCGTATCGGGCTCACCAATCAGNTAATCCACAATCTGCGGGAACGGCTCACGATGCGCAAAGCCTGTTACATCCGCTGGATTGGATGCCCAACCGAAGCCGCTTAATATTTCGTTAATACCGTCGCGGGCCGTATCGCTGAGTGTCGGCAATTCAAGTCCTTCATTACCAATCATATCAGCCAAAAGAGAGCTAATGCCACCAGAGTGAGACACGGCGACGATACCCGACGCTTTAGGCTGTTTGGCATTGGCCAACATTTGCGCTGTTTCTAATAAGTCATCATAGCCTGTCACCCGGATAACGCCGTATTGGCGAAAGGCCGCATCGATTACCTCATCAGCACCTGTCAGCGCCGCAGTATGGGAGTTAGCCGCGCGCGACCCATAATCCGAACGACCGATTTTAATTACTACCATAGGCTTCCCACACTCAGCGGCAAGTTGGGCTACCTCCAGAAATTTTGCCGGGTTCTTGATCCCCTCAATAAAGCCTGCGATCACCTGCGTACTGTCATCATCTAACAAATAGCGCGCAAAATCTGAGAACTCTAAATCTGCTTCATTGCCGGTGGAAATAGCGTAACTCAAACCCACACCGCATTCATCGGCCCGCACCAAAATCGGCCCGAACAAAGTCGCACCACTTTGGCAAACTAAACCTATCGGCCCTGCATCACCCATCATCGGACGCGAAGATGCATTCAGCCATAGTTTGTCTTTTACACAAGCAAGCCCAAGACAATTCGGACCGCTCAATCGAAGTCCTGTACGCTCGGCAAACTTGGTCAGCTCCCCTTGCAAGTCACCTCGCTCGTCATTACCCCGCTCCGCAAATCCTGCCGATATGACAATGGCCGATGTAATACCCTTCTCATGGCATTGCTCTAAGGATGGCAATACTGCGTGATAGGGCACAACTATTGCTGCCGTATCCGGCACTTCAGGAATATCTAGTATGCTGGCATAAGCCTTTTCTCCCTGGATTTCCTCATAGCGAGGATTTACAGGATATACTTTAAGACCACCCTCGCTTGATAGCGCCTTTGCAACGTAACGCCCGCCATAGGATGTGTTTTCTGAAGCTCCAATAACGGCAACCGATTTCGGGTTCAACATCTTATCAATTGACGAAAGTTGTGCCGCTGTCCAACTACTCATGTCTTTAAATCTCTCATCGTAGTGAAAGGGTTAATATTCAATTGAAGCGGTATTTAAACAATATTGCGTTTTTTCAAATCGGCAATCTTTTCATTATCGTAGCCAAGGCCCGCCAAAATATCGTCCGTGTGCTGACCCAAGGTAGGCGTCGGCAAACGTACCTCATCATCGACATTAGTCCGGCTCATGACGATAGGCGTCCGCACAACCGGGAAATCACCGGCACTCCCTTTCATAGGCCAAGCCATACCGAGATGTTGTACTTGCGGATCGTTAAACACATCTCCCATATCGTAAATAGGCCCGCACGGTACACCGACTTCCTGCATCATATCGACCCAATGCTTAGAAGTATTTGTGGAAGTAACCTTGCCGATCTCATCGTTCAATTCCTTACGGTTTGCAGACCTACCTTCGTAGGTATTAAAACGTGGATCTTTCGGCAGCCATTCGAGGCCTACAGAATTACAAAACCGTAAGAACAGAACCTCACCTGCCGCCGCAATATTGATATGTCCATCCGATGTTGGAAACACACCTGTGGGTACACCGGTTGGGTGATCATTGCCCGCCTGTTTTGGGATTTCGCCATCCTTTAGATATCGAGCCGCCTGAAAATCCATCATGGCAACAATCGCTTGCAGCAATGATGTTTGAACCCACTGCCCCTTGCCGGAACTTTCGCGCTCAAAAAGAGCAGCTGCCAGGCCAAAGCCGAGAAACATACCAGACGTTAGATCACATATGGGGATACCGACCCGAACTGGCCCTTGGCCCGGTAAGCCGGTGACTGACATAAGTCCGCCCATGCCTTGGAGTATTTGATCGACACCTGGTCGGTTGTCATAAGGGCCGTCCTGACCAAAGCCGGACAGGCTACCATAGACGATACGTGGATTTACTTTTGCACAACTTTCATAATCCACACCAAGACGAATTTTAGTTTGTGAACGAAAATTCTCGACGATTACATCAGATTTCTTCACTAACTCGAAAAATAGCTCTTTGCCCTCCTCAGTCTTTAGATTCACAGTTAGGCTTTTCTTATTACGATGAAGGTTCTGCAAATCAAAACCCGTTCGTGCACCTAGAATGCTACCTTTATCCGTGCTGGTTGCTTCGGGCTGCTCTATCTTAATAGTGTCCGCACCCCAGTCCGACAATAAACGGACGGACGTAGGCCCCGCACGAGCGTGGGTTAAATCAAGCACTTTGATACCGGCAAAGGGTAGTTCATTAACGGCCATTAATTGCTCCCCAGAATGATGTTTTAGTTGGGGGGGTTATCGTCTAATTGACAAGGGCTGGCAAGCCAGAGGACTATTTGCTCCCTCCCCTGTCATGCTAAACTACCGGCTACTAACAAATATGGAAGGCGGCAATGGAGGTTATAAAAACGGACAAGGCGCTCGGTGCAGAGATTATTGACATAGATTTGTCAAAGAACGTTTCAAAAGCTGAACAGAAGTTTATCTTCGATGCTTATACGGATAATTTGGTGCTGCTGTTTAAAGGGCAATCTTTGAGCTTCGACGATCTTCTTAGGCTACGAGAGATTTTCGGTGCCGCAGGTCTAACGGCGAATCAACTGCTTGGCTTGGGACGCAAGAAATATTACCCCGACGAAGTACCCGACGATATCACCATCATCTCCAATATCATTGAGGAAGGCGGGCGACCGCGCGGTTCGTTAGGCAACGGAGAGGCCTTCTGGCATACAGATAGCTCTTTTACAGAGGTGCCTATTTCTGCAAGCCTACTTCATGCCATAGAAGTAAGTGAAGTAGGCGGTGAAACAAGTTTTCTTAACATGTACCAGGCCTATGATGATCTACCCGAAAGACTTCGCGTCATAGTAAGTGGTCGGTACGCCAACCATTCAAAAGTCCATAGCTCTGATGGTTCCTTACGACCTGAATATGACGAGCCAACTAATCCTGCAACCTGTCCCGGCATAAAACACCCAATGATCCGCGTTCACCCAACTACTGGCAGGAAGTGTTTGTATCTCGGACGCCGACTTAACTCTTATATTATTGGTCTAGGCCTGGATGAAAGCGAAGAGGTGTTAGACGAACTTTGGGCCCATACCTGCCAAGATAAATATGTCTGGGAGCACAAATGGGAAGTCGGTGACATTCTTGTTTGGGATAATCGTTGTACCATGCATCATCGTAACGCCTTCCCGTCGGAGGCACGACGCCTGATGCACAAATCGATTACAGCTGGTGAAGCGATTATTGCAGGGTGATAATATGACGAGACCTGACTCAAATGAAGTGCCAGAAATAAATCGACAGTCTCAAAAAAAGCAGAAGGTTCATCAATGAGTAACGCGATATGGGCTCTCATCTATGATATTACCGAAGAGAACCGTAACGATTATCTCGCCTGGTTCCATGAAGTACATATTCCTGAAAAATTAGATCGCGAAGGCTATGAATGGGCAGGACATTATAAAGGAGGCAGCCAACAATCCACCCGGTACATCGCCTTCTTTGGCGGCACTAGCACGCGCACGTTCTTTGATCCAAGCCCGCAGCAACTTAAAAAAAATCAGGATGAACTAACACGCAAGATGATTGGTATGCGTCAAAATTCATATGCCTTAGTCTTTACGGAGGAATGGAATATTGAGGGCCTGAATATTAATGAACGGCCTGGCGATGCAATCATATTCTCTTGCGCTAACTCGACTAACAACGATGAAGCCCTTTGTAGCTGGCTGGCCCAAAAAAACATGCCCGCCTTCGCTTTGACGAAGGGTTCAGTGCGTGGCCGGAAACTGCTCTCTGCGACCGGCCCTGCCAAACATGGCATGCTGTATCAGTTCACAACGGAGTTGGCACGCGACCGATTTTTAAACACAAGCGATTCAGCAAATATTGAATTTTCATATCAGGCGAATACACCACTGGCTGGCAATCGCATCTGGCCCATCGACGCCTGACACGCTAAAAGAACCAAAATCAACCGCCGTTACTAGAGGATATCATCATATGGCACGCGCAGAACGTACTGCACTTATTACAGGGTCCGGACAAATGATCGGCAAGGGTATTGCGCTTCGCCTTGCCGAAGCCGGTTTTAATATCATTTTAAATGGGTCGAAAAATAGAACTATTTGTGAAGAAACCGCCACCGAAGTTGAAGCTTTTGGCGTAGATACACTCGTTGCTATGGGTAATGTTGGTATCAAGGAAGAAGCCGAAAACATAGCGAAAGGCGGCATCGATAAATTCGGTAGTATTGATGTACTTGTCAACAACGCAGCAATCCGTCCTCACGCGGGTTTCCTTGAAATCAGCGAAGAAGAATGGCAGCAAGTTCAAGACGTCAATCTCAATGCCTCCATTTGGTTGTGTCGTGCCTGCCTGCCGGGCATGATCGAAAAGAAATGGGGGCGTATCATCAATTTCACCGGCATGATGGCCCAACGGGGTTATCATGGTGCTGCGGCAGTCTCGGTTTCTAAGCATGGTAATTGGGGACTAACTAAATCTCTGTCTGATGAATTTGGCCAATTCGGTATCACCACAAACATCATATCGCCGGGCACTTTCCCGGGTGACGATTACGACCTATCTAAAGACGAGCACAGGTCAAAGCTACGTGATGAGAATCCTATGCGCCGGCTGGGCCTCACAACAGAAATTGGTGGCATGGTAGCCTACCTTTGTTCGAAGGATGGCAGCTTTGTGAACGGGCAAATGTTGCAGATTAACGGCGGTGTGGTAGTCCAGTTCTGAGGCTTAATTGTCTTCCAAGATCATTGCCGCTCCCTTCTCGCCAATCATGATTGATGGTGCATTCGTATTACCGGTCGTAACGCCTGGCATAATAGACGCATCAATAACGCGTAAGCCTTCTACACCTATTACCTTCAGCCTCGGATCTACCACGGACATAACGTCCGTTCCCATTTTGCAAGTACCGACTGGATGATAGATCGTAACGCCGCGCTGCTTTGCAAATTCCACGCACTCTTCTGCCGTTTCCATCGGCTTACCGGGCACCGCCTCCCCAATGCTATACTCCTGCAGAGCCGGCTGCGCGAAGATCTTCTGGCCCTGCTTAACTCCTGACAGCATTACGTGTATGTCATCTTCAACACCAAAGTAATTGGGCCGAATTTTCGCTTTTTCCATAGGATCAGGGCTTTCAGCCATCACCGTACCGCGACTTTGTGGGCGAACCGGGCAAATGGAGAGCGTCATGCCAGGGTCTTCATCCAATTTACCGACCACTTTGATCGACGAACTGGCAGGTGCAAACAAAAGCTGTAAGTCCGGCGCAGCCAACCCCTCGCGGCTGTTGCAAAAAACCATGGCGGTAGTAACGCCAAATGTGAGGGCACCATTGCCGGAAATCGCATATTTCAGAACTTCAGGCACAACGCGAATAGAATCAGCAATCTGATTAAGAGTTATTGCGCCTTTTACCTTATGAACAATGCGCACAACAAAATGGTCATTTAAATTAGCTCCCACACCCGGAGAGTCATGGACCACTCCTATCCCAAGGTCCTGTAGGTGATCAGCTGGGCCAATACCAGATAGTTGCAGAATATGCGGAGAATTAATCGCACCACCAGAGCAGATGACTTCTTTGTTAGCGCGGACCTCAAAATCCTTGTTACCAATTCGGTAGGCAACACCTACACATCGCTTCTCATTAAAGATGAGTTTTGTTACATAAGCCTCTGTAATAACTTCAAGATTTTTTCTTCCTTTGGCCGCCTTGAGAAATGTCTGTGCCGTCGATGCACGAAACCGATGATCGCGGGTATTCTGGGAATAAGCAACGCCCTCTTGGAACCGTCCGTTATAGTCTTTATTGAATTCGTAACCCGCTTGCTCTGATGCTTCGACGAACTTGTGAGTGAGCGGTAATATCGTTCGATAAGGCTCGACCGCGAGGAGGCCACCTTTCGATCGGAATTCATCTTCGCCGTCGCCCCTAAAATCTTCCGATTTTTTGAAATAAGGCAATACATCATCGAAACTCCACCCGCGACACCCCTGTTGGGCCCATGTGTTGTAGTCTAAGGCGTTTCCGCGGACATAAAGCATGCCATTGATCGAACTTGAACCGCCTAAAACCTTGCCGCGAGGCCAATAAACCCTCCGACCACCGGTCATTTCTTCTGGCTCGGTCTCATAATTCCAATTTAAGACCGGATGGTGCTGCAAACTTCGCAAACCGGCGGGAATATGGATCATCGGGTTAAGGTCTTTGGGTCCTGCCTCCAACAATACAACTGTCGCATTGGTTTCCGTTAACCGGCTTGCCACCACGCAGCCCGCCGACCCGGCGCCAATCACGACATAATCGGCTTTTTTTACCATCTCTTCCCTCCCGTTATCCATTCTGAGCTGCTATTCATACGCGCAGCGGGCCAAATGTCCATCCAACGGGCTGAAACTTAAAACTTAAAATTGTCCTAAGGAACTCTCGCACTATCTCAACTAAGATATGTTATAAGGCTGTCTTCAAAGGATAAATAACCAAGGAATTGACGGCAAGATGCCCGCCTTCAAAACTTTTTCAATCGGTTCAGGAAAAAATTGTGATATCCGTTTGAACCAAAGCAGTATCGACAATATTCATGCGGAACTTGTAATCGCGCGTAATGGAAAACTACATTTAACGGACAGGGCTAGTAAAAATGGCACGTTCCGCAAAAACGGCGCTCGCTGGGTTCGACTGAAACAAGATTATATTCTACCAACAGAACCTTTACGGTTTGGTGACTATCATGTTTCAGTAAGTACTCTGATGCAGGTTATAGCAGCAAGTGGCGCCGATGCGCAGATAGCAGCGGGCGCGATCAACGGTAATGCAAGCAACCAAAAAGGAGCCGCCGCATATGACCCCAAGTCTGCATTACCCACTGGCCGTGTGCGCCGTTCCGTTGATACCGGCGAGATCATTGCTGTGGAGAAAGAGTGATGACGCGCTTCAGTGTTGAGGGCGAAACAGAAGTTAGGGTAATCGCTGCAGCTATCGGTGCCTTTTCAGCGCTTGCGCTTTTGATCACATTTCATTTTTTATTATCAGGTACTGCCGAGCGGCTATTGATTGATCGTCAATTCGCCTCCTATCCGCTGACTGTTCAAAACGTAATGTGGATAGTTTACGGTGTCGGGTTTGCTGAGCTATGGATTCGTCATCGAGGTAGCAAGCTGGAAATAAGCGTCCTAAAGCGAGAATATTTGCCAGAAGACCATGAAACATTGCTGCGGGCAGAGGATCTGGGCCAATTTTATCGACTTGTTACCAAAGATCCAAAAACTCAAGAGTGTTTTCTGACCCGGCTCATCTCGCGTGTCATTCTGCAGTTCCAATCGAGCCGTTCAGTCGACCAGTCGAATTCTCTGTTGAATTCCAGCCTAGAGCTTTATCAACACGAGATTGATCTTCGTTATAATATGCTACGCTATATTGTTTGGGTTATTCCAACGCTAGGCTTTCTTGGTACCGTCATCGGCATTGCCAATGCACTTGAGGGCATCGCAGAGATGCGACCAGATGATGAGAGCCTGCTTCGTGTTCTTACATCGAAACTGGGTACTGCTTTCTTCACAACATTACTAGCTCTCGTGATGTCCGGCATTTTGGTCTTCTTCATGCATATTGTTCAAGGTCGCGAGGAGCGCGCGCTCAATCTATCCGGCCAATATTGCCTTGATAATCTCATAAACCGGCTTTACGAGCGATAAACCGGCGAGTGCACGAGCCCGGCCAATGAAACGTAGTAATCGCGAACTTGTAATATTTAGCATGTCGGCGCTGGATTTATTTGCGTCCGCTCTTGGCGCGTTCATTCTCGTTACTATCGTCTTACTACCCTACTATCTTAAGCATGACGACGTGGTTAACGATAACAATCAGCTTCGCCAACAGATTGCCGAGATAGAAAGTACTGCAGCAAATACCGCAGCTGAACTGAAAAAATCCAAAGCCAAAGAGGCCAGTGCCAAGGCTGCACTTAAGAAACTTCAAAAAGAATCGAAAAACAGCGGTGATCTAGCAAGTAAACTGATGCGGGCAAAAGAGCGCGCCGCGGCCGCCGAACGAAAGGCTGCCGCATCCGAAAAAAAAGCAGCCGCAGCTGATCAATCTGCTAGCAATTCCAGTAAAGCCTTAAGCAAGGCGGAAGCAGAAATGAAAAGGCGGGTTAAGTTCGCTCTCCTTGGTCTTGCAACAAATGCAGAAACCTTCATTTTAGTGATGGATATGTCAAAAAGCATGAAAAGGTTTCAAAGCATTACTCTCGAGACCATGCGCAAAATATTAGAACCCTTAACCAGTCGAGAAAAAATTGGCATTATCGGCTTTCACGCACCCGGCACTCGGGCTTTTCATACTATTCGATTACAACACTGGCCTTCACCAGGTGGCATTACATCTATGTCTAAGCAAAATAAAAACATAGCGATGTCTTTCGTTCGCCAGATGATGCAACAAGTCGATGGNGGAACGCCGACAATGGCCGGGCTGTTAGAAGCGCTCAAATATAACGTAGATGCAATAATTCTTCTCAGCGACGGCGCGCCTACGGTTCCCAACGGAAACTGGCAACATGTCATTAATACGGTGACACGACAAAATCGGGGCCAGAAAGAAATTCACACGGTTGCCGTCGGAAACTTTTATGAACGGCCGACTTTCGTCCGCTTCTTGAGCCAGTTATCAAGAGCGAATAAAGGTAGGTTCACAGGCGTAGCATTACCGTAAAAAAAAGTTGGAAGTGTCTCGATGGCGGATTTTCGTTTTGAACTAAAAAGTGACGAACTTATGCGTGAGGCTGGGCTTGTCATTGGCCGAGATGGCGAAATATGCGACCGAACGATACCAAACGAAAAAATTGCTGCGCGCCATCTCCGCATAACTGTCCAGGACCGTATCGTTCATTTCGAAGATTTAAACACCAGGAGTGGAACCTACATTAATAATAAAAAGCTGATCCCTTTTGAGCCAGCACCGCTGGCAAAGAGCGCAATAGTTCGCCTGGGGAAAACCACAATTGCATTTGATTTTGTCTCTACTACCTCGAAAAACAATAAACTAGAAGCACTAGCCTTTTCTGATGCACCGCTCCGCAGCAAAGAGAGCTCCCACAAAGGATTACTAATCGCGGTAATACTGACTGGTATTTTTTTTATCGGTGCCCTCGTTGCATTAGGCTTCGGCTACGAACAGTATAAGGCCTATAAAGTCGAAGAAGTCGCCTGGCAGAAAGCAATTAATAAAAATCAAATTCCAGCATTCACCTCTTATCTCGCTACATATCCGCAGGGACGATATCGTATCAATGCCATAGACGCTATTGAGCAAATTCAACGAGAAAAGAAAGCAGCCATTAAAGCAGCTGATGAAGCCACCTATCACCTCGCAAAAGATATCAATACGATCAAGTCCTATGAACGCTATTTAAAAATTTATCCACAAGGCGAACACAAGCATGAGGCTGCTGCGACGATTAAAGACTTAAAAAGAAAACTTGCCGTAGAGGCAAGATTGAAAGAGGAAAAAGCGGCTTGGAGAAAAGCCTCAACAACGGAAAAAAAAGCTGACTACGAAGCATACCTAGCTAAACATTCCGATGGGCCAAATGCTGATCAAGCCAAAGCTGCTCTGTCAGCTATAAACAAAAGCCTCGAGGAAAAACGCAAACGTGAAGAAGCTAAACGTAAACGCCAAGCTGAAAAGAAAGCTAAACGCCTAGCAGTACTCGCCGAACGGAAAGCATTTAAAGCCGCAAAAAACCGGAATACTGTTGCAGCATACCGAAGTTTCTTAAAGAAATATCCAAACGGCTCCTATGCGGCAAACGCAAAAACATGGGTCGGAAGACTCTACGGTAACGGGATTGGCGGTGTTAGGAAGGATGTAAATGAGGCCATACGATGGTTCGAAGATGCAGCCACTGGTGGAAGCGGCGAAGCAATGCGTATTCTTGGCATGCACTACGAGGGAGGGCTTGGCATCTCTCGCAACCGCACCAAGGCAGCGAATTGGTATCGCAAAGCTGCCAAAGCAGGAGACAAATTCGCACCTCGGCTCTTAGAACGTTTGAATAGAGGTAGCAAAGGCCCCTAGTACCGCAGGTATTTAGTATCACCCAATCAAATCGACTCACATAGCTCCACTCATGAGTATTTATTATCATGCGCCTCGGCTTTAGGATTTAATGATGAAAGGCATCAAGGAAAAACATCGAGAGTCTGAGTCTAAACGGGAAAAAGCAGTGATCAACAGCGGCAAATTATACGGTATCTTCTAACAGCCTTTAAGCTTGATGAGCCTTGCCTACGCCTGAGAGTTTTTTCCCTGTCCTATTACAACTTTCAGAGTTTCCTTTCGCATCATACTGCGAAGGGCATCCTCAACCATCTCTATTGGGAGTTCACAAGATAGTAATGGATCAACTTTAAAAGATGGATCGCTTAGTAAAGTTAATGCGCGACGAATCGTTTCGGGTCGGTGATGATAGACACCCTTAATAGTAATTTCACTGTAATGAAGCAGGCCTGTATCGAGTGGAATCGATTTGCCCGGGTCGCAACCCCCAAATAAATTTACTAATCCGCCGGGACGAACAGATGCAATCGCATCAACCCATACCTCTGGTTGTCCTGTAGCATCTATTGCGACCCAAGCCCCTTTGCCCCCGTT
>PBOR01000027.1 GCA_002724395.1 Rhodospirillaceae bacterium | reverse complement strand
TTTGCCAAGCCTCTATCGCGAATAGAATTCGATCACGAGATTCGGTTCCATCAATACTGGATAGGGTACATCCTCAAATTTCGGGGCACGCACAAACTGCGCTGCCATTTTACGCGTATCCACCGCAACATAGTCGATAAATTCTCGCTCCACCGATTCAATCGCCTGTAAAACCATGGAAATTTCTCGGCTCTTCGCTTTAACTTCAATTATGTCACCATCCTGCACTTGATAGGAAGGAATGTTGACGCGCTTACCATTCACCATGATGTGGCCATGATTAATAAATTGGCGTGCAGAGAAGACAGTCGGCACGAACTTAGCGCGATAAACAACCGCGTCTAAGCGGCGTTCCAGAAGCTCAATGAGATTCTCGGATGTGTCTCCCTTACGTTTAGATGCTTCCAGATAATAGCGACGGAATTTCTTCTCTCCAATATTGCCGTAGTAGCCCTTAAGCTTTTGCTTAGCCATGAGCTGTGTGCCAAAATCAGACGGTTTCTTACGGCGCTGGCCATGCTGGCCTGGACCATATTCACGATTATTAAAGGGGCTGCGCGGACGTCCCCAAAGGTTGACGCCTAAACGGCGGTCAATCTTATACTTTGCGCGGATTCGTTTACTCATCGATCTTTACCCTGGTTTACCCGGTGTTATACATATTTCCAGTCAGCCGATCCGCATCGGCGGGGCAAGATACCTTTTGATCGTACCCACGTTACCGGAAGGGCGGGACTATAGGGTAAATCTCACTTGAGTCAATCGAAAGTAACTGGCAAACAGGCCATATTGACAATCCCCATAGCAACGCCAAAATCTCCACTAAAAAGGAGTCCCGAATGACCATCGAATATCTTGAACATATAAACATCCATACGGAAAAAATGGAAAGTTTGATAGAGTATTACGAGGATGTACTTGGGATGCATCACGGCAAACGCCCAGATTTTGGCAGGGCTGGCGCATGGCTTTTCGTGGGTGATATACCAGTCGTTCACCTAGTCAAACGCGACAAATTGAAAACGGGCGGCGAACCCCGTATTGAGCATTATGCAATGCGTTGCACAGGGCTGGCCGACACAATTAACACTCTTCGTAAAACAAAAAACGCGTATTGGGCAAACTACATTCCTGAAACCGACGTTGTACAAGTCCACACCTATGACCCGGACGGTAACCACATTGAATTAGCATTTCCCGGCGACGAGCGGGACGATGACATCAATTTGGATGCATATAACGGCAAATAAAATACATTAGCCTTTGATTTCTGCCATAACTTCCAAAGTGCGTTGCGCCTTATAAACAATAGGATAATCGATAAAATAGCCGTCCAATTGGATCGCCGAAGAACCAGCTTTCTCGGCCTCTTCAAATGCCGCCACCACTTTCTCGGCAAAGGCTATTTCGTCTTTCGTCGGCGTGAATACACGATTGACCACCTCCACTTGAGGAGGATAAATACACATCTTGCCCTGGAAGCCCATTTGACGGGCTAAGCGAGTTGATTTTTCTAAATTTTTCATGTCTTTAATGTGAATCCAAACCGTATCGAACGGTGGCTCAAGATCGTTAGCGCGCGATTGCAGAACCATCTCTGCCCGCGCCTCGCTCAGCTCAGTCTCCTCTAAAGTCCATTCCATGTTCATATCCAGGGTATAATCGCCTGCCCCATACGCCAGCCGCCGTACCCGCGTCCCACTTCCTGCAATTGAGGCAAGATTTGCGATCCCCTTACCAGTCTCGATTATCGGAATAAGGTCAATCTTTCCTTTTTCCATGCCGGAAGCGACTTCCAAATTCCCAATCAACCAATCCACCGTGTGCAATTGATCAGCCGTCTCCACCATCGGCAAGATAATTCCATCGAGCCATGGGCCGATAATTTCGGTCAAATCTCCAAAGCAAAATTCTGTATGATGCGCGTTGACACGCACATACCCTTTGTTATTACGCGGTTTCTTTAAAGCTTCTACAACAGTCGCTCGGGCTCCAACCTTCTCAGCGTTGGCAACCGCATCCTCCAAATCAAGAATGACAGCGTCAGAGCCGCACTCGAAAACTTTGTCTACTTTGCGTGGATGGTTACCTGGTGCGAACAGAAAACTACGATACGGCATGGTGCCTCTCTAAATAATACACTAATTTTGCAAGTGATCATGCCAGAGCCGTCTCGGCCGAACAATAGCTAGACAAATGACCTGGCCCCACCTATGCCTTGCACATCTAGAAACCCTATGATCTATCCACTCTAAGTTTTCCGAGATGCAAAATCCGACCAAGAGAGATGCGATTCTGCCGGTCAGCGTTATGCTATGTATGCATTCGCTTATCGCGCTTTGTGTTTTTGTCATTCCGGTTATGGCTCCAGAAATTGATATGGATGCCCAGGAGATCAGTCTTTTCGTGGCAGTTCTTTATCTCTCCTCGACAATTTTTACGCCATTTTCGGGGCCCTTTACGGGCCGCTTCGGCCCCATGCGCATGATGCAGGCTTGCGTATTAGCAAGTTCAATAGGTGTTGCACTCTGTTGTTTGGGCGACGTGGTATTCATGTTCGGCGGTGCCGCGTGTATTGGCCTTAGCCTTGGTCTTGCAACACCCGCAGCTTCAGATATTTTGCTGCGTTACTCACCAAGCTCTATCCGTAGCCTAATTTTCTCAATTAAGCAGGCAGCGGTACCTCTCGGGAACCTAATCGCAGGCTTACTAGTTCTGCTCGCCGTAATTATTGGGTGGCAATACGCCCTGCTAATTATCGTGATGGTAGGCATTTCCATGGCTTTCGTTTTTCAGCCATTCCAAAACACGTGGGACGAAGGTCGCGATACAGCCAGTCATGTGGCCTTTACATGGCAAAGTTTCATTACTGGTGCCCGCACATTAGTTGGGAACATGCCCTTACGCTGGCTCGCCATATCGTCATTTGCATTTGTGCTGCTGCAAATAGCTTCTGCGTCCTATTTAGTCACTTATATGGTACAACATGTTGGCCTTACGCATGAAATCGCCGGAATAATTTACGCCATAGCTTTCTCTGGTAGCTTTGTGGCTCGTATTCTATTCGGTGTCGTTGCAGATAATTACATACCTCCCTTGAAAACACTTGGGCTGCTCGGGATCATTATGGGAGTAGCAAGCTACGGTATTGCGCAATACGATACTAGTTGGCCTCTGTGGTTAACCGGCCTTATGATTTTTCTATTAGCCGCAACCGCAGCTGGTTGGAACGGCGTCTATATCGCTGAAGTCGCCACTCGAGCACCCAAGGGACAAGTCGCTAATGTGATGGGGATGTCGCTCGTTGTCACCTATTGCGGATGTATCCTGACGCCAATTGTCTTCGGGTCGATACTCACTTTTACTTCTAATGATTTCCCAATTGCTTATTCTCTTTTCGCCATCCCAGCCATATTGGTAGGGTTCAAACTTTTAATATTACCGGGAGATTAGAAATAACTTGGCCCTGGCTCTATTCGCCAAGTATGTTTTTACTGAGATGACCAAACTCATCATTCAAATTCCGTGTTTCAACGAAGAAGACGCCTTGCCTGCAACGCTGAGTGCATTGCCTCGGAAAATTCCTGGTATTGATGTCATTGAGAGATTGATTGTCGATGATGGCAGTACAGATAAAACAATCGAGATTGCGGAAGCCTATGGCGTTGAACATATAGTAAAGCTTCCACAGAACTTCGGCCTTGCACGGGCATTCATGGCCGGCATCGAAAAAGCCCTCGATGCCGGGGCAGATGTTATCGTTAACACCGATGCAGATAACCAGTATTGCGCCGACGATATCGTAACATTGATCGCCCCCGTCCTTTCATGTCATGCAGAAATCGTTATTGGCACACGACCCATTAACGACATAGATCACTTCTCTCCTATTAAGAAGTGCCTACAGCGTTTTGGGAGTTGGGTAGTCCGGAATATCAGTGGCACAAATATTACTGACGCCCCTAGCGGCTTTCGTGCTTTCTCAGCTGAGGCCGCCATGCGATTGAACGTATTTTCAGACTTCACTTATACTCTGGAAACCATTATTGAAGCCGGCCAGCGAGGCATTTCCATCATCTCAGTCCCGATAAGAACCAACGCGCCGCTAAGAGAATCACGGCTGATCAAAAATATCCCAAGCTATATTTTGCGTTCAATCCTTACAATTTTACGAATTTATTTATATTACCAACCCCTAAAAATGTTTGTCATTCTGGGATCCGTCCCATTTACGGTCGGGGTTTTATTAGGTGCACGTTATCTTTTTTTGTTCTTTGAAGGCACTACACGCGCCCACACTCCAAGTCTTATTTTAGCGGCTATTTTAGCCCTAACGGGAATTTTACTATGGATGTCGGGCCTTATTGGAGATTTACAATCCGTTAACAGAAAACTTTTAGAGGACATTCAACTAAACCAAAGACGCAAACGATATAATGCGTATCGAATTCAACACGACCGCTAACCCACCTCCCTAAACTGCTCAGAACTCAATGCGAATAACAATTACAGCAATAATCAGCTTAGCAATTCTTGGCGTTATCTATTGGCAGATAGATTTAGGTAGTCTTAGAAGAGCCTTATCGATGGCCGACTGGCGATATTTTGGCCTTGCGGTGATTTTAACTTTTCCCCTAACTGCGATGAGCGCCTGGAGGCTCAGTTTTCTCGCACCGGCCCAGGCTAAGCTTTCATATTTCCAAAGTCTGAACTTGACCTTAATGGCTAGCGTTTTAAACGTAATACTGCCTTCTAAACTAGGCGATTTAGCACGCTTTTATGCACTCACGCGGAAAGGTCATTTGCAGCCTGCGAACGCGCTTACGTTGGTGGTTTTTGAAAAAGCATGGGATGTCTTAGCGCTTCTTTTCTGGTGTTCGCTTGGTCTCGTTATTATCGCTAGCACTAGCACTTTTTACTGGCTTGTCTCCGTTGCTGTTTTGATTGTTGCCTTCGTCGGGGTATTAATGGTGTCATCATTTACCTTTGCAGAGGTCTGCTTTTCCACTGCAATTAGTTTAGCCCCAGGTCATCTACCCGATAAAATTGCCACCCTGCAAGAAGCGTGGCTTGATACATTGGTCCAATTTTGGTCGGATAAGCGAAATGCTGCGATTGTCATCATTGGATCAGTCATTTTATGGCTACTACATATCTGCCAAATTTGGCTTTTCGTATTTGCCTTAAACCACACCATCCCATTTGCCTCCAACGCGGCCATGGCATCGCTCTCAATTTTTGTTGGACTACTACCTTTCACCTTTGCCGGTATAGGCACTCGGGATGTAGCGCTTATTTTCTTTTATCAGCCTTTTCTAGCAGCCCCTGTCGCAGCTGCGCTCGGTTTATTCTGTACACTCCGATACTTACTGCCTGCATTGATCGGGTTACCGTTTCTCGGTCAATATCTTGCAACAGCGCGACGCATTAAAAATGAAAACGACAACAAATATGGTGTCAGCTGAAACCCATGAGCTTTTTATCGGAACGGCTACGCGAATTGGTGAACGTCGATAATCGCAACGCTTATGTAACCGGATTAATTTTAGCACTTGGATATGCCACCATTCCGCCCGCGGAAGCACTCAGTCTCGCGTTCGAAACCCCTTTCACCATCCAAGACGATGCCCGTCAGTTTTTATTCTGGATGCAACAATGGCGCGACCCCAACGCTTTCGTGGATGACCCAATAGCGGAGTACTTCCGTACTGTAACGCCCTATGGTTTTAAGGCGATATATTGGCTACTGAACTTACTAGGCTTGCCCCCCTTCACTGCTAATAAACTTTTACCGCTCCCACTTTTTCTTATCACAGCCTACTATAGCTATCGGATTACATGGACACTCTATCCTGTTGCGGCCGTTTCCATTGCGGCAAGTTGGCTAACCTGTTTTTTTTTATCGTTGATTGATCAATCCTTACTCAGCGCCGTGCCACGTGCATTCGCCGTCCCCCTTTTCTTGTGGTTCCTATTTGCTCTCATGCAAAAACACCCTTGGACCACTGCAGCAGCATGTGCGCTACAAGGCTTATTCTATCCATTAATAGCGCTGGTATCAGCTGGCGTTCTGTGTATGTCGATCTTTAAATGGAAAAATAATCGTCCGGAATTTGCGCTACGAAATGCAACGCTTATGCCTGTGGTGGCAAGTTTAATAGCAATTTTCTGCGCGCTTCTTCCCTACTTGCTCAATACGGGAGGATACGGACCAATCATAAACAGTATAGAAGCATTGCGCGATCCCGCTCTTCAGGAGGGTGGCCGGTCGGCATTTTTCTTAAACGGCTTCATCGAAACATATTTATGCGGTGCACGTGCCGGGTTTCTGCCGGTGGAATGGGGATGCGGTGAAGCGTTCCGGCTAAACTTAGCATTTGCTCCCCTTCTCGCAGGCATCCTATTGGTGTTTGCGATTGGCGTACCTATCGTTTTAATATTCAAGGCAACAGGCATGGACGGCAATCTAGATCAGCGCGTTTCAATTTTACTTGTTGTCGTTGTATCTAGTGTATTGGGTTACCTGGCAGCACATTTATTTCTTTTTGAGCTCCATCTTCCAAGCCGGTATTCACAACATCCCCTTCGCGCAACCTCGTGGATTGGCGCAGCACTTTTAGCCGGACCCGGTTTAATAAAGCTCGGGAAGACCTTTGCTAACAAGAGCCGCCTGCAGAGCAGGAGCATCACGGTAATTACTATCACGATAGCCACAGCATTTTTTATATTGCCCTTACCCTTAGGACCAAGTCCGTATGCGAATTATGTCACGGGCAAACACCCTCAACTTTATGCCTATCTGCGGGCAGCTCCGAAAAATATAACTATCGCATCCTTAGCGATTGAAGCCGATAACATTCCCAGTTTTAGCGCACGATCCGTTCAAGGTGCACGGGAATATGCCATTCCGTACGCAACCGGTTACATAACGCCATTAAAACAAAAAACGAAAGCGCTAATCCGTGCGCAATATGCGTCAAACCCGGCACCGCTTACTCGATACATCGAGCATTACCGTCCATCCTATATCTTAGTGAACCGCTCAATGTTTGCACCTCTTGCTATTAAGTCTCAATGGTGGGCTTCGGATTACCCAAGCGAAGCTAATTGGGCCATCGACCAACTTCACTCCGCCATGCCCTATATGATTAAGATGTTTTCGACGTGCCAAGTATTTAATTCCGCACCGCTCATCTTGCTAGATGCCGACTGCATTGCAACAAACACTGCATACCCTAGCTAAAAAAGTCGATCATTAAGTCGTTAACCGCTTCAGCGTTCTCATAGGCTGCCCAATGTCCAGCTTTTGGCACTCTATGAAGATCTAAAGTCCCGCGGGATGCCTCCGCGATATCATTAATTAATTGATCCGCAGGACGGTACTCTGAGTCATCACCCTCACCCCATAAAACGCGGAGCTTACATTTGAGCTTGCCCAAGTCCGGCAAAAGTGTTTCACCACCACTTACCTTGCGGCTATTAAATTTCGTATTTCGGACACAATAGACCTGAATATCCAATGTCTCCTCCGTAACCGTCTCGGGATAAGACAACATATTTATCAAAAGGTTATGGCGACAGATTTTACGCAATTCCGCCTCATCATCGCCTGCTTCTTTATAACTGCGCGTTGGTCGTCCTGCATAATTACGCTTTTTGGAACCGGCCGGAGAGATTAAACAGAGATGGGATACCCGCTTACCAAGCCGCGCGGCCATATTCGTCGAAATACCTCCACCGAAGGAAAAACCTGCAAAGCGCAACGGTGCATCACCCGGAAACATGTCGAGCAATTGTGCATGAAAGAAATCAAGATATTCCGGGCCAGTCATATCGCGCGCGACACCCGCGGATTCTCCGTAACCTGGGTGATCCAGCGCGTGAACCGTAAAATATTTCGAAAGCGGCACGATATTCCGAGACCAATGCTTACGACAGCCGAAACCACCATGGAACAGGATCAAATCAGGACCACTGCCGTGTGTCTCGTGGGCAATTGCTGGCCTTTTTGTCATTACCAACCTTTCAAGATTTACTGCACTTTATAGACATCTAATAAACGACATTTCCGCCGGTGCAAAGAAGCTAAGTTGAAACCGTACCAACTACCCACAGCGTGTTCTATAATCCCCTATACCTCTACAAATAACGAATAAGCGTTTCGCATAAATATCTTCATGGCCAGCACAAGAATCTCCCCCACTCAGCCTATCCGCTATCGTGGAATAATCACGACCGCTACTGTATTGGGTGCAGGTCTGCAAGGCATGGATACACTGTTAGCGGCAGTCGCCCTGCCCCATATCCGGGGCAGTCTTTCATTAACTTACGAAGAAGCATCGTGGATATTAACTTCTTACCTAATAGCTGTCGCAATCGCGACACCCCCAGTCAGTTGGCTTGGACGGCGCTTTGGCCGTAAGCGCCTATTTCTATTTGTCATAGCGGGTTTCATTGTCTGCTCAATGCTCGCGGGCGGAGCGAACGCAATCAACGAAATGGTGGTTTACCGTTTCATGCAAGGAATTTTTGGCGCCGCACTGGTACCGCTCTCTATGCATATCTTATTAGATGTTTATCCGCGAGAAGAGCACGGGACTGCCATAAGTTGGTGGTCTATGGGTGTTATGTTTAGCGCCATTGCTGGACCAACGCTTGGCGGATTTCTGACAGAATTTCTTTCCTGGCGTTGGAACTTCTATGTGAACATTCCGTTGGCAACACTCGCATTTGTGCTCATTTATTTTTTTGTACCCGAAAGCTCGGACGACAAAAAACGGCCTTTCGACTGGTTTGGCTTTGTCCTGCTAACCTTATGCCTTGGAGCTATGCAGTTGATGCTGGACCGTGGCAATAAACTCGATTGGTTTTCGTCATCAGAGATCCTTATAGAACTAGCCATTGCTGTAACCGCATTCTACTTGTTCATTGTCCATATCATGACTAGCGACGAGCCTTTCGTTGAACCGGCAATTTTTAGAAATAGAAATCTAGTAGTCGGCTTGTGTCTCACCACTATGCACGGCGTCATTTTAGTTGGCCTTACTGGCCTTCTCCCCTCTTTCCTAAACCGTTTAATGGAGGTACCTGTATTAACAATTGGCCTCATCATGGCACCCCGCGGCATAGCAACCGCACTGGCCTCCACCACCGCCGGTCGCATCATGCTCCGGTTCAGTCCCAAATATGTACTTTTTACCGGAATGGTGCTTATGGCCCTATCGCTTTGGATGATGCAGGGCTTTACTCCGGAAACAGAGACCTACCATTTTGTAGTTGCGATAATCATTCAGGGATTTGGTTTCGGTTTATTTTTTGTTTCCGGCAACGCTATGACGTTCGCTACTATGCCAACGGAACATCGAGCTGAAGCTACCGCATTTATGAGCCTGATGCGGAAGATAGGCAGTAGTGTAGGTGTCTCTGTACTGGTCGGTATGTTGTCCCGCAATGCACAGTACAATCACGAAGTTCTCAGTCAGAATGTTTCCCCAATGAACGAAGTATTTCGTCATCGGCAACTTCCCGAAAGCTGGAGCCTTACAGACATTCAAGGGATGGCAGCATTCAACCAGGAAGTAACCCGACAATCTGAGTTTATAGCCTATCTTTTCGATTTCCGCGTGCTATGCATAGTTATTGTATTGATGATTCCAACAATTTTCTTATTCCGTAGCGTCGAGCCACCTAAAAGCCAAACGGAAAATAAAAAACCACCGACTAAAGTTAGCAAAGACTAACATGAGCGAACGGACAGAAGACGAAACTCTTAGCCCGCGCGAACGAATCGCTGTGGTTATTGGCATTCTCCCCGCTGGAATGATTACCGGCATGGATACGTTTGCCGTCGGCGTTGCGCTGCCCAGGATGCAAGGTATTTTGTCCGTCACACTGGTCGAAATATCCTGGATACTAACCGCATATCTCGTTGCATCTACCGTCTTCACACCAATGTATGGCTGGCTCGCACGGCGCATCGGACGACGAAAATTATTCGTAACCATCATTGTTGGTTTTTGCGTTTGTGCCACGCTGATTGCACAGTCGGATAGTTTAGAAGAAATAATATTTTTTCGATTCTGTCAGGGTTTCTTTGGTGCAGGATTTAACCCCCTACTGATGCAAGTTGTACTCGCCACCTTCCCCACCCGCCAACAAGGTGTCGCTTTCGGCTGGCTAACTACAGGACGCATGAGTGGTATAATCATTGGCCCTTTGCTAGGCGGCATAATGACCGAGTATTTCAGCTGGCGATTCGTATTCTTAACTAACGTACCGCTAGGGCTGTTGGCCGCCTATTTAATCCTTCGCTACGTACCAAAAGGCCATCCAGAAAGCACAAAGAAATTTGATATCTTCGGCTTTATCGTTCTCGGCATCGCAATTTTATCCTTGCAGTTCGTGCTGGACCAAGGCCAAACCTTGGACTGGTTCGATTCAATTGAAATCGTCATCTTTACTGGTCTTACCACAGCGGCGATTTATGTCTTCTGCGGCCATATCTTTTTGAGCCGAAATCCGTTTTTGAATCCTCGAGTTTTTGCTAATCGTGAATTCGTCATAGGGTTGATTTTTGGTTTTCTGCTAAACTTCATGGTCTTTGGATATGCTGGATTAATTCCTCCAATTTTACAAAACCATATGGGCTATCCTGTTATTGCCACAGGATTATTAATGGTCGCACGTGGTCTCGGCACTATGTTCGGGTCATTAATGTCAGGAGCCATGCTTCTGCGGTTTTCAGCAAAACCAATCGCAGTTATTGGCATCGTTTGCATTGCCGGTTCGACTTGGTGGTTATCCTTTTTCACCCCGAACGTGAATGCAGTTACAATCTGTCTTGTCCTATTTATGCAAGGTGCAGGCTTTGGATATTTATCCGTTTCACTAACAACCGTTGCCTTTCAATCTATGCCTCCCTCACTTCGAGCCGACGGCACATCTGTATTAAGTTTGTTCCGCCGGCTCGGCTCAAGTATCGGCGTATCTGTACTGGTCACACAGCTTGCTCGCAGTTCGCAAGAAGCTCGCCAAATTTTAGGAGAAAATTACAGTCAACATAATGAATTATTCCAGCATCTCCCGCTGCCCGATAAATGGAATTTGGAGACTATTCGCGGTGTTCTATCAATGGAAAAAATAATCGATAAGCAAGCTGAATTCATTGCCTATCTACATGACTTTCAACTCATGACGCTGCTAATGGTTCTGCTGTTACCATTGGTATTAATGTTACGTATTCGTCCCCCTGGCGAACAGATTGAGAAAAAGGACGAATGAGCGAGCCTATGGCAAATACGGGCACCGACCAACCTACCTTCCTGCCACCACGTGAGAGGTTTTGGGTCGCAGTCGCTATTGTACCTTGTGGCTCGATGCAAGGGATGGATACGTTTGCTGTCAGTGTGGCCTTACCGATCATGCAAGGTAGCTTCTCTGCCACCATAACCGAAATATCATGGGTGCTTACGTCCTATCTGGTAGCTGCTGCCATTTTCATGCCTTTCTTTGGTTGGGCTAGCCGGAAAGTTGGGCGCAAGAAACTAATGTTGATCACTATCGCGGGCTTCACTATTTGCACCGTATTCGTTGCAACGTCGAACTCCCTTATCGAACTCATTTTATATCGCTTCGCCCAAGGTATTTTTTCCGCGGGCCTCAATCCACTTAGTCAACAAGTATTACTCGCCGCCTATCCGCGCGAAGAACACCCTAAGGCTTTTAGCTGGATGTCATCGGGTCGGATGGTGGGTGTAATGTTAGGGCCCATCTTGGGCGGCTTCTTGACCGAAGTGCTCGATTGGCGATGGGTCTTTTGGGCTAACATTCCAGTCACTATAGCCGCATTTTATCTAGTCGCGAGACATATCCCTGAGGGCGGCATCCAAAAAACTGCTAAGTTCGATTTATTTGGATTCATTTGCCTTAGCATCGCCATCTTATTTTTACAATTGATGCTCGATCAAGGCGAACGGAATGCTTGGTTTGAGTCTTATATGATTATTGGCTTTGCAGCGTTAGCCGCAATCGGCACCTATCTTTTTACTATCCATATTATGACGGCAAAAAACACGTATGTGGATCCCCGTGTCTTCCTAAATAGGGATTTCTTTATCGGCATGGTAATGGTTTTCATGCTTGGTTTCATGATTTATGGCATGGCCGGGCTACTACCGAAAGTCGTTCAGCATCACATGGGGCACACGCCGATGAGTGCCGGGATTGTGATGTCGATGCGCGGTATAGGCGCTATTGTAGGTGCCACTATAGCTGGCTGGATGCTACAAGGAAAAGATCCCCGTCCCACTGTTCTGCTAGGTCTTTTTTCTATGGCCGGATCCATGTGGCTGTTGTCATGGCTTACACCAGAAACGCCTCTGATTTATGTAAGCTTCATCGTCATTTTGCAAGGCTTTGGGATTGGCGCTTTCACGGTACCGATTACTGCTTGCGCTTTCTATAGCCTGGATGCGAACCTTCGGCCTGACGGAACCGTAATGAATTCGCTCGCGCGGCGTCTCGGCACCTCCATCGGCATATCTATCCTAGTCAGCGTCCTCGTCCATCACACCCAATCCGCTCGTACCAGCCTGACAGAACACATCACGGCCGAACGTCTTAGAAAACTGCCGATGCCTGAAAATTGGGATGTAAACGAGGAGATAGGTGTTGTGCAGCTAAGCCGAATGGTCGATTTAGAAGCCGAGTTCCTCGGTTTTTTGTACGACTTTCAGCTAATGGCTGTCATCATGCTATGCCTAATACCGCTAGTATTGCTCATGCGCCTAGAACCAGTGAAGAGGGAATCGAGATAGCGTGACAGTAGGAACTTCAATTGAACACCACCTAATTAAAGTCTTATAAATCAAATTAACGATCCAAGCACGTGGTTAGTAAAGTATCGTGGAAATTCAATATCTATCTTGGGCCGTAATATTGGGCGCGCTTTCGGCTGCATCACTTCCCTTGGGCTCCCTGTTAGGCTTGCACTGGCATCCGAATAACCGCGTTACGGCTGCTTTCACTGCTTTTGGTGGCGGAGCTTTAATTGCTGCCTTAGCGGTAGAATTGGTCGCCCCTACCTCAATACACCTAATGCATGCCCAAGGCGAAGCCGCACGAACGGAAGCTACACACCATTTAATAAATCTTCTAGTGGGTGCAGTAGTAGGTGGCGTCCTATTCGCGGCACTCGATCAAATTGTCAATTCTAAAGGCGGATTTCTTCGAAAAACATCAGCAACGATTACCTATTTTACCAGCCGCAAGGTGAAACGACGCAAATATATTATTAAGCAGTTGGCTGCGAGTGAGTTAGTCCGCCATCTTCCATTGGAACTTGTGGAAGAGATTGTCACTAGCGTAAATGAAAGAACCTATGACGCTGACGAACAATTGTTTGCCGAAGGTGACGAGGGCGACGTCGTTTATTTTATCGAGTCCGGCAATATCGAAGTGACTCAAGGTGGCGAGGTCATATCTAACCTAGAACCTGGCGATGTGTTAGGCGAAATTGCGCTGATAACCGGCTCCCATAGAACAGCGACAGCCACTGCCAAATACGATTCCTCATTGTTTTCCTTGCCAAAAGAAAATTTTGACTATTGGAGAAAAAAATCTCCGAAATTTGATCAAGCTGCTGTCGCACTTGCCTCCGATAGGCTCCAGGTACTTACTGAAAAAAAAGTCAACGACCCGAAAGCTGAAAAATGGACCGAAGAAGCGATTTTAGCGCTTCCCTCAACTACCGTGGTGCCCACAGAAACCCAACTACAAGAAGTAAGTGAAGAGCACGATGGCGCACCAATGGCAATCTGGCTCGGCATTTTGCTAGATGGCATACCTGAGAGTTTTGTGATTGGCTCAGCCCTTGTCGTTACAGTAACAGCCGCCGTCACTCAGCATGGCGTAAACGCCGTCGGGTTTACCTCCATTATTCCCTACACGTTAATCGCTGGCCTCTTCTTGGCCAATTTTCCAGAAGCTATGAGCAGTTCCATTGGCATGCAGAAGCAAGGCTGGAGCCGATTAAGAATTTTTCTTATGTGGTTTAGTTTAATGGTTATGACCTCCATCGGCGCAGGGCTCGGCTACTGGCTAGGCGGTAGCATCAACCATGGTTGGGTCGTCGCAATCGAAGGGTTAGCAGCGGGCGCTATGCTGACAATGATTGCAAGTGCAATGATCCCTGAGTCGGTACATCTCGGTGGTAGCACAATAACCGGGCTCTCTACCTTATCGGGCTTCCTCTCAGCGATTGCGTTTAAGTTACTGGAATAGAGAGAAAGTTATATGACCCTAAAACGGCCGATCCCCTCTTATGGTAACCCTATGCATAACCCGTGATTGACCGGGGTAATCATCGACCGCGTAATGCTGAGTACACCGATTATCCCAAAAGGCGAGCGAACCTTCCGTCCATCGGAAGCGACAAGTAAATTCGGGTTTCACAACATGTTTGCGAAGAAATTCTAAAATGGCTTCTGACTCATCCTCCGCCATATCGTAGAGATGCTGTACATGACTACCAAAATAAAGACCTTTACGTTTAGTAATCGGATGAGTGCGAATAAGCGGATGGGCTGTTTCTGTTTGCAGATCATTAGGCGGTATTTTTGCTCGCATCGTAGCTTTACCCTTCCAGCTATCTGCGCGCTTCTCGCCACCGAATTTCTTAAATTTATCTCCTACAGCCCAAGTCTTAACTTTAGCCAACATTTTTTTCATACCTGGGGACAGAGCATCATAGGCTTTATACATATTCACAAAACATGTATCTCCACCCGTGTCAGGAATAGTTACACCGTATAGGATAGTACCCAAGGCTGGTGTCGGCACAAACATTTGATCTGTATGCCAGGCATTACCGAAAGCACGCGGATCTTTTGGAGTGCGGCTGATACGGAGTACTTGCGGGCATCCATCCATTCCTTTCATATAAGGGTGTTCATGAATAGGACCAAAGTACTTGGCAAATCGGAGCTGTTGTTGAGGCGTTATCTTTTGATTTCGAAAAAAAATTACTTGATGCTCTAGTAATGCTTTATGCACTTCATTGAATGTCTGACGATCTAACTTTTTCGAGAGATCCGGGCCGGACACCTCAGCACCTAATGCACCGGACAGTGATTTCACCTCAATCTTCTTGTATGCCATAGTTCCCTCACGAAATCGCAACCTGGCGGCAATTGTAACGCTTTCAGGCTAAGGAGAAAATGGTGTCAGTAAAAAGCCTTTCAATCCATTCTATAATCAGCAACCGTCCGGAGTCCCCGACTGCACATGTCGGCTAGCGAAACAGAAAAATCCCTTAGCGAACGCCAACGCTTACTGATCGCGCTTTCAACCATACCGGCTGGGGCCATGCAGGGCATGGATAGTTTTGCTACCGGCGTAGCCCTGCCGCAAATGCAGGGCGCGCTTTCAGCCACCATCACCGAAGTTTCTTGGATTTTGACCGCCTATCTCGTAGCGGCGGCCATGTTCACCCCAGTCTATGCATGGCTTGCCCGGAAGTTCGGTCGCAAGCGCCTATATATATTTGTCATTTGTGGATTTCTAGTCTGTTCAACTGCTGTATCCCAAGCCACCAGCATTCAGGAAATCGTTGTCCTACGCTTTCTACAAGGCTGTTTTGCTGCGGGCCTGAATCCCCTCACTATCCAAGTCGTCCTTGCTACTTTCCCACAGGAACAGCAAGGTAAGGCATTTGGCTGGCTTCAAACCGGACGGATGAGCGCTGTTGTAATAGGCCCCTTGGTGGGCGGCGTATTAACTGAATTCTTCGGATGGCGCGTTGTCTACTTGATGAACATTCCTTTAGGCATTACTGCACTAGTAATGATGCATACGTTGGTGCCGACCGATAAACCGGAAGGCTCCAAGCCTTTTGATATGTTTGGCTTTATCGTCCTGGGCATTTGTATTGCCGCCTTCCAGCTGATGCTTGATAACGGACAAAAACTTGACTGGTTTAATTCCTCGGAAATTGTGTTCTATACAATTATTGCCGCAGGGACACTCTGGGTATTCAACATCCATTGCTTCACATCACGAAATGCTTACCTCAATCCAGCTGTCTTTAAAAACAGGGACTTTATAGTTGGTAGCATTTTCGGCTTTATCTTGAATTTTATGATGTGGGGTTATGTTGGACTAATCCCACCGATCCTGCAGAGCCATCTCGGCTATCCCCCAATGCAGGCCGGTATTTTAATGACGCCACGTGGTGTTGGCACTATGATCGCTGCTTTCCTATGCGGCTTGATGCTGCAACGGATCAACCCCAGACCGGTGATTTTCGCAGGTATGACATGCGTCGCGTTGTCGTGTTATCTCCTGTCACAACTATCGCGCGAGACCGAACCCTTCCCCATAATGGTCGCCATTTTGCTACAAGGATTTGGACTAGGGTTCATGTCAACGGCAGCGGTCACTGCCGCTTTCCAGACTATTCCTGCATCCCTCAGGCCGGACGCGTCGGTTATCCTCAGCCTCTTTCGACGCATCGCATCGAGCATAGGTGTATCCGTATTGTTCCTTATGCTCGTCCGCAGCACTCATGCAGCACGACAAAGCCTCGCAGAAAACGCTAGTTTCTACAACGAACGCCTCCAGCACACAGAGTTACCCGACAAATGGAGCCTAAGTCACACACAAGGGGTAGCAAGTTTAGAAAAGGTTATCGAAAATGAGGCCCAGTTCATCGCTTATATTCATGATTTCACAGTCATGATGTTTGCCGTTATTGCGCTTATGCCGTTGCTCCTGTTAATGCGTTCCCCGGCCAAAGCCGACGAAGCGATGAAAAAACATAGTAAAGCGACAGATGATGGAGAAAACTCAACCAAAACTTAATCCTCAGGCCCACAATACTTGATTGGACTCAATCAATTGCCGCGCGTATGTGCAAGCCTTATGATCGCGACGAAATAAAAACTTTGGGAGAAATTTACAATGGCACGCCTGCCCAACGTAGATCTTAACAACCTTACAAAAGACCAAGAAACATTCCGTGACAAACTTGTTGCTAGCCCACGTGGGGAAATTCGTGGACCCTTCCTGCCTTTGTTACACCACCCGGTGTTGGGAGACCTTATTCAACAAGTTGGAGCACAGCTTCGCTTTAAGGGCGTTTTACCCGGCAAGCTGAGCGAACTCGCTATCATAATCACAGCGCGCCATTGGACTGCACAATATGAATGGTTTGCACATCGACGTATCGCTGAAACCGAAGGATTAAACCCAGCCATTTGCGACGCCATCGCCGAACGCCGGATACCTGCGTTCGATAGTGATGAAGAGAAAATAGTCTTCGAGTTTGTAACCGAAATGCTCAACAACGATCTCCGGGCCAGCGATATAACTTTTGCCACAGCCCTCGAGAGGTTTGGCCCGGACGGTGTAGTCGAAATAAACTCCCTTTGCGGCTTCTATGGTCTTATCGGTTCGGTATTGAATAATTTCGACGTTGAAGTGCCCGGCGGCGAAAAACCCTTAAAACCATAGCCATGAAAGCTACTGTAAAACTTCGTGCACTTTTGGCGGAGGATGGTCTCATTCTCGCTGGCGGTGCCCACGATGCGATGACGGCTCAATTAGTTGAACAAGTAGGGTTTAGACTTTGCGTTGTCACCGGCGCTGGCACATCTGTCTGCCGTGGATACCCAGACATCGGCCTGCTTTCAATGGAAGAGATGGTCAACAATGCGCGCTATATCGCGGAAGGCGTAAATATTCCGGTCATTGTTGATGCGGACAATGGATATGGCAACGCGCTCAATGCACGGCGTACTGTGCAAGCATTCGAAGCAGCCGGCGTTGCCGCGATCCATATCGAAGATCAAACCTGGCCCAAACGATGCGGTCATATGATGGGAAAATCACTCATCCCAAAAGAGGAAATGGTGCAAAAACTATGCGCAGCCCTTGACGCGCGCCGGGACCCTAATTTCGTCTTGATCGCTCGTTGCGATGCTTATCTAGTAAACGGTATTGAAGACGTATTTGCACGCGGTGATGCCTATATCGAGGCTGGTGCGGATGTTTTATTCTGCGAGGTGGCCGACAACCTGGACCATACGAGAGCGATTGCAGACTACTTTAAAAACCGAATCCCTCTGCTCTACAACCATTCGCCTAGCCCCATGGTGCCTATACTAACGTCAGCCCAAGTAGCTGAAATGGGGTTCAAGCTCGATTGCTTCTATGCCCAACCACTTCTCGCAGTAGCCAAGGCCGCTAAAGAAACTTTGCAGTCGTTATTTGAGACTGGAGATAGCAAAGCCGTACAAAACCGACTTATGCCATTAGACGAAGCTTGGGAGATCGGCGGACTATCCAAGATTCGTGAGATTGAAAAGAAGTATGCTGAGTAGAACATTAAGCCAATCTGAAAGTCCCCGAGTAGCCTGGTCAAATTCGATTCTTGGCGGTGTCGTAAAATATGGGTTTCATCAAAACGCTAGTATCCACTCTAACACCGTTTTCATAAGTATTTTTCAATTCTAATTATTTCCAGAATTACTAATTAAGACGCTTTGATTATGCTCCCTCTTTAGCCAATTTACTTTCTCATTTACGGGCCAAACGACCGACCATTGAACCGTCTTGCACAGCATGCGATAAATGGGTCGTACGTCTTTTCGAGCCTGCATTTCCATTTATTTTGTTTTGCTATCAGGAGAAACCCTATGCGTGGATCAACTAAACTTCGCGAAATGCTCGCGACCGGAAAAACCTTTCTTGTGCCAGGCGCCTATGATGGCATTTCGGCGCGTATCGTGCAGGCGGCAGGTGCGGAAATCGTTTACGCGACCGGCGGCGGCATTGCTCGTTCCACAGGTATTCCCGATATGGGTATGATCAATCCGGTGCAAGTTACCGAACGGCTAACCCAAATGGTAGATGCGGTTGAGATTCCAGTTATTGGCGATTTTGATACCGGCTATGGTAATGTATTAAACGCGCTACATGCCTTAAAGGACTTTGAACGCTCTGGCATAGCGGGCTTCCATATCGAAGATCAAACTTTTCCAAAACGGTGCGGGCATATGGAAAACAAAACTGTCGTGCCAGCGTCAGAGTTAGTGACCAAGATCCGTGCTATCAAAGATAACCAAAAAGACCCAGATTTAGTCGTCATCGCACGCACTGATTCCCTTGCAATCGAGGGAGTAGATGCTGCGATTGAGCGTATGCATAAATATATGGAAGCCGGAGCAGATGTAGCCTTTATCGAAGCACCCACTTCACTCGAAGAAATGGAGAAGATTTCCAAGGAACTAGCCGACTATCCAAAGCTTTATAATATGTTTTGGTCGGGTAAATCGCCGGTATTGGAAAAAAGTGAACTAGAACGTCTCGGTTTCAATTTGATGATTGCACCGGGCGATCTACAACGTGCAGCCATGCATACAATGCGATTGATGGCAGACGAAATTCTCCGCGTTGGGCATACGGAAAAATATATGGATATGATGGCCTCTTTCCAAGACCGGGAAGAAGCCGTTAATTCCGATCACTTTATGAAATTGGACGCGAAATACGCTGACTAACCGAGGACTGTTGCTGGAATAATCGGGGGGAAAAAATGGCAAGCCAAGATAGTTTTAACGCGAAGAAAACATTCACCGCCAACGGCAANGATTACGCTTATTTTAGCCTTGCCGCCGCCTCAGAAAATGGTGCTGGGGACCTCATCGGCTTGCCGTATTCTCTGAAAACACTTGCCGAAAATATGCTCCGTAACGAAGATGGTGTGTCTGTCACGGCCGATGATATCAAAGCACTCGGCAATTGGACCAGGACGGCGAGTGACAAGACTAAAAACAAGAAAGTCGAGCGAGAGATAAATTTTTATCCCGCTCGTATACTTATGCCTGATGTAAATATGGGATTGCTCTGCGAACTCACGGCCATGCGAGACGCCGTTAAAAGATTAGGCGGCGACCCCAAAACGATTAACCCGCGCATCCCCGTTGATGTGGTCGTTGATCATTCGGTCATCGCAGACTTTCACGGATCTGGAGATGCTCTGCAGAAAAATGTAGCACTTGAATATGAACGGAACGGCGAACGTTATTCGTTCTTGAAATGGGCCGCGCAAGCTTTCGAGAATGTCAGTATCGTTCCCCCAGGCGCAGGCATATTGCATCAAGTCAATATCGAATACATCGCCACTGTTATTGCCGAACGTGAAATAGATGGTGAACGTTACGCCATTCCAGACAGCCTTTTAGGCATGGATAGCCACACTACCATGGTTAACGGTATTGCCGTCTTCGGCTGGGGTGTTGGGGGTCTCGAAGGAGGAACAGCCATGTTAGGGCAACCGATTTCGATGCTAATCCCTGATGTGATAGGTTGCCGATTGACCGGCGAATTAGGCCCGGCGGCCACGCCCACCGATATTGCCTTAACCGCAACGCAAATGCTGCGCGATCATGGCGTAGTGCAAAATTTCGTCGAATACTGTGGACCCGGCCTCGATAATATGAGTGCTACCAATCGCGCTACTCTTGGCAACATGTCGCCGGAGTACGGAGCCACCATGGGCTTTTCACCAATAGACCATAAAACCCTCGAATATCTCCGCGTTTCCGGACGGAGTGACGAGCAAATTTCTCTTGTCGAGACCTATGCTAAGGAACAAGGCATATGGCGTGACCCAGCGGCTAAAGAGCCAGTTTATACAGATATTGTCGAAATAGATCTCAGTACTATCGAACCCTGCGTGGCTGGACCATCACGGCCGAATCAAAAAACACCGTTAAGCCAGGTACCGCAGAATTTTTCCGATACACTCAAAGATATGACTGGCACAGCTGAAGCGAAGGAAGTGTCGGTTGTAGGCAAAGATTTTAATCTCGATCATGGCAAAATTATGATTGCCGCGATCACTAGTTGCACCAATACGTCAAATCCCTCTGTTATGCTTGCTGCGGGCTTATTAGCAAAAAACGCGCGCGCTAAAGGTCTTCAGCGCAAACCTTGGGTTAAGGCCTCTGTATCGCCCGGGTCGCGGGTGGTCGCAGACTATTTTGAGGCAGCCGGCGTCCAGGAGGATCTTGATGCACTGGGCTTCAATATTGTCGGCTTCGGCTGTGTCACATGTATGGGTAATTCTGGGCCGCTTGAAACGCCCCTGGCCGATGCCATTGATGAGAATGATCTCATCGTTGGTGCGGTTCTCTCCGGTAATCGTAACTTCGAAGGTCGGGTGCATCCGCAATGTCGTGCCAACTATCTTGCCTCCCCACCACTCGTCATCGCTTACGCTCTGGCAGGTTCACTTGATATTAACCTCACTACTGATCCTTTGGGAAACGATAAGGATGGTAATCCAGTATTCTTGAAAGATATCTGGCCTGCGCCAGAAGACGTGGAACANATAATTGAAGATGTAATAACGCCCGATATGTTCCGCAGTCGCTATCAACACATCACCGACGGCACAGCCGAGTGGCAAGCAATGGAAACCACTACGGGCGTCGAGTTTCAATGGCCGACCGATAGCGAGTATATCAAACACCCACCCTTGTTTGAGGGCATGGAAGTTGGACTTGCTGCGATCAACGATATTAAAGGTGCTCGGTGCCTCATCATGGCGGGAGACATGACCACAACTGACCACATCTCGCCAATCAGTGTTATTCCGAAAGACCATTCCGCTGGTCAGTATCTGATTGAAAAAGGGATCGGGCAGAAAGACTTCAACACCTTTGGCGCCCGTCGCACCAACCATGAAGTCATGGTTCGTGGCACCTTCGCCAACATCCGCTTTAGAAACGAAATGATGGGTGGACGCGAAGGCGGCTATACACGCCATTGGCCCGATGGAGAAGAAATGACCGTATTCGATGCGGCGATGCGGTATAAAGATGCTGGCATTCCCTTGATTGTAATTGGCGCCCAGGCATACGGCACTGGCTCGTCACGTGACTGGGCTGCGAAAGGAACTAAGCTACTTGGAATTCGCGCAGTTATTGCGGAAAGCTTGGAACGTATCCATCGCTCAAACCTGATCGGCATGGGTATTCTGCCGTTACAATTCAAAGATGGCATGAGCAGGGTAACCCTTAAACTAGATGGCTCAGAGCAATTCGATATTGAAGGCCTTTCAGGTGGGTTAACACCAAGGCAGGATATAGATTGTAAAATTACCCGTGCGGACGGCACAACCCAATCAATAACTCTGACTTGTCGTCTCGACACCGAAGTAGAGCTAGAATACTTCAACAACGGCGGAATGTTACATTATTGCCTGCGCCAAGCATTAAGGGAAGCAGCATAAGTGATTTAGTGGTAGCATCCGCCGCTGAGTGGAGGCATGGAGCTAGCTCCAAACTTGGTTTAGACGACACGGACCATTAGTTTTCTTGCTTAACTCGCACACGAACGACGACGCCGTAATGATCGGAGGCGTCCCAATGACCTTTATCCATAAGATACGTATCAAGAACTTCGTAAAATCGAGGGTCGATCCAGATCGAATCAACCCGTCCGCCATGATCGGCGTGGTGAGTACCGTTGAGTGTGCCGATTCTTTTTAACTCTCGACTACCCGGCGTATCGACATGATCTGCACTATCGGAGAGTTTCTTTGGCATCTTCTTCATTATTGGATCATCAGGCCAAAGATTGAAATCGCCCATCACTGAAACCGGTCCCAAAAACTCGTTCGCGGTATCGGCAGTACGGTCGATTGATACGCCGTCGCCTAAATCCTTGTCTTTATGGATGCTGATAAAAACGTGCGGACTGCCATCTATCTCGACCGTCACTACGGCATTAGAGCGCGCGTTGCCGCTGCCAGTACTAATCACATCACGAAATGAGGATGTGATAGGAAATTTTGAAAGGACACCGACACCCCACCAATCACCCGGTCCAACGATGCCATGTCGCGCATATGCGTAATTCATTCCCAGCAAGCGGCCTAGTTCCTCCTCTTGGCCCTCTAGTAATTCCTGTACGGCGACTATATCTGCGCTGGTAGACCTAATAGCGGCTGCCACGCGCGGGAGGCTCTTCTTCCAAAACTGCGTATGATAAGGACTGGTTCCAGGAGAAGCTATACCGATACCAGTGCGAATATTATAGCTGACCAATGTGAGCTCTCTTGGTACCCCTGAAAGAAAGATATCGGAAGCTGGGCTCTTCGCTATATTTTGATAACCTTGGCAAGCCGCAAGCAGCACCGCAACGAGGAGTACCGCGATGCCGCCCGTAATGCATGGAAATCTAAACCGCTGGGCTGGTCCCGCCATCTACATTTATCGCAACGCCATTGATATAAGAACCCGCATCCGAACACAGGAAACACGCCAAGTTCGCAAACTCCTCCGCTGTGCCGAGACGGCCGATGGGAAGTTTTAAATCTTTCGCCATATCATCTAGGAATTCATCATAGGTCATCGATTTATCGGTATCTTCCCACCGATTAAGCCATTGATCGCTTTCAATGCGCCCTACCAGCAAAGCATTTGCAAGAACATTATGAGGTGCCCCCTCCTTTGACAGAACCTTGGTAATCGCCATGCCAGTGGCACGTGACACTGCGGTCGGTGCCCCACCGCCCGGAGGTGCTTTAGCTCCAACATTCAGTACATTAATAATTCTGCCCCATTTGCGTTCCATCATACCAGGCATCAGTCGCCGACAGGTACGAATAGCGCCATATACCTTCAACTCAAAATCATAAGCCCACTCTTCATCGGTAATTTCGCAAAAGGGCGCCCGTTTCGAAGCCCCCGCATTATTGACAAGAATATCAATATGACCAAGTGCACTCTCCGCGCCGTCTAGCAGCGCATTTACTCCATCAGCAGAACTAACATCTGAAACAATAGCAATCACTTTTCCATCGGCTACCGCCTCTACTTCTTTTTGGGTTTCCGCCAAGACATCCTCCCGGCGTCCGCAAACAACGACATTGGCACCCGACGATGCAAAGCTCATTGCCATCGCACGCCCAAGGCCCCGACTACTGCCCGTTATCAGCGCGTTACGCCCATCCATCCTGCATTCCATTTCATTACTCCCTAATTATTTTTCCGTTAATCCGTTAAATAATTTCATGTCCTAGAAATCGGGTTCTTATAACAGACCCTTCAGCAATTCACGCTTTATTAAAAGCAAACTGTCGAACAGCTTTTTGCTCTGCCTCTTTAAATCCCACTGCGATCTTATTCCCTAAAGGTATCACCGGCCGTTTGAGTAGACTTGGATTCACCAAAATTAGGCTTTCCGCTTTAGATCGATCCATATCAACTTTTTGCTGGTCGCCAAGCTTACGCCAAGTAGTCCCCCGGCGGTTCAAAAGTATTTCCCAATCACAAATATCTAGCCATTGCGCCAATAGAAGCTCATCAAGTCCATCTTTCCGGAAATCATGCATTGTCGCCTCGATACCCTCCGCAGCTAGCCATTTCATGGCCTTTCGGCACACATCGCAATTTCTAAGGCCGTAAATAGTAATCATTTTTTCCTCTGAATTTGTTAACCAGATGTAACATGGGACCGTTAAGAACAACCCAAACCATCTCAATTTTAATTGATCACGCCGTTATAGAGTCACTAAAAGAGCCCTAATGCTTTTTTATAAATTCTAGATTATACTTTATAATGTTATATAATATTTCTTAAAAATTATACTGTAATAAAAAATGTATAATTCCTATTTTTATTTAAAATATAATTATATATTCTATAATACCAATACTTCTAAATCAAATCGCATAAATATTCTGGTAATTTTTTAGTAAATACTTCAAAACTTTTCGCATCTTGCAGTGTCGTCTAAAGGGACAATGTCGTATATTCCGAGCCACAAATTAGGGTTGTGATAATACGAGGTGGGTCATGCCGGAAGAGACAGTGCGCAAAATTGATAAATTGTTTCCCGTACCCGTCCTAGTGACGCGCTTGCCTAATGGGACAGAATTGAACGAACGTCTCATCGGAGAATTAGATGCTATTCGCGGAAACACCCCAAATGGCAAACCCGATGGTTGGGCATGTGATGTTTACACGACAATTACGAATAATTGCGCTTTGCACGAGCAACCAGCATTTCAAGAATTTACTGACATTGCGATGCAATGCCTTACCGCGTTTGGCGAATTAATGGCCTATCCGCTTGCAGAAAACAATCTCCGCATTACACAATGTTGGGCGAATGTTTATCAGTACGGGATGAGCCAAGAAATACACAAACACGCCAATCATATAATGACCGGGGTATATTACATCAAAGCACCGGAAAACTGCTCGGAATTGCTATTTCATTCGCCCCAAGCCGACACGATGATCCGACCGCCGATAATGCGTGACAATGCTTTCAATAGCATGACATCATTCTATCGACCACAATCTGGAGATCTTGTGGTATTCGATAGCGCCTTGCGACATAGTGTGCCGGCAAATATGGTTGATGGCGAACGCATCAGCATTTCCTTTAATGCTACACTTTAAGGAAGGCAACCAGTGCCAGTAACCGACCTCAGCCAGCACACCCGCTTACTCGAACTCTTTCCCTGCCCCGTTCAAGTATCCGAGCATCCAGCCCCCAAACGCCTCAACAAAGAACTACAGGAAGTTGTCAAACAGCTACGTGACGCAACGCCCAACAGCCGCCCTGAAGAATGGGCATGCAACGTCTACACAACCATTGAGAATCAGAACGAGATACACCTGCATCCTGCATTTGAAAAAATCACGCAATTTATTACTCAAGAAACATTTATATTTGCAAAAGAAAACGGAATATTTATACCAGATTCTAATGTAATTATTAAAAATATGTGGGTAAATATTTACGAAAAAGGCTGCTCCATGGATGTACACAACCACCCAAATAGCCTTTTCTCTGGTATTTACTTTATCAAATCTTCAAAAAATTCTGCAAAATTAGTATTCGAGTCACCTTCTTCTGAAAAAATGATATCTGTCCCAGTAATCAATAATAATACGTATAATGTAGAAAATATAGGGTATGAACCGAATGAAGGTAAATTAATATTATTTAATAGTAATTTAAAACATAAGGTACTTTTACATAATTCTGATGAAGAAAGAATAACTATTAGCTTTACTGCAGTAGTATAGTTATTTTAATAATTTATATAAATGATTAATGTATTTGTTATGATGCAGGCACTGTAATTTCCCCACCAACAGTATACTGCGCCAGCTTCTCCTCAGACAAATCGATTCCGATACCATTGCCTTCCGGCAAACTGAGTTGCCCACCTTCCAAGGAAATAGGTGAGTCGGTCAAATCGTCCCGCAACTTTGCTGGTCCGACCATTTCCGCCACAGAGCAAACATGAGAAAAGGCACAAGCCAATTGAGCCTCTGCCGCCGCTTCGATACTCGAACATAGACCCTGCCCGATCACCAATTCGGTCCCGCTGGACTCACAAACATCAATAATTTTGCGCGCATTAATATACCCACCCACCTTGGTAATTTTTATTTTTATAACATCACAGGCCCCCATATGCACTAAACGGTAAGCATCCGATGGGGTCACTATACTCTCGTCGGCCATAATGGGCACTGCACCCAACGCACGCAAGCGCGCCATACCTTCCCAATCCTCACCAGCAACAGGCTGTTCTATATGCTCGATATTTAATTCCCCAAGGGCCTTAACTACGATCAATGCATCGGTCATGTTATAGCCAGCATTAGCGTCTATACGTATTGCAATATCGTCACCCACGGCCTTACGGCAGGCACGAACCCGCGCGATGTCCTGAGTAACATCGTCAGTACCAATTTTTACTTTGATCGTGCGGTATCCCGCCTCAACAATGTCCGTGACTTTTTTGGCGGCCACTTCTGGCGTCTCAATTCCAATACCGCCGCTTAATAATATACTTTTTCGTACCGGACCGCCTAGCAACCCTGCTACGCTTAAACCGGCTTGTTTACCCAATATATCAAAAATTGCCATCTCGATACCAGACCGCGCAAAAGGATTACCCATACGTTCCTCGGTGAGCAAACGATGGAGGCGTTCTGGTGAATCCAGTTCCTGGCCAACAAGTACAGGCGCATAGGCCCCCTTTATGATGCTAAAAATTGTATCCACTGTCTCCGAGGTGTATCCTGCCACACCTTGGTGAATATCACCCACACCGACAATGCCTTCATCCGTCACAACTCGCACCAAGACACTATCGAGAGCTTTGTGAACACCCTTCGCCATCCGATAATCGCCCTTAATAGGCACCCTTACTTTAAGGGCATCTACCGCAGTAATCTTCATTTACAATTTCCTTTTCTTAACCGGCAGCGATTTCCATCGCATAACCCTTTTCCATCTTCTATGCGACCAATCAATGAAGCATCGCTAGCTTAATAAGGGACACTCCCTTGTACCTGAATACGGTGCATCATTCGACGATAGTTGTTGTCGAAAGGCGCACGCCGATGCAAAGAGCAACGATTGTCCCACATCAAAACATCCCCCATACGCCATTCATGGCACCAGGTAAATTTTTCCTGAGTTGCGTGAGCCCATAATAAATCCAGAAGATATTCACTTTCATCGAGGTCAATTCCAAGAACGGCGCTATTTCGCCGACGGCCAAGATAAAGTGCCTTTCGACCCGTTTCCGGGTGCGTTCGAATCGCGGGGTGTCGTGCCCCCGGTGCATCACGTGGATCAACGATATCATCAAAACCCTTACGGGTCTGCCCCGCACTATTGACGCTTTCATCATGGACAATAATCTTACCTTGAATTGCATACTTCAATTCATCAGGCAGCGTGTCATAGGCAATATATTGATTACAAAAAAACGTATTACCACCGTTAGGTGGTAACTCCACGGCATTCAAAATTGAATAGTTTGGGGGAACCGGTTCGTAAGATTGATCCGTGTGCCAAAGTGCTTCACCGGCTCCAAGGTTCCCCATTGGATTACCCTCTTCATCTCTAATATTTGAAACACAGAGAATCTCCGGATGCTCATCAATATAATGCTTACCCGTGATACTCATACCCGGTAGCAGCAAGTCGCCGAAACGCTGACCGAATGCAATAAGGCCCGGATCACTCAAGCTCTGACCTCGAAAGCGCAGTACCATGTGCTCAAGCGCCGCCCGACGAATGACTTCAAACGCGCCGTCATCAAAATTCATGAGATCTACTCCAAGCACGTCAGCGCCAATTTGAGCGCCAGTGGCGACAATCTCAATTCCGTTTAAATTTCCTACCATTTCATTTCGCACTTATTTGGTACACACTAGAACCATAGTTAAAAAATTGTCACTCGTATATTCCCCCTAATCAACCGAGGAAACTAATATGTCTATGCCTGCGCGCTTAAAAAAACTTTTGCAGGAACCCGGCATTCGTTTAACTCCGAGCACGACCGATGCCTTGACCGCTCGCCTGATCGCCGAAGCGGGTTTCGAAATTGCCTATATGGGGGGCAATGCCACAACCGCATCTAGATTAGGAACACCTGATGTTGGCTTAATCACCATGACAGAAATGGCTGACCACGCTGCACGTATTGTAGACGCAACTGGATTGCCGGTCATTGTGGATGCGGATACTGGCTATGGGAATGCACTCAATGTGCAGCGAACAGTTCGTACATTCGAAGCTACTGGCGCAGCAGGCCTCCATATTGAAGATCAAATTTCGCCGAAAAAATGTGGACATTTCGCCGGCAAACAGCTGATTTCCTGCAACGAAATGGTAGGTAAGGTCAAAGCTGCCCTAGACGAACGAAGCGATCCTGACTTTTTGATTATCGCTCGAACAGATGCTATCGCCGTGGATGGCTTTGACGCGGCACTTGATAGGTTGGCGGCCTACGAGGAAGCCGGCGCTGATATGGTTATGTTTGGTCCGCCTTGCCAAGAAGACGATTTGAAGAAAGCTGGAAAACTCTCAATCCCACTTGCTTGCGTTATGGATACAAGTGGTAATACGCCTCTCATCCCAGCTACCGAGCTTGAACCGTATGGTGTAAAAATTGCTATATTACCGACTGCAGTTCCCATGGCGGTCATTGCGAGTGTGCGTGCGCTATTATCAAATGTTCGAAAGACAGGAACACTCAAAAATATACCTTTAGAACTGGCCAGTTTCGAGGATTACAATAAAGTTCTCGGCTTAGCTGATATCCAATCGCTCGAAACACGCTATCGCACTTAAAATGTTTTCTCCAAATGGCGCAAAAAAATCGCCTCATCAATCCTTGCTTTTAGTCGTTCTGACAGGCGGTCATCTCTTCGGTAATTGCACCGTTATTGCTATCGCCGCCATCGCGACGGACCTCAAAGGAGAGCTCAATATCGGTGCGGAAGATTATGGATGGCTTATCGGTGTTTACATGATCGCCCAAGGAATTATGGCTATCCCAGGTGGATTATTAATCGACTATATCGGCGCACGTTTGGTGTTTATCGGCTCACTATGTTTAGCAGCTGTGGGGACTGCCGTTGTCGCTGGCGCAATCGACTTTTGGGTCGCATTTTTGGGTATGTTTCTAGTGGGAAGTGGATATGGTTTGGTCAACCCATGCACTAGTAAAACCGTATTTGAGTGTTTTCCCTCAAAAGGGCGCGCCACTGCAATGGGAATTAAGCAAACAGGGGTCCCCATTGGCGGCGTCTTAGGTGCGATGGTGGCAGGAACATTTGTTACGCAATACGGCAGGACCGATGTGCTGTATGGATTTGCAATTATAATTTTTGCAGCGTCCCTGACAGGGTTCTTAATTCCAGGACAAGTAAAACGCCCTACAACGAATATTTTGTTAGGCATGATGGTAGTACTAAGAGACAAAAATTTACAAATCTTCAATACCGCGATCGGTATCTTCCAGGCCTCTATGTATGCAATGCTTTCCAATATTGCCGCGTTCGCTCGAGAGGTACTAAACGCAGAACCTACATGGGCTTCTTTTTGCCTGAGCATCGCGCAAGCATCCAGCGCAACGGGACGATTGGGATGGGGCGCATTAAGCGATTTGATGTTTGCCGCAAGACGAAAACCGGTACTTCTAATTATCGGCATATCGGGGACCCTATGCCTACTGACAATGGCACTTTTCGCCTCTAACTGGCCATTCTACCTTGTATTAGCGCTAGCGGTGCCCACCGGGTTAGCAACGGCAGGGTATGTTGGATTGACCCAAACGATTACTGTAGAATCTGCTGACCCCTCGTTAACAGCAACCGCTGTCGGGTCGAACCGGATCTTTACGAGTGTTGGAGCGGGTCTTGGCGTTCCATTCTTCGGCTCGATTGTCGATGATTACGGCTACACACCTGCTTGGACCGCCACAAGCCTGTTTTTTGCCATAGGTACGATGGTTATTGCTATAGCTTTCAAGGAGAATAAATAGATCGGCAGACTTCACTACCTCAGCATTTAATCCTCGTACCATAACATGAATGACCCCAAAGATAGTACTCATCAAATTGAGGCCTTAAATTTAGCTCACTCCAGCCCACTAAAAAATTCAAACCGCCTGTTCTGTTTTTCTATTAATTGTATTAAATGGCAGAAAATAGGCCCCTACTTGCCCTGCCAAGCTGGCGATCGTTTTTCCTTAAACGCTTTTAAACCTTCGATAGAGTCATCTGAATCCATCGTTCGTTCGGAAATTTCCCGCCCTATAGGAAACGCTTCATCAATAGTCATACCACGCCGGCGAACAGCCACTTCTTTGATTGCTTGGAGCGACAAGGGAGCATTTCTTAGCATCTTGGTAGCCCACTTATCGACCGTATCCATTAGATTCTCATGCGGGACTACCTCTGTGCAGAGATCAACCCGTAGCGCATCTTCTGGCGTGATCTTATCGGCTGTTAGCAAATAGCGAAGCGCGAAACTCGGCGAAACAGCTTCTGTCAAAAGTAACGGCCCACTCATAGAAGAAATACCGCGCATCACTTGTGGCCACCAGAAAAAGCCCTTTTCCGACATTATCCGAATATCGGATAAAAGTGCGAGCCCAGCCCCTTGCGCTATACAGCCACCATTAATCGCCGCGATAATCGGCTTATAGCAGCGCCGCATTGTGAGATAAAGTTCGTTGGAAAGACGTGACCGTTCTTTATCTCCATCGGATCGAGCGAGATTTAGCTTTTCCTTTAAGTCAGCACCTGCACAAAAAATTGGGTCCTCACCACAAAGAACTGCGAGCCATATCTCCCTATTATTTTGCACCTCGTTGAAACACGCCATCAATTCGTTTCGCATAGCAATATTGAGAGCATTTCGTGCTTCGGGACGTGACATGGTGATATAGGCCGTGTGTTCGCGAAGCTGCCATTTTACAGCATCGAAAGATGACGGATCGAAACTATCGGTAGGCTGGATAGCGACTTCGGCTGGCATGGTTCTCTCCCTTGGAAATTTGATTAAAGTAGTTTATCAGAACCGCAACTTGAAGAATATCTTACAAGTGCCGCGTGGGTGACAATAGCAATCACTCGGTTACAATCATACAAAAGTCAGTATGGGGAAGGATATGGTGTTCGACCAGAATAGGACGGGCCCTTTAGCGGCTTATCGCGTCATCGAAATGGCCTCCACGGCGGCAGGTCCAATTTGTGGACGAATGATGGCCGATGCAGGCGCGGAAGTCATCAAGATTGAACCGTTCAGCGGTGATCCTATCCGCACAGCGGGCAAACAAAACAAAGGGAAAGGTCTCTATTCAGCGAGTTTGCTCCGTAATAAAGATACAATTGCCGTCAATCTCAAATCCGATAAAGGTCGTGCAATTATTAAACAACTTGCCGCCCACGCACACATAATCATCCAAAATTTCTTACCCGGGAAGCTCGATGCCTGGGGCATTGGCTATAAAGAATTATCGAATATAAATCCCGCAATCGTGATGATGAGCATTAGTGGCTACGGACAATCAGGTCCGCTGCGGGACAAACGCGGTTATGGGGTGATTTGCGAAGCCTTTAGCGGATTACGCCATATAATTGGCGACCCAGACCGTCCACCCGCCCGGGTCGGGATGGCAATGACCGACTATATCACCGGCCTTTACGGTGCCATGGGAGCAATGATGGCTCTTTTAAATGCTAAAGACACAGGAATTGGACAGGAAATTGATCTGGCTCTCTACGAAGCTGCTTTTAGTCTACTCGAAACCCATGTGCCAAACTATGATCAGCTCGGGACAATTGTAAACCGAGTTGGACCCGCGTTACCCGATAGTGTGGTCAATAACCTCTACCGCACGCGAGACAATGTCTATCTGCATGTTCAAGGATCACAAGATCCCGGTTTTGCGCGACTAATGAATGCTATCGAACGCCCAGATATAGCTCAGGACGAGCGCTATCGAACCCGTCGCGCCCGCGTGGCAAATGCCGATTATGTCGAACAAACTCTTGAGTCTTGGTTTGCCGAACATGACATTATTGATGTTGAAGAAACATTCACCAAGTGCGGCGTTACCTTCGGGCGGATCAACACTATAGATCAGGTTTTTGAAGATCCACATTTTCAAGCCCGTAATATGCTGCCGAAGGTGTCTGACGACGTGTTAGGCGAAATTGTACTCGCTGGCTTAGTGCCAAAATTTCTTGGAACACCGGGCAAATTAAGACATTCAGCTAAGCCAGTAGGCTATGATACGGAACGAGTGCTAACCGAATTTTGTGGCTATAACAAAGACGAAGTATCTCGCCTTGAAAGAGAAGGTGTGGTTAAGTGCGACCGCGCTGAAACCTCAGTTTTCAAATAATATTTTGTACGAGTAAATCAGGAGGAGAATCCAAATGGAAGGGATCGATCCCAGCCGGATGGCGGAAGATAAAGTTTGTGTGGTCACCGGTGCTGGACGCGGTATCGGTAAGGCCATCGCAATAATGCTCGCAGAACACGGAGCCAAAGTAATAGTCAACGATATCGGCGCCGCTTTGGATGGTTCAGACGACGACGCTGGTGTTGCTGACGAAGTCGTAGCCGAAATCAAAGCAGCCGGGGGCGAGGCCGTGCCCAATAAAGATACGGTAGCGACCTACAAGGGCGCAGAAGGCATGGTGCAAACAGCACTGGACACCTACGGCCAAATTGATGTTGTGGTAAACAATGCGGGTATCCTCCGCGATGTAATCTTCCATAAAATGACCGAGGATGACTGGGACAGTGTCATGAATGTGATGTTCAAGGGCACTTTCAATGTGAGCCGCGTCGCCGCAACACATTTTCGCCAGCAATCAAGCGGATCGTTCATTCATATGACCTCTACATCTGGACTGCTTGGTAATTTCGGGCAAGCCAACTACGGCGCTTGTAAACTTGGTATTGTCGGGTTCTCCAAATGCATCGCGTTGGATATGGCGCGCTATCAAGTGCGGTCGAATTGTATTGCACCCTCCGCCTGGAGCCGGATGACAAGCTCGATCCCCACCAATACGCCAGAACAGAAAGCCCGCGCCGCACAGCGTCAACAGGTCACCCCAGCCAAGAATGCACCAATGGCGGTGTTTCTCGCAAGCGATATGAGCCGCGATGTGACTGGACAGGTCTTTTCCACCCGTCACAACGAGATACATCTGTTTGGCCAACCGCGTCCTCTAAGGACTATGCAAACCGCTGAAGGCTGGACCCCGGCAACAATCGCGGAGCGGGTTATACCGGCCATGAAGCACAGTTTCTTGCAGCTTGACCGTACCGCCGACATTTTCCCCTGGGATCCGGTCTAGGAGCTTAAAAGATGACGATCGATTACGACAAGTTGATGAACTGGCCATTCGAAGAAACCCGCCAGACAATCTCCCCAAAAGACGTCATGCTTTATGCCCTTGGCGTCGGCATTGGTGCTGATCCTGTGGATGAAAATCAGCTTCGCTTTGTCTACGAAAAAGATTTGGCGGCACTTCCCTCAATGGCCTCGGTGCTTGGGTATCCCGGCAACTGGCTCCGCAATCCGGATTCCGGCGTCAATTACCTGAAGCTGGTCAATGCCGGCAATGCATTTACTATTCACAATCCAATTCCCGTCGAAGGTACACTAGTCGGCCAAGCCAAAGTGGAATCAATCATCGATAAAGGTGAAGGCAGGGGCGCACTAATTTCCAGCACTCGGGACGTTGTGCACGAGGAAACAGACAGCCTTATCTGCACCATCCGGGCATCGACCTATTGCCGCGCTGATGGCGGCTTTGGAGGCCCTTCCGGTCCGGCGGCACCACCGCATGTTATTCCTGATTCAGTGCCTGACTTGACCTGTGAATTATCAACACTACCTCAGTCAGCGCTCATATATCGCCTAAGCGGCGACTATAATCCGCTTCACTCGGACCCGGACATAGCTACAAAGGCTGGCTTCGAAAGGCCCATTGCACACGGCCTGCTTACCTATGGTGTAGTCTGCCATGCGCTGGTCAAAAGCTGTTGCGGTTACGACCCGCTAAAGTTCAAAGGAATGGAAGGCCGGTTTTCAGCCCCCGTTTTCCCCGGTGAAACCATTCGCACTGAAATGTGGCACGATGGGGAAACAATATCATTCAGAGCCAGTATCCCCGACCGGGACAATGCAGTCGTGCTCAACAACGGCAAAGCGACTATTACTGCATAGACTAAAAGTAACAGCAATACGGCGCCTTTTCACCTACGCACAAGCCCGCTACAGTGCTCGCGCTGTAACAGTTTAAGGAGAAATTCGATGGTCGATCTCACACAGATCTCACCAAGACAAAAATATTTGGATCACCTGCAGAAAGGCGAATTAGCCTACCAGGTGTGCACTGACGATGGTGCGGTAATTTTTTATCCGCGCGTGGTTGCTCCGGTAACCGGCAGTGAAAATTTGGAGTGGAAAATCAGCGCGGGACTAGGCACCGTCTATTCCAGTACTACCGTTTGCCCACGCGGTAAGGAGCCCTATGATGTTTCCCTTATCGATATGGATGAAGGGTTCCGCCTTATGAGCCGAATAGACGGTATGGATCCGATGGATGTCGAAATTGGTATGCGAGTTAAATTCAAGGTGCAACAAGACGACGAGGGGTCAGATCCCTATCCCGTCTTTGAACAGGTGGGGGAGTAAGCTAAAATGGACCTCAGAGGAAAAGTAGCCCTTGTTGGCGCAGCGGAATCCGATTTAGGCAAGGTTGCCGAGAATACCAGCCACCTTGATCTTATCGGCCAAGCAACTATGCGGGCACTGGACGATGCCGGATTAAAATTATCCGATGTGGACGGCGTATTTGCCGCTACCAGTCAATCTCGTATGGTAGGTCTCGGTACATGTGAATATCTAGGGATTAAACCGGCCTATATCGATTCCACACAAATTGGTGGGTCGTCTTTCATGTCCCATGTGAGCCATGCGGTCGCAGCCATCGTTACCGGCAAGTGCCAAGTGGCCCTAATTACCTATGGATCAACCCAACGCACCATGAGCCGGGCCGCCACTAGCCAACGGGAAATCGCTTGGTACGAAGACCCGTATAAACCCATGATGCCACCTTCAGCCTATGCAATGGCGGCAGCGCGCCACATGCATGAGTTCGGCACTACCCGCGAACAGCTGGCGGAAATTGCGGTCGCCGCTCGCCAATGGGCGATGAAAAACCCAGTGGCCTTTAATCGCGATCCACTCACCGTGGAAGACGTGATGAATTCGCCAATGATCAGCTATCCCTTTACCATTCGTGATTGCTGTTTAGTTACAGACGGTGGCGGTGCCATTGTCCTCACCTCTGCTGATAGGGCGACGGATTTGAAACAACCGCCTGTTTATATCCTCGGCACAGGCGAGCATATCAGCCACGCCAACATCAGCTGCATGGGCGATATGACAACTACGGCAGCGCTTGAATCCGGCCAACGGGCCTACGCGTCTGCCGGCGTCACTAAGGACGATATTGACGTATTAACGCTGTACGATGCCTTCACCATCACGACACTATTGTTTCTGGAAGACCTTGGTTTTTGCCCCAAGGGTGAAGGCGGATCATTCGTAGAAAATGGGCATATTGCACCCGGTGGCGGATTACCGGTAAACACTTCCGGCGGTGGGCTCTCCTATTGCCACCCCGGTATGTACGGCCTGTTCTGTTTGATCGAAGCAGCGCGGCAGGTACGCGGCGAGTGCGGCGAGCGGCAGGTGGACGGTGTAGACCTCGCCTTGGCACATGGCAACGGCGGTGTACTTTCCAGTGAATGTACGGTGATCATGGGAAGCGATGCGACCATTTAGCATCTCCCGTCTTGCCGACACCAAAGATCCCCCATGGCGCACAAAATGCGCCGTGGGGTCATTTTTTCACATCATCGTACGGTATATTCGGCGCTTTCCTTGCTATCCTGCCGCGATAAATCCCCTATTCGCCATAAGCATAATATGGCTTAACGCCACCCTCGCACTCGCACAAAAGCCCAACGAACCGGAAGTAGACCTGGAAACCGGATGTCCTATCAACAGAGAACATATTGTTCCTTTTCTGCGAACTGTCCCAGCGGATGGGCGCCTTTACGCAATTCAACGCCAGGCCGTCGGTATGCACATTGATGAAGTAATCAAAATTATGGGCGGGGAAGAAAAAGCCATGGCTCTCGCGGAGGTCACAAAAGCGCTCACCCAACAAAAGTTCGACAGAGACGACTATATGACCCAGGCGGAACGGCGGTTTAATCACGACATGATTTTACGGTCTAACGCCCTAATCAAAATTTTAAAATGCAGGTTATCGCGGACCAAAACCTAACTGAGAAGTTTTTACTCTTCAAACCTATTCCGAAACTCTTTGAATGCGACCGGCATCGCTTTCATTTCTTGAATTAGGTCCGCAGGCACCTTTGGATCGACGCCAGGTACTTGATTGACATAAATCGTGTCGGAAACACCCTCATAACGCATTTTGATAGCTTCCATGATTTCATCATGCCTGCCGACCGCAACAAACAATCGCACATGATCGTCCGTTAATTGCTTAGCCATTTCCTTCCATTGACCTTTCTTTGACATGGTATGGAGTTTCAGTCCCATGTCCTCCTCACCATGGGCCGCCCATACTGGCAAGTAAGTGCGGGTAGACCCATAGAAGGCCAATCGCTCGCGCACCCATTCAAATTGCTTCGCGACCGTCTCGTCATCCGGCCCGGTAATTACATACCCGCCACCTACTATTTCAAAGTTATCACGCTTCATACCGCTCTCGGCCCAGCCCTTTTTAAGTTCCGGCAGCAAAGTATTGATCATATATTTACGAGTACAGAAGGAATGCAGTCGCACACCATCAGCCACCCGCGCCGACAATCGGATCATCGCAGCGCCGACCGCCGCTAACGTTACCGGTACCATAGGCAAGCCTGCAGGTTCTGGCGAGAATACCGGTGTCATTAAATCGAAGCGGTAATGTTCGCCCTGAAAATCGAGTTTGTCACCCTTCTCCCAACACCGCCAAATAGCCCTTAAGGACTCGATATATTCCTTTAACCGAGGCGCTGGTGCACTCCAAGGCACACTGAAACGTCGTTCATTATGCCCTTTCACTTGGCTCCCTAGCCCAAGGACGAAACGGCCATTGGAACTACGCTGAAGGTCGTTAGCCATACAGGCGACATTCATCGGGCTTCGCGCAAACGCGATCGCGATTCCAGTCGCCAGCTCGGCCCGCTCCGTAACCGTGGTGGCGGCCGCAAAGGGCAGAAACGGGTCATGCGCCAGCTCAGATGTTTTTAATCCGTCAATCCCGAGTTTCTCATACCTAACGGCCTCTGCTTGCGCCGCCTTTAAGTCATCTTGTGGCAACAACGCCATTACCCTCATATTTTCTTTCCTTTTTAGTCTTTGATTTTGTCCCGCAACATCGCAAGCGTCTGTTTCGTCTCATACTCAAGCAGCTGCATCAATTTCGATGCATCCATCGCCCGGGATAGGCCCGCCGCTTGACCGGCCCACATTGGCGCAAACTCTGGTGTCCCTTTTGCCGCAGCAGCGGCGCCCAACGCTTTGCCCCCATCATAGGTCATGGGGTAGCCAGGCACCTCATCCGCCCGATCACGAAGTTCATCAACAAAACGGTTCACTATCGCACGCGCCGGACGACCGGATATAACGGTCGTAAGTTCTGTTCTCAAAGCTCTATCGCCTAACAAAAACTGGCGATAAGTATCTGGGGCCCCACTTTCAGCGCAAGGAATAAACGCTGTTCCCAATTGGACCGCATCCGCTCCCAGAGCCAAAGCCGCAGCGATACCATTACCATTCATAATACCACCAGCAGCTATAACCGGTATGTCGATCGCATTCACTACTAAGGGTACCAAGGCCATGGTCGTGACATGCCCATCCTCAAAGGGTTCTTCCACGGTCCCTCGATGGCCGCCAGCCTCGAAGCCCTGTGCAATTACCGCATCCATCCCTGCTGCAGCAGCAGCCTCCGCTTCGGCGAGGTTCGTCACAGACGAAATCAACGTCGCACCATAGGCTTTTAGCGCATCAGTACGCTCCGGCGTTGGCAAACCAAAATGAAAACTCACAATAGGTGGGCGTTCATCCAAAACTACTTGGAGCAAATCATCATCAGCGTTGAAAGACATATAAATTTCATTCAGTGCCTTAGGGGTTTCCGCATCAAACTCATCCATAAAGGGTTTGAGCGTCTCCAACCAAGCCGCCTCCTTTGCCGGATCACGAACCGGGCGATCATGCACCAAGAAGTTCGCATTGTAGGGTTTGTTTGTTGCTTGTCGTAGAGTTTGCATCGATTCCAATACCTGCTCAGCATTCGCGGCTCCAAACCCAAGCGATCCCAATCCACCCGCGTTAGAAACTGCTGCCGCCAAGGCTGGAGTAGCGGTACCTGCCATTGGAGCCTGGATAATCGGCGTATTGATGTCAAAAAGCTCTGTAATACGTGTTTTCATATTTATTTCTCTCCCGTTACGACCACGCATCAGATATGATGAACCCTAAACCCATGCAACAAACTTCCAAACAAAGCCAACCAATAGAAAACAAGGGCATTGCCTCCTTTGCAATACTTCCCGCAGCGTTTCAAGATTGGTTTAAGAACCAAGGCTGGACACCGCATCCTCATCAGCTACACATGCTCGCTGCGGCTACGCAAGACCAACACGCTCTCCTAATAGCACCAACCGGTAGCGGCAAAACCTTGGCTGGCTTTTTTCCTACGCTTGTAGAACTCACAAACATCAACTGGGCTGGGCTACATACGCTTTATGTTTCCCCTCTTAAATCTCTTACACAGGACATTCATCGCAATCTAGAAACCCCAATAGCAGACCTCGACCTCTCGATTACGGTAGAAACGCGCACCGGCGACACACCCCAAACCAAACGCCAACAGCAGCGGCGTAAACCACCGAATATTCTACTCACTACACCAGAGAGCCTAGCACTCTTACTTTCCTATCACGATGCCCACTACATTTTTCGCAACACACGCCGTATTGTGATTGATGAAATTCACGCAATTGCTGGCACAAAACGCGGCGATCAACTAGCTCTCTGCCTCGCCAGGATACAAAAACTATCACCTCGCTGCCAACGCGTTGGCCTGTCAGCTACCGTCGCATGGCCCAATGCAATGGCTGCTTGGTTGTCCCCTAGCGCAGACTCAAAAAGCGTCTTACGAATATTGGGCAAAGACGGAGCAGAACCCCGTATTAAAATTTTGCGAACCGATGAACCCATGCCCTGGTCTAGCCATTCGGCCCTCCACGCGATGACGGATGTGTACAAAGCAATCAAGAATGCCAAAACTACGTTGGTTTTCGTAAATACACGCGCCTTTGCGGAAATGACTTTTCAAGCCTTATGGAAACTCAACACGGANGCCTTACCCATCGCATTGCATCACGGCAGCCTAGAAAAGGAATTACGCCGCCGGGTGGAAACGGAAATGGCTGCCGGAAAACTGCGCGCCGTTGTTGCCACATCGTCATTAGATCTCGGCGTGGATTGGGCTGCGGTAGATTTGGTTATTCAAATTGGCGCGCCAAAGGGCGTTAGCCGTCTGATCCAGCGGATCGGCCGCGCAGGTCACCAACTGGACACACCGAGCCGGGCCCTATTAGTTCCGGCTAACCGTTTTGAAGTATTGGAATGCCGTGCCGCACTGGAAGCCATTTATGCGGGCACTCTCGATGGTGATGCGCCCCGACCCGGCGGCCTGGATGTCCTTGCTCAGCATATTCTAACCCTTGCTTGTTCCGGCCCATTCTTCGCCGATGATCTGTATGAAGAGGTTACCAACGCCGCGCCGTACGCAAAGTTAGAACGCTCCGATTTTGATGATATCCTCGCTTTCGTCGATCATGGCGGATATGCCCTTAGAACCTATAAGCAATGGCGCCGCTTAAAAATTCTGAAAGACGGTCAATATAAAGTGGCTTCGTCCAACGTCGCCCGTCGTTTACGAATGAATATTGGTACGATTATTGAGGCGGCAAAGCTGAAAGTCCGCCTAAATCGCGGTCGTTATTTAGGGGAAGTGGAAGAGTATTTTGTAATTGGCCTAGAAGCCGACGATACTTTCATTTTTGGCGGCAGGTTGCTGCGCTTTGAAGGTATTCGGGATATGACTGTCATCGCAAGCCCGGCAACTGGCAAGGAACCCAAGGTCCCAGCCTATCAGGGAGGCCGCCTTCCCCTTACGACTCATCTTGCGGACCGTGTACGTCATATGTTGAGTGATCCGTCACATTGGTCGCTATTACCGCCTCAGGTTCGCGAATGGCTTGCTATCCAACGCTCCCGCTCTGTGATGCCACCGGAGGACGGTCTGTTAGTTGAAACGTTTCCACGCGGTAAACGCGAATTCATGGTCGCCTACTGCTTTGAAGGCAGAAACGCTCATCAAACACTCGGCATGCTCCTCACGAAGCGTATGGAGCGACTAGAATTAGGCCCCATAGGCTTTGTCGCAACCGACTATGTTATTGCTATCTGGAGCATGCATCCTGCAACAGAGCTAGAAAGTTTATTCGACGAAGATATACTCGGTGATGATTTAGAGGACTGGATGGCAGATTCCTCAATCCTACGCCGTACCTTCCGCAACGTTGCGGTTATCGCAGGGCTTGTGGAACGGCAATATCTCGGCAGAAAAAAAACCGGTCGTCAGGTAACTGTCAGTTCCGACCTTATTTACGACACTTTACGACGCCATCAGCCCAATCACATATTACTGCGCGCAACGCGACGGGACGCGGCTTATGGCTTCACAGATATTCACCGCCTGGGAGATATGCTACGCCGTGCCAAAGGAAAAATTTTGCACAGACGGCTGGATCAAGTGTCCCCTTTGGCGGTACCAGTGTTGTTAGAAATTGGAAAAGAGCGCATCGACGGCACCANTTTTGACCTCATGCTTGACGAGGCCGAAGCGAGCCTGGTAGCCGACGCAATGGGACTGAGCTCATGACTTATAAAGTAATAAATTTCCAGGGAGAGACTTTGCACTGTCACTTATCTGGCGCATTGGTTTGGCCATCCACTCAAACGGTAATCGTTTCCGACCTTCACTTAGAAAAGGGTTCCGCTTTCGCACAGCGCGGCATTCTGCTGCCACCCTATGACAGTCGTGATAGCTTGAATAACCTGGCCGTGGTCCTCAAAAATTCTTCAGCCAATCGGGTCATTTGCCTTGGCGACAGTTTTCACGACCAATCGGCCTTCGAACGCCTAGGGATAGAGGAGATATCTCTTATCCAACGAATGACAACCTTTAGAGATTGGATCTGGATCACCGGCAATCATGATCCCGACCCTCCGACCCATCTGGGTGGTCAGGTCAGCATGGAATTTGCACTCGGTCCCATTACCTTCCGTCACATCGCCAAACCACAAGCCAATATGGGCGAAGTTTCCGGCCATTACCACCCAAAGGCCCGTGTCTCTGTTAGGGGTCAATACCTAAGCGCGCCCTGTTTCATTACAGATGGAAAAAAACTCATTCTCCCAGCGTTTGGTGCCTATACTGGTGGGTTAGACGTCACGGACCCCGCCATCGATGTCCACTTCAAAAAGGGTTACAACGTTCATTTGCTGGGTCAGCAAAAGGTTTTTAGCTTCCCGAAAAACGCACTTTCAAAGAAGCGAAGGCATGAAGCTAATATGATTTTATAAGGCTCATTGATTGGCTTTCGTTGCGGGTCTACACTGGGCGCAACAACCTCCTTACTTCAAGGATTTTTAGTATGACCGGAAAAAACGGCGTAATGATATGCGGCCATGGTAGCCGCGATGAAGATGCAGTGCGTGAATTTAAAGTGCTGTCAGAAGCCCTCATAAAGCGATTCCCAGACATGCCGGTTGAATACGGCTACCTGGAATTCGCTACTCCAATCATTAAAGAAGGGTTGGCAAAATTAACCGAAGCAGGGGTTTCCGATGTATTGGCAGTACCCGCGATGTTATTTGCCGCGGGGCACGCAAAGAATGATATTCCATCAGTGCTGAACCGATATCAAGCGGAACATGCCGGTCTAAATATTCACTACGGTTCGGAACTTGGCCTGGATATCAAAATGACACGCGCTGCCGGTGAACGAGTGCGCGAGGCACTTTCATCTAGCAATTCCGTCATTGATCCAGCCGAAACGCTGCTGATGGTGGTGGGGCGCGGAAGCTCAGACCCAGACGCAAATTCTAACGTCTCGAAATTAACCCGCCAATTATGGGAGGGGTTGGGTTTCGGTTGGGCAGAAACCTGTTATTCCGGCGTCACCTTCCCATTGGTAGAGCCTGGTCTCGAACATGCGACACGGCTCGGATTTAAACGAATCGTCGTTTTTCCGTATTTCCTATTCACCGGTGTTTTGGTTAAACGCATTTACGAGCATGCGGATATCGTTGCCGCCCGGCATCCGGAAATTGAGTTCATAAAGGCTGGCTATTTAAATGATCATCCTTTGGTATTGGATACACTTGCGGAACGCGTGAGCAATATCCTTTCCGGCGATAACAATATGAACTGCCAGCAATGTAAATATCGCGAACAAATATTGGGCTTCGAAGACCAAGTAGGGTTACCGCAAGAGAGCCATCACCATCACGTAGAAGGCATCGGCACCGGCGACGGGCACAACCACGATCACGATCATGCGCACGACCATGATCACAGTCATGATCATGGACACCACCATCCTTACCCGCATGCGGATCACCCCTTGGGGCCGCGCACTCTAAAGCGAATTTAAGGTATAATCTGCGCCCGTAAACAGCCTATGATGGCGCCGATGGACTATATTCGCGACCCCAAAGAGATTTACCGCCGTTCCTTCGAGATGGTTGCGGTGGAAACGGACATCTCCGGCATACCGCCCGAAGGGGTACCTTTGACGCATCGAATTGTGCATGCATGCGGTATGCCGGAAATTGCCACAGAACTGCGTATGACAAATCATGCGATTACGGCCGGCAGGAATGCATTACTTGAGGGCGCCGTAATTCTTACAGATTGTAATATGCTTGCCTCGGGCATCATCCGCGAACGATTACCGAACGACAATGATATCATCTGCACATTAAATGACACACGACCGGAAGCCGGTAACACACGTTCTGCCGCCGCAGTAGATGCTTGGAAGCAACATCTAGAGAATGCGGTGGTTGCCATCGGCAATGCACCAACTGCATTATTCCGGCTCCTAGAAATTTTACAAGATGGCGCACCAAAACCCGCTGTAATTTTGGGATTCCCAGTTGGATTCGTGGGTGCGGCAGAGTCAAAAAAAGCACTCACGCTAAGTAATTTGGGAATTAATTTTATCACGCTTCTAGGCCGCCGCGGCGGTAGCGCAATCGCTGCTGCATCGGTTAACGCACTCTCTTCGGATAAAATCACATGAGCCGTTGGCTATCTATAATAGGCATTGGTGAAGACGGCTACTCCGCGCTTTCGCCAGCGGCCCGAACACTAGTTGAAAACGCCGAATTAATCATCGGAGGTACGCGCCATCTAGCTATGCTTCCCACCGGTGCCGCCAAGCACATGTCATGGCCGTCGCCTATACATGATGCGGTGAAGAACCTTCCGTCCCATAGAGATAAGTCACTTTGCATCCTCGCCACGGGCGATCCCTTTTGTTTCGGTATCGGACGAAGGATTGCCGCCATCATCCCGATAAATGAAATGACCGTAATTCCTAGTCCATCGGCTTTTAGCCTCGCCTGCGCACGCTTGGGTTGGTCATCCCAAGATATTGATACCCTTACGCTTCATGGCCGTCCCGGCCCACTCCTAGAGCCAGCCATTCAACCAAATGCTAAACTACTTATTCTCGCTCAAAATTCTAACACCCCTAACGAGGTTGCTGAAAAATTGATCGCCCGCGGTTATGAAAAAAGCAAACTTACCGTATTGGAATGCATCGGTGGTGATGACGAGCGAATACGTCGCTCTTTGGCTATTGATTGGGCCTTTAATGACAGCAACCCTCTCAATGTTGTAGCTGTCGAGTGTATTGCCGGATCGAACCCCCGGCATCTTTCTCGGCTAAGCGTGTTGCCCGATGAAGCTTTCCAACATGATGGCCAAATTACGAAGCAAGAAGTGCGCGCAGCAACTCTTGCTGCACTTGCACCAGCGCCCGGCCAATTACTTTGGGATGTTGGCGCTGGAAGTGGCTCAATAAGCATTGAGTGGATGCGCCTAGACCGTCGTTCCCGCGCCATCGCAGTCGAATCGAAGGCAGATCGGCTAAAAATAATCGCTCAGAATGCTGCCGCACTAGGCACACCAGAACTTGAAATTATCGGTGGAAAAGCGCCTGAGGTCTGTTCTGGCCTTGCAAAACCGGATGCTGTTTTTATTGGAGGCGGCTTCTCGAATAAAAATGTTTTCGAAACCTGTTGGCGGGCTCTGAACCCTGGAGGGGTATTGGTTGCCAATGTTGTTACCGTGGAAAGCGAACAGGTTTTAATGTTCTTGCAGCAAGCTCATGGCGGCTCACTTACTCGCATCGCAATTGCACGGGTGTCAGCGGTTGGCACTAAGAGTGGATGGCAACCATTGATGCCGGTTACCCAATGGCGTGTCGTCAAACCCTATGCGGACTGCAAAACGTGACGGGTGCGCTATTTGGCGTTGGTGTTGGGCCAGGTGATCCGGAACTGATTACTCTCAAAGCACTACGCTGTATCGAGACGGCTGATATCATTACTTACCCAAAGCTGGAAGACACGCCCAGTTTTGCGCGCGCCATCGTGGAGGAATTTGTTACTGACAGCCAAGAGGAGTTTCCAATCACGATCCCGATGTTGGTTGACCCAGAACCAGCGCAAAAAGCCTACGCCGCCGCGGCAAAAGCGATCGCAAAAAAACTGGAGCAAGGGAAAGTTGTCACGGCCCTTTGCGAAGGCGACCCCTTTTTCTATGGTTCTTTCCAGTTTCTATTTTCACGCCTTGCTATTTCACACCGCGTTGAAATTGTTCCTGGCGTTTCCTCGCTTATGTCTTGCGCCGCCTCAACCTCGATGCCACTTTCGGCACGTAACGACATACTTACTATCCTTCCCGCTCCTTTAAACAATGAGAAATTATGCGCACGCCTTGAGGATACGGACGCGGCTGCGATAATTAAAATTGGACGGCATTTCAATCGTGTTCATGAACTGATTCAGACGCTCGGACTTGAAAAACACGCACGTTATATTGAACGCTCAACCCTTCCGACAGAACGGATTCTACCCTTGGATAGCGTTGATGGAAATAAGGTACCGTATTTCTCAATGATATTGATCCATAAGCGCGGTGAGGCGTGGCAATGAATAAATACCGCGCTGCAATCGTTATTATAAATGATACGAGCTTGGCACTAGCACAAACAATATCGAGGTTAATTCCAAACTCGGAAATCCACGGGCTAACGAAGCGCATCGTTAATGTTGATGTTCAGTTCGAGGATACGATCAACCATTTGCAAAACCTGTTCACAAGCAACAGGCCGATTATCGGTATCTGTGCCAGCGGTATTCTAATCCGCGCCCTTGCAGCCGTAATTTCTAATAAGGCCAAGGATCCGCCGGTAATTGCGATTGGCCAGGATGGATCAAGTGTTGTGCCACTTTTAGGCGGACATCATGGTGGCAATGACCTGGCGACTAAAATAGCACATGGTATCGGCGGGACGCTAGCACTCACAACCGCCAGTGATACTACGTTCGGCATCGCTTTGGATGATCCACCAAGTGGTTACCATTTATCTAACCCTGAAAGGTTAAAACCATTTGTAGCCCGACTCTTAGCGGGAGAAAATATAAGAGCTGAAGGAGATATATCGTGGCTCACGGAAAACCAATTACCACTGGATGATACGGGTAGCTTATCGATTATCATCGATGAACATCTACAAGATGCAGCACCCAATCAGCTCGTTTTCCATCCGGAAACACTCGCACTTGGAGTGGGTTGTGAAAGAGGTTGTAGCCTTGAAGAATTACAAACACTGGTCAGTACAACCCTAACCCACAATAACCTTGCCGCCGCGTCCGTCGCAGCTATCGTCTCAATAGATTTAAAATGTGACGAACCCGCCGTCGAAGCTGTTGGCGCCATGCTCAATCGGCCGGTCCGCTACTTCGATGCAAAACGCCTAGAAAAGGAGACACCTCGTCTCGCCAATCCCTCGAATGCCGTTTTCCACGCGGTCGGATGCCATGGCGTCGCGGAAGGAGCGGCCCTTGCCGCAATTGGTGAGTACGGCGAACTTATTGTCCCAAAACAAAAATCGCTGCGGGCGACCTGTGCTATCACGAAATCTGACAAGCCCCTAAGGCCCGATAAATTTGGCCGCGGAAAGGGGTCATTGGCCGTGATCGGGTTGGGCCCGGGGCAAGCCGCATGGCGAACCGAAGAAGCAAATACACTTTTAACAAAAGCGACAGACCTAGTCGGCTATAGCGGCTATTTAGATTTATTGACGGGGTTCCCCTTGCAGTCAAAGACGCTACATCCCTACAAGCTCGGAGAGGAGATAAACCGCGTTGAGGCCGCGCTCGATCTTGCCGCAGAAGGCAAAAGAGTGGCCCTTATTTGTTCCGGTGACCCTGGTATTTACGCGATGGCAGCCCTGGTGTTTGAAAGTTTAGATCGAGAGCGTAACCAGGACTGGAAATGGGTCGACATTACCGTAGTGCCTGGTATATCCGCCATGCAGGCAGCCGCGGCCAGGCTTGGTGCGCCCCTAGGTCATGATTTCTGCGCAATTTCCCTTTCTGATTTATTAACCCCATGGTCGGTCATTGAGCGACGCTTAAAGGCCGCTGCTTCAGGGGATTTCGTTGTCGCCATATACAACCCTGCATCACAAAAGCGCCGGGATCAATTAGTACGTGCACTGGAAATATTGGCACCGGACCGTAAAGCCGATACTCCCATTGTCGCCGCGCAGCATTTAGGTCGTCGACAAGAGACAATATCCATTCATACTTTCTCAAACTTTGATCCAAACATAGTAGATATGTCGACGTTGGTTCTCATTGGATCCAGCAAAACGCGCCAACTCCCCGGCGCAAGGGATTGGGTCTATACCCCGCGCGGCTATGGCGCCAAATCTGCTGCAAAAAAGAAGGCCACATCATGACGATCCATTTCATCGGCGCGGGCCCCGGCGATCCAGAACTCATTACGATAAAAGGGCAGCGTCTTATTACTCAGTCGCCGGTATGCCTGTATGCTGGTTCATTGGTCCCTGAAGCAGTTATAGCCGTCGCGCCTAAAGATGCTGATATCCGTGATACCGCCAGTATGACCTTGGATGAAATTATCCAAGTTATGCAAGAGGCCGCCGACAAGAACTTAGATGTGGCACGCGTACATTCCGGCGACCCCTCCTTATACGGTGCCATCGGCGAACAAATGCGCCGTCTTAAAGAGTTGGGTATTGCGTTCGATATTACGCCCGGTGTACCAGCCTATGCCGCGGCTGCCGCCGCCCTGGAAACAGAACTTACCCTTCCCAGCATCAGCCAAACAGTTATCCTAACGCGTACCGCAATGAAAGCTAGCGAAATGCCGCCCGGCGAAGAGCTTGCTCAGCTAGGCAAATCCGGCGCCACGCTCGCAATTCACCTTTCAATTCGAAATCTCCGGAAAGTACGCGCCGCAGTCGAGCCCAGCTATGGTAGCGACTGTCCAGTTGCCGTGGTCTATCGAGCAAGCTGGCCGGAGCAAAAAATAATACGCGGCACACTAGCGACAATCGAAGAGCAAGTGCGCAATGCTAAGATTACACGCACGGCACTCATACTAATCGGTCCAGTTTTGGCAGCCGAAAATTTTAGCAATAGTGCTCTTTACAATCCATCACATGCGCACTTACTGCGGCCTTCCACAAGGCCTAGTTAAATAGCTTCTCCAACCAGGCAAATACTTGCTCTACCGTTTCACATTCATTAACAGGCCGATCGATTAGGACTGCACGACCGACCATCATCACCGGTATGGCAAGCGATCGCGCGGCTTGAATCTTTGCATAACTTGCGGCACCACCACTATTCTTTGATACCAACCAATTAATTTTATACTTACGTAATATCGCTATTTCATCATTCACTGAAAACGGTCCGCGGCCAGTAATGACAACACCCTGAGAAGATTCAATTATTTTATCCAAAGGATCAATAACCCGCACCAAATTCCAAAGATCACGACGAGACAAGAAGGGCGCTAATTCTTGCCGTCCCGTGGTCACAAAGGTCCTTGCATTTAACGGCAGAGATTCTGCTGCCTCGATAACCGATGATACAGCCGTCCATTGATCATCAGCATTTGCAATCCATGGAGCTCGCGTCAGGCGTATAAGGGGGGTCTTTGTCTGAATGCAAGCATCCACTGCATTGCTTGAGATTTGCTCAGCAAACGGGTGGGTAGCATCAACAACCGCATCTATATTATCAGCTCCCAAATAATCAACGAAACCACCTATGCCTCCGAAACCACCTTGGCGCATGGCCCCGCTAACAATAGCAGGATTACGCGTACGTCCTGCTAGGGACGTAATCGGCACGAAACCCCCATCTTTAGCAAGATACTTGGCTAAAGCTGCCGATTCAGTAGTACCACCCAGTATCAATACCTTAGGCATCAGATACACCAATCTTCAGACCTGTACGATCGAATACGATTACATTTAATGCAGTCTCGGACCCCTGAATCACCTTTGAGGCCTTCTCAGTCGCCTGGCGCGCTACGTAGTTACCAAGTGCCAATCCCGATTGAAGCGTAATTTCCAACGCGTGATTTGCTGTATTAGCGTTGCGAACAGCTTTCACAAGCTGATCATTACCACCGATCTTATAAGTACCCTCAGCCAGCCAATCGAAGTCTACTTGGCTACGCCCTGAATGTAAGTCGAGACACCCCTGGCCCAGTTTTGTGAGCTTGGCAAATCCACCCGCAATAGTTAGGCAAGGGACTGGATGGTCGCGTATATACTTCAACATTCCACCAGCAAAGTCCCCCATATCGACCAAGGCGAAATCCGATAACCCAAATAATTTTTGCACCGCCGCTTCTGAGGTCTTTCCAGTTGCAGCCGCTACATGATTAAGCCCGTTCGCGCGAGCCACATCAATGCCGCGATGGATAGAATGAATCCAGGCGGAACAAGAAAAAGGCTGTACAACACCTGTCGTACCCAAAATGGATAAGCCACCCTCTATCCCAAGACGCTTATTCCATGTTTTTTCAGCTAAACCTTCACCGTCCGGTACAGACACCTCGATAATCAGATCCCCACTATGGTCATACTGGTCCGCCAACTCCGATACAACTTCCAAGATCATCTCTCGGGGTTTTGGGTTAATTGCTGGCTCGCCAACTGCTAACGCTAAACCGGGCAATGTCACTGTACCCACCCCCTCGCCTGCGTGAAAGGAAACACCTTTACCCGCTCCACCTTCGCGTACTGTAACCACTATGATGGCGCCATGGGTTACATCAGGGTCATCACCTGCATCTTTTATGATGCCAGCTTGAGTATATCCTGCGCCCTTACCCTCTAGAGCTAGAGGAAAGAACGGCTTTTCTCCTTTGGGCAACACAACTCCCACAGGATCAGGAAAGTTACCGGTTAAAAACGCTGTATAGGCAGCTTTAAAGGCCGCTAGTGCGCAAGCCCCGGTCGTCCACCCTCGCTTTAATAGGTTTGATGATTGTGCTCTCATACCCATTTTTACCCCGAGCTGCTTTTGGAGGCTAGGCGATCTATTCATGGGGCGCTAGATTACTAAAATGATCCAAATTCCCTTTGAACTCCCATTATTCGAACCCGGCTCCGTTTGGCTTACCGGCGCTGGCCCGGGTGAACCTGGTCTCCTTAGCGTTTTAGCTTTGCATGGTCTTCAAAATGCCGACATTGTTGTACATGATGCGCTCGTTCCAGCAGAACTTTTGCAAGCTACGCAGCGAAATGCCGAAATAATTTACGCCGGCAAGCGCGGTGGTATAGAATCCTCCAAACAAGCAGACATTTCAAAACGCCTTATTCAACTTGCGCGCGAGAACAAACGGGTTCTCCGCCTTAAAGGAGGCGACCCTTACGTATTCGGTAGGGGCGGTGAGGAAGCGTTAGCGCTGGTGGAAGCCCAGGTGCCTTTTCGCGTGATTCCAGGCATTTCAGCGGGCGTTGGTGGCCTCGCCTATGCAGGTATTCCCATTACACACAGGACAACTAATAGCGTGGTGACATTTATGACCGGGCACGATGCCAAAGGTACAACACCATCTTCTGTGAACTGGGAAGCGGTGGCGGCAGGCTCAACCGTATTAGTACTCTACATGGCGCTCCGTAATCTCAATGAAATTTGTAACCACCTACGAAAAGCTGGACGGTCAACGGCCGAACCAGTCGCACTGATCAGTAACGCGACGTTACCCAATCAACGGGTCTTAGAAACGACACTTGGTCATGCCTCCGCAGTAGCAATAAAGGAAGAAATTAAGTCACCTCTACTTGTAGTCATTGGAGAAGTCGTCCGGCTCCGCGAAAGTTTGAATTGGTTAGGTTTAGAGAAGAATCCTACAGATTAAATCCAACAAAAATATATTTCTCGGCTACTAAATACTACGTGTTCTCCCGCCGTCAACATTGATGGCTGTCCCACTAATCCGAGCAGCACGGCTGGATGCTAAAAACACGGCTAGATCCGCGATATCTTCCATATGGATGACGCACCGGAGCGGTACTTCCTCGCAAATTAGTGCTTTTGCGCCCTCTTCATCGAGCCCGTGCAGTTTCATCGTGCGTTCGATTAATTCATCCCATCGATCCGTATCAGTCGAACCAGGACAAATCGCATTAACCGTTATTCCTTTAGGACCGAACAAATTAGCCAAGGCTTTTGTAGCGCTATTTGTACCCATGTTAATGGGCCCGGACATAGTAGAATGAAGTGATGGTTCTCGACCGCGAGTACCGGACAAATTAATTATCCGCGCCTGATCTGATTTTTCCAAATAAGATACACATTCCCTCGCCATCCGCATCAAGCCAATGGGCTTAATGATAAAGTTTTGTTCCAGCACATCTTCTGGAATATCGGTCAACCCGCCACGATAAAATCCTGCCGCATTATTAACTAGAATATCCAACCCACCCAAACTCTCAACTGCTTCATCAACCGCGGGTTTGATCCGTTCGCGCTCTAAAAGATCTAACTGAATGATTGGCGCCTGAACACCGTAATCGCCTGCCAAAGCTTCAGACAACGCTCTGCAAGCAGCCGGGTTACGGCCCAATAAGGCAACATTCACGCCCTCTTCTGCGAGCCCTTTAGCGATAGCCGAGCCAATACCTCGTGAAGCACCGGTGATTATCGCCTTTCGACCCGTTAGATTCAGGTTCATGTCAAATTACCCATTTAAAAGACAAAAAAATGTGCCCTAGGTTTTATTTTTTTAGTTTTTTAACCCCTACGCCCCACAACGAAGTAGACTGACAACCAGGTTTAATAAAAGTAAAGAGATTTAACCAAACATTCCGATAGCCTTCCAATAGAAATATTGAAGCGGCACCAAAAATAATATGACGGCGACAGCAGTTACAAAGGTTGCTTTAACGGCTTTGCCAACTTTAACCTCCCCAACAATAATCGCGACTGCGACGGGCGGCAAGGCATATGGTAAGAGGACAAGCGACTGCCCGGTCAACTCTATCATCAGAACGGTCAACAAAGGCAATCCAGTGGCCTGCGCGAGGGTTTCCGCAAGCGGTACAGTAATCGCCGGTGCACCAGGCGCGGTCATACCTAGTGCAGAAACGATGCCCAAGCCCAAGATTGAGACGAAGTTTAGTGCATCTTGCCCTTTCTCCGGTTCGAGCATATCAATTACATGCGATGCTAGAAACTTGTCCAAACCGCTATTAGACATGATAGCACCGACACTCAAAATACCAGCGATATAGAAAACTGGTCCAAAGTTAATTTTCAACTTAAAGGCGTCCTTTGAAAGCAGACCTGACCAGGGCAACAAGAGGATGACTGCTGCCGATAGGCCTATCCAGGCTGGAGAAATCCCATGGAGAAAGTCCGTTACCCAGAAGCCAAGGGTTATGGCCAGGAGCCAAGCTAATCGTCTTACTTTTCGATTTAATGGTTCAAGTCTTGCGTCGTGAAGCACGGGCATCGCCGTGCTTCGAAACAATAGGTAAAGAACGCACCCGGAGAGAATACCTCGCAAGAGACCCATTACAGGAAAGTGAGTGATAAAATGTTCGGCGTAGGTTGGCGCAATTCCATAAACCGCTTCAATCGCGCCGATATGCACTACAACGGGCAGATTAGCCGGCAACAAACTCCAGCTTGGAAATGCACTGCCAAGTCCGACAGCCATTGCGATACCATTCGCGCCACGTGACCCTTTTTCAAACCCCATCCTATCGGCCAGAGCCAATGCAATCGGCATAAGTACAAGAATACGCGGTATCGTTCCCGGCATAACGACGGCAAGAGCAAAACTCAGAACCATCATGGCAGCAATAATACCGCCATAAGATAGTCTTACCCGAGACAACACGGCGTCCGCTAACCGCTTGTCAAGTTCACTCTCAGAGATAGCAACTCCAAGAACTAGACCCCCGAAGATTAGCCAGGTTCCACCAGAACCAAACCCTGAAAAGGCAACGGCGGGCGGCGCAACCGCCAATAGCACCGCACCCAACATCAAGATGAGAGCCGTAACATGCTCTGGTAGTTTATGCGTGCTCCAAAATGAAATGGCCGTCAAAATCAGAGCACTAGTATGAAAGAAAGCCGTATTAACGCCTGTCGCAATAGGCCAAACCAGTAATGTCACCGCAATGCAGAGCGCAATAACTACAATCGAATTTCCAGGATCTCTCAGAAACGCCGCCAAGGGAATGCTAATCGTTGGAAACTGTCACACCGGTTTCGGTTTCCCACAACCGGACTACCTCAGATTGATCGGGATCGAAACCAAATCGGTCCCGCGCCTCTTCCCATAGGCGCGCGGTTTCCCTTGCCATGGGCGCATATGCTCCCAGAGCAACTGCACTCTCAACTGCAATATTTATGTCTTTACAAATCAGCCCCACCGGCATGCCGGTACTAAACTTACGCGTCATGATATGTGGTTCGATTTTTTTCTCTATGGGATTGTTCCGCCCCGTGCAGGCTGACTTCAACGCATCCAGCGCAACGCCAGGCGCAATTCCGAACTTTAGAGCTACCGACATGGCCTCTATACCGGTGATGAGAGCTGCGGCATTAACATAGTTATTCAATGCCTTCATTGTATGAGCCCCGCCCAATATACCACAATCCGAGATTTCACTACCCATCGCTTCAAGCA
>PBOR01000026.1 GCA_002724395.1 Rhodospirillaceae bacterium | reverse complement strand
ATCATCGATACGAGGACGCTTAATATCGCGCTCCATTCTTTGGATCAATCTGTCCTTGAGTTGACCCTCAGAAAATTCATGTGGGGGGTCGCCATCAGGAAACTGATGGCACCCCATCGCATAACCTTCATGCCATAGTTTGTCTCCCTCCTCCGCGCTTGGTAATTGCTTCTTGAGGTTCGTAATCAGTTCCTCTAATTCATCATTACTGATGGTCTCAACCCTGGCAAACTCCACGGCCATCGAGTCTTCAAAACCTTCGGGGGCGCCACCCTGACTATTTATATAGTCTTGTGCGGTGTCCTGAGCTTTTTGCAACATACCCTCAATGTCTACTGAGCCCAGGGCTTCCATGAGGCCTGTAACAGCAGGAGGTCGCGGTAAGGGGACGCGGTCCTGCTCTAACACTGAGTCTCTAACTTCCTCATACTTTTTCCGAGCCTCCTGAAGCATTTCCGTTTTTTTATCTTCAAGTAGCTGGAGTTCTTCGGGGTCAAGATTTTTTTTGACCTCTTCCATACTCTTTGGCGAAACAGAGTCCTCAAGGTCCTTCATTGCCTCATTGAAGCCCGCATCAACCATTCGAGCGCCGTCTTCCATAGATTCTTTAAGGGACGGCAGCCCACCCCCTGCCAGATCCTCGGTAGCTTCTGTAATTTCCTGAATTGCAGTCACATCAAATTTTTCAAGATCAAGACTGCCATCTTTTTTACGCGGAGTGAGCTTTTCAGCGGCGGCAAGGAAACGCTTTTCCTTGTCGTCCAGATCGATCGTCGAGTCACCGTCAAGACGCTCGCGCGAGGTGGCTAAAAACTGTTTCTTTTCGTCAACCAGCTTCTGAATCTCTGCAGCAGATTCCTTTGGCAAGTCGCCCAGGGACTTCTCGCGGAGTGCCAAAGCCTTTTCCTCTTCATCCAAGAGCTTTCGCGCTTCTTCTTTAGCTTTTTCCGTCGCTCGATCAGGCCCGTACATTTTCAAGGTGTCGTCCGGCTTTTCCTCAAAAATCGCCATAAGCGTTTTTTCGCCATAAGGGATTAGATCAGTTCCGTTAGCCATCATTTGCAGCTCTTGCAATTGACCAGTTACACGAGCGCGGACCGACCGTTCATAGTGAGCAACGGACTTTCTTTCCTGGCTTCTCCGTTCATAAGCGACGGTAATGCTCTCAAGGTGCTCCCAATCATGGAACTCTGTTGGATTGGAACCATGAAAAATAAGTGCGCCCAGCTCGGCCTCCGGAAAAAACCATACGGTATCCGGGCGCATCACTACTTCGTCAAACTGATTCCCATCATTCGCTTTCGGAATCTGAAATACTCTTATTAAAAAATCCGGGATAAATCCTGAAATAATATCTTTTGTCGGGTGCATGTTCCTGATAGAAAATGAACAACCCGCTGTTAAATCGTTTTGGATCCATTGATCCTCTGTTGTTCTATTAAAAAATCTTGTATCAAGGTCATCAGGGTATCCTGGAAAAAATTTTTCGAGGTAGTCACCGTCGTAACTTCCACGACACTCTGCTCGCTCTGGGTGGCTTACCGGAATAGGCAGATATGAAGCACTGGCAGGACGACTCTTGTGATCGCCCATCTCTTGCCCATAAATTTCGACCCGTGGCAAAGGCCGATCCCCCGTCTCTGGATCCTCATCAAGGCCGATACCGAGAGGATTAGTCTCATACTTTGGGCCGCCGAATGCGTTTTCCCAATCGATCGGCAGGGAGAGAAAAGGCTCTGGCTTTGTGAACGTCGTTACCAGTCCGGCAGCTGACTTCCAACGTCTTTCGCCGAAGACGCTAAGACGTTTTGTAGTTTCCCCAACTTCAACCTCAACATATCCTGCTTCAACGGGGGCTCCGCGAGGAGACCAAAACGAGCCGAAAACCAAAAATTCCGAATGCGGTTTGGGTGAAAACTCATCGATGGGTATTTGTTTTGTATTCAGCGGTCCTGCCGCTTTCCACAAATCGATTTCTGTCCGAGTATCACCCGTTGTTAAATCCCAAGCTAATATGCCAGTGTGAAGTTGGTACCAATCCCCTGAAAACCGTTGGAAATTCGGGAAATAGGAAATTTGTAAGGGTTTAACAACTTTCAAGTTAAACGAAGACCGATATTACTTTAGAGGCCAGCTGCAAACCTGACAATCGACTCGCGACAGGCTTGTTCTTTGCAGCCGTCGCCGAGGCTTTAACGCTTGCCAGCGACATATTAGCCTCTGTACCACTCGCTTCGGCTGCGGGGCTAACCCCAGCTCGGGCTGTAACGCCAGTTTCTGCTTTAACCCTTAGGCCCGTTTTGGTTTTCGTCATCTGAAGTCCTGACTTGGCCTTAAGCCTTTTTACATTCACGGAACTGACTAATCTCACACAAGCCAAATCAAGTTCACCTGAGTACTTTGTTACATTAAAGTCCGTCGATGCCGCCTTAGCGCCCCAATCCAACAGGTACACCAGATTGAGTCCCTGCCGCGCCACTCTTGGAAATGTGCCTTTAACTTCACACCCTGTAATAGACAACTCAGCATTCTTTACGGTTTTAAGACCGAATTGGACATTAAAACCAAATTCGGCCTGAGAACTCATTTTACGCGCCGCGGCCACGTCGTAGTCGACTTTTGCTCCCGTGAAATCAAATCCCAGACAGACGGCAGCACTCTTGATCTCCNTTAAGTTACCGGTCACGCGAGATTTTCCTTTCAGCGTATTAAACCGGGTTTCATCCCACCCGGCTCCGTCTTGACTGTAGTTAGCACCGTCCGAACTTTGCGTAAAACTCCGGCTCGGACCCCAATCAACTGAGTAAGTATCGCCAACGGTCTTCTCCACAACGACCGGATTTATCCCACCCATCTGACTTTTCCAGTAATCTTGACGGTCTTGTGCGCCATATCCATCATCGCCGGTTGCTTTCCACTTAGTCTCGTCTTTTGTCCAGAAATTGAACTCCGCTGTAGGGCCGATATTGACCGCCATGTTGGCCGCGTGGTTGCCGAAGTTGAAGTTGTTACCGAACTGATACGTTACACTGTCTCCAACGTGGATGTTCGCATAACTGGCAAGTGGGGCAATTGCTTTCGCTTTTTGTTCCGGGGTTTGGTCAATTGCGCTAGCGGCAGTGCCGGCAGTGGCGGCAGTAAGTGCAGCGTTGACAATTTGTTCCGGGGTTTGGTCAATTGCGCTAGCGGCAGTGGCGGCAGTAAGTGCAGCGTTGACAATATCTCCTTTAAAGGTCAACAAACCATCTGCATCATAGGTAACCGTTAAACCTTCGTCATCTGGCTTACTCCATTCGTCAGAGCTGTTGTAGGTCCATGCAGTGTTATCTAGCCAATTTTTTTTGTCCTCTGAGTGGGTATAGGTATCATCACCGGAAGTGACGCAAATCCTGGGCCAACGGCCAAAGTGAGGCGCCATCCTACCCCGTCCACCAGGTACATCGCTGCTGCCATTGTCCTTAAAGAGCGCTTCGGTCGCAAAACTTGCGTCATCGCTAGAACCAATAGTCGTGCTGCCCCCTGTCCCAAATCCCAGATTAAAGTCAGTCCCTTCCCTATACAGATAATTTTTCCCAACAGTAACTGTTTGGCAACCGACAAATGCCTGATCCAAATCGCTGCTCCAGCTATGAATACTGTTGTAGGTAGTAGAGACATTTTGCCCTTCGGCTAACCGTCCTTGGTATGTCGTAATGTCGCTTCCGACTCCATTTTTAATAAAACTTTTAAACGCAGTGATGAGACTGTCTGGATCAAGCGCTTCTCCTACATTAAAGCCAATCGTCGTGTATCCGGAATCCCTGAAATTTTTAAATGCGTTTTTCGTAAAATTAATGCCGCGATTTTGCTTTCCAGCATATTCAATTACGGAACCTGAGGAGATTCGTAGCGACCTGACATCCTTATAATCTTTCACATCGGCTTCGGCTGTCGATGTAGCGGCTTGAATCACGTACGAAGCTCGTTGTTGTTGAACCGTTGGCACGCCCGGTGATACGCCAGCAGAGCGAAGCATTATTCCGTTAATCATCGCGGCGTCGGAGCTGGCATTCTGTATCGAAGCAAACCGCGCCTCCGATTTACCCCGGGTGCTATCGTCCACTGATGCGTCGCCATCGGCACACGCGTTGTAGCTGACTACATATTTAGTATCGGTCATCTACGTTCTGGCTCGAAATATGCCGATATTAGATTTAATTGCGCTGAGGGCAGCCGAAACGGTCTCATTCTCGAGTTTAAGGGCNTGACTTTTTGCTGTCNCCGCCNCCACTTTCGTAGACGGCGCAGCATCTGTCTCGGCCTTCCCTGCCCTTGCCTTCGCCTCTGCGGCTGCTTTNACGCTCGCCGNGTTGCCGGCTACAACATTCGACAAGAACGTTGCACCCAANTNNACCTCNTTNNAAAAAATGGATAAGTGGNTGTCAAATCCTCCTCCACAAAATTCAATTTCAGTAGAGTTTATTGCGTCTGTCTTGTCCCATTTCAGGTGAACGGCTGGCGTAAATCCTAAAACCTTCATATCGATCGAAGCCCCGGCGATACCGATCGACGAGTTCTTAAGCCATGGACCGAATTCGAAATCTGCGCTGAGTCCCTGCGCTTCCCACTTGTCAGGTTTGAAATAACCCTCCCACCCGCTTGCTGCTTTAAGAGGGCCCTTAAGCGTGAAGCCTGTTGCAGACATCGAAAAGTTGGCACCGGTAACATCAATTCCAAAATTAATGCCGGTGGTGTCTTTCTCGTAAACGTTACCATCAACAATCTGCGTGACCTCGTTGTAGTCCGTAATTGTTCTTGAGCAAACCTTGGTTTTCTGTCCTTTTGAGATGGTTTTGCCGTCGTAGCGCTTTTCCATTGATCGATTCGCACCTGTCGGGTCTTCGATGTGAATTTCGTGCGTATTGCCTTTTGAATAACTATAGGCCCACTCGCCGGAAGGTATGACTGTATAAGACTCTGCGATACCCCTGGCAACCAACGCTTTTCTGATATCGCTCGTTTTCATTCCGTCGTGGTCGGTAACAGTAAAAAAAGGCGGCTTATAAAGTTTTGCGACCATAGTTATGTCGGCTCGCGGAGTCAGGGTCCAATTCCATGGTTCTCCGTCAGTAATCTCGATCTCGTAATTGCCTGTGCGGGTGCGATAGTTAAACTCTAACGTGGGGCCTAAATTGAAGTCGCCTGATCCGGTACCAAACACGACCTGATTTCCCGTGACCGTACTCCAGGTTGAGCCGAAAGTCCTCGTTGCGAAGTTACTGTCAGGATCGTAGGACGCCGGTCCATTTTTAACGTTAAACGCGCTATCAAATACGACGGACGTCTCGCCAGAGGCAGTCGCTGAAGTTGGAGAGAGCGTTTGCTCGTCAAAAGCTTCAACAGCACTTGCGGCCGACATATCCATTTTCGGCCACGCACCGCCCTGAAATTTATTCTCGGAAGTGCTCGTCGCCCCACTCGTGTCACTTATCGTAGGTGTCCCTGTTGACCAAGTCACCTCAATGGACTTCTGGGTGTAAGCAATCATGTCACTTACACTTAGGGCGACTACAGCATCGTCATTACCGAGAGAAAAATTTGTATAGCCAGTAAACCAGTTGAAATCATAGCCATCCGCCCAAGTAAAAGTATTCCCTTGGACCGAATTAAGAAAATATGCGCCGGTTAGCGCGTTTGTCACAATGGTGTCGGATGACAACGATGTTTCAGTTGCCTCGGCAGCATAAACGTCCCACGGCGCCGCCGTTTCCCCGGCATTAATATTGTCTGTTAGGGCTGTGTCTGGTAGGGCTGTGGAGGCGGGTTTGATCCAGTTATCGAGCAGATCTCTAAACCAGTCCATATCAATTCCCCCGACGGGGCTTTCCGGGGGCGACGAACCGCTAGATAGCGGGGAGAACGAGGAGGCATAGCCGTCGGACCAGTTGGCGTCCATCACGCCAGTCACCCCGCCGTATCGGTAGAACTCAGTGCTTAATCCGGTGGTTGAGATCGTAAGCTGAGCATCATCCACTGTCAGAGTACCAGTAGTTACTTGGTATGGGTTTCGAGTCCTAAGAAAAGACCCTCCCACCCAGTAAGTCGAATCGGATGTTTGAATACTTGAGCTATCTAGCCAACCAACACCGAACGTCGAATCCAAATAGCTAATCGAGCTATCGGTGGCAGTTGCTAACGCATTGAAAGTCGCAAGCGAAAACGTGCCTCCAGTCTCAAGGAGGCTATCCTGTGTATAAGATTCCGTACTTGGGCTGACCGTTGAAACATTACCGCTTATCAACGTCGTAGTATAGGTGTCGGTCATTTTCGCACCCTAGCCACCGCGGCCAGTTGAGCCAGAAACAGAATCTCTGACATCATTATTTTGTCCTGCGTGAGCGGGAGCCTGCCGAGTATCATTATTTTGATCATCAACATGATCGCCCACTTCAGAGCTATCACCTTGCCCTTCGGCAACTTCAGCATGTGCCTCTTCGTTCGTAGCCGTTGTGGACCCCGTGCTGCCAGTGCCACTATCCAAACCTGCCGCTTGGGCTAGAGATGTCCCAGCCGAAAACTCCGCGGCGACAGTTTCCGCATCTCCGCCAGACATCTCAGCTTGAGTGGTTCCGTTTTGTACTTGAAACACCTGACCGGTTGCTTGAGTCGTTTCGGCGGCCGTAGCAACACTGGTATCTGATTGCGCTTGCACTGGAACAATCGTTATAAGNCTGGCANATGCTGCAGCATGGAACTCAACAGTTCCCGCTCCAAATTCAAAGTGATCTTCATTCGGCTTTGCCGTGTGCTCTGTTTTTAGACCAGTGACGGATGTTTTAAGCTCAAGACCCGTTACTCCAAAATTGAAGTCGAGCGTTCCATAGGACGTTTTTATATGGCTTCCTGCGGCCCGGCCGAGCGTTACAACAAGACCGTCAGAGTCAAAACTGGCTCCGACCCCCATTGCATCAATACCTACATCAAGCTGTTTATCTGAGGATGTCTCATACGTGCCATTCACTATACTTTTGCTAACTCCACACCAATTTGCATTGACTTCAGTTTGAAATCCGACCTGTAGATAGTTTTCAACACTTACGCATTCCTCTTCACCACTAACCTCTCCGTCTGAGATTTTTGCCCATTCCCACTGCAGACCACTTTTATCTTCCCAAACTTCAACGGTGGTTCCGCTTATAAAATCCGCTGCAGCTCCAGCACGACGTTCCACGTTTAGCCTTGCGCCGTCGAGATACGCCGAATATTTGTCTTGAGGATTCAAGCAATCCGTAAAGTCCGCCGCTGTGACCATGGCTACATCAGCGGCATCCTTTGGCGGACCAAAATTATACAAATTTGACACGCTATTCCAGGAATCGACGGCGAACTCTGAACTGTAGCCCCACAATTTCAATGGTCCGAACGGATAATCCTCGGAGGTACAAGTACCAATAACGTCAACAAAAAACGTAAGCCCACCCGTCAACGGATACGTTGCCATCATTCCTAACGATCCCGTCATACCCAAAAGATTAGTGAGCGACGTCCCGCTCATTTCAGGAAGCACGCCACTGAACATCGTTTTCAACAAATTTAGACTCGTAATGATCTCTTCAACTCCGCCAGGCGCGGTAATCTCCTGCAAGTCATCAAGGTCAAATTTAGATGCCACCATCCAGCCATAAGTCCCATCGGCAGGCGTTAACGATGTAGGTCTTTTCTCTGTGGTGTCTGGCCAGAATGTGTCCGTGTAAGACCAACCCGTTGCTAAGTTGATGTCATTACCGTCGTCCTGACCAAGATCAATATTTATCCCACGCTGGAAATTAAAGGTATGGCCATAAACCAAATTTTCATAGCAGCCGTAGTTAACCGTATCGGGAGTAAGGGGAGTAGGTCTATCCGCCCCCTTCGCCAAAAAATCGGCCCCAACATCAATAATGGTAGAGATGTGGTTGTTGTAGTTGCTAGCAGCGCTTGGGTTGTCTACCGGGGCGGTGTCCGACGAATCTGTCTGGCCCGGCCAAGCGAATAATTTACCTGAGCTGCTTCCCCCCGCCATGATCACGCCGTAAGGGGTTGCATCGATCGTTTGAATTGACCTTACTGGACCTATAGAAACGGAGCCGTCTCCTCCAATAGCGTAATCGTAAACTAGGTCATTTTTCGTGAATGAAGCAGATGGGACTTGACCAAAACCTGATTGACTAGAGTCCATCTGGTACGGCCCGTTAAAGCGCAGATTAATCTGATCGCCCACGACACGTTGGATGTTGGCATCAGATCCGCTCGTTTCATTGGTGAAATCTGCGGCATTAAGACTTGCGGTGGCCGCCGCCGGCTTCCCGAGGCCATAATACGCCTCAACCCCATCAAAAGATACCGTGGGCGGTGAGCTATAACCCTCCCCGGCATTAGTAAAAGAAACCCTCTCAACGGTATAGTAACTATATTCGATGTAGTAGCCAGATCGCCCGCCGGCCGTCTCTATCCATACGTCCACATAAACTTCATTGACTGTTAGGGTTAATCCCGAGGCCTCACTGTCGGGGTTACCGCCCGACACGCTCACGGAGGGGATAGCCGCGTAGGCACCCCCGTCTGTCACCGTAATACTACGCAAGGTTGCTTTGGGAGCCCCTGCTGATGCCACTAATTGATTAAAAACCCCTGTCGCACTTCCATCGTCATCGCCGATCGTCAATGCGGCGAGTTGTTCATTTGCGCTGTCGATCTCCGTCAGATGCACGATGTCCGAAGCNGCACCANNNTCTGGNAGATATCAGTAGTGCGTAGATCACCAATGATGAGATGGCCAGCCCCGTCAGTTATCGCGCCTTGGTCGTTCGTCAACTTGGTAACGCTTGATCCTCCCAAAGCGATGTCTGTCAACACTCCGGAAGTTACCAGTCCCAATCGAGCGCTTGTCTTGCCGTTATCAATACTCAAGTCGGCGTTTTCAGTGAAAAAATAACTTCCCTGTGGTATCCAAGAAAAATCAGTGGCTGAGGTTGCCGTATCTTTTCCGGAGTAAACAATCAAGCCCCTTCTGTTGCCCGAATCAGACCAATCCCAAATACGGGAACCAGCTTCATAATCTCCGTCTTGATAAATTTCTTGCCACTGGACGGTTCCCGAACTTATGAGAGCTGTCATCAACCCAAATCCCGTGAAAATAAATTAAAGGTCGATAGAGACCAACGATGGATCTTGGTCGATCGTGTTGAAGGCAGATCCAACAATTATCGGCTGATCGGGATCACCTTTATAGAATCCGACGACTACTTCAGCACCGTCGAAAAGAGCCGAATATGTTCCCCCTTGACTCCCTGCTCCCATCCGAATCGATCGCATGCGGAACACATTCATCGAATCCTCCGTACCGTCAAAGGCCTCAAATTGATACACCACGTTAAACCGGCCAAGTCCATCTCGATCAGCAATTGAGGGAGATTCAAGCGATGGATATCGGTACTCGTTAATAAATCCCGTGAGAAAGCCGGGGATCGAAGGACGTTCGGTAACCCGCGCAGGACGAAACTGAACTTCGTTTGAAGAAGTCATCCGATAGGCTTTAAACGTATTTTTATATGAGAGTCCTGGTGTGTTATCCGGACCGTAGGCAGTCACATGGTCGACGGATGCGACAAAAAATGTCTCTCCAGATTCGCAAATATCGGAAAACCCTGCTATCTCAATAATAGAACCGGCACTTAATCCGGGTATTACGCTTTCACCCTCAATAAAGCGAGCGGCTGACACTATCTCCTCCGCACGCCGTAAAACCAGATAATTTAAGTCCGCGAGTACAACATCATTTTCGATTAAATCACCGGGAGGCGTTACAAGGCCCTCTAAAAAAACCGTATGCGGCTCAGATAGATCGGTCTTTTCACGAGAGATAACGGGAGCGGCATACGTCAATGTACCGGTATCAACAGAGGTATAAAGATTAAGGCCATCCGCGAGGTAATGGTATCCTGAGACACAAACGTAACGCGGTATAACGCGGCTGAGTGCGCTGACATGAGATACGGACCGATCTGATCTTACGTAAGGTTCTGTATGCTTATTGACAGATCCGTGTTCTTGGTAGGAATCACACAGGTGAATTACCGTTTCGAGCTCTTTCTGCTCAAAAAAGAAGTAGAGGCCGTCCCTTTCAAGGGTACGCTTCAGAAAGTCCCAGTCCGATTCTCGGTACTGAACTCGAGATTCCCATGTTGGATAATCCGTCCTGGATAAATGCTTTTCCAAAGAAATTGTGACCCGTCCACTGGTCAGCGATTTAAGTTTTTCAATACCTTCCTCGAAAAGATCGATTACGCTTTTCTCTCTGTAGGATCGCGTTGCCCGGGCAAAGCTTAAGGGATACGTGACCGGCGCAAAAACCACTTTCAGCGTCCGCTGACCCTCCTTCTCGGAGATCTCCCTGACTTCTTCCAAGAAACAGTGAAAATAACGAACCTGTTCCCGCGGTTCGGCGTTACCACCGCTATCGACCAAGGGGCTCGCGGTGACAGTTAGTCTCCAGGCTGACTCACTAACGACATTTCCCTGATCAATAAAGTGAGCTCGATCGGAATCATTAGGAAGGGCAAGGGTGGTTTCAATATAAAAATTCTTTGAACAGTCCTCTCTTGCGGACCAAGCAAGTACCTCGACACCAGGCTCAGCCTCAGGCCCCGAAGAGGACATTTTTTCAAGGATCACCCGAATTTCGGACATAGGTTGCTTCTAATTCTTTGGAGGTTGAGAATCAGGCGTTCACCCTGGCCTGCAGTATTTCTCTGACAGCTTGACCGAAGCTAGGACCAACGGCGTTGTAACTGCGTTTTTAAACAACAATCATCAACTTGACATCGCCTAATATAATGCTTTTGAAACGTTTCAGCTTAATTTTCCGGGGGAAATATTGATACCAATATTTCGCTTCGAATAAATACATATTTAGATGACACTTATTAGAGCGTTTTAAGGACGCGATGCACTAAAAACGATCATTTCAATCGGAATTATGTGCTGGCCTACGCGGTAACTT
>PBOR01000025.1 GCA_002724395.1 Rhodospirillaceae bacterium | reverse complement strand
TACTTTCAAGCGATTTAGGATGATGATCTTTCGCCTCTATGCCTACTTCAGCCAAAGCCTAAATAGCATTGGGATTGATAGCCGATGGATTAGAACCTGCGCTTTGAACAGTAATGTCCGGGCCAAATAACTTCCTCGCCAATCCCTCCGCCATTTGGCTACGAGCAGAATTCGCGACACAAAGGAATAAAATACTTTTCATTCTGAATTTAGCCCTCCTATTTATCAAGGCATGATACGCCACCGAGCTTAATCAATTATTAAAAAACAAATATGACAGGTGGACTTAACTCGTGCGATTACTTTCGCTCATACCTTATAACGCCTATATAAATCGCAATTTATAATCTATGGAGGGGTCCATGTCTGATCCGGTGCGCTGCGTAATACTTCGGGGAGGTACAAGCAAAGGTATTTATTTAAAGGAATCCGATTTACCCTCAGATCCAATTGAGCGCGACCGAACAATTTTACAAATATTTGGCTCGCCTGATAAACGTCAGATCAATGGCCTTGGCGGTGCTGATCCTCTGACCAGTAAGGTTTGCGTTATCGGACCGCCGCCTATCGGCAACCCACGAGCCGAAGACGCGCAGCTCACATATACATTTGGGCAGGTAGAGATTGACGAACCGGAGGTAGATTACCGTTCACTTTGCGGCAACCTCACCTCTGGCGTAGGTGCATTCGCCATCTGGGAAAAAATGGTGGAAACTGTCTCCCCTGTCACGACGCTGCGTATCTACAATACAAATTTAGACCGTATGTTATTCGTCGAAGTTCCCGTTAAAAATGATTGTCCGCTTGAAAAAGGTGACTTTGCTATTCCCGGCGTACCCGGCACAGGTGCGCGCATACAGGTTGACTTTGCCGATACAGCAGGTGCCAGTGCTGGCGGACTGCTGCCCACAGGCAATCCAATCGATACCTTGGATATCCCAGGTGTCGGCAAAATAGATGTCTCATTGGTCGATATCGGAAACGCCCATGTCTTTCTCCGTGCTGCCGACTTAGGGCTAACGGGAACAGAAACCGCGGCCGAGATAGACGCGGACACGGACTTGACGGATAAATTAGAACGTATCCGTGCACATGGAGCAGCGGCTATGGGCATGGTAAACGATCCTGACCGCAGCCGCGAAGAAAGCCCCGCCACGCCCTTAATCGGAATGATAGGGCCCGCCCAGGATTATGAAAATGTTATTGGTAGCGGCATAATCAAAGCTCAAGAATGTGACTTCGTCTCTCGCTTGATGTTTATGCAACAGATGCACAAAACCTATGCAGGCACCAGCACCGTGTGCACCGGAGTCGCAAGTAGACTGCCTGGAACGATTGTATATGAGGCCTGCAAACCTGAAACATTAGATAATATCATAGTGCGGATCGGTCACCCTGCAGGCGTGATTGAGACCGAAACACAGGTAGAAATTAAGGGCAATGATTACGCAGTGAAACGCGCCACATTGGGTCGAACCGCACGACGGATCATGGAAGGCCAAGTCTACCTGCCTGAGCATGGCTAACCCTCGTTACACGAATTCCCTCGAAAAGGTTCGTAAATCTTTAAGCCCGTTACCAGCATTGGTAATTATGGCATGTTTATGACCCTGCGGCTTCCACTGGCAGCTTATTTACTATTTCACCCAACGCACTGTTTACGAATACTCGGCATATCCGCGAATATCGGGCCTAAATTTTTTGTAATAAATGCTTTAAAGAATTACTCCGCTCCACGAGTTTAATGTTGGTTAGATTATCTCCCGCTTTGCCGCTTGTACGGTTGTTTCTAGCTGGTTTAAGAACTCAGATCGATCGCTTTTGCTAAATGGCTTGGGACCTCCAGTAAGTTCGCCACTATCACGCAAATTTTGGAGGATCTCGCGCGTCGCTAAGGCCGTCCCAATATTGTCATGGCTAAATGTTTGCCCGTTTGGCTTTAACACAAATGCATTCCGCCCTAAGCACCTCCCTGCGAGAAGTATATCGCTAGTGATGCAAATATCTGATTTCTGGATATGTTCAACAATCCAATCATCCGCTGCATCAGCCCCTTGAGTGACTACAACAATTTCTATCAACGGATTCTGACTGGGTCGAACGCCACCATCACTTACCATAAAAACCTTCAAACCATGGCGATGTGCCACACGCTCGATTTCATTCTTCACAGGGCAAGCGTCCGCATCAACATAGATCAGGAGGTCACGTGACTTATTAGCGGACATTGGCCGCAGAAAAATTTAAAATGTACAATTCTAAAAATATGTTTTTACTTTCACACATTTCTCTATCGGCCTTATCGCCCTAAAGTTTGAATCACTAGACGGGTCGATCACCTTTTACCATCAGCCGATAGAGCATCCGATGCTGACTGTGGTCGTAATCTGTGCCAGCACGATGTAAGGCGCTCCTATTATCGATCATCAACAAATCACCCAGTTTCCACTCATGGGCATAGATGAAATCGTCTTGTAGCGAATTAGCAAGCAATTCAGACAAAAAATCTTGCGTCTCATAAGGATCCATATCGGTGACAGTGTCAGTTTTACCCTTGTGGAACCAGATCGCTTTTTTCCCATTTTCTGGATGCGTACGCACCAAGGGATGCATAACAGCTCTTCGCGTGGTTTCTTTTTGTTCCTTAACAATATCAGGGTTCCCGGTTTCCCAATTAGCCCTGCTAATAAGCGTGTTAGCAGTTTGTAATGGATCGATCCGCTTTTTCCATTCCAGCGACAGCGCGTCATAGGCCGCGCGCATGTTCACGACATTCGTAATTCCGCCCTTATCAGGAAGCTCTACGGCATAAAGGGTTGTGTACTTTGGCGGACATTCATGATTTGTGTGATCCGTATGCCAATTAGAATTTTTCTCCACTTTAGCCGGACCGCCTTTACTGTCTTTCAACCGGTTAGACAAAATAAGCATTAGTGGAAATCCATCTACCAAATGGAGACTATTATTATCAGGCATAATTTCTCCAAAACGACTTATCGCCTTTTGAAAGTCCGCTGGTTCAAAGTCCTGATCACGAATTACCAGAACTACGTGCTCGACTAGCGCATCATTAATCCGCTGATGCGTCTCCAGGTCTATAGTTTTACGTAAATCAATACCCGTAATTTCAGCGCCGATATGTTCCTTGATCTTAGTGATTTTAAAAGACTGACTTGAATGCTGCGAAGTTTCATGTCCGAGCGTACTCATAAAATTTCTCTTTCACCTAAAGTTTTGGCTGCAAATCTATTGTTCTGGTGTTACGCGCTCGGGTCAAGTCATGGTGTAAATGCAACCAATTCGTTAATGCTTTAAAACAATGTTTAACTTATAATTACCAGACCATTAAGAAAAACAGGGGCATGGGAGGACAAGACTATGAAGGCACCGATTTTGGCGCTTGCAGCAACATTTGCAGCGGTAACATTTGTGTCTCCTACAGACGGCCAAACCTTCAGCGACTGCAATAAATGCCCACAAATGATAAGCATCGCACCGGGTGCGGTAAGTGCCGAATATTCCAAGGCGAAAAAGAAAAGCCAATGGATTGTTGTTAAACAACGCTATGCTTTAAGTAAGTTTGAAATTACGCGAGGTCAGTATGCCGCTTTTATTGCAGCAACCGGCTATAAAACAGAACCTTGCTTGCATAAGAATGGCCGCCGGTGGGAATTAAGTTCCGTTCAGAACTGGACCAATCCCGGCTTTAAACAAGGCAATGACGAGCCGGTGGCCTGTGTCTCCCGTGGAGATGCATTATCCTACACCAAATGGCTAAGCCATGTCTCCGGCAAGAGTTACCGCTTACCATTGGAAAATGAATGGATTTATGCCGCTACCGGCAAAGAGGGTTCGTTTCCCTTCTCCAAGCGCTTTGAAAATCACGCTGAACGTTGTAAGTACGCGAATACAGCAGACAAGGCATTGAAGCAAAAATATCCAAATGTACAGATAAGCAAATGCACGGACTATTATATCTACACCGCACCCATTGGACGCTTTAAACCTAACGGATTTGGCCTACATGATATGTTGGGTAATGTTTCAGAATGGATAGCGCGAAGTAACAAAAATGGCGCAGATATCGCCCGCGGGGGGTCCTGGATTATGATGGCTGGTGCAGGGCGGTCTGCCTACCGCTTTCGAAACTCAACGAAAAAACGCTACAGCGATATAGGCTTTCGGGTAGCCCGGACGCTCAGTAAATGACGCGAATACATTCGAAAAGAAAGGCGTCAAAAGATGAATGAGACAGAACGCGACATGTTGGAGCATGCATTGGCCGGTAGCGTGAAGTTATTACTTGATATAGTCGCATCGTCAGAGCCAGAAATATTCGGACGGGCGAATCGCGTCCACAGTTGGATGAAAGAAGTAGTTTCTTCGCTTAGCATGGACCATCCTTGGGAGTTAGGAATGGCTGCCCTATTGGCCCCAATCGGGCGGGTTACAGTACCGCCAGAACTTTTGGTAAAGGATTCGAACGGAGACACGTTATCCAAAGACGAGCGCGACGTTCTAGCGCGAGTGCCAGAGGCGAGTAAAGCATTGCTGTCCAATATCCCGCGCATGGAGTACGTTTCTGAGATCGTCTTATTTCAAGATAAGGCTTACGATGGGACCGGTATTCCGGAGAAATCTCCCGGTGGAGAAGAAATTCCTGTCGGTGCACGCCTCCTAAAAATTCTAAACACGCTGGCAGAAGAAGCGGCTGATTCCCAACCAACTGATAAAGAGTTTGATCGTGCATTTAGCGAACGCCATTTATTTGACGAAGCATTACTCGAAAAAGTAAGGGATCTTTTGGCTTCAAATGATATTGATGCAGACGACGAGCATGGAGTTAATGAAGGCAATGAGAAAGTAATTAATGAAGGCGATGAGAATGTGATTGAAGAAGTCGCTGAAAACAAAACAGAAGAAGACGATGAAGACGCGACAGAGGAAATACCATCAATTTCATTAAGCGTCACCGTAACACGTTTAATGCCCAACGACATTCTGGAACAAGACATTATAGTAAATGAAATTCTTCTTCTCAAAGAAGGAAGTACGCTTACAGAAACTGCTCTTGAACGGCTGCTTTTGTTGGCTGAATTACATGAATATGAAGACGAAGTAGCCATTACACGAAGCATGGGATCTCTCAGCTTCGTCGAAAGGCAAGCATTGTCCAAGGAATAGGCCTAATCGTAATAAAATTCTTTGATCCCACAATAGGGATAGACACAAGAATGGATGCAACTACCGAAAACCTTGCGAAGTACGCACTATCTGTCAACTACGACGAAATAAGCGCAGACGTAATAGCGGGTGCTAAACTTCGGATCCTTGATACTCTCGGTTGTATTGCAGGTGCTATTGATCATCCTGTTTCCAAATCCGTATGCCGGATGGCTAGGCGCTACTCTATGGAGACACCAGCCACCATATTTGCGACCGGTGAAAAGACTTCGCCAGAAATGGCAGCCTTCGCGAATTCAGTAATGTTGCGCGTCCTGGACTTGAGCGATTCGTATAGGGTCAAGAGTGGCGGTCATCCAAGCGATCTTTTGGGAGCGAGCTTCGCTGCAGCAGAAATTGCTGATGCTACAGGGAAGGAACTAATTGCCGCCATTGCGCTTGGATATGAGGTGTATTGCAGTTTTACAGAGACCATAGATGTAAATACCAAAGGATGGGACCAACCGATATACGGCATTGTCGCGTCAGCCGTTTCCGCTGGTAAACTTCTTAGACTTGATTGTGAACAACTTACCCACGCTATTGCTTTGGCGTTAGTGCCGAATATGGCGACATTCCAAACTCGTGAAGGAGAGCTCTCGGCCTGGAAAGGCTGCGCTGGCGCCAATGCTGCACGGAATGGCCTTTTTGCAGCGTTGCTAGCTATGGAGGGCTTTACTGGCCCAGAAAAACCCGTTGAGGGTAAATATGGCCTCTGGGATGTAATCGGAAAATTCCAATGGCCCCTTCAACCAGGTGAAGCGCCCTATCGCATTGCTATTACTAATTTGAAGGCCTTCCCTATCTGCTACCAGGGCCAAACCGCAGTTTGGACGGCACTAGGTATGCGTGATCGGTTTTCTGTCGATGCCATAAAAAATATCCATGTTGATACCTATTTAAAAGCTTTCACAATGATGGGTAGTGACCCCAACCGCTGGGCGCCAAGAACCCGAGAAACAGCGGACCATAGTATGCCCTATGTCGTCGGCACGGCTTTTCTGTATGGTGATGTAGGCGAAGCCGCCTTCACCGATGAAGCCCTCCAATCACCAAATATAAAGGCATTGATGCCGCGCATCACCGTTGCTGAAGACCCAGCACTTACTGAGGCGCACCCCGAACAAGTGCCATGCCGAATGACAGTCACTCTCAACGATGGCAGCAAACACGTTCATGAACTGCCTTACCCAAAGGGTCATGCGAAGCACCCCATGAGCGCAGACGAAGTCACCAATAAGTTTCATCGTCTCTACGCGATTTATGGCAGTGCAGCTCAGGCAGATAGAGTCATTGATACGGTCAACTCTTTAAACTGTTCGAAAACAATTATGCCCCTTTTTGAGACCTTCCATAAAAGCTCTATTTGATGGACATGTCACCCCAAGCCCTAAAGACTTATACCGGACAACAAGCCTGGATTGGTTCGGATATGGCCGATCGAGAAGACGAGTGGTTGCATCGGTGGACAGCTGATGAAATCGCTGAAATAGAGGTGGCAGTAGAAGCCTCTTCAAATCAGAACATACTCGACATTACCTTGGATAGTTTTCCGTTGCCGTCGATCGAAGCGACACTCACAAAGAACAAAACAGACATACTGCATGGCCGGGGCTTTTCGTTATTACGTGGCTTGCCCGTTGAAAAATGGTCCATTGATCAAACTGCCCGCGCTTATTGGGGCCTAGGGGTACATATCGGCATGCCAATCTCACAGAATAGTAAAGGCCATGCACTAGGACATGTCACAAACCTAAATCTCGGTTTAAGCAAATTAAAAACACGCGGTTACCAAAGAACAGACCATCTCCCATTCCATACGGATACCGCGGATATCGTGGGGTTATTTTGTCTTAAACCAGGGTTGTCTGGGGGCGATTCTCTTATCGTTTCCTCTACGACTATATATAATGAACTTGTGCGTCGACGGCCCGACTTAGCCAAGGTGCTAATGGAACCTTTGCAACGTACTTTTGTAAGTGAAAATCCAGACGATAGTGAGCGTTTCGTAGACGTACCGCTATTCATGCCCAAGGGAAAACGCATGATTGCCCACTATGTGCGTGGACACATATTCAAAGCGCAAGCAATACCCGGCGTTCGCCCATTTACAAATGCCCAGAAAGAAGCCTTGGCCCTAGTTGATAACATTGCAGACCATCCGGATTTCTTCCTTGATATGCAATTTCGACCAGGCGATATCCAGTTTCTTTGCAACCACACAATTCTCCATAGCCGCCGCTCTTTCAAAGATTCTGATGATCTTGCTAAACGTCGACATTTATTGCGGCTATGGCTAGCCTGCAAGGACGGTCCAAGATTACCGAAATGGATAATTGATGCTTATGACAGTGGCCATGCCTTTGGGAGACAGGACGGCTATTACCATCCCGCCATCCCTCTGTGCGTGCCGTTACAAGCAACATAAAGAGAACCATCGAAGTAAGTTCACAAAACCAAATGGCTATTAAAGCCTAATAGAGGCCAATGCCTACTCCGTTGCCTCTATTTTATCCTGCGTCTTGGTTTCAAAATCTCTAGCATCATGTCGCTCATGGAGCTGCTCATACAATTCACCCCGTAAGCGGTTGACCATACGACCACGTTTAACAGCTTCACGTGCATGGATTTCCTCGGCCCAACGCACAACATTGGTGTAGGAGCTTGCATCGAGAAACTCTTCTGCTTCATACTGTCCGAGAATGACAACGCCACCATACCAAGGCCAAATAGCCATATCGGCGATAGTATATTTATCACCGCAAATATAACGATTATTAGCCAGGCGTCGGTCAAGTACGTCAATCTGGCGTTTGGCTTCCATAGTGAAACGATCTATGGGGTATTTATATTTTTCCTCCGCATAGGCATAAAAGTGGCCAAAACCACCACCCAAATACGGTGCGCTACCCATTTGCCAAAACAACCAGTTCAGACATTCTGTCCGCCCCGCCGCATCACTCGGTAGGAATTCACCGAACTTCTCTGCTAGATAGAGCAGTATGGCACCGGATTCAAAAACCCGAGTTGGAGGATTAGTACTGTGATCCATTAGGGCTGGAATTTTCGAATTCGGATTCACATCGACAAAACCACTGCCAAATTGATCACCATCACCAATTCGGATTAACCAAGCATCGTACTCGGCGCCTGTATGACCCATAGCTAGCAATTCCTCTAGCAGCACCGTTACCTTCACACCATTCGGCGTCCCCAGCGAATATAGCTGCAACGGATGCTTACCAACCGGCAATTCCTTGTCATGGGTCGGACCGGCAATCGGACGATTAGTGCTTGTGAATCGACCTTGTTTCTGTCCTTCCCATTTCCAGACTTTTGGAGGTGTATATATCTCAGTCATCGTGCAAACTCCGTTTCGGTATCCTGATTATAATCAGCGATAGCACATGAGGGAACACGCCAGCGACCGGAAAGCGAACCTGATTTGTTTTTGACTGGCAGAGCTCGTGAAGGAGACTATATTCCTCATAATATATTTTCTGATGACGCTGATTTTAGAAGCCCAATACACGCCGACGCGCGTGCTACGGTGCGTTTACTTTGCCCACTGTCCATTTGGAGGTACTGATGGAAAAAATTGAAATACAATTTACCCTCTTCTCCGCATTCTATACTCCGCTGATCGCCACGATGGCTGGTGGCTTCCTGAAGGAAGAAGGTATAGATGCTTCGTGGTCTGTTGCGACGCCGGGTGTTTCAGCAATAAAAGCACTCGAAGATGGGACCGCGCAGGTCATCCAGACTGCACCCAGCCAGGCATTCAACTCACTCGACAATGGTGAGGTGCCTAGAGCGTTACATTTTGCACAAATCAACGAAATGGACGGTTTCTTTTTAACCGCCCGTGAGCCAGACCGGGATTTTTCATGGGCAAAGCTCGAAGGCGCTGAGGTGGTCTTATTCGACGGAGGGCAACCATTGGCCATGTTCCAATATGCATGTCACAAAGCGGGGATCGATTTTTCTAAAATTAAGGTCATTAATGTTGGCGGCGCGGCCGATATGGATAAAGCATTCCGCGATGGCCAAGGCGCTTATATCGAGCAACAAGGACCGTTCCCCCAACAACTCGAAAAAGATGGCGCCGGCCATATCGTTGCTCAAGTGGGCGAACAGATCGGCCCGAACGCTTTTTCCAGTCTGGCGGCAACGCGTGAGTGGCTCGCCACCGACACCGCTAAGGCCTTCACACGCGCCTATAAAAAAACGCGGGTCTGGTTAAACGAAACATCAGCAGAAGAGATCGCTAAGGCGGAAAAATCATATTTCCCTAAAATTGATTTTGACGTGCTAACCGATTGCATTGCGACCTATCAACAGCTTGGATGCTGGACGCCGCATATCGAAATCACACCGGAAGCATTGGAGGTCGCACTTGATGTCTTCGATCATTTCGGCACTCTGAAAGCGCGCTACGCCTATAATCAAGTATGCGCACCGCCGCCGACGGTTTGAAATCCGACGGCAGAGTGGCGCGAAGCTAAAAATTCATCGCTCTATTAAATGGTGAAAGACGGCCAGCTCGACGCGCCTATTATTGCAGTAACCTCAATGGACGCGTTGTAGCCAATTCAACTACAATGTGCGTAATTCAATACGTTGGCAGTGATCATTAAGGGAATGAATTATGGCGAAGCCAATTGTTTATGTGATTGCGACGGGCGGTACGATCGCGTCAAACTATGTACCAAAAAACGGCATCCTTGTTGATCCTGCCACCGCCGATGATCTGGTTGCAAAAATTCCAGAAATTTACGACTTTGCGGAAATTCGATGTCTACAGCATTCGAATATTACCAGCGACCTTATGGATATAAATACAGTGGTAGAGCTCGGCAAGCTCGTCCGAAAACTTGTGTCTCAAAACGATACAACTGGAGTGGTAATCACCCATGGAACCGCAACCATGGAGGAAACGGCATATTTTTTGGATTTAACCTTAGACCAACCAAAACCAATAGTATTAACCGGAGCTATGCGGAACCTTTCAGAACCGGATGCCGATGGACCTCGGAATATTCTCTACAGCGTTATGACTGCTGCACACCCCCATTCACAGAGCCGTGGCGTCTTGCTTTGCTTTAATGGAGAAATCCACGCTGCCCGAAATGCAATCAAGATGAACGCAAATTTAGTGAATGCCTACGCCTCGCGGGACGGCGGACCACTAGGTGCTATTTCAAAAGAGGGCCTGATCTACTTCTCCCAACCGGAGAGGCGCTTCCACATCGACATCGACTATATGAAGGAAAACGTTCAACTTATCATTCTTGCTCAAGGCGCGAACGATTTGCTAGTACGCGCCTGCATTTCAGAAGGAGTCGATGGAATCGTGATAGAGGGGATCGGTGCGGGGAATGTGAACATCCCCTATTTTAATGCAGTTTGCGACGCGCTTGAGGCTAATATTCCTGTTGTAGTCGGACATCGAATGCTTGGTGGATCTGCCTATTTCGCAAAAGGCCATGACGGGTCATTCAGAAGTATGATCGAACGTGGTGCCATTCCTGCAGGCCATTTAAGTGGTATCAAAGCGCGCGTTCTCCTGATGGTGGTTCTGGCGCACACTCAAGACAGAGAGGCCATTCGCGAAATATTCACCAAAGTATCCTCTCCGTCTCTACCAAATTAATAGGATTACCGGCATCAAGCAGTTCACCATTCCAGCCGCACCCGTGTCAGGCGACAACTCGAATAACCTATTTTAGATGCAACAGGATTTAGGATTTCTGAATCCAAATACGAGGTCGAAGCCATGTGAGGCTTAGAAAAATGAACAACACAGCCGCAGCAAGCCGGAAAGTTTCTTGAAACCCACTGAGAAAGGCATTGCTCGTACCCACTGCACTTTCGACATTAACGGTAAACAGAAGCATCAGCAGACTTGCAGCTAGTAAGACGCCGACCGTACGCATGACCAAGACGATACTTCCCGCGACCCCACGTTGCGATAGCGGCAATGCCGCACTAACTAATTCCAGGCTGGAAACCTGGAACAACCCAAGCCCAGTGCCATAGAACAACAGTGAGACAACCATCAAATCTATGGAAATTTTCGATGGCCAGAAACCGATGGATAGCGTGCCGCCCGCGACCAGCACCGCACCGAGAAAAGCCAGCCGATTAGCCCCAAAGCGCGTAGTTAGAAATCCCCCCCACTGCGCAGCGATCATCATCCCTAATGGGCCGGTTGCCAAGATGAGGCCCCCTGCTGCTAAATCTGGTGCACTGGGTTGTGCTAAGAAATAGGGTACCAATAACATTACCGAGAACCCGGTAAAATTGACTACAGCCCCAGTGCAAATAACGATGACAAAATCCGGTTTCCGCACCGCATCACCGGTTAGACCAAACATACCGCCACGTCGTGATGATAAGATCGCGATATACAATGCTACTCCTGTACCGACACCCACCAATCCGGCCCAAAGAGTATTATCCAAAAGATAGGGAAATTGACCGACCCCAATCAACGCTATCGCCGAACAAAAAGCTACTCTCAGTACAAGGCCCGTCTCAAACACCCCCTCATCGCGTGGCAATATCGGGAACCGGCCAAGTGAGATTAATAAAAGCGCTAGTATCGCCAACGGCACTCGGAATAGAAAAACAGACGGCCAGCCCCAATACTGCACCATAATCCCGCCTAAAGATGGCCCCAATGCCACGCCTAAACCATAGATCATGGCGTACCCACCTAAGATACGGGAGCGCACACTTTCATCGAATAGGCTGGTCGCTAAAGCTGGGCCGCAGCTGAATACCATCGCGGTACCAATCCCTTGCATCACACGAAATGCCATCAACCATTCAAAAGTCTCTGCCAAACCGCAAAATCCATAGGCGATAACGCTAACTACGAGGCCCATCCGAAAAATTTTAATATGTCCGAATAAATCTCCTAAGCGTCCGAAGACAAGCATCAAGCTGGCATAAGTCGCCACATAAGGAATGATGATCCAACGGATTGATTTCACTGGAATGCCGAAACTCGAAGTAATATCTGAGAAGCTGATATTCACCGCTGAATCGAGTGGCCCCACCAAAGTACCAAGGGCGATGGCCGCCAATGCAAGACGGGTCCCATTTACACCCTGCTTCGACAACCTAGCCTCCTACCGCAAGCTTTCTGAACAACTACTAACAAACTTTTGACCTTCCCTGTCTATCCACCTCTCCAACTTAAACCACATAGTTGGTATCCTATGGCCCCATAATTTCTAACAATGTTTGTTGGATTTGGTGCCTTATAGGCCGCAAACGATTGGTCTCTTTCTCCCTTATTCTATAAGTTATCAACGCAGTAAACGGCAGTATGAATGGCCGTAGAAATAAAAACGCAAAGTGGGAGTTTGAGATGTCTTTAGAAGTCCGCCGGGTTGTTACCGGTCATGATGAAAACGGTAAAGCGGTTGTGGTTACCGACGAAATAGCCACCAATGTTAGAAGCCTCCGTCCGGGCGGCCAGTCGGCTGTAGTTTGGGCCAGTGATAAAATGCCGCCGGATCTTAGGGATGACAAAGATATATCACATGATGTCAAAAGCACTATCTTCGAGAATGGTACCGTTTGCCGTATTGCTCAGTTTGATCCAGGCATTGAACGTCGTATGCATCGCACTGCATCTCTGGATTATGCAATTATCCTTGAAGGTGAAATCGACATGGAGTTGGATGACGGCGAAAGCGTCCATCTCAAACAAGGCGACGTAGCTATCCAACGTGGTACTAATCATTGCTGGGTCAATAACGGTACTGCCCCGTGTAAACTAGCCTTCATTCTCATTCACGCCGAAATGCCGGTAATCGATGGCAATGTATTGGATGCCCATGGCTAGTGGTCAGCATATTATTTGGTAGGTGAGGCATTTTTAGTTTTTTTAAAGCCAGTAATTATATCTTAGATAAAGTATCCATTCCCTTTTGGGTTCCAGTGATGAAGCAGGACGCAGGCTGATAAAGAGAGCTAACCACATTCTTCTACAATTTGACCTATAAAAAGGGAGACAACATGATGGCCAAGCCAATCGAGCTTAATATCTTCACCGATTATGTATGACCGTGGTGTTATCTCTGCACCGGGAGTGTGAGTAAGCTACAACAAGAACACAACGTCACAATTAACTGGATTCCGTTTCCGCTTCATCCGGACACGCCCACCGAAGGCAAGGCGCTTAGCGATCTAGCCAATTATCGGGGTGCGGACCTAAAGCAGCGCCAAGCGGAGATGAAGGCGCGCATGGATGCGGCCGGTCTTCCCTATGGAAAGCGGACTCACACCTATAACAGCCGCATGGCCCAGGAGCTAGGCAAATGGGCCGATACGCAAGAAGGTGGCGATAAACTGCACGACGCTCTATATCGGGCCTATTTCGTTGATTGCCGCAATATCGGAAAAATCGACGTTTTATTAGACGTAGTAAAGTCTAATGGACTTTCTGTCGAAGAAGCCTTGGTAGCCCTTGAAGAACGTACCTACCAACAAGCGGTCGACCTGGACTGGAAACTGTGCCAGGAAAGTGGCGTCACGGGCGTTCCCACCTTCGCCGCCGGTGGTTATGCCCTCGTGGGCGCACAGCCCTACGAAACGCTGGTTCGCCTTATCGAACACGTCAAAGAGTCAAAAACCTGAAATTTGGTTTACTACCGCCTTAAAATTGAGTCAGATGGGAAAAATTTAATCTACAAGCAGTATTCTCATATTGAGCCCACTAAGAACTGAGTATTCAGTAAATTTGATAGGCCTTAGAAATATTGCAATGCACATAATAAAATATTGCACTGCAGCATGTTCATTGCTTTAATACGCCATTATGTCTTTGTCTGCGCTGTTTCACAGGGAGTTTAACAGTGTTTAATGAGATGCTGGCTAAAGACGGGAAAATTAGGTTTCCGTATAAAGCACTGTCAGAGTGGGTAGAAAGTGTAGGCGTCGACTTCTTATGTAAACGTCGAGAAGAAGCGGAAACCATTTTCCGGCGCCTGGGTGTCACATTTTCCGTCTATAGCGAAGGTGGTGATCCGGAACGCTTGATTCCATTCGATGTGGTGCCCCGTATTTACGATGCAAAAGAATGGCGCTTTCTATCAGCGGGTATTATCCAGCGATCGCGTGCACTTAATGCTTTTTTATTTGATATATACCATCGCGGCGAGATCCTGCGTGCAGGCATAATTCCGCGCGAATTGATCTATCAAAATAAAAGTTTCATTCCAGAGATGGTCTCAGTAGACCCCCCAAATGGTATCTACTGCCCAGTCACTGGGATTGACCTAGTACGAACCGGAGAAGGTGAGTTCTATGTTTTAGAAGATAATTGTCGCGTTCCATCTGGTGTGAGCTACATGCTGGATAATCGAGAAATAATGATGCGTATGTTCCCTGATCTTTTCGCAAAAATCGGTGTTGAACCAGTTGACCAATATCCAGATGGACTAAGAAAAACTTTAATTGAGCTCGCACCTGCGACCTCTGAAGACAAACCCAATGTAGTGATCCTGACGCCAGGTATGCACAACTCGGCATTCTACGAGCATTCTTATCTTGCTGACCAAATGGGCGTTGATTTAGTTGAAGCACAAGACCTATTTGTTGAAGATGGATTTGTCTGGATGCGGACAACATTAGGACCAAAACGTGTCGATGTTATATACCGACGAATTGATGACCCATTTCTTGACCCTTTATTTTTCCGATCAGATAGTCTGCTCGGCGTAATCGGCCTTTTTGATGCGTATCGACGTGGTAACGTTACCCTTTGTTCTGCACCCGGCGCCGGCGTAGCCGACGACAAAGCCGTATATTCTTTTGTACCAAAGATGATTGAGTTCTACCTTGGCCAGAAACCAATTTTGCAAAACGTACCGACCTGGCGCTGCGGTAAGGCAGATGAATGTGCTTATGTCCTCGATAATCTTAGTCAATTGGTGGTGAAGGAGGTCCATGCATCTGGGGGCTATGGCATGTTAATCGGTCCCGCTACAAGCAAGGCAGTGCATACGGAGTACGCAGAACGTATTCGGGATAATCCGTCGAATTTTATAGCCCAACCTACTCTTGACCTCTCTACAATTGATACTCTTTGCGATAGTGCATTAGCTGGAAGGCATGTGGACTTTCGACCATTTTGCCTTATTGGCAAGGAAGTGAGATTAGTACCGGGCGGATTGACAAGAGTTGCTCTGACCGAAGGCTCATTGGTGGTTAATTCGAGCCAAGGTGGAGGCGTGAAGGATACCTGGGTGCTAACCGAAAATAATTTTGGATATCGGTGACACGCAATGCTAAGCCGAACAGCCGAAAACTTATTCTGGATTGCGCGTTATATTGAACGAGCGGAAAGCATGTCGCGGCTAATCGAAATGGGTAGCCGAATGGCGATGTTACCAACGTTTGCCGGGCGGGAAGAATGGCGATCTATTTTAATTGCAGCACGGACTGATATCGAAGCCTCCCCTGACCATCGAGTGACTGAGGCGGAAATTATTCATGAATTAATTTTGAGTCTGGATAATCCTTCCTCTATTGCGAGTTGCCTCAAAAGTGCGCGCAATAACGGCCGCAATGTTAGATCGGCTATCACACAAGAAATGTGGGAGGCACTCAATGATGGTTGGGCAAGGCTAGCAAATTTGGACGAACTTACAGCACAACGAGAATTGCCCAGCCTAATTGATTGGATTAAACAGCGCTCTTCAATTTTTCGGGGAGCCGCAGAAACCGGCATGATCCGTGACGACGGGTACAATTTTCTCAGACTTGGTGGCGCTTTAGAACGGGCGGACATGACGCTTCGACTTCTCGATATTAAATACTACGTTCTACTGCCTGATATTGATAGAATTGGCGGGGGTCGAGACCATCATCAATGGACCAGTATTCTCCATGCGATGTCAGCGACGCGTGCCTATCAATGGGTCTATCGTGGTGACTTTAGTCCCTGGCGTATTGCAGATTTTCTTATCCTAAACTCTTCTTTTCCTCGCTCAGTTCATTTTTGCTACCAGCAGATTGGGCATTTTCTTAATCGGTTGAATCATGGTTACGCACCCCAGACTAATAGTCACGCTGTTGCACAAGAAATGATTTCTAAATTGGCGGAATCGGATATGAGCGAGATATTTCGTGATGGCCTCCACGAATTCATTCTTGATGCTATTGCACACACTCACCGTCTTAATTCTGCTATTTCAGAGTCCTACTACTTCGAGCCTGGCTATGCTGTTAAGTATTAAACATCGCACCATATACGATTACGAAACAGTACCCTACCGGGTTGGGCTAAGGTTAATGATATTCCCACGAAATTTTCCTCATCAAAAGGTGCGTAAATGGTCCGTCACGGTAAATGGTAATGAGATAAGCCATCAGTTTGAAAACGCTTATGGGGAATATGAGGCAATTTGGCTCGCCTACGAACCTGAAATACCCATAGAGATCGTCGCTGAAGGGTCAGTTAAAGTGGAAGATAACTCGGGGGTTTTACAGAATCTGAGAACAAAAACACCTAATGGTATTTTTCTTCGACATACAGAATTAACTAATCCTAACGATGACATTCGGGCATTAGCGAGGAAAGTCCCAGCGGAGGGTACGCTAGAGATGGCTCATAAGCTTTCCAAACTAATTTCAGAGAGGGTCCTGTATTTAGCCGGGAAAACTAACACAGCCACAACCGCAGCAGAGGCGCTTCAACATGGGGCAGGCGTTTGTCAAGATCATGCACACTTGATGATCAGTGTAGCTCGCGAACTTAATGTTCCAGCTCGTTATGTTGTTGGCTATCTTTATGATCCAGAGCAGGAAGATGAATACGGGAATTCCCATGCCTGGGCGGAATTGTACATCGACACACTGGGATGGGTTGCATTCGACCCATCTAATCAGGTGTGTCCCACCGACTGCTATGTAAGACTTACGTCCGGTCTTGATGCAAAAGATGCCGCACCCATGCGTGGCTTGGTCGTTGGTACCAAAGCCGAGGCTATGGATGTCAAGGTAACCGTCGATTGTATAACGCAATAGAGGATTTAAAAGCTAATGACTTACTGCGTTGGACTCAAAATTTCGGATGGATTGGTTTTTCTTTCGGACACACGAACCAACGCTGGTGTCGATAATATCGCCCGATTTCGGAAGATGTTTACCTGGTCTGTTAAAGGGCAAAGGGCGATAGCGATTGTTACGTCAGGTAATTTATCAATTACACAAGGGGTCATCACGCGTCTCAATCAAGACATTCAACGATCACAGTCAGAAGATGTTGAATCTATTATGACTGCAGAAACAATGTTCCGTGTAGCCCAAATCGTTAGTGAAAAAATGCGGCTAGTTCAAGATCGTCACAGTGATTCTCTGGAGGCCCGCGGCGAAGCCTCAAGCGCGACCATGCTGGTAGGAGGCCAACGCCGTGGGGGGCGCCACCGTCTGTTTCAGGTCTATGCTGCTGGCAATTTTATAGAAGCTACGGCCGATACGCCGTATTTCCAAATTGGGGAACATAAATACGGTAAACCAATTTTAGATCGCGTGTTGACAATTAATACGCCAATGAAAGACGCAATAAAGGCTGCTATGGTTTCGATGGATTCAACTTTACGGAGTAATTTGTCAGTCGGCATGCCTTTAGACGTGGCTATCATACGGGGAGACAGTATGGAATTTGCAACCCAAAGACGAATAGATGCTGATGACCCTAACTTTTCAGAAATAAGTGATCGTTGGTCCGAGGCATTACGAAATGCATTCCAAACACTTCCCGAAATGACCGATGACTAAATGCAACCTTCTTTGAGGGCCTGTTTCTGCGTAACTTTTTCTGCAAGTCTATGAAAATTTGTAACTCTGCTGCCAAATAAACACACTCATTGAACATATATGACCATGGCAGCAAACTAGTAATCTAGGTACTTCTATCCTTCTATCTGTCGAATATTGTCTTGGTAGACACCGCTTAAAATTCTTTAAAGCGACTTTTATTGGCTACTCAAAAGGGCTAAAGCAAAGCCTTTATTTAGCAAGGCTGTTAATATCACCAGCACTCCGCTAGCTCAAAAGAAAAGCTGACAAGCGGAGAGAGATGCGCAAGTAATGGAAGACCAACCAATGTTCTCCGCACCGCCCGAAATTATGGCAGAAGTTTTCACACGATTACCAGACGGCTGGGAGGGTGATCATGCGAGCTCCCCCTGGGCAGTCACCCAACATCCCAGTGGGGGCCTACGGGCTTTTCTCGAAGGACCTTCTTTTGATCGGGACGGCAACCTCTGGGTCGTCGATATCGCCTTTGGACGGATATTTAAAATATCACCCGACGGGGCCTTCACCACAGTGGCTGATTATGACGGGGAGCCCAACGGATTGAAGTTCCACAAAGACGGCCGCATCTTCATCGCTGACCATAAAAATGGTATCGTCAATTGCGATCCTAAAACTGGTGAGATCACACCCTTTGTTGATCGGCCCTATCTGGAACGGTTCGTCGGCACCAACGACTTACACTTCACCATGAACGGTGATCTTTATTTTACCGACCAAGGCCAAAGCGGCCTGCAAGATGCTTATGGTAAACTCTATCGCCTTAATATCGATGACGGCCGCTTAGAAGCGCTACTCACGAATGTGCCGAGCCCGAACGGCCTTGTCCCCACGCTGGATGAAAGCCAAATGCTGCTGGCAGTCACACGCGCTAACGCCATCTGGCGAATACGTTTCCATCCAGATGGCAAGACGGTTGCCAAAACCGGTAATTTTATCCAGCTTTCCGGCGGCCTAGGTGGCCCGGATGGTCTCACCATGGACGAAGAGGGAAATTTAGTCATTTGCCATGTGGGTCTGGGCACCGTTTGGCTTTTCTCGCCACTGGGAGAACCAAAACTACGTATCCGCATACCGGAAGGCCTAGCCACTACAAACGCCGCCTTCGGCGGTGAAGGCGGCAAGACACTGTTCATTACGGAAAGCTCGACGGCGACTATCTACAAGGTGGAAATGCCCCATGCGGGTGCACCAATATTTGGATTGAGTTGACCCCCTAGCCGCTTCACGGTTTCAGGCATAAAATTAAATACTCTTCAAAGTTAGGAAGGAAGACGTCATGAACGCTGCGTCCGAAACCGCTTACAAACGTATTACCGTCTCTCCAATAGCGGGTAGCTTAGGAGCTGAAATAGGCGGGGTAGATTGCACAAAACCGTTGGACGACGAGGTTTTTGCCGAGGTACACCACGCCTGGCTAGAGAATATTGTTATTTACTTCCGCAACCAAGATATGAACCCAGAAAAGCAGATTGCCTTTGCCAAGCAATGGGGAGACGTTCACCTTCATGCATTCAACCGTCCCGTTGATGGGTATCCAGAAATTACGCAAATCCGCAAAACACCGGACATGCCAAGAGTTTCGGGTAATGCATGGCATACGGATCAGCACTACCGAGACAAACCCGCTAAAATGACAATACTGTTTTGTTATGAGTGCCCGGAATATGGCGGTGACACGCAATTTGCCAATCTCTACGACGCCTATAACGGCCTATCCGATGGTATGAAACGCGATATTGCCTCATTATTCGGCGTCGCCAATGGTGACAGCAGGAAACATCAGAGCGGCTATACTCGGGCGGAACGTGAAGCCGCAGGCTTCGGTACTATTAAACAAATGAAACCACTCGCAGTGAATACTATTGCATCTCACCCATTAGTAAGAACCCATCCGGAAACCAAAAGGAAGGCGCTCTATATTGGTAAACATATGGAATGCATCGAGGGTTGGACCGAAGAAGAAAGTTACCCACTGCTACAATTTCTTTTGCGCCATGCCACAAAACCCGATTATATTGGCCGTATTCGCTGGAAACCAGGCACTTTAACCATTTGGGATAACCGATGCGCGCTCCATTACGCTACCGATGACTATCCTGGACAATATAGGCGATTGCATAAAATTATGGTGCAGGGCGACAAGCCGTTCTAAATAGAAGTATCGCCCTTTTCGGGCCCAAACATAACGGCGAGACACACAGCCATGAACCATAACGAAATTACCCGAGTACAAGATTACTTACGCCAAACCTTTGGCAATCCCGAGATTAACCTAAAAGCACCCGAGAAGGACACTCTCCCGGCAGAATTCTATATAAACGACGAGTTCATTGGCGTTATATATCGCGACGTTGATGACGGCGAAGTTTCCTATGCGCTCAATATGTCGATCCTCGAAGAAGATTTGCCGCCCGGTGTGCTTTAAAATATCCGGCGTACTTTAGAATATTAAGATAATGTAATCCCATGAAGAATGTTGCCAGAGTAGCGATAGTGACCGGCGCCGGCGCCGGTATTGGAAAGAATGCTGCCCTCTCGCTTTATAGAGCGGGCTATGCGGTTGCCATCTGTGCGCGACGCAAGGAAACATTGGACGAAGTGATTGAAGAGGCTGGCGTTGAAGACGATCAAGCACTTGCGCTATCCGTCGATGTGGGCGATCCGGATGCAATCCGGAACCTTTTTGACGAGACGGTAAAAAAATTCGGCCGTATCGATGTGGTTTTCAACAATGCTGGCATAAGTGCCCCACCAGTACCTATTGACGAGTTGACCAACGAACAATGGCAAAATGTTGTTAACACTAACTTTTCCGGCACATTCTACGGTATGCGCGAAGCCTTCCGCGTAATGAAAACCCAAAACCCGAAAGGCGGACGCATTATCAATAACGGTTCTATTAGCGCACATACGCCGCGTCCATTCTCTGCGCCTTATACCAGCACCAAACATGCTATAACTGGGATAACAAAGTCAGGCTGCCTCGACGGCCGGGGCCATAACATAGTAGTCTGCCAAATCGATATCGGGAATGCCGTGACGCCCATGACCGAGCGAATGGCAAAGGGCATACTTCAACCTGATGGTTCGATGAAACCCGAAGCCCGTGTCGATGTGCAACAGATCGGTGATTTGGTCGTCCATATGGCAAACATGCCGCTAGATGCGAACATTCCTTTTGCTACCATCATGGCCCCGGAGATGCCATTCTTCGGACGCGGCTAAGTTTTATTGCTTTGCCAGAGCGTCAATTAAATCCTTTATATCATTCAATTTATCCAAATTATCTACTACCGAGATAATTCTCTCTGCCTGAACCGTATCGCCATATTCGGCAAATAAACTTGTAAATTTATCCTTTACTTCGTCGTCACTCATAGGGTTACCGTGATGACCTTTCTGATAGCGGAGTTCGTGTTGCCTCTTACTGCCATCTTTCATTGTAATGCTGATGCGACAGGGAGAACCATCGGGGACCACGGCCGTAAAAGCGGGGTCCTCTTTAACCGTAATACGCGCCATCAGCGCTGCTCGTTCGACTGAATTTAATGCCGCATTACTGAAAGACGCTTCATCTATTTTACCATCTAACAAAGCACTAGCGACAACATAGGGAAGACTATGGTCAGCGGTCTCACGAGTTTTTGGCGTCCAACGTTCCGGGTCCGATCCCATCATTTCGTGAGCACGAGCGTATACTTCGACGTGAATATGCTCGATATCCTTGATGTTAATTTGATCACGTAGATCAAGCGCTACCCAAACAGCGGTTTGCCCGTGAACGCAAATGGCGAACGCTTTGAGATCGGTATCCGCAATATACTTGGGCGGCATACCGGGTGTCAGTGGCCATTCAAATTTACCAGCCATATCCCAAAGTCCGTACTTTCCTTCGATGGGTTTTTCAGGACCAGTGAATCCTTCTTGGGCAAGCATTGCGGCGAAGACACCGTTGCGCGCTGCATTGGCAGCAGCACATCCCTTCCAAATGGAAAGCTCGCCATGGCGTGTCTTCATTGTCGCCATATTCGGCACCAAGGCTAACGCCAGCGCATGGCCCATTTGATTACGATCTAGCCCAATCAACTTCCCAACTGTCAGTGTGGACGCAACAACCCCGTAAACCGGCTGATCCCAGCCTCTCCCAATCAAATTAATGCCCGCGCAACAGCTACAATAAATCTCATATCCTATCGCCAGCGCCGTCAAAAATGATTTACCATCACCCTCACCTAGTTCTGCACCTGCAAACAAGGCACCGATGATATCGCTTGGATGCCCGCCACCTTTTTTACGAAAATTATCATTCATATCCGATGCCCGCAGCATGACAGAATTGGCAAATGCCCCCATCTCGGGAGACACCTGTTGGCCCGTCCCGAACATGGTCACAGGCGTATCCATCGAATAGCGCGCCGCAAATTTACGCGCCGAAACGGAAACCGGATGATCGTAGGCACTGGCAACGCAGCCCAGCGTATCAAGTAAGCGCCTTTTACACTCGGCTATAATTTCCGGAGTCAAATCTTCAAACCGCGTTTGCAGCGTGTAATCGACCAGCCGTTCAGATGTTGCATCCATTCTTTATCTCCCGCTCACCGGATAACCTGCAATCTCGCTGCCAATTATCAGCCATCACCGCCATTCAGGGAACCTTTTGGCAATCGACTGGACCTTTATAAAAATAGCTTTTCCGGTGACTCTGAGATTAAATCTTTATGAGATATTAACTCCGTCCCATTCAGGGCCCAAAGGCGTTAGCCGAATTCCCGGACGAAGCTTCTCATAGGGGTACCGCCTCGGATCTGAAATATGCCCCCCAGGTGCGAGCGCAACCAAAACCTCTTCGGCAATAGACTGAAAATCAGCCCGAAAATGAACCGTACTTTTCAATACCAATATCTTTTGCTGTTCAGGTTCAATCCCAAGATGCCGGAACTGCTCCTTATCGCCTGCTTGGCAACGCTTACTTGCGGTTACAATCGACACACCGCCAATGCGCAGTAATGCCATCTTACCTAAATCCATATCGCGCCCGCCCTGATATGGACCGGTGCAGTGAAACTTGCCGTTACCAAGTTTTGCTACGGTAAACTTACCTCTAAAAGGCGTGTCGCCAACAATCCCGCCTTTACCACCGAGCTCTATTTCGATCTCAGCGTTCTCACCCGCTGCATGTGCCGCCTCCGCCGCTGCCGCGTCACTGAGAATGCCAACAACGGCGCCACCCGCATCGTTCTCCACTAACGCTTTCAACATCCCGGCAGTATCACACGTACCACCCGCGCCAGGATTATCCTGGGTATCCGCAATCACAACCGGACGTGATGCGGTCTTAGCAATTTCCATTGCCTCTTTTACCGCCTTATCAGGCTCCAATTCGGGTGTGGCAAACGCGCTTTCCAATGACTCTATTTTTGCTGCCAACGTATCCGCCGCAGCATCGACTGCGTCCTGATCGTAACCATGACAGACTACCGATGGACCGCACCAGAATTGATCAGACGGCGGAAAACCCGCCAGATATGCCAAAGTTATAATATTACCGCCCGGACCTCCTTCGCCTATTTTAGAAGCCTCCACGATACCGCGGGAAGGTTCAATCATAGTGCATTGAAACGTAAGCGGAATAAGGAATGGAATTTTTCGGATTGTCTTTGCGGATGGTAATCCGCGTTCCAAAATCGTCTCAAGGGCTACCGCTGCCCGAGCGCCCGTCTCCGGCCTGTCGATATGGGGATAAGTATAATACCCACAAAGCGCGTCGCACAGCTCAGCAGTCTCCGGTGTTACATTGGCATGATAATCGTGGCTGACAACAATAGGAATATCGGGTCCAACGGATGAACGAATCCTTCGCAGTAATTCGCTTTCTCCATCTTCGAATTCCTCGGTCGTGCATGCACCGTGCAGGTCCAAATAAATCGCATCCACAGGCATCGCGCGAGATAAGGCACCAACGATCTCACCACAACAACGTTCGAACGCATCTCGCGAAACAAGCGCCCCTGCACCACCAGACGTCCATACCAGCGGTAGTAGTTCATGCTCCTTACCAATAGCATCCAAAAAACCCGAGAGACCCATGCCAGCACCAGGTAACCAATCAAAGATTTCCTGACCACGGCAAAGCGGTGGTCGGTCACGATGTTCCGCGAAATAATCGTAATCCGTAACACCAGGCACGAAACAATTAGTTTCATGCATAAAGCCACCGATCGCAATGCGTGCCATACCCTAACTCCCCAAAGGCCCGTGTACTATTGTACGGCCATTGGATGGAATTGGTCCATCTTAGATGATTCTAAAAAGCTAATATCAATAAAGAAGCCCTACGTTCCTTCTGAGGCCCAAGGAATCGGCCCCCCATCAAGCCATAATCGCGCAGCGGCCCTGGTCACTCTTGCGCGTTCGCTCCCCTCAATATGGATATCGTCTGATGGCATCTGGCCGCTACTCCGAGCATTTCGCCAGCAATGATATTTAAGAGCATCGGGGAAAGGACTTAAATCCATCTCCTCAAAAAAGCTAGCTGGGACCTCGCCTTGTTTATGCGGATCCATACGGTCTTTTTCGTAAATCATCCAACGCGAAAGTAATCGCCATTCCCCATCACGCTGCTCGAACATATCGAGTACGCTAGACCAGGTTTGGAAATCGAATAGATAGCCATCAATTTTCCTGCGCTGATGGAGTGTCAGGTAGTACTCACCCAGCGCGCGGACGTCATTTAGGATAAAACGTGGATTAGCGGCGATGTGTTTTTGACTGTCTCCTTGATCGTGCCCATGCATCATGGAGCGGGAATCCAAAATGAATTGGTGAGCGTTACCCTCAAACCAAGAGGTGACAAGGCGGGCCTCCGGATGAAAGCATTTGATAAGCTGATCCCAATCACCCCTATCTCGATAGACCATACTCCGCATCGCAAGATCGAGAATTTCGGACCGGTCTGCGGCTTCTTCCAGTCGACCTTTAACCATCTAACATCACTCCTAATACCGACTGAACCAAGCAGATGGTATAGCACAATGAATTTCTTCAAAAGGGACTTGCTCCGCGAGACCAATGAGACTTCAATACAGGCTAATGCTAAATTGGGAGAGGCTTCATGGCCAAGCTACCGCGCCTAAAAACTGTGCCCGACGGACTTATTCATTGTCCGATCACACCTTTTACTCCGAATAACAAAGTGGATACGGATGTATTCGTAAAGATTGTTGAGTTCTTATTGAAGCAAGATGCGGGTGCGCTTTGCGTTAATCTCCATCTGGCCGAGAGCCTTAATCTTACCCATGAAGAGCGCAAACTACTGGCGAAACTCTGTGTTGAAGTAGCCGATGGACGCGCACCCGTGATAGTCAATGTAGCTGCACCGGGCACCGATCTGGCTATTAACCTTGCCCGCCAAGCGGAAGCGGACGGCGCAGATTGCATCATGACCATCGCGCCCTATTATTGGAAGCCACCGGAAGATGGAATCTACGAACATTTTGCGGAAATCATACAGGCAACAGACCTTCCTTTCGTCGGCTACAACTCACCAGGAATCATGGACGGTATCTGCATTTCACCGTCAAATTTGACACGCATGATGGAAAACTTCCCTCAAATGATTGGCATTAAAGATGCCAGCCATAATTGGGAGACCTTTTTAGAGTTAGGCCGCGCTGCGCGCAAGATAAAGCCAGATTTCGGGCTTTTTGTTGGCACCGAGTGGATGATCCCAAGCCTGACCTTAGGAGGCAACGCATGTATGTCAGTTTTTGGCGGGATTGCGCCTAATTTTGTTAGAAACCTCTATGAGGAAGTCAAGGCAGGCAAACTCGACAGCGCGCTAGAAAAGCAGTTTATCTATTCAGAACTCTACCAGATCATCAAGCAGGAATATCCAGCTCCAACGAAAGCTATGTGGGAAATTATGGGCCGACCAGTGGGGCCTCCGCGCCGCCCACAACGTCAAGTATCACCGAAAAAGATGAAAGCGCTAGAAGCTACGCTGGACAGGATGGGCATACTTAATTCCGAACCGAAGGGTTGGTAAAAGCCTCGACACTCATGAAAGAATAACAATGACTGATAACCAAACCGACCTAATCGAACGCTTCTCCGCCAAATATCAACACGGTCAGACTGAACTTTGCCAAGAGATCGAACTAAATGTATTTGGCTGCGTTTATGGTGCAACCAGTTGGACCAACCGAGTTGAAGCCGACAACGTGGCAAAAAAGTTCGGCCTTAGGCCGGACACGCGCCTACTTGATGTGGGCGCAGGCACTGGATGGCCGAGTATTTATTGGGCGGAACAAACGGGCTGCAAATCAGTTTGTATAGATTTGCCCCAAGAAGGGCTTCAAGTCTTGCGCGCGCGAGCTGAAAAAGATGGTGTTAGCAATAACGTTATAACTGCATGCGCTAATGGCGCCGCACTTCCCTTCGGCCATGGCGGCTTTGACGCAGTATTCCACTCAGATGTCTTTTGCTGAACACCCGCAAAACTTGCCGTGTCGCAAGAATGCCGCCGGGTCATAAAGCAAGACGGAATTTATATCTTTTCAGTAATCACTATTCCTGAAGGCCTATCAGAGGCGGACTATCAACTCGGCCTACAATATGGCCCGCCCGACGTGGAAGTAAAGGACGGCTATCCGACGATGCTAAAAAAGTCTGGATGGAAAGTGGTTGAACATGTCGACCTTACCGAAGCTTACATTATCACTATTAAAAAAATGCTGGCGCAGGAAGAGGCCCATTTCTACGAGCTTGCCAAACTACAAGGTGAAGACGCCGTGGAAGCTCGGATTGCACGGCGTGTACTCAGGGTAAAAGCACTTGAAATGGGCGTGGTGGGCCGAGAACAATATGTAGCAAAGCCCGCCTGAGCAGAGACGCCCCGTTGACTTCAGCCCATGCCGCTCTTACCGTTTGTGCCTGACTGAAAGGAGATTACCGATGGAGCGCAGAATCCCAGCAAAAGAGATGAAGGTCCGGACCGATTTGGCCGCATGCTATCGTTTGATTGAGCATTACGGCATGTCCGATTTGTTAGCCTCCCATATTTCAGCGCGAGTACCCGGTACCAATGATGAGTTTTTGCTTAATCCCTATGGCATGTGTTTTGATGAAATTACCGCCTCTGACCTGCTAAGGGTGAACTACGACGGTGAGGTACTAGACGAAACCAATTATTCGCTCTCAACGGCTGCATTCAATATCCACAGTGCCGTCTTAAAAGGGCGCCCAGATCTTACCTGTGCATTGCATACACATACGGTAGCCGGCATGGCTGTTTCCGCCATAGAAGAGGGGATCTTGCCTCTCAATCAGCTGGCTATTGCGTTCTATAAACGCGTTGCCTATCACGATTATGAAGGCCCGGCATCAAGAGAAGGTGGTGTCGATGAATGCGCAGCACTTCAGCGCGATCTCGGCCCAGAGAAAAAGTGCATGGTGCTTCACAATCACGGGCTGCTGACTGCAGGTGAAACTATCGCTGAAGCATTTGGTCTAATGCGACGTTTAGAGAAGACTTGCGAGACACAAATGTACACGATGGCTATGAATGCCGGCGGCGGTACAATGCGTAAAGTTTCCTACGAGACATGCGAGGAGTATTACAAAATTCAGGGGCAGCGCGGACGAGGACGTCACGATGCGGCATGGCCAGCACTACTTCGAAAACTCGATAAGATAGATCCCTCTTATAAGCATTAAATCAATGGTATACCTCCCATTTTTTAGATCCTGTATTGGAAAGTAAATAGCCTCGTTTAAAAAACTCTAGGTGCGCTAGCACAATTTAAGGGCTCATCTTGACAATTCACGGCTGGATTATCTCAAAATAAAGTGATTTGTTTATTAAAGGTCTGAAAACATAGATTTATGCAGCTAAAAAATTTCAGATGGTTTGCCCTTAAAGATCGTAAGACCTGCGTCGCATAAAAAAAAGCTAGAGTGCGGGGGTATTGTTGCGGAATAAGGAGAATCGAAATTGCCAATCCATCAACAGACCAAAACTGGCGCTGACGCCATCTTCGTTGCCCAGGCGCAAACCGGAGGCGGAGCCGAAGCCGGGGCAACGGCAGCGCCAGAAACCACCAAGGAAGTGGATATAGCACCAGCTAATTCCGGCGACGCCATGCCCAAAATCGACAATGAAATAATGCAGCAAGCACAGGAGTTGGCAGCAGCCGGTGGACCGGTCGTGGCGATTTTGGTAACGATGTCTGTTTTTGCGATTGCGATCATTTGTCTAAAGGCTTGGCAGTTTTACAGTCTACGCATCTGGCAACGTGACGTGGCGAGAGACGCGCTAAACATGTATCGACAAGGGCTAAACGACGCAGCGCTGGACCGTGCCGAACAGTCTCGAGCGCCAACTGCAGTCATCGTCGCGCTCGCCATTCGTGGCATCAGCTCTGGCAATATTCCGGAAATGACCGTGCGCGAAGAAGTTTCGCGTGCCGGCACACAATTACTAGAAACACTGCGCATTTTTTTTCGGCCGCTCGAAGTGATCGCTGCATTAGCGCCTCTGCTTGGATTATTTGGCACCGTGCTTGGCATGATTGAGGCTTTTCGCCAACTCGAACAAGCCGGAAACAAGATAGACCCGAGTATCCTATCAGGCGGAATATGGGAAGCATTATTGACGACAGCAGTCGGGCTTGCGGTTGCAATTCCGACAGTGGCGATGATCAGCTGGTTTGAGCGTATTGTCGACGGCCTCGCACACGAAATGGAAAATTTAGCCACCCAAGTATTTACCATCGAGCTTAGCAAGGTCACGACCGGACATGAGAAAAAAGTGACGTCACGAAATGTATCAAAAAAGGGGAAACGAGCGGATGGCTAATCCATACGCCGGGCAACTAGCGCTCCCTCGGGTGAATAAGCGCAGGCGATCCATAATAAGCCTGACGCCACTGATCGACGTGGTCTTCATCCTACTGATTTTCTTTATGCTGGCCTCGTCGTATCTAAATTGGCGAACTATCAACCTGACTGCGCCGGCATTAGTAGAGAGTGCTCCTGCAGTAGACAATACAATCATCATCGATATTCTGCCCAAAGGACTCTCGATAGCAGGCAATCAAACTGAACCCAAATCATTAATACACCAGCTGCTAATGGCGCGACGCGCGGACCCATCCCAACCTATATTGCTACGTCCAGCCATCGCCGTGCCGGTGCAGAATGTGGTTGAGCTACTTGACCGACTCACCGCAGCTGGCATTGGCGATATCGCACTCGTCCGGGAGAGCAGGTTTTGATCCAACGATTTCACTTCAGCAGGACGAGCAAACCGGTGGATAACGACCAGCGCATTCTGCCTCTTATAAATATCGTTTTCTTGCTGCTGATTTTCTTTATGCTTGCTGGCAAGCTGATTGCAGATGGCCCGTTCGAGGTAACTCTGCCGGTTTCCAAACAGGCCGCGAATCAGGATATCGCCGAAAACATTGTGTTAATCGGAAAAGACGGACAAATAGCCCTCAATAACGTCATTATGGATGAGACGACCTTCAAAGTTGCGCTAGCCGCCGCCGCAGGTAATGGTAAAAACATTGGCGCGCATTTTCGGGTCAGGGCTGACAGTCAATTAGACGCAACAGCGCTGATTATCATACTTGAATGGATGCGCGATGCGGGAATTTCGAAAATTCATTTGGTAACCTTAAACGATCCGCCGTGAATGAAATAAGTGCCCAGCATTGGCTGATCACCCTGTCATTCGCGTTGTCATTGCATATCGCAGCAGCGGTGGCATTGCTGCAGGACCCAGCGCCAGCTAAACGAGCTTTCGGTGGTCGCGGTGTGGAGATCACGCTTGGCCCTGCTGTCGAAGTCGACCGTTCAGCGTCACACGATTCAGCGCAGTCCGAAGAAACTATCAAAAAACTATCTGTGGAAAAAGTCCTATCAATACCAGATCCCGCGGAGCCAAGCCAAGCCGTCAAATTACCAATGCCTCAGCTCCCCAAAGTCGCCAAATTGCCAATGCCTCAGCCCCACCCTAAACAGCAAAGTTCTCAACGGGCAGTCACGCAAACACAAGACAAGACTGAGTTTCCATTCTTTCCAGTTCAATTCGACGATATCCAAGTCGACGGACAAGTCATTACTGAGGGAGAGCTAGAAGAAGAAGCGTATCTCTACGAAGAGGGAGAGACAGTGGAGTTTGATGACATCGATGTCGAGGGTCAGGTTATTACTGAGGGAGAGCTAGAAGAGGAAGAGTATCTCTACGAAGAGGGAGAGACACAGGAGTTTGATGACATCGATGTCGAGGGTCAGGTCATTACTGAGGGAGAACTCGAAGATATGTACCTCTATGATGACGAGTAAACCAAGAATATCGATGCCATCGACGTCCCGAGAGGTGATGGTCCTAAAGCTATTTTCTTCAAGGAAAGTGAAGAATAACTCTGATCAAGGTCTATCCGCGCCGCACCGACGCTCCCCCATCCACAGGAATAGAAACGCCGGTGATGAACTTCGCTTCATCCGATGCTAGGAATAACGCCAGATAGGCAACATCCCAAGCAGTGCCCATTTTATTGCCGAGCGGTACCTTCGCGTTACGCTCTGCAATTACTTGATCACGACTTTTCTCCGCCGTGACCCTCGCATCAATGGCCATCGCTGTATGCATCAGCCCCGGCAAAATGACATTGGCGCGAATTCCATGTTCGAAATTCATGTAGGCCAGCTGCTCGGTCATAGCAACAACGCCTGCCTTGGATGTTTTGTAAGTGACGTAAGGATAAGATTCGATGGCCGCCATGGAGGAGATACTTATAATAGCACCACTTTTTTGTGCACGCATAATCGGTAATACATGTTTGCAGGTCATCACCATGCCACGAAGATTTACAGTCATCACACGATCGAAATTTTCTTCTGTGATGTCATCGATGACCGTATCGCCACCTGCAAGGCTGAAACCTACATTATTGTGAAGAATGTCGATCCGACCCATTTCCTCATGTGCATCGGCGATCATTTTTTTTAGTTCAGCCTCGCTCGTAACGTCCGCCACTAACGGAAATGCCTGACCGCCTTCGCTCTTAATCATGGAGACCGTATCCTGAGCACGTTCCATCTGATTATCAATAACGGCAACATGCGCGCCTTCTCGGGCGAATAATACACAAGTCGCTTTACCATTCCCGATTGAATCACCGGGCTGTTGTCCACCACCAACAACAATGGCTGTTTTCTTTTCTAGACGCATTCAACCTCTCCTATACGCTAAAATTTAATCATCCATTGACTGACAACAGAAGTCTTATCTAAAAGGAAGAGCATCATATAATGTCACTAACCTAAACGGTGCAGGCCTATGCGTTGTCGGCGTACTTGGCGAGCTTGTCTTCGTCGAGCGCAATCCCAAGTCCCGGACCCGATGGTAAATCAATACTACCAGCGCTGATATCAAGCCGTGTTGTTGCCACCGTATCGACTACCTTGAGTGGACCTACACATTCCAGGCCAGGGACGATATTATGCGACGTCGCACCCAGCATAATCTCCGCCATTGTACTGAGATCAAGTCCAAATCCATGGCCTAGCACTACTGGAAGACCAGCAGCCTCTGCCGTAGCCAACATTTTGACTGACGGCAATAAGCCACCCGCCTGCTTAATGCCAAACTTAATGTAATCCGCACAATCGGCCTTAATTACTCTAATCAGACTTGCATGATCACTGATAGATTCATCTGCCATAATGGGCACACCCCCATCGCGTCGAACCTGGGCAAGACCTTCCAAATCATCCTTCGGTGTCGGCTGCTCAAACAATTGCATATTGCAGGATTTTACTGCGTGGCAAAGTGCTAACGCTTGCTCTACGTTGCATTGTTGATTGGCATCCATTCGAAGTTGGACATCGGGGCCAACCGCATCGCGAACCGCCATAACTCTGGCACTATCCTTATCAACATCGTTGCCGACTTTGATCTTCATTGATTCAAAACCAGCGTCCGTAAACTTCAACGCTTCGGCAACAGCGTCTTCAGGTGGCAACTCACCAACCCAGCCATTGAATTTAACCTTGTCTAGAACTGCACCGCCCACATAATCATGGACCGCGATACCTAGGCGTTGGCAAGTGAGCTCGATACAAGCCAGCTCCATTCCCACACAAGCGCCTGGCTGTTCTGGAACCAGCTTCGACGCGATCTCGTAAATTCGATTTGCGTTACCTGCATCCTGGCCAATTAAGGCCGGCCCGACTATATCGCGCATCGCGGCAGCCAATTCCGGCGCGGTGTTTGGCGACGTGGCCCGCGTGGAAGGGTCGATACTAGAAATACCGATGGCGCCGTCTGAATCCGTAATTCGAATCACCACACATTTTGTAGCGCTTTTAGACATGCCACCACTAGTGAACGTGCCAACCAGAGGCATCGCAACGCTGAACACCTCAACCTTAGTAATTGTTGCCGTCATTTTCTTCCCCTACTCCGCTCTTTTAGCAATGATTTTGTTATAATTTATGCGATCAAATTTAGTACCCAGGCCATATCATGAATAGAATTGTTGCCATAAACGAACGCAGCTACGATACATTTCTCAAATCTAATTCCAGAATACCCGCTGCACCAGCAGCTCGAAGTTTAGGAATCAGTGTGCGGACATCCGGACGTTCAACCACTGTCTCAATAGCAACCCACGCAGAATCTGTAAGCTGGTTGACTGTTGGCGCATGCAGACTGGGTAACAATCTGCTAACCGCCTCTACCTTATCACTTGGCACATTCATCTTCAAAAGAACCTGATGACGTGCAGCTAAGGCGCTTTGCAACATTAAAGCAATTTGATCGATCTTGGCCCTCTTCCATGGGTTCGCTAGGGCTTCTTTATTGCCAACCATAACAGTATGTGTATGCAGAAGGTCGCAAATAATTCGTAAGCCATGGGCCTTGATAGTCGAGCCCGTCTCGGTGATCTCTACCGCGGCATCAGCAAGACCTTCGACGACCTTGGCTTCAGTAGCACCCCAGGAAAACTCTACCGTAGCATTAATGTTTTGATCTTCTAAAAAGCGTTTTGTGAACCTCACCAACTCAGTAGCGATGACCTTCCCCTCCAAGTCTTCGACTTTCTGAATTGGGCTATCTCGATCTACCACTAGTACCCAACGGCAAGGTTGATCAGATGCCTTGGAATATACTAGGTCACAGACCACATCAACGTCAGCCTCCGTCTCCTTAATCCAATCAATGCCGCACAAACCTACATCCATAACACCGGCAGCAACATAACGGCCCATTTCTTGGGAGCGAACAAGGGAGCAGGTGATTTCATCATCGTCAATGGACGGAAAATAATTTCGCGACCGGGAATGGATTGACCATCCCGCTTGAGCAAAAAGATCTACTGTGGCTGATTCGAGGCTTCCCTTGGGGATGCCGAGCTTAAGCTGCTTCATAACTGACCTTAGGTAGGTTGTGTAAGTTTTGATTCATGTCGTCACGTTATAGGCGTTTTTTCTCGTGCAGCCTAAGGGGTATTTACACTCAGGAATTCAATGACCGTATCGCGCTGCACATCTCCGTGATCGGGGCGTTCCCAATCCTTCAGCATGACAGAGCCTTCAGGTAGTAATTCTTCCAATTCCGTACTAATCACTGCTGGATGAGGTTTGTCTTTGCCATGCAAAAGCATCGCTGGCGTTTTGAGACTTCTTACGAAGTCTCGGTCGACAGAGAAGACGAAATCACTGCCGAACATATTTTGCTTAAAAGACTTTATTGAATCGGAATTAATATCATCACGTTTGGCCATCAGTTCCGCCGCCCATTTGTCGAGCGTTCCTGGGAAATATTCCGGATGGTCCGGGTGCATCCCGATAGGATTTTGTAACACGGTGGAACAAACCCGCTCGGGCGCTAATTTAGCGATATTCAGGCAATAGCTTCCGCCAATACAGGCCCCCAGCGTGTGAAACTTGTCGAAGCCCAATTGATCCATGATGGCGAGTTGATCGCGCGTATAGGTGTCCCAACCATGATCCGCCTCAATCGAGCCTCTAGACTGACCGGCATTACGTTGGTCCATCGCAATGACATGAAACTTTTTGGCCAACACTTTTGTCCAGTCATGGACGGGCCGCGGCTTTCCATCTAACTCGCCACTCCACTTTTCTATGGTAGACCACATACCACCCGGGGAAAACAAAAGGATGGGAAAGCCAGAACCATATTCCTCAAAATAAATTTTCGCATTATCACGCTCACAAAAAGGCATCACGTCTCCTCCCTACGTAATTCCACTAATTATTTGCAGGCGGCATTTGCCTACACGGGCACTTCACCTTCAATAAGAATGCGGTGCATGATACGCCCTTCGGTATGGTCATAATCATGGAAGGCTCGGTGCATAGCGCCTCGGTTATCACAAATTAACATGTCACCCGGCTGCCATTTATGGCGATACATGGTATTAGAGTTAATGGTGCGCGCCTGCAAATCGGCAATCAAGTCCAGACTGGTCTCACGATCCATTCCCTCGATATAAGCGACTTTCTGAGGATGACAGTAAATGGCTTTTTTCCCCGTCGCCGGATGAGTACGGATGAAGGGATGGATTTTTGGAGTGCCATATTTCTCCATATCTTCGTCGGTAGTATGCGCGGGCTTACCAACTAGCGCATTCGCGGTTTTCAATTGTAACAATTTCGCCTGCTCATCTTCGGGCAGGGATTCAAAAGCCTTCTGCATATTTGCAAAACCGGTATCCCCGCCTTTGCTGGGAAGCTTTTCCGCATAGAGTATGGTGTACTTAGGTGGGCGTTTAAAATTGGTGTGATCCGTATGCCAATTACCCGACCCTATTAGTTTTGGCTTGCCATTCTCATCTAACGGAACAATCGAACTGTCGAGCCTGCAAATACGAGGCTGATCCTTCATCATTAGGTCCGACATATGCTGTTCGGCCATGGTACCAAAACGACTGGCCGCAGTCGCATATTGGGCTGGCGTCATGCTTTGATTACGAATAACCACAACTAAATACTCATGCACAGCATCTTTAATGGCATCAATAATACCTTCTTCCGGGTCATTTAAATTTGTACCGGTAATCTCAGCGCCCAATGCACCCGACAAGGGATTAATAGTAAATTCCATCAAAATCCTCCATTTTACCTCTCACATAGCTACCATCAATTTTTACCGGTCACAGACTCTAATGTCGGCGCATTATAACGATCTTCGGGATTCACCCAGCCATTGAAATTTGGCTTCCGTTTTTCCTTAAAAGCACGACGGGATTCCATTAGATCCTCCTTATCTCCATGCTCATGAAGTGCCTCTGCAAGTTTCTCAAAATCTGGGTCCATTTTAGGACGCATTTGACGTGTCATATATAGGGTGTTACAGCGAGATGCAGGCGGTAGCGACAGCAAATGGTCGGCCATAGAAAAGGCTTCCGGCAGCAATTGGTCTGGCTCAACAAGTCGATTAATAAAGCCCATCTGATAAAGCCGTTCAGCAGTAAATCGGAAGCCAAATGACATTTCAGTGGCCACTGGATGAGGCAAGTTTGCCCAGAAGGCATGGTTACAACCACCCAATAGCCAACGCTTAGCTTCAGATACCTCAAACATTGCGCTTGGAACAGAGACCCGAAGGTCGGTACGTTCAACCAACATAAAACCACCGCCCATGGCAAAACCATTCACCGCTGCAATAACCGGTTTCGTAACTTTTCCTTCCTTCAAAGGATCTGCGACCGGTTTACTTTGACTACCTGGCGCACCGCGTTCGAGCGCTTCTTTCATGTCCTCGCCTGCACAAAAGCCCTTACCCGTGCCGGTGATAATAGCCACTTCCAGGTCTTTGCTTTCTTCGAACTTAATCCAGGCTTCAGCCATTAACGTCCGTAATTCGAACCCAAGCGCATTCATCCGCTCAGGGCGGTTCAACCGGATCAACATAGTTTGGTCTTGGACGTCAGTTTCCACGACAGCCATTGCATTTCTCCCCTTTTTAATATTTTAGAATTAATAAATAGGTTAATCCTCGCACACGACTGTAGCAAGATAGGCATCGTTACCCGAAAGCAATCGCCAGAACTTCAAATTCCATCCTCCCGCCAGTTGTTTGCAAGTCAGACGGATCGTCTGACTTCTTTCAAAGCAACGCTGGGACGACAGGCGATGTCCAGCTGCTTGACACTATACCAAGTACCCTGATCCATCTCGCGTAATCACGTCTTGCTATAATTTTAAACTCGTTCTCCGACCAACCTTCGTTTGAGGCAACGCAACTAACAGCATCCACTGCCTTTGGCCGCTCTTAACTGTTCAATTGCTTAAATACCCTATGAAAGCATCTACAACCTTATAGAACAGCCAAGTTTTTCTCATCGCTTTGCGTTTTAAGGGCTCGCAATATTCTTTCCGGCATTGGTAAAAAATTAAGACCCTTACCGACTGCTTATAAATTCGCTAATTTCTTCTTTAGCTTTGAAGCAGTAGAATCAACCACCGGGAGTTTCGGCAATGTCCGCACACGCAATTTGGATCAAATTCACTATTAAGGAAGGCTGCATGGACGAATTCATGGAAGCCTCTATGTATGACGCTAAACATTCCATGGAAGATGAGCCCGCCTGCCAACATTTCCGCGTCATGACCAAGGAAGACGAGCAGAATACCGTCTACTTCCTAGAAGTCTATGACAACAAAGAGGGTCACGCGACACATCGCACCTATCCGCATTACAAAGTTTTCGCCGATGTCGCCGAGCGCGTCGTGGAAGACCGCGAACGAACTGAGTTAGTGATTCATAATCCTTAGGACAACCGCTAATTTTGAGTAAACAGAGACTTGGCATATACTACGGCTTTTTAATAAATGATTTTTGCTCGACGCATGAAAACTCTTACTCAATTAATGTGTAAGCATTAAAAACCGCCCCAGCGATGAATTCGCGTGGGGCGGGTGCAATATTTAAAAGTTTCGGAAGAAGCAGAATGCCCTATTTCAAGTGTCTATCAAAGAAGGCGGTTGCTTTAACCCAGGCATCTTCGCAAGCCTCTGCGTTGTAACGGTCCTCGGCATATTTATCTTGGAAACCATGGCCGGCGCCATCATAGCCATGGAATTCATGCTCAATGCCAGCGGCGGTCAGCGCTTGAGAATAATCGGCAACATCTTCAGGCGATGGGCCTTGATCTTCGTTGCCAAAGCAACCTAAAACCGGACAAGGCATTTGAGCGGCAAGCTCGATCGGTGGCGGTGTGTTCGGTCCCATAGCAGCTTTAATACGGCCGCCATAGAAAATCGTGCAGGCAGCATATTTTGGATTATTTACCGCGCTGACCCAGGCCACACGCCCCCCCCAACAATGTCCTACAATGCCGATTTTATCAGCGTTAACATTATTATGGACGGCAAGCCAATCAAAGGCGGCCTGACAATCAGCCGTTACCCAGTCATCGCGGAACTCATCGCGCTTGACCTGCATTTCTTCTTCTTTCGGCCAATAATGGAATATAAATGGGCACGCGACCGCATAACCTGCCGCCGCATAGCGTTCACACACATCCAAGGTAAACTTATCATTCTCAATTCCCGTATGACCAATCGGGATATGCATCGCTACCACAAGCCCCGGATGAGGACCATCACCGTCCGGCAAATAGGTAAAGAGTTCCATCGGACTTTCATTGACGGTAAGATTTTCAATTTTGTGTTTCATGGTCATCTCCCAAGTAAAGACTTTGTTTTCCGTTCTACTGCGCAGTTCTAACGTATCGCTGGCGCCTGAGCTAAAACTCTGGCTCTGCTATGCCTTCCAAATGGTCTTGTGCCCTTCAAGATAACCTTATGCAAGGGCCTAATTTCGCTCCATCTATAATTTAAATATTCCCAATACAGTACCAGAGATTGTCATATATAAAATTATAGCACTCATACCGTAAATGTTTGACGGCAAAGTTCTACAGTTAACGCTTCAGTGATATGTCATGGAGCCAAGCATGGCGGTTCTCCGAGGCTTAAAGTCATTCTCAGAAGAAACCGATAAACCTAAGATTTCTGGTTGCCTTGGCCGCTCTGTCCGGCCCATGATGCTGCCGCCCAAATGACAAGCGTACGAGGGAGAGGCATTATGGCGGATTTGCTGTCTTATACCGATAGGGATGGGATATTCTTGGTGATTTTCTTGCTAGGCATGTGCTTCGGATATTTCATAACACTCAGCATGCGGCTTACCGAAATTGCGCTAGACATTTGGAAAGACGGCGCACGAGATTGTGTGCCTTTCATGGTCTCGCCCTTTGGCGGTCCGCTTAAACTTATTTCTTTCTCAACCGCCGTTGGTCTCACCTATTATGATAGCCTAACCCGAGGATCTGACACCTATATCTTCGGTATTGCTTCGTTTCTGGTCGGTTTTGCAATGATCTACAACGTCGTCAGCGACAAAAAGAGGACTGAGCGCTGGTTACCGACCCTCTATCAGCGTCTTACAGTAAGACGAGGCCAACTTAAAACCTTCGGACAAACGGACCAGTCGGATAAATTAGCCGAATTTATCAAACGAATGGAGACGCATTACCCGCATCTGACCGTTAATAAGCCGAAGCCACGCATGAAAGGCCCGTTTTCCGGTTAACGGTTTAACGTTTTTAAATTTTAAAGTTTAGTTCTTATAATCAATACTTCCGGGCGGTTTTGAGAATACCTTTCTTGCCCCGAAACCGTTAAGCCGCTGGGTCGGCGTTTAAAGCCCACTTGGGCTGAACGGAACAATTAATCTGACAAATTTTCTATGGAATTTGCAGCATCATAATTGTAACACAAAAACAGGGAAACTACTGGAAAAGCGGTGGAAGACCGACATTTTTATTACTTAAATTCTGGTTATTGGTGGGGTGGCTGATGGGATTTGAACCCACGACCCTCGGAATCACAATCCGATGCTCTAACCAGCTGAGCTACAGCCACCACAGGAGCAAAATGCTTACTTAAAGCCGTCATTCAGTTCCGTCAAGGAATCTACTATCACGAACTCATACAACCCTTCTTTATAATTAAGGCCACTCCAAGCACTCCCTGACCGCAAAATCTGCTCCTTTAGCAATAACCCAAGACAATGAAATTCTACTGACAATAATAACTCGGAATGAGATTTCTCATCGGAACATTTATGTATGCTTATATGCAGGCAACCACATAATGAAGAAACATCTCAGAGAAGGTTATAAATTCCAGCAAGATTAGCCCCTCTTGTAGCGTTGACGTCACCCTTCAAACGAGGCCGCTACAGCTTCGGCGGTATCTTTTGAAGCATCTTCTATAGGCACACGCAGGCCGTCATTAATACGGTTCAACATGCCCATGCCAGCAGCGATAATAGTAAGCTCGACACGCTCCTCGGGGGAGAATTCAGCCACCAATCCTGCTGCAATCTTATCAGAAATGTTGGCCGAATCTTGGGTCAATGCCGCCCCATATTCTAGCGCTAAACGCTCGCGTGCACTAAAGGCTGGATGAGCCCGGAAGTCGTGAATATTTTGGATTTTCTCCTCGTCTATGCCCATTTTTACTAGCGCTTTAATTTGATGTGTCGAGCAATAGACACATGAGTTGAGGTTGGAGACGATTAGTCGCACCAAATAGGCAAGTTCTAAGCCTAAGGATCCACCAGTCCATATGTCCGATAAAAAACTTCGTGCGGCCACCGCGAGATCATCGGAATTAGCCATAGCTCGGGCACTATTTGAGACGCGACCATATTTCTGAATAGAGCGTTCTGCAAGCTTAGCGAAGGCCGGTGAGAAATCGTTGATCTCCACTAAAGGCACAAGGCACTCACGTGCAGAAAAATCTTCGTATTTATCCATGGTTCACTTCCCCCTTTTCAACTTCGTCGCACACTTGATTGGGTAGTTCGGTTACGTCCACTGATAACTATCAATTATTTTTTAATCTTCGACATTTGGCTAATTTTCACCAGAAACACCAAAAATACATTATTAAGCAGAGGCTTAACCGAATTCGGAATCTTAAAATTCGGTAGCATTATAAAACTCAATATGATCGCAATCAGCAATGAACTTAAAGTTAAAAAAACCAATTTGATCACTATTTCGATCCTCTTCGCGACCCTGTCAAAGGTTGCGCGTTGACAGCCCCCATCCTCCTCGCCAGTATAATTTCAAATTCGGGGAATAAATCCCCATCAACAAAAGGAGGAAGAAGATGGGTGGCAAATTCACCAAAGAAGATGTTATTGCGAAAGGTAAAGAGTTAAGCCGTTGGGGCAAATGGGGACCAGACGACGAATACGGTGCCACTAATTTCATTGAACCCGAAGATATCGTGGCTGCGGCCAGCCTTGTCCGCAAAGGCAAAGTATTCGCTCTCGGTTTGGCCCTCGATAGCGATGGCCCGCAGCGCGGGTTATTTGGTCAACGTTGGAACCCGATCCACACCATGCTGGCAACCGGTACCGATGCACTTGCTGGCAACCAAGACCAATTACCCAATAACCTCCGCTATGCGGATGACGCAATAAACTTACCAACCCAGACAGCGACCCAATGGGACGCTCTTGCACATGTGTTCCTTGAAGACAAAATGTGGAACGGCTACGACGCTTCCTTGGTGGATAGCTTCGGTGCACATAAATGCGGCATCGAGAAGTTTCGCGACCGTATGGTAGGGCGCGGCGTACTTCTTGACGTCGCGCGTCATAAAGGTGTGGATTACTTGGAGGACGGCTACGCCATTACCAATGCAGATATGGACGACACTGCAAAAACTCAGGGAGTCGAAGTACGCCGCGGAGACTTCGTTATCGTGCGTACGGGCCAGATGGAACAGCGGCTCAAAGATAAAGATTGGGGAGGCTACGCAGGCGGCGATGCACCAGGTCTTGCGTTCGAAAGCTGCGATTGGATTTTCGAAAAAGAAATTGCTGCCATCTGCACTGACACCTGGGGTATCGAAGTGCGCCCGAACGAAACCGATGAAGCCAATCAACCTTTCCATTGGGTTTCTATACCTGCTCTTGGTGTCACCCATGGCGAAATTTTCTATGTGAAGGAGCTGGCGGATGATTGCGCTCAAGACAAGGTCTATGAGTTCTTCTTCTGCGCCCCGCCCTTAAACATCACCAAAGGAACTGGCTCGCCGATCAACCCAAACGCGATAAAGTAAATGCGCCACATCTGGGAATTTGACTAAACCGGCGTTCTGAAAGGAAACAGAAATGAAACTCGCCGAGAATCTAACGCGGCTCGGAACGGAGTCTGCGTTCGAGGTGCTGGCCCGTGCAGCGGCTTTGGAGGCCCAGGGAAAACCAATTATCAATCTCGGCATTGGCCAACCAGACTTCAAAACACCCGACCACATTGTCGAAGCTGCTATCAAGGCTCTACATGACGGCCATCACGGCTATACACCGGCCAACGGCATACTGCCCTTACGCGAGGCAGTCGCTGCCGACTTTCATCGGCGTCATGGTGCGGAAGTGAATCCAGAGTGTGTAGTCGTGCAGCCGGGCGGCAAGCCTACAATGTTTTTTTGCATACTCATGTTCGGCGAACCCGGCGCAGAAATTCTCTACCCCGATCCAGGTTTTCCGATTTACCGTTCAGTAATCGAATATTCTGGAGCTAGACCCATACCTATCGTATTGCGCGAAGAAAACGAATTCGCTTTCTCTGCCGAAGAAGTTCTCGGCCAGATCAACAATAAAACCCGGCTTATCATCTTAAATAGCCCCGCAAACCCCTGCGGTGGCGCCGTACCGAAGCAAGAGTTCGAAAAGCTTATAGACGGCCTCGCTAACTGGCCCAACGTGGCAATTTTATCTGATGAGATCTATAGCCAAATGCTCTATGAGGGCCGCGAGCATGTAACCTTACTCAATTATCCGGAAATTCGCGACCGATTGATCGTTTTAGACGGCTGGTCAAAGACCTACGCTATGACCGGTTGGCGTTTGGGATGCGCGGTCTGGCCGAAGGAACTAGCCCCGCTAGCGACTCGCCTTGCTATAAACTGTCATTCCTGCGTCAACGCGCCAACCCAGTTCGCAGGTATTGCCGCTTTACAAGGTCCGCAAGATGCGGTCATTGATATGGTTACCGCTTTCGATGAGCGCCGCAAAGTCATCGTAAAAGAGCTCAACCAGATAGAAGGCTTCCGTTGTGTTGACCCTGGCGGTGCATTCTATACCTTTCCAAACATCGAGGGCACCGGATTGAACGCCCAAGCTCTACAAAACAAACTTCTAGAAGAAGCTAGCGTTGCTACTGTTGCTGGCACCGCGTTCGGCGATAATGGTGAGGGCTACATCCGCTTCTCTTACGCAAACTCGAAAGAAAAAATTGTAGAGGCAATGTCAAGAATTAGAGACTGTATAACAACTATTTAAATTATTTTCTTAAATTATTTATTAAGATTAAAATAATGCAATTAGTATAATTCACACCCATTGGGTTGACTATAAACCGTCCGATAACGAAGCTCCGCTGGTATTGGGTGCGGCCAACAAGAGGGATACAACCGAAAGAACAGAAAGACCGCCCTGCTTCTCAATAGAGTGACGGACCGACTAGAATTTGAACTGTAAAGCCAATTACTACCAACTCTACCGTTTAGAAATCTTCTAACCCTCTTCAAGGTGTTTATCCCTAAGAGATGTAAAGAAAGATAACTCTTTAACTCATTAAGACATAAAAAAGACATTACCTAAGCTCAAATTCCATCGCTTAAATCCTAGACAACTGCCTAAAAAATCGGCACGTTGAACAGATTAGATTGGATAATTTTAATGTAAAGATCCTGAGATTTATTATTTTTCAATAAGTTAGTTATTGGCACGTAAGATGCTATTACGTTTACACATCCGCTTATCGTCTTAAAATTATTGCAGCGGGCCTTATGGGAGAGAAAGTCGATCAAAATCGACCTTACTAAGTAGGTAATGAGAAAAATCGAAGCTATTATCAAACCATTTAAGCTAGATGAAGTGAAAGAAGCACTTCAAGAAATCGGGATTCAAGGAATCACCGTTTTAGAAGCGAAAGGGTTCGGTCGCCAAAAAGGCCATACGGAGCTCTATCGCGGCGCCGAATATGTCGTCGATTTTCTGCCGAAGGTGAAGCTGGAGGTAGTGCTCGAGGAAAATAATGTGGATCAAGCTATTGAGGCGATTAAAGCAGCAGCAGAGACCGGGCGGATTGGCGACGGAAAAATCTTCGTTTCCACGATCGACGAAGCGATCCGCATTCGAACAGGTGAACGCGGCAGTGACGCAATATAGGAGTAGGATACAGACGCGAAGCGGTTTACCAAAATATAATATTAATCCTGGTCTCAGCGTTGTTTAAGCGCGTGAGGTCACATCGTAAATCTGAATTTAAACCGGAGGGGATTCTTTAAAGCCATGTCCGACATAGATAATGTACTAAAAATGATACAGGAAAACGACGTGCAGTACGTTGATTTTCGGTTCACTGATCCGCGCGGCAAGTGGCAACACACCGCCCAACATGTATCCACTGTTGACGCTGACTTATTAACCAACGGCATCATGTTTGACGGCTCATCAATTTCTGGTTGGAAAGCCATCAATGAGTCAGATATGAATTTGAAGCCAGATCTCTCGACCGCTACTATGGACCCATTCACTCAGCAACCCCAGTTAATTCTATTTTGCTCGGTGACTGAGCCGTCTACGGGTCAGCTCTACGGTCGATGCCCACGGGCAACTGCCGAGCGGGCTGAGAACTATCTCAAATCTACTGGCATCGGTGACACCTGCTATTTTGGACCAGAACCGGAGTTCTTTTGCTTTGATGATGTTCGGTTTTCTACCGAGCAAAATAATACCTTCTACGCACTCGACGAAAACGAAGGCCCTTACAATTCGGGTGCGGAGTTGTTTGAAGGCAATATCGGCCATCGTCCGGCGCCGAAAGGAGGCTACTTCCCAGTGCCACCCGTGGATAATAACACTGATCTACGCGCCCAAATGGTCTCTACCTTGGTTGAAATGGGCGTCGGCATGGAAAAGCATCATCATGAAGTGGCACCTTCTCAGCACGAACTTGGTATTCTTTTCAACACGCTGCTACGCACAGCGGATAATATCCAACTTTACAAGTGGGTAGTCCATATGGTGGCCCATGAGAACGGTAAAACGGCAACCTTTATGCCCAAACCCGTCGTTGGTGATAACGGCTCGGGCATGCACTGTCACCAGTCGGTCTGGAAAGACGGCGACACTCTGTTCGCCGGAAACGGTTACGCAGATTTATCTGATACAGCACTTCACTATATTGGTGGTATTATTAAGCACGCCAAGGCCATCAATGCCTTCACCAACCCAACCACAAACAGCTATAAACGATTAGTCCCAGGCTTTGAAGCACCGGTATTACTTGCCTATTCGTCGCGTAATCGGTCGGCCTCTTGCCGTATACCGTTTGTCGGTAACCCAAAGGGCAAACGTGTGGAAGTACGATTCCCCGACGCATCCGCCAATCCGTATCTCGCCTTTACGGCGATGTTGATGGCCGGCCTTGACGGTATTCAGAATAAAATAGATCCAGGCGATCCGATGGACAAAGATCTCTATGATTTGCCGCCCGAAGAGCTGGAAGGCGTGCCTACAGTTTGTGGCTCACTGCGGGAAGCCATTGCTTCTCTCGACGAAGATCGCGCCTTTCTTACAACCGGCGATGTCATGTCCGACGATCAAATCGACGGCTATATAGAGCTCCGCGAAGAAGAGGTCCTGCGTTTCGAACAGCATCCTCATCCGGTCGAGTTCGACATGTATTACAGTGTCTAAATTATACGTTTGATACTAGATAAATCGCCTTCATTCTTGAATTTGGCCGTGGAGTAACTTCCACGGCCATTTTTATTCGGCCAATGGCCGGAAGGCTATGAGATTTGCAATTTAGAAAAGCGCGAAGCAATAATCGGTTCAAGCACACAGCTGATGAAATAGGCGATAGAAACATATTACGCTACCAGAGGCATGAAGTAGCCGCAGATAATAAACAGTGCGCAATAATAACTAGCTCCTCGGGCACTTCGCTTCCCCATATAAGTTGGCTAAGTCGGTTGAATTATGCTGTATACCAACCTTCTAAAGTAATAGGAGCACTCCGTAATGCACACCGTATTTCCCACAGGTACCACCATCTACCATCCGGAAAAATGCTTCAACGGCTTTACGATATATCCTTCCAAAAAGGAAGGCGTTGGCGCGGTGTTAATAGATATGAACGGTAGCGAGCTTCGAACCTGGCCTAAATTTACTAATTTTATGGTCAATCTGATGCCAGGCGGGCATATCCTTGGCGGCCAGACTGGCCGGGTGACCCAACATTACGATCACCTGTACGGCGCAGACGACCTGGTTCAGGAGAACTGGGACGGCGAGGTCGAATGGTCATTCAGTAAGGCCGATGAGATGGAATATGGTGGAAAAAAACATTGGGTAGCCCGACAAAACCACGACGTAGTGCGCGAGGGGTGTCCCGTCGGCTATTACGTCCCTGGCCAGGAACCGAAGGTCGAAGGCGGCAAGACTCTGTTCCTGAGCTACCGTACGGGCAAATGGCCGGAAATCACCCGCGACTTTCTACCCCGTGCAACTCGAATGATTGAGGTTACCTGGGAAGGCGAAATCGTCTGGGACTGGATGCCAGCGGAAAATTTTGAACAGTTTGGCTGGAGCGACGAAGCAAAAAACGCCATCATGCGTCGTTGCCGCAACCAAAATGGTGTTTTTCAGAACACATGCTCCTATGTAGGCCCGAATAAGTGGTATGATGCCGGCGATGAGCGCTTCCACCCCGACAACATCATCACAGACGATCGTGCGACTATGATTTATATCATCTCGAAAAAGACCGGTGACATCGTCTGGCAGGTGGGACCTTATTACGACCGCGACCCAGCACTGAAAAAACTTGAATGCATCATCGGGCCCCACCACGCGCACATGATCCCTCAGGGCCTACCTGGCGCTGGTAATATAATGGTTTTTGATAATGGCGGTGCTGCCGGCTATGGCGCGCCAAATCCCGGCGCGCCGGATGGTACTTGGAATTCACTACGCGATCATTCACGAGTGTTAGAATTAGATCCTCTTACGCTAGAAGTCGTTTGGCAGTTTACCGCACTGGATCAGGGATTCTGGGAAGGAGAAGAATCGCGCTTCTACAGCCGCTACGAAAGCGGCGCCCAGCGATTACCTAATGGCAACACGCTAATTACAGAATCGCGTCACGGTCGGATCATAGAGGTTACACCAAAGTGTGAGATTGTTTGGGAATATATCAGTCCACATAATCTGCTGGGTCGCGAAGACTTGTTCTTTAGCGATGTCTTCCGGGGATACCGCGTACCCTATGACTGGGTACAGCAGGTGGAACCATCTACTGAACGCGCTGTAATCCCACCGCCCAATGGCGAGTTTCGTATTCCGCCGGCCGACGCGTGACAGCCTGGCCCAATCTTACTCACACCGCAGGCCAGTGAGACATCACGTACAGTCCTAAACGCCCATACTGCCGCAACATTATGGCTTGCAAGGTTCAATTGTTCTTCGGTTGCGACAAAAATGGAATTAATGCGCCCCTGCATGCCTTACTGCAACGCACTCAACTGACTTGCGATGAAGTCTTTAACCATATCGTGGGCACGATCCGTATCCGGACCTGCTTCAAGCACCCATAAATGGCCACAATCCTCGAAAACTTCGACTTTGCAATCCCCTCCTGCTGCACGGTAGGATTCACCAAACTTCACCTGAAACGCGGGTAGTACATTATCATCAAGCCCGCCCTGCATAATCAGCATCGGCACCAAATCGACCGGCTCCTTGCGGTCTAAAATCATCTGCGGGTTACCCTCTTCGATATCGCTGAAGGGATTGAAATAGACATGATGACGATCCACCATTTCCTGGTTTTTCTTGGCAATAGCATTATTGTACCGAGCCAAAGGATCACTAATCGGGGAGCGCGCTGCTACATAGTTAATGCGTGCGTTAATGTCTGAGTGGCCAGCTAACGCTATCTTATTATATCGCGGATCATTGGGACGCATGCCCAGCAACATACTCACATGACCACCACTGGAACTGCCGAGCAGGCCAATGGTAGAGGGGTCGGCATTCAACCCAGGGGCTTTCATTTTCAGCCAACGAATGGCGTAATTGGCATCTTGAACCGATGCCGGATACGGCGCCTCGCCCCCCAGCCGTAGATCGACTGATACAGTTAAAATCCCACTACGCGCGATGACCTCTGCCATCACTTTATTGGCCATACGGTCCTTAAAGGTCCACGCTCCTCCATGCAGATCCAGCAATACCGGAAAGGGTCCCTCACCGACAGGTTGATAAAACCGCGCCATAAGAATGCGGGTGGCTACTTCTCGGAAATCTTCCTCCCAGATCTCGATTTCGTACTCAGCTTTGGGGTCGTATTCAATGTTCATCAAACCTGCTCCTTTTAGAGCCTTTGTATTTGGTTTGATACTTTGCTGCATCAAATTTATGCCCCTTAAGCTGACCTCGCATAGGGGCAAGCGGAAGGCTAGTCAAAGGCTTTCCCTTACGCGGTCGTTAGAGGCCTTGATCGCAGTCTCTAGAGCTCAGCCACAACTGGACGTTCTCGCGTAGATTTTTCCTAACTACGCCGTCATTGCGATGAAGCACACTTATTTTACATATGAAGGTCAACAGCCTGCAGACCCCGGTTTATGGTGTGGCCAAGCTCAGCTTGGCGCTGACTAGCATTGTCAGCAAAACTAAACCCGTGCCACTCCCAATTAACCAGCCTTAAAGCAAAAAGCGGAGGCTCTTCCCCGCCCTTCTAGTGTTTGTGATCATGTGCCTTGCCCGCACCAAAAGTCCACCCAAGCCCGGCCCAAAAAGCATGAGCGGAGGGATCTTCCTTACCATCAATCGCATTCAAATGATCAGCTTTATCGTAGTTATATTGTAAGCGGAGCTGCGCACCTGGTGCGAATTGCCATCCCACGATAGGCGAAAAACGCTGTCGTAAATCCAAGTCCGAACTTGCCTCACGAGCTGGTTCGTCTCCGCTACCATTTGCCCTTTCATAGCGGAAACCAATCCAATATTTATCCGCATAGTCCAAAGCCACTTGAGAGTAGAATCCGTGATCAACAAGCGTATCCGATGGCGTATCACCGACAAGATCATTTTGGGCCTTATAGGTGCGATACATAAATTCATTACTCCAACGCGCAGACCATTGCTTGGATAAAGCATGCTCTAACGTGAGATCGGCACCGTAAATTTGAGTATCACCCGTAGATCCCGTCGCATTCGGACCGAACAGGGCAGAGAAACCAGCACGAACCATAGTCTCTTTACCAAGACTGAGACGATTGTCCATACGAACAAGATATACCAGATCATTTATTCCGTTGACGTTGCCTTTCCGACGAGCGCGTTCGCTCAGTGCTTCATCGCTACCAAGGAAGCTCTTCATGGTTTCTCCAGTCGGATTTTGCGCGCCAACATGGATATGAGGCTGGAGTGCTCCTAACTTCGGCGCCAGCCAACCAATCCGTACACCAGTTTGACGCATGCCATCTCCACCAAACATTCTCGAATTGATTACCGGTTGATCTATCCACGCCCATTCATGCAGGTGCATCGGGTTATGAATACCGAATTCTGTGAACATTTGCCCGGCTTCAATATCGAACCCGTAAGGCAAAAAGTTGGTACGCAAAAACGCCTCTTCCAGTTCAACACCTGTCCCACCGGTGAGCTGATCAATTACGTAAGCGATGTGGAGTTCCCCATCAAAAGCGCGCTCGACGCTTCCTGTCATTGAGAAATCAGCGCTTTGGAGCCTAAATCCGGTCGCTTTTGGATCGTGGCCACCACCCTGTAAATTCTGCGATACCCCGCTTGGCTCAGAGCTATGACCACCTGCTGCATTGATGCTTACACCTATCCAATCAAGCGATGTTTTACGTCCCTGTATGGTCGAGGAAAAAACTGCGCCATCATCATGATGCGGATCACTCGATTTTTTTTGTCCATGTCTATGACCTTTGTGACTGCTTTCGTGGCCATGTTTGCTATGGCCACCAGCGGCTGGCTCACCTTTCACCAAGCTGCGCAAACGGGCAATCTCGCGATCTTTCTTTTGGTCGCGTTCCAATAGATCCTGCAAGGTTGCCTCAAGTAGCTTGACACGCTTATCTAGTGAATCTGCCTTTGAGGGAAGAGAAGCTGAAGCAAGCAAAAATACCGCAGCCACACTTATGATAAGTCGATTAAAAGGTCTCATCTATTTTCTCCAAATCTTACGTTATAACGTAACAAAAAAATCAAATTAATATTTTTCAATAAACTCTGGCGAACCTTATCCAGCTTTAAGGCAGTCAACCAACGAAGAGGCTAAATTTTGAATTAACAACGGGTAGGCACTCGGACCCGGCTTTAGAGATACACCAATAGGATCTATAGTTCCAATTTTAGCGCCTGTTCCATCAACCAGGCTTTTCGCTAGTTTCGAATCAAATTGCGGTTCACGGAATACGCAAACCGTGTTCTTACTAAGAATCTTCTTTCGGATTTGATAGAGCCTTTTGGCACTTGGCGCTTGACCGCTATGAGCAAGCACTGAACCAGATGCAGGAATTTTGAAGCGCTTTTCAAAATACTGATATGCATCATGGAAAACGATGAAGGATTTGCCCCTAACCAAAGAAACTTCACCGTCAATTCGTTTTACCAGGGCGGTCAGGGTCTTCTTGAGATAAGCGCCATTTGATTTATAGCGCGACGCATTAGCCGGATCGACAGAAATAAGCGTACGCACTATTCCTTCCGCCATAGCCAGCGCATTAAGAGGGTCGAGCCAAGTATGCTGGTCCATATGATCCTCTGTATCGCCATGACTACCATGTTTATCATGACCTTTACCGTGATCGCTGTGATCGCCATGTTTATCATGGCCTTTTCCGTGATCGCTGTGATCGCCGTGATCGCCGTGATCATGACCTTCCCATACACCACCCTCACGGGCCTTATAGCGTGTAACGCCCGAAAACTTTCCAAGCGATACTAACTTTGCCTTACTCCCCCGAGCGGCCTTTGAAAGATAAGGTAGAAACGTTGGCTCAGTCCAAAACACAATATCGGCCTTTGAGATAGCTCGAACCTGCGAAGGACGTAAACTATAGCGATGCGGAGACACCTGGCGCGGTATCAGTAGAGTCGGCTCGCTAACCCCAGCCATCACAGAAGACACCAACGAATGCAGAGGCAAAATGCTCACAGCCACGGAGGGTCCGCTAGCAGCATTAACTGAAAAACTGGCAAAAACCATTAAAACCGCCGCCGCTATCGGCGACCGAAACCTGGACATGGCTACCCCTTTTTTATCTGAACAGACCGGCGAAACTAACGACAGAACCCACCCAGAACGTTATGTTATAACGTTTATAATAATTCAAATTCCTCAGTGTCAAGTTGAAAGCTTTTCTAAATTATCAATTGTGATTACAAGGTATTTCTTGGTAACAGCAACCTGCTTCACTAGCGTCACGCTGACCTAAAACGGCTGATCACCCTCAATCATGGTCCGGTGCAAGTGACGAACATAAGTTGGGTCGTCTATGCGAGAGAGATCAGCCTTGTGCGCCGTACACCGATTATCCCAAAAAATTAAATCGCCGGGTAGCCATTGATGGACATAAACGAATTTATCCTGAAAGCAATGTGTAAATAGACGCTGCAAAACCTCTTGGCCCTCTTCCTGGGACAAACCCTCGACGGCGACCGTTTGCTGAGGACTTACAAATACTGACTTAAGTCCGCTTTCGGGATGGGTTCGGATAAGAGGATGACGTTGCGCTTCCAATAATTTTTCCGCCATTGATTTTTTGCTTTGAAGACGGCTATTCATAAAAACTCCTAACCGTCCCTCAACCACTTGCCGCAAGTCTTCCGGCAGCGTTTGATAGGCTTTGTAGAGATTAGCAAAAGAGGTGTCACCGCCTTTATCCGGGAGTTCAAGCGCGTGAAGCATTGTGCCAAGCGCCGGCCGGGCTCGATAACAATGATCAGAATGCCACATGGGACCAGCATCAGGCACGCCAATAAATTCACCTTTCTCGCGTTTGGTTGAGATCATAGTCACGAATGGATGTCCCGCCACAGCTGCTTGGCTCAGGGAATATTCAATGAGTGGTCCAAATCGTTTAGCGAAATCTGTTTGACCCTGCGGCGAGAGATTTTGCTTTCGGAATACGATGACCAAAAATTCCAAATGGGCCCTACGTACCTTTTCGAAAGTCTCCTTGCTCAAAGGTACAGATAAATCAAGACCGACTATCTCGGCCCCTAGGACATTAGATAAGGGGCGAATGCTAAAATTCATATTTTCCGTCCTTATGTGTCGAAGTCTATCCATTGCCCTTTCGCCCGCGCATTCATATTGTTTCAGTCTCCCCCTTGCCTTCTTTTCATGACCACACGATTATGGCCACTTTCTTAGCGAGAGCGAACAGTTATGGATGCACAAGGTTACAAACTATCGCACTCAAACGCCAAAGCGGCCGAACACATTGATAAGGCTATCCGCGCTTTTACTCTTGGCTACGGTGATGCGAATGCACACCTCAGTGCATCGCTAGAGCATGCGCCGAACTGCACAATGGCGAAGCTTTTGCAGTTATGGCTTCGCTTACTGTCTAATAATTCTGCCATCATAGCTGAATTAGGGCCGCAGCTGGCTACTGTCTGCACCGATGGTTGGAATGATCGTGAAAAAGGCCATCTCCAAGCTCTGCAACTCGCCTCCAAACGGCAGTGGCCGTCCGCAGTAGCGGTCTTGGATAGGCTCTTAATGGAATATCCCCAAGACCTCGCGGCACACCAGTGTGCGATGCGACTAGACAGCTACTTAGGCCGTTTTCATCGTAGTGCCGGACGCGCCGCCCGCTCCCTTCCCTTCTGGTCGAAAGAGCAAAAGAACTACGGGATAATTTTATCGTTTTTCGGCTTTGGACTTGAGGAATCTGGTGATTACGCCCGCGCCGAAGATATTGCAAGAGAAGCCGCGATTTTAGAGCCCTACGGCTATTGGCCCCATCATACCGTATCCCACGTGTTCGAAATGACGGACCGCGCAACTGATGGTATTGATTGGATGAATGACCGCTTTGAATTCTGGTCGGGCCCAAAAAACAATAATTGCGCCCATATTTGGTGGCACAAGGCCTTATTTCATATTGATTTAGGACAATCCGATGAGGCTCTTAAAATTTATGATGAAAATGTCGTTCCCTTAGCTCAACCGGTAGGCTTCCAGCTGTGTAATTTAACTGCGCTACTGTGGCGCCTAGAAACCCTAGGCTGCGACGCGGGCGATCGATGGGCACACCAACATGAGCTATTTCAGCAACAATCAACCGATGCCTGCAATCCGTTTGGCGAGATCCACGCGGTCATGGCAGCTATCCGCGCCGACGATTGGGCTGCATATGAGACACTACTATCGGGAATGCAAACAGCCTCAAACGACGGTAGCGAAATAGCGGCAGCCTATGGGGAGGTCGCAGTGCCCATTGCAAAGGCGATGGCGCAATATGTGAAAGGTGCATATGGGAACACAGTCGATCTGCTGTTACACGTAAGAGCAAACCTTTCTCGCATGGGAGGTAGCGTCGCCCAGCGCGACCTAATTGAATGGACACTGACTGCAGCAGCCATCCGGGCCAGCGAGCGCAGCATCTCACTGTCCTTAGCAAATGAAAGAATGGCTTTTAAGCCGGTGAGTTTAGTAAACCAACGCTTTATGGCCGAAGCCGAAGCGATCAGTGTATAATAGCGACGTCTACTCATCAAAAAGGCGTATCGCCGGCAATCGTCGTTCGGTGCATATGGCGGATATAGTTGGGGTCATCTAGACGTTTATGATCCGCAATGTGGAGTACACAGCGATTATCCCAAAAGGTTAAGTCTCCGGGCTGCCATCGATGCCAATAGATGAAATTGGGCTTGCGACAATGATCATAAATCTCAGCTAGGAGCGCATCACTTTCATCGTCCGCCATATCGTTAATGCGATGAGTGAGTTGTGGGTTCACAAAAATCGATTTACGACCAGTTTCCGGATGAGTACGTAGAATGGGATGTAATGCCTTCAATTCCTTGTTGCGGGTTGAACAAAAAAGCGCCCGCCTTTTTTCTACCGCCTCTCTCAAATCTTTAGGCAGCGCCTCACAAGCCGCATACATATTAGCGAAGCCAGTATTGCCGCCACTATCGGGTAACTCAAGCGCATAAAGCATGGAACCCAAGGCTGGTTGCTCCATGTAAGCCAAATCCGAATGCCAAGCAGGACCAGCATTACGAATGCCTACATCCTTACCGTTTTCGGTCTTCGTAGAAACGACCAATATATCCGGATAGCCTTCTAAATGGGCCTTGCCTTGGGACGGATGCTTGTCGAGCGGCCCGAAGCGGACAGAAAAATCTATTTGCTGTTGCGGAGTTAACTGCTGCTCGCGAAACACTAGAACCTGATAATTGAGATGCGCCTTATGTAAAACTGTAAAGGCAGCATCATCAATCGGCTGGGTCAAGTCTATCCCAATCACCTCGGCGCCCAGCGCATCCGACAACGGACGTATCTCAAAGCTCATGTTCCCTCCTTCGCATCCTCTTGGCTGCAATCACTTATAACATATATGGTAGCGGCTGATTAGAAGAGACCCGGATGATAATAGATAAACAATACAATGAACCAAACTCGGCAGAGCTCCGGCCGCGTCGCATTGCGGTCATCGGTGCGGGCATTGCCGGCATCTCGTGTGCTTTCTTTTTAGCCCGCGATGGTCACAAGGTTACAATAATCGATCCAAACNAACCCGGTAGCGGTGCGTCCTATGGCAATTCTGGGGCAATCAATGAAAGTTCGGTTATGCCGTCATCGACGCCAGGGCTGATCAGAAAAATTCCCAAAATGCTGATGGATCCGGAAAGCCCGCTAGTGCTGCGCTGGCCCTTTATTCCAAGACTGTTACCCTGGTTGATCGGTTTTCTTGGCAATTCTCGGCCAGAACGCGTCGAACAAAATTGCCTGGCAATGGCCAAACTCGGCGCACGCGTGATGGCAGCCTACGATACGTTAATCCAAGAGGGTAATATCGCCGAGCTGATCCACTATAACGGTGCACTTAAAGTTTATGAAACGGACGNGGCTTTTGAAGCAGGAGCTTTCGAGCGCCGCATGATGGATGCAGGTAGTTGCCCTTACGAAATTCTTAGTGGATCCGACGTGTGCGATTTAGAGCCCAATATCGCGCCTCTATTTCGGCATGGGGTTTTTCTTAATACATCGCGCGGTATCCGCAATCCCGGACGAATGGTGAAAGTTCTCGCCGAAGAAGTACGCCGCCGCGGCGGCACCTTTTTGCGCGAAACGATAACCGATATCGAGTTCTCCGCCGAAGGCCAGCCAATTCTGGTAACCAAGGATAGCCGTCATAAAAGCGAAATGGTGGTGTTGGCCGCAGGCGCTCGGTCAGGCCGTCTGGCAGTCAAACTCGGAGCAAGGATCACCTTGGATGCTGAACGTGGCTATCACATCATGTTTCCGACACCGGAAAACAATATTAATCGTTATGTTCAGTTTTCTGAACGTCGCTTCGCTCTGGTGCCTCTAGAAGAAGGCGTTAGGATGACTTCTATTGTCGAATTGGCAAGCATGGATGCGAAGCCAGACTATCGACGCATCCGCCGCCTTATGCCTCACGCCGCCCGCATGCTGCCGGGCCTAAAAGCGGACGAGCAAAGCGTTTGGATGGGTGCGCGCCCCTCAACGCCGGACAATGTCCCCATTATCGGCCCATCTCCGCGTTATGGGTCGGCCTTTTTCGCATTTGGCCATTCGCATTTGGGCATGACGCTGGGGCCGCTAACAGGGCGCATTATCTCTGATCTGGTGGCCGGACGTGATCCAGGCATCGATCTTACACCCTATGGCCCNGTTCGGTCGCGTACTTGAAGCATGGTTCGGACCTCACCAACCTATCGAGTAGCCTTAGGCGGGCTCGGCGCTATCGGATTTAAGGTCGCTCGTGAGCTTGATAAGGGCATTCCCGGCTTATCTTTAACAGCGATTTCTGCCCATGATCGAGAAGGTGGCGCCTCGCGTGTCGCTGACTTTGCTAAACCTCCGCCGGTAATGCCTTTGGACGCACTCTCAGATCATGCTGACGTCGTCGTGGAATGTGCGCCCGCATCTGTTTTTGAACAAGNCGCCGTCCCTGCTATTGAGGCCGGTTGCATTTTCATGCCCATGTCGTCTGCGGCTCTGCTAGTTCGACCAAAACTTATCACGCGGGCCCAAGAAACTGGTGCACGCATCATCATCCCAACAGGTGCTTTGATCGGATTCGATGCAGTGCGAGCCGCAGCTGAGGGAAACATCAAATCAGTGCGCATGAAATCAATCAAGCCTATCGAGGGATTGATCAACTCCCCACATTTAAAAGAACATGGAATTGACCCGACCCACTTGGAAGCTCGCACTAAAATTTTTGACGGCACTGCCCTCGAGGCGGCCGCAGGCTTTCCCGCTAATGTTAACATCACTGCTGCCCTCAGCCTGGCCGGGATCGGGCCAGATAAAACTATGCTGGAAATCTGGGCAGATCCGCACGCCAAACGGAATGTTCATACCGTAGAGGTAGAGGCCGCAGAGACGCGTTTCAGCGTCTGCATCGAAGGCATTCCTTCGCCCGAAAATCCCGCCAGTGGATTACTAACACCACTCAGCCTGATTGCCGCCCTAAGGGGTTTAACCGCAACACTCAGAGTTGGCAGTTAGATGCCAGTCTTACAAAGCGGCCCGAAGACCCATTAAAATAGGCTAAACACAACTTGGGAAGATTACCATGACTGTAGCCGAACAACTCGCCGCCTTCGCCGTTCAATCTGACTATGAAGATTTATCTGAGCCGGTTCGTAAACAAGTTAAGACACTGGTGCTCGATACGCTTGGTTGTGCAATAGGCTCTATCGCCGCTGAACCCATAGCGCTGATACGGGAACAAACAGAAGAATTTGGCGGAAAACCGCTTTGTACCCTTATCGGTGGTGGCAAGACAACGCCGGAACAAGCAGCTTTCCTTAATACATCACTTATACGTTATCTAGATTTCAATGATGGCTATATGGGCACACACGCCACCTGCCATCCTAGCGATAATCTGGGCACCCTTCTGGCAGCAGGCGAATATGCAAACGCAGATGGTAAAGCCCTGATGACTTCACTTGCACTCGCTTATGAAATTCAATGCCGAATTTGCGATGCCTCCCAATTTGAATATAACGGCTTCGATCAATTCACCGCGGGTGCCTATGCAGTTACTTCTGGCGCGTCCCGCATACTAGAGCTAGATGCGGAAAAAACCGCAAATGCCATCGCTATCAGTGGCGTTCGGCAAAACCCGCTTTTCGTAACGCGCGTCGGCCAGATATCACATTGGAAAGGTTTTGCCTATGCTGGCGGCGCACATACAGTTTTGCATTCAATTTTTTTAGCTAAACGCGGTATCACCGGCCCCTTAGAGCTTTTCGAGGGTCAATCGGGCGTCTTTGGATCTGTGACCGGCAAGTTCGAATTGGATTGGGCTGACACAAAGCTTGATAAAATGCGCCAAGTCAGCGTGAAGCGTTATACCGCTGGGCTACATTCCCAGCCTGCGGTCGAAGGTGCCCTAGATTTACGCAAGAAGTACAACATCGATCCTAGTACCATCGAGCGTATTGATATTGGACTCTATGAGCGGGCGTTTTTCATAATGGGAAGCGGTAAAGGCGGCGCACGCGACCATGTACGTGACAAAGAAACTGCCGATCATAGTCTGCCATATGTCGTCTCTGCCGCCCTACTGGACGGCCAGCTTATGCCCGAACAATATAAGATCGAACGTATTCTCAGTAACGATATCCAGGTACTGCTGAACAAAGTCCGCACCTTCGCATCTGACGACCTTACTGCACGCTATCCCGCTGAAGCGGCTACTACGATCAAAATAACCTTAGTCGACGGCAGCAGCGTCGACATTGAAAAGAACGCCTATGAAGGGCACTTCAGCTGTCCCATGCAGTGGGATACCATCGTGGATAAATTTACTCTACTGACGAAACCTCATACCAGCGAAAGCCTGCGAAAAGAAATCACCGATTCGGTGTCTAACTTAGAAAGCATATCGGTGCGAGACATAATGGCTTTATTAGCCCAGGTTGACTTGCCAAAAACATAACCACAAAGGCTGGGGCTTCCGAACAGTATTATTTGCTAGCACTCAATCGGTCTATCCTCGCCGTTGTCATTCATGGGATACTTTGGCCAGGGAATCTGCAAGCACGGAGAAATTTTATGACTTCAATTAGCCGAAAATTAGGCAATTGGGCTGGCTCACTAACCTATGACGACCTACCGACGGATGTGATAGACCGGGCCAAAGGGCTTACATTACACGGGCTTGCTTCCTCCCTGCTCGGTCAAGATATGCCGGAAGTAGCCCAAGCCCGCGCTATCATGAACGAAGAAGAAGTCAGCATCGGCGGTCCGTGCACCACTCTCGTCCATGGGGATAAACTTAGCAAGGCAGGCGCGGCTTTCGTAAACTCAGAGATGATGTTCGCTGGCGGTAAATGGGATACATTTCGGATGCTNACCCATCCTGGATGTGCAATTCTACCAACTGCCCTGGCAGCCGCCGAAAGCGAAAGCGCATCTGGCAAGGAGTTCCTCACTGGCATCGTGGCAGCCTATGAAGTTATGGAACGCATGGCTGCAGATTTTATTCCTACTGTCATGTCACGGGGCTTCCACCCAGGGCCAGTATTCGGCATTTTTNGTGCTGCGGTAGCAGCTGCTAAAATCAGCGGTCTTGACGGCGGGCAAATTCACGATGCCATCGCCCAATGTGTAAATCTCGCCAGCGGTAATGTAGAAGGCGTAAGAAGCGGCGGGAGATCATTACGCGAGGGTGCTGCAGTTCGAAACGCTTTACTCGCGGTTTCTATGGCCCGTCACGGCACACCTGGCGGAGAAACCACATTGGAAGGTGAAGCCGGCTTCTATCATTCCTATGCTGGTAACAATCTAGGCAAACTTTGCTACAGCTTTACCGACGATAATCAAACCTCACTCGATAATATCACAAAAGACCTGGGCTCGAGTTGGATGATCCTTGAGACACTGTACCGCATCTATTCGACATCCGGTTATAACATCGCTCATGTCGAAGTGGCGGCTGCCTTAGCCAAGGAACATGACATCAAATATGAGGATATCGACCATATCGAGGCTGTAGTGAATTGGTTGGAAACACAATATCCAAGCCCGGCATTCCCGACAAACGGCAACACTTATAAAGAACCGAAAGCCGGCAGCACCCACTATTACACAGCCTATGGGGCTGCACGGCGTGGTTTTCCTCTATTGAAAGACCAACCACGTGGAATCGGCGAGGAGGACCCCGCAGAAGTGCTCGATTTATTAAACCGCGTCACGCTCATTCCAACCCACCGACAAACATTATTTGGACCGAAAATTACTATCTTTTTGAAAGATGGAAGTTCTGTAAAAAAGAAAGGCTCCGGTCGCGAATTCATTTGGGATTTCAATCATGAAGCAGAACGGCTTCAAGAGATTATTCCCGGCATTCCAATTCAAAAAAAGCAGTTTCAATCGCTGATAAGAATGTGCAAGACACTTAATCAGCGTGACCGAGCAGATCAATTAATAAAGCTAACACAAAAATAATACCTCATGGGCTGAACTGAATAATGGATTTCAGCTATCCGCCTCGTGCAAACTTTCAGTATTGCGTTATAATAACGATAATTACGCNGGTATTTTGTTGATGATACGTGGGGTAGTCATCGCGTGAGCCATCAGTTTTTAAAATGTACTGCTAGGAGTAGAAGGAAGAGATAGCACGAGGTTCTTCCCGATACCGATAATTCGCGCTAAAAAGGGTATTACAGTTGCCCGTCATTGACTTGAAAATGATCTGCTAGCAACTAAGTCTGGTTTCAAATAGGAGTTTTGAAGAACGTGAGTGATTTAAACTACGAAACACCAACTGATATTGAAAGTGCCATCGCACTTCTAGCAGGTGACGACCACGCAAAAGTACTTGCTGGAGGGACTGATCTTCTTGTTCAATTGCGCGAAGAGATGATTGAGCCTTCGCTCATCGTAGACATCAAACGTATTGCTGAGACCCGCACTGTCGATATGGGCGCAGACGAAATTCGCATCGGGGCTGCCGTCACCGGCGCCGAGTTAGATGAGAATGAAGCTCTTAAGGCAGCGTGGCCAGGCGTGGTCGAGGGCGTAGAACTTATTGGCTCCTGGCAGGTTCAAGGGCGTGCGACCATAGGGGGAAATCTCTGTAATGGATCACCCGCTGCAGACGGTGTGCCGGCCCTAATTGCGGGCGCTGCTAAAATCGTAATTGTTGGACCAAACGGCACCCGCGAAGTGCCAGCGGAAGATTTTAACACCGGTCCTGGACAAAACATCCTTGCTAAAGGTGAGTTTGTGGTTTCGATTATCCTGCCCGTGCGTCCGCCGAAAAGTAGTGACGCATATTTGCGCTTTATACCTCGAACCGAAATGGATATNGCCGTAGTCGGTGCCGGGGTATCGCTCACCCTTAATGAAGATGGCACCTGTGCTGCAGCCCGAATGTCGCTTGGAGCTGTTGCACCCAAAGCCTTGTTAGTGGAATCTGCGACGGATATTTTGGTTGGCAAAAAGCTTACAGACGATGTGTTAGCCGCACTCGCGGAAGCCGCTAGAGCCTCTTGTGATCCAATTGATGATAAACGCGGTACAATAAAGTTTCGTACTAAGGTTGCCGCTGTTCTCGCACGACGAGCCGCAACTATTGCATGGCAACGCGCGGAGAAAAGGTGATGGCTAAGCACTCCGTGACCGCGACGATAAATGGCGATGATGTTGAATTTCGGTGTCAGACCGAACAGACCCTGCTGGATGTGCTTCGAAACGAACTGCATATGACTGGTACCAAGAACGGCTGTGGCACCGGTGACTGCGGGGCTTGTACCGTGATCATGAATGGGCGTTCGGTCAATTCTTGTTTGGTACTTGGCGCGGAACTAGACGGTGCAGAAATCGAAACCGTTGAAGGTATGGCCAAGGGGACCGAACTTCATCCAATACAGCAGAAGTTTCTTGATCATGCAGCGCTACAATGCGGCGTATGCACACCGGGCTTTATGACACAGGCCAAAGCGCTATTAGAGCGCAATCCGGATCCGACCGAAACCGAAGTGCGTTTTGGTCTGGCTGGCAACCTTTGCCGTTGCACAGGTTATGACAAAATTATACGAGCCGTACTCGATGCGGCTGCAGAAATGAGGGCAAGTAAATGACGAATGACAGTAAAAGTCGTGGAACTGGTGGCGGNAATTANCGCTGGGTCGGAAACGTCACTCGGCGCCCAGATGGGGTAGATAAAGTCACCGGTCGTGCTCGTTATGGCGACGATATGGTGTTGCCGGGGATGTTGTATATGAGGACCCTTCGAAGCCCGCATGCCCATGCTTTGATTAAAAAAATCGATATTTCAAAGGCATTGAAACTGAAGGGCGTCAAAAGCATAATTACACACAGCGA
>PBOR01000024.1 GCA_002724395.1 Rhodospirillaceae bacterium | reverse complement strand
TGCGCCGTTGAAGGTCACGCTGCGTTTAGTTGTATGGGATGTTGACGAAGAAACTGGTGCTCGATCAATCCGCGATATTAAGGAACAGGATGTCTACATGGGTGATATGCCTTTGATGACCCCCAATGGCACATTCGTAGTTAATGGAACCGAGCGCGTCATCGTGAGTCAGATGCATCGGTCGCCGGGCGTATTTTTTGATCATGATAAAGGCAAAACCCACTCGTCTGGTAAATATTTGTTTGCAGCTCGGGTAATTCCATACCGTGGATCGTGGCTTGATTTTGAATTCGATGCGAAAGACATGCTTTATGTTCGGATCGATAGGCGCAGGAAATTACCGGCAACAACACTTTTATTGGCTTTAGATAGCGCGCGTACACAAGCACTGCGCGAAGAACGAGCTCTCGAAGGTGCGGAAGTGGAGCCTTGGGAAGCTCAAGGTTTAACAAAAGAAGATATTCTAGAGTTTTTCTATGATTCTGTCGAATACACTGAAACTGCCGGTGGCTGGAAAACGGCATTTGTAGCGGAGCAATATGAAGGCTCAAAGTTAGATTATGATCTTATTGATGCCAACTCGGGTGAAGTAGTTGTTGAGACTGGCAAGAAAATTACGCCTCGTGTTATGCGGAGCTTGCATGAAGGTAAGGTTAAAGAAATTCTTTTGCCGCGGGAGGGTATATTAGGACGTTTCGTTGCCCATGATCTAGTGAACGAGAAAACTGGCGAAATATATGCGGAAGCTGGGGTGGAGGTGACTGAGGAGTTGCTCGAAGCCTTAAGTGAAGTTAGTTATAAAAATCTTCCTATTCTGGCGATAGATTATAGTTCAGTTGGACCTTATGTCCGTAATACGTTAGCGATTGATAAAAATAATAATCGCGAAGATGCCCTAATCGATATTTACCGGGTGATGCGTCCTGGAGAACCTCCGACCTTGGAAACCGCACAGGCATTGTTTAATAGCTTGTTTTTTGATTCTGAGCGATATGATTTGTCGGCTGTTGGTCGTGTGAAAATGAATTCGCGACTAGAGCAGGAAACCGATGATCAAATGCGGGTTTTGCGCAAGGAAGATATCCTAGAAATCTTGAAAGTATTAGTGGGATTGAAGGACGGGCTTGGTGACATTGATGATATTGATCACCTTGGCAACCGTCGGGTACGCTCGGTGGGTGAGCTGCTAGAGAACCAATATCGCATTGGATTGCTTCGGATGGAACGTGCGATCCGTGAGCGAATGAGTACCGTCGAAATAGATAGTGTAATGCCTCACGATCTTATTAATGCAAAACCAGCTGCAGCCGCGGTGCGTGAATTTTTTGGATCGTCTCAGCTCTCGCAGTTTATGGATCAAACCAACCCACTATCTGAAATTACCCATAAACGCCGTCTCTCGGCGCTTGGCCCGGGAGGTCTTACACGCGAACGAGCTGGTTTTGAAGTCCGTGACGTACATCCCACCCATTACGGTCGTATCTGCCCGATTGAAACTCCGGAAGGGCCAAATATTGGTCTAATCAACTCGCTAGCAACTTTTGCCCGGGTAAATCAATACGGATTTATAGAAACACCTTATAGCGTAGTGAAAGGTGGAAAGGTTACCGAAGAAGTCATTTATATGTCAGCTATGGATGAGGGCCGTTATACGGTCGCGCAGGCTAATGCTGTGCTTGATAATAAAGGTCGGTTTACGGAAGACTTGGTCAGTTGTCGCAGAGGTGGCGATTATATTTTAGCAAGGCGAGATGACATTGATTTGATTGATGTTTCGCCAAAGCAGATTGTTTCGGTAGCCGCGGCGCTTATTCCTTTTTTGGAGAATGATGACGCAAACCGCGCTCTTATGGGTTCAAATATGCAACGCCAAGCGGTACCATTGTTGCAGGCCGATGCGCCTTTGGTTGGCACAGGTATGGAAGAACGGGTTGCCCGTGATTCCGGTGCTGCCATAGTTGTGGACCGTGCCGGTGTCGTTGACCAAGTGGATGCGACTCGTATTGTTATTCAGGCGACCGAAGATACAGCTGCTGACGTGCAGGGCGTCGATATCTACAATCTTCAAAAGTTTCAACGCTCGAACCAGAATACCTGCATTAATCAGCGCCCTTTGGTAAAAGTGGGGGACGTTGTGGCCAAAGGCGATATCATTGCCGATGGACCGTCGACGGAATTAGGCGAACTTGCTTTGGGCCGGAATGTGCTTGTCGCTTTTATGCCGTGGAATGGCTACAATTTTGAGGACTCAATCCTGATTTCAGAACGCATTGTTCGTGATGATGTGTTTACGTCAATTCATATAGAAGAATTTGAAATAATGGCGCGAGATACAAAACTCGGCCAGGAAGAAATAACGCGCGATATTCCGAATGTAGGCGAAGAAGCTCTTAAAGATCTTGATGAAGCGGGCATCGTTTATATCGGAGCAGAAGTAAAATCAGGGGACATTCTCGTTGGTAAGGTGACGCCGAAAGGCGAATCTCCCATGACGCCAGAAGAAAAGCTTTTGCGTGCGATCTTTGGAGAAAAAGCTTCAGATGTGCGCGATACCTCTTTGAAATTGCCGCCGGGTGGCGTTGGCACCGTTGTTGAGGTGCGCGTCTTCTCTCGTCGCGGTGTCGATAAAGACGAACGAGCGTTGGCTATTGAACGGCAGGAAATTGAGCGGTTAGCTAAAGATCGAGATGACGAAAAGGCTATTCTTGAACGTTCTTTCTTTAACTCATTGAAAGATAAGCTCGTTAATCAAAGCGGCGTCAGTGGTCCGAAAGGGATGGTAGAAGGCAAGCGTATCACAGAATCTTTCCTATCAGATTTCACGCCAGGTCAGTGGCGTCAGATTGTCGTGAAAAATGATAAGATTAATGATGAGTTAGAGGCGATGAAAAAAACCTTCGACGCATCTGTTGACGTGCTACAAGCTCGGTTTGAGGACAAAGTAGATAAGCTACAACGCGGCGATGAACTGCCGCCGGGCGTCATGAAGATGGTTAAGGTATTTGTGGCGGTGAAGCGCAAATTACAGCCGGGCGATAAGATGGCCGGTCGACACGGTAATAAAGGCGTTATTTCTAAAATTATGCCTTTGGAAGATATGCCGTATCTTGAGGATGGTACGCCGGTTGACGTGGTTTTGAATCCTTTGGGTGTGCCAAGCCGAATGAATGTGGGTCAAATTTTGGAGACTCATCTTGGCTGGGCGGCAGCTGGTTTGGGACGCCAAATCGGCAACGCTTTGGATACTTACTGCTCTATGTCGGGTAATGAAACCACTGTTGAATTGCGCAAGACTTTGGAAAAAGCCTACGGCAAAGAAATTTATAAAGAGTCTATTGAGGGTATGAAGGATAATGCCGTCAAAGAGTTAGCTACCAATGTTGTAAAAGGTGTTCCCTTCGCAACGCCGGTATTCGATGGCGCTGTTGAGCAAGATATTGTCGAGGCATTGCGTCAAGCGGGGTTTGCTGATTCCGGTCAATCAACGCTGATTGACGGCCCCACTGGAGAAACTTTTGCGCGGGATGTAACCGTAGGATTTATTTACATGTTGAAGCTGCATCATTTGGTTGACGATAAAATTCATGCCAGGTCAATTGGTCCTTACAGTTTAGTGACACAGCAACCATTGGGCGGTAAGGCCCAATTCGGAGGTCAACGATTCGGTGAAATGGAGGTTTGGGCGCTTGAAGCTTATGGGGCTGCATACACCTTACAAGAAATGCTGACGGTTAAATCGGACGATGTGTCCGGTAGAACCAAGGTTTATGAGGCTATTGTTCGAGGCGATGACACATTCGAAGCGGGCATTCCTGAATCCTTTAACGTGTTGGTTAAGGAACTTCGTTCACTTGGCCTCAATGTAGAGTTGATCCAAGAAAATTTTTAAGTGCGCTGCGGTTTAGTTACAGAAGTGCTTAGGTAGTTGTATTAGTCGGAGAGAGCAAATGAATGAATTGGTGAACTTTTTCGGCAAGCCCAGTGGGCCTCAAGGTTTTGATCATATTCGGATATCCATTGCCAGCCCGGATCGTATCCGGTCCTGGTCCTTTGGCGAAATTAAAAAGCCGGAAACTATCAATTATCGTACTTTTAAGCCGGAGCGGGACGGACTTTTCTGCGCAAGAATTTTTGGTCCTATAAAGGATTATGAGTGCTTGTGTGGCAAATACAAGCGCATGAAATATCGCGGAATTATCTGCGAAAAATGCGGAGTTGAGGTGACTCTCTCTAAAGTACGGCGCGAACGCATGGGGCATATCGAGCTAGCGTCGCCGGTGGCTCATATTTGGTTCATGAAATCGCTTCCAAGCCGGATTGGGCTCCTTTTGGATATGACGCTAAAAGAATTGGAACGAGTTCTTTATTTTGAGAATCACATTGTACTCGACCCGGGAATGACGGCGTTAGCTGAAAAGCAGTTATTGAATGAAGACGAGTATTTAGATGCTATCGATGAGTATGGCCAAGATGGATTCGAGGCGAAAATTGGGGCCGAGGCTTTGTTAGATATGCTTCAAGCACTTGATCTCGAGGAAGAACGTGACCAGGTTCGCATCGATTTAAGAGAGACTGGTTCAGAGGCTAAACGGAAGAAGTACGTCAAACGATTGAAACTTATCGAGGCATTCATCGGTTCTGGCACGAAGCCTGAGTGGATGATTTTAAATGTGGTACCGGTTATTCCGCCTGAATTACGTCCTTTGGTGCCATTAGATGGGGGCAGGTTTGCAACATCGGATTTGAATGACTTATATCGCCGCGTCATTAATAGAAATAATAGACTGAAGCGTTTAATTGATCTTCGGGCACCGGAAATCATTGTTCGTAATGAAAAACGGATGCTGCAAGAATCTGTTGATGCGCTGTTCGATAATGGCCGGCGCGGGCGTGTTATCACCGGTGCAAATAAGCGCCCTCTGAAATCATTGTCGGATATGCTGAAAGGTAAGCAGGGTAGGTTCCGTCAGAATTTGCTTGGCAAGCGTGTCGACTATTCGGGCCGTTCAGTTATTGTGGTTGGGCCAGAGCTTTTGTTGCATCAATGTGGGCTGCCTAAAAAGATGGCGCTCGAATTGTTCAAGCCTTTTATTTACTCGAAGCTTGAATTGTATGGCATGGCATCTACGATCAAGGCTGCAAAGCGTATGGTTGAGAAGGAGCGTCCCGAGGTTTGGGATATTCTTGAGGAGGTAATTCGTGAACATCCTGTCTTGCTGAACCGTGCACCGACTCTCCATCGTCTTGGTATCCAAGCTTTCGAGCCTGTTTTGATTGAGGGTAAGGCTATTCAATTGCACCCACTGGTTTGTGCGGCTTTCAACGCTGATTTTGATGGTGATCAAATGGCTGTTCACGTACCTCTATCCATGGAAGCACAGTTGGAATCCCGTGTGCTGATGATGTCGACTAACAACATTTTGTCACCGGCGAATGGTAAGCCAATTATCGTTCCATCGCAGGATATTGTTCTGGGTCTTTATTATATAAGCCATGAGCGACCTTGGCAGGTTGGGGCAGCCACCGAGTTTAAGACCGAAGATCAATTTGCTGCAGCGGTTGAAGCTGAGGATGTTATTGTCAAAGACGCTAGCAAGCCTCGTGAAGTGGTAAATTGTGAAGTGGAAGGCGTTTCTAAGGTCTTTAAGGCTCTTAAGGCAGGTAAGTACACGGCTCATTTGGTTCCACGCTTTGGCGGAGTCGGGGAAATTGAGCATGCGCTTACCACCGGTGCGGTTCATATTAACAGTATCATTAAAGCGCGCTATGGCGTCGTTGATGAAAATGGCAACGAGGAAATTAAGGTTCTCAAAGCTACGCCGGGCAGAATGTTGCTTGCTGGTATATTACCAAAGAGTGCGAAGACGCCGTTCTCTTTAGTCAATCGTCTGCTGACCAAAAAAGAAATCTCCTTTGTGATTGACGAAGTCTATCGTCACTGTGGTCAGAAAGAGACATGTATTTTTGCAGATAGGCTTATGGCTATGGGCTTCCGTCAAGCCTGCGTTGCTGGCATTTCCTTTGGTAAGGACGATCTCGTCATTCCGGACGAAAAGGGTGCTCTCATCGATGCAGCTAAAGATCAAATAAAACTTTACGAGCAGCAGTATCTCGATGGATTGATTACGCGTGGCGAAAAATATAACAAAGTCGTCGATGTTTGGTCAGACTGCAGCGATAAGGTTGCGGATCAGATGATGGGGGCAATGAAGGCTGGAACAGGAGGCGAAGTAAATTCGGTTTATATGATGGCTGATTCCGGGGCTCGTGGGTCAGCTGCTCAAATTAAGCAGTTGGCTGGTATGCGTGGTTTGATGGCCAAACCGAGTGGTGAAATAATCGAAACGCCGATCATTTCCAACTTTAAGGAAGGGCTCTCCGTGTTGGAATACTTCAACTCGACCCATGGTGCTCGTAAAGGATTGGCAGACACCGCGCTGAAAACTGCAAACTCAGGTTATTTAACCCGTCGTCTTGTAGACGTTGCACAAGATTGCATTGTGGTTGAAGAAGATTGTGGAACTAAAAATGGATTGACGTTACGGGCTGTAATTGAAGGCGGCGATGTAATCGAAGAACTCCCGGATCGTATCGTTGGCCGGTATGCCGCAGTAGATGTTGAAGATCCGACCAGTGGCAAGATTATCGTTAAGGCGGGCGAAATGATCCAGGAAGGTGATGCTGAGCTCATAGATGAGCATGGCGTAGACATGGTCACAGTTCGTTCTGCCCTAACTTGCGAGAGCGATGGCGGTATTTGCGGGAAATGCTACGGCCGGGATTTAGCGCGGGTTACCGAGGTCAATATGGGTGAGGCGGTTGGTGTTATTGCCGCTCAGTCGATCGGCGAGCCGGGGACGCAGCTTACTATGCGAACATTCCATATAGGTGGTGCGGCCCAGGTTGCTGAACAGGCCTCCCATGAATCCTCTATTGACGGTATGATCAAGGTTGAGAACAAAAACGTTGTTGTTGATTCCGCGGGCAAGCCGGTTGTTATGAATAGAAATACCGATGTGTGTGTGCTTGATACGCAAGGGCGCGAACGTGCGCGTCATCGAATTCCTTATGGTGCACGCTTACTAGTGAAAGATGGGGGGGCCGTCTCTAAGGGGGACTCTCTCGCTGAATGGGATCCCTATACCATTCCGATTATCACGGAAAAGGATGGTGTGGTAAATTATGTGGATTTGGTCGAAGGAATTTCGATGCGTGAAGTCACCGATGAGACCACAGGTATTGCAAGTAAAGTGGTGGTAGACTGGAAGCAGCAACCAAAGGGTGCAGAGTTGCGGCCGCGTGTGACGTTGCGGAACAAACGTGGCCAGGTCGTCAAACTTTCTAGCGATTTGGAAGCACGCTACTTCTTATCCGTTGACGCAATTCTCTCCGTCGAGAATGGGCAGGAAGTGAAGGGTGGCGATGTGATTGCTCGTATTCCAAGGGAAGCTTCTAAAACCCGCGATATTACAGGTGGCCTCCCAAGAGTTGCGGAGTTGTTTGAAGCTAGACGTCCGAAGGAATTCGCTATCATCACTGATACGGAGGGGCGGGTCGAATATGGTAAAGATTATAAAACTAAACGCCGTATAGTAGTTGTTCCTGATGATGAGTCGAAAGAGCCAAGCGAGTATATGATCCCAAAGGGAAAGCATATTACTGTTCAAGAAGGCGATTGGGTCGAGAAGGGTGATTTGCTAATGGATGGTAATCCTGTGCCCCATGATATTTTGGAAGTCATGGGTGTTGAGGCACTTGCGGAGTACTTGATCAAGGAAGTTCAAGATGTCTACCGATTGCAAGGTGTGAAGATCAATGACAAACACATTGAGGTTATCGTGCGTCAGATGCTGCAAAAAGTAGAGGTGACTGATCCAGGAGAAACGATTTTGCTAAGTGGAGAACAAGTTGATCAAGACGAGTTTGAAGCGATTAATGCGAGGACTAAAGAAGAGGGTGGTAAGCTTGCCACTTGTATTCCGGTACTTCAGGGCATCACAAAAGCATCGCTACAGACCAAATCATTCGTTTCGGCGGCATCTTTCCAAGAAACTACTCGCGTCCTTACCGAGGCCGCGGTTAATGGCAAGGTGGATACGCTGGAAGGTCTTAAGGAAAATGTGATTGTTGGACGTCTGATACCGGCCGGTACGGGCAGTGTTATGAACCGCTTGAAAGCTATTGCAGCCGACAGAGACCGGGAATTAGCTGCAGTACAGGCGGATGACCCGCTTTTGGCGCCGGCTGAAGGTTTTGGGGAAGAGGCAGAATCGCAGCCGGAAGTCGCTTGATCTTTTAAGTTTGAATCTGCGTCGAAAACTGGCGGTGCCGGTGCAGAATTTGCTAATTCTGTTGGGCTAAAAAAAAGCAATGAAACCCACAGAATCATTGCATCTTTTGCTTGACGGCGTTGAGAGGCGTAACTAGTATCCGCCGCACTTTCCCAAGGGCACTTGGTTGTAGTTGCTTGCTGGGTTGATAAACGCAGCGGTTTGCTAGACACAGTATCAGGGATTTCGACGTTTTTGACATAAGCCGGATTGCCGGCTGCCAATTTCTGACGGCCAACAGATCAGCCGCAAAGGCGGTTCTGTAGGTAGCGTTTTTTGTTTTTTCAGAAATTGGATGGCGTTTGGTGACGGTAGATTTGGAAGAGTTGGGTAGAGTAAGGATGCCGACGATTAATCAATTGATCCGCAAGGGTCGCAAAGCGAAGCCAGTTCGGAACAAGGTTCCGGCGCTGGAGGCTTGTCCTCAGAAACGTGGTGTTTGTACGCGTGTTTACACCACGACACCTAAGAAGCCGAACTCAGCGCTTCGTAAAGTTGCCCGTGTTCGTCTTACGAATAGCTTTGAAGTTACTAGTTATATCCCCGGAGAGGGGCATAATTTGCAAGAGCATTCTGTGGTTATGATCCGCGGCGGGCGCGTAAAGGATTTGCCGGGTGTTCGTTATCATATCATTCGCGGCACTTTGGACACGCAGGGTGTAGATGATCGTCGGCAGCGCCGTTCCAAATACGGAACCAAACGGCCCAAATAAGCAGGGGGAAACGGTTTTATGTCTAGACGCCATCGCGCAGTAAAGAGAGAAATTCTGCCAGACGCTAAATTCGGCGATGTGGTGGTAAGTAAGTTTATCAATAGTGTCATGTTTGACGGCAAAAAATCTGTTGCGGAGAGAATTGTGTATGGCGCATTCGATCTTATGGCGTCCCGTGCCAGTGGGGACGTTGTTAGGTCTTTTCATGACGCTTTAGATAATGTGAAACCGCATCTAGAAGTGCGTTCGCGCCGTGTTGGTGGTGCGACCTACCAAGTGCCTATGGAAGTGCGGTCTGATCGTGCCCAAGCGCTTGCATTCCGCTGGATTATTCAAAATGCGCGTAGTCGCAGTGAAAACACAATGGTTGAGAGACTCTCGGGTGAATTACTCGATGCTTCGAATAATCGGGGCGGCGCCGTCAAAAAGCGGGAAGATACGCATCGGATGGCAGAGGCCAACCGCGCGTTTTCTCATTATCGTTGGTAATTGAGATTTGATCGGAGCTTTGACCTATGTCCTCTCGTAGTACTCCTCTTGAGAAATATCGCAATATCGGCATTATGGCGCACATTGACGCCGGCAAAACGACTACGACTGAACGTATATTATATTATACTGGTCGTTCCCATAAAATTGGTGAAGTCCATGATGGCAATGCCACGATGGACTGGATGGAGCAAGAACAAGAGCGTGGCATTACAATCACTTCTGCTGCGACTACATGTTCATGGGACGATCACCGAATCAATATTATTGATACGCCGGGTCATGTGGATTTTACGATTGAGGTTGAGCGCAGCCTTCGTGTGTTAGATGGTGCGGTTGCGGTATTTGATAGTGTTGCGGGTGTCGAGCCGCAATCTGAAACAGTCTGGCGTCAAGCTGACAAGTATGAAGTGCCGCGAATTTGTTTCGTCAATAAAATGGACCGTACGGGCGCCGATTTTTTTCGAACGGTAGATATGATTGTTGATCGGTTGGGCGCCGAACCGCTAGTTACGCAACTGCCTGTTGGCGCCGAGGAGAATTTCCTTGGGGTGATTGATTTAATACGTATGAAGGCTGTTATCTGGAAGGATGAAAGTCTGGGTGCGGAATATGAAGATCAGGAGATCCCTGCTGAGCTTGCGGATCAGGCTACTGAGTATCGTGAAAAATTGATCGAGCTCGCGGTTGAGCAAGATGACGATGCAATGGAAGCGTATCTCGAAGGTACGGAGCCTGACGAGGCTACCTTGAATGCATGTATTCGCAAGGGGACGCTCGAGGGTGCTTTCGTGCCCGTATTACTAGGCTCTGCTTTCAAAAATAAAGGCGTACAACCGTTACTTGATGCAATTGTAAAATTTCTACCGTCACCGGAGGACGTAGAAGATGTCAAAGGTGTGCTGGGCAACGATGAGCCGGCAACGCGAAGGGGCGCCGACGATGAGGCTTTTTCGGCATTGGCGTTTAAGATTATGACTGATCCGTTTGTGGGCTCGCTAACTTTTGCTCGTGTCTACTCTGGCACTCTTGCCGCAAGTGCTTCGGTCGCCAATCCTGGTAAAAATAATAAAGAGCGTATCGGCCGCATGTTGTTGATGCACGCTAATCATCGAGAAGATATCAAAGAGGCGTGTGCGGGCGATATCGTTGCTCTGGCGGGTCTCAAAAATGTTACCACAGGCGACACACTGTGTGATCCAAATCATCCCATTATACTTGAAAAAATGGAGTTTCCTGATCCGGTTATTGAAATTGCAGTGGAGCCAAAAACCAAGGGCGATCATGATAAAATGGGAACCGCGCTTGCCAGGTTGGCTCAGGAAGATCCTTCATTCCGCGTTACCTCCGATGAAGAGAGCGGTCAGACAGTCATTAAGGGAATGGGTGAACTGCATTTGGAGATCATTGTTGATCGTATGATGCGCGAATTTAAGGTCGGTGCGAATATTGGTGCGCCGCAGGTGGCCTATCGCGAAACCATAACTAAGCCTTATGTATGTGACTACACACATAAAAAACAAAGTGGTGGGGCAGGTCAATTTGCCCGGATAGAACTTGAATTTGAGCCGTTAGACCCTGGGGAGGGTTATCAGTTTGTAAGCAAAGTTGTTGGTGGCTCCGTGCCAAAANAATATATTCCGGGTGTGGAGAAAGGTCTTGAAAGTGCCCGTGAAACCGGCGTGATTGCAGGATTTCCTGTAATCGACTTTAGGGTCACCTTGGTTGATGGCGCCTCTCACGACGTTGATTCCTCGGTCATGGCCTTTGAGATTGCTTCACGAGCGGCATTTCGGGAAGCTGTTCCGAAGTCAGCGCCGAAATTGCTCGAACCTGTAATGAAGGTTGAAGTGGTAACGCCGGAGGAATACATGGGCGATATCATCGGCGATTTGAATAGCCGAAGGGGTCAGGTGGGTGGTATGGATCAGCGCGGTAACGCCCGCGTTATTGATGCAATGGTGCCGCTCGCAAATATGTTTGGTTATATCAATACGTTGCGTTCGGCCAGTCAGGGTCGTGCTCAGTTCTCAATGCAATTCGATCACTATGCGAAGGTGCCTGAGGCGGTGGCGGAAGAAGTTCGCGCCAATCTCGCTTAATCGACGCGTTTTATAAGTACGGAGACAAAAATGTCGAAAGAGAAATTTGAACGGACCAAGCCGCATTGTAATATTGGTACGATTGGTCACGTTGATCACGGCAAGACGACACTGACTGCTGCGATAACGAAGGTTTTAGCTGATACAGGCGGAGCTACGTTCACGGATTACGCTGATATTGATAAAGCGCCAGAAGAGAAAGAGCGCGGTATCACGATTAATACAGCTCATGTTGAATATGAGACGCAAAACCGCCACTACGCGCATGTGGATTGCCCGGGCCATGCTGATTATGTGAAGAACATGATCACGGGTGCGGCGCAAATGGACGGGGCGATATTGGTTGTTAATGCGGCTGACGGACCGATGCCGCAAACCCGTGAGCACATTCTGCTGGCGCGTCAGGTTGGTGTTCCTGCGATAGTTGTGTTTCTAAATAAGGTTGATCAGGTTGATGATGAAGAATTGTTGGAACTGGTTGAGCTTGAAGTGCGTGAGCTTTTGTCGAGCTATGACTTTCCTGGCGATGATATTCCGATTGTTGCGGGTACGGCTTTGGGTGCACTTGAAGGTAAGGACCCTGATACGGGTGCGAATAAAATTCTGGAGTTGATGGCGGCGGTTGACGATTACATCCCGCAGCCGGAGCGTCCTAAAGATTTGCCTTTCTTAATGCCTATTGAGGATGTGTTTTCGATTTCCGGTCGTGGTACCGTCGTGACGGGCCGTGTAGAGCGTGGAATTGTTAATGTTGGTGATGAGATTGAGATTGTTGGCATTCGTGACACGTCGAAGACGGTTTGTACTGGCGTCGAGATGTTTCGTAAATTGCTAGATCAAGGAGAGGCTGGCGACAATATTGGAGCATTATTGCGCGGTATTGAGCGCGAGGGTGTTGAGCGCGGCCAAGTACTGGCGCAGCCTGGTTCAATTGAGCCGCATACTAAGTTTCAGTGCGAGTGCTACATACTGACAAAAGATGAAGGTGGTCGTCATACGCCGTTCTTCTCGAACTATCGTCCTCAGTTTTACTTCCGGACGACCGATGTAACGGGAACGGTTGATCTACCCGATGGTACTGAAATGGTTATGCCTGGTGACAATATCTCAATGGGCGTGAACTTGATTGCGCCGATTGCGANGGACGAAGGCTTACGGTTTGCGATTCGTGAAGGTGGCAAGACAGTTGGTGCCGGCGTCGTAACGGCTATTACAGAGTAGGAAACGAATTAAGGCGGTAGCCTTGACCGGAATAGGAGTGTAGCTCAATTGGTAGAGCACCGGTCTCCAAAACCGGGGGTTGAGGGTTCGATTCCTTCCACTCCTGCCAATTGAGCATCAGTTAAGTATCTTTCAACGAATTTGTAAGCAAAGTTAGTCGGATAGTAAAATGGCGAAATCGTCACCAGCACAATTCATCCGTGAGGTGCGTCAGGAGGCCAATAAGGTTACTTGGCCAACCAAGAAAGAAACAGGTGTCACCACCGTTATGGTATTCATTATGGTGTTCATAGCGGCTTTGTTTTTTCTGCTAACAGATCAGGTAATTGCTTGGATGGTGAAACTTGTTCTTGGATTGGGGGCCTAATCATGGCGCATCGTTGGTATGTTGTTCATGTCTATTCTGGCTTCGAAAAGAAAGTCGCGCAGTCGATTAACGAGCAGGCGAAGTTGAAGAACTTGGAAGAAGAAATAGGGGAAGTTCTTGTTCCGACCGAAGAAGTCGTCGAAATGCGTCGTGGATCAAAGGTTAATTCTGAGCGAAAGTTTTTCCCAGGCTACGTGTTGGTGAAAATGGATTTGACCGATGAGTCCTGGCATTTGGTGCGAGATACTTCGAAAGTTACGGGGTTTTTGGGTGCTCAAGGTAAGCCTACGCCAATCAGTAATGCTGAAGCTGAGCGCCTAATGCATCAAATTAAGGAGGGTGTCGAGCGACCGAAACCCTCGGTTACTTTTGAGGTGGGTGAGCAGGTTCGAGTTTGTGATGGTCCTTTCGCCTCTTTTAATGGTGACGTAGAAGAGGTCGATGAGGAAAAGGCACGGCTCAAAGTTTCTGTTTCTATATTTGGACGATCTACACCGGTGGAATTAGAGTACGGACAAGTTGAAAAACTTTAATAGCCGGAGGTTCCGGTAACTGCGGGAGGCGCCTGCCGAAGCCCAGATAGGGCCGTACCGCAAACCCTAAGAGGGGGAAATGAAGATGGCAAAAAAGATTGAAGGATATATTAAGCTTGAAATTCCGGCGGGGCAGGCGAACCCGTCGCCACCGGTTGGGCCGGCATTGGGGCAACGTGGTCTCAACATCATGGAATTTTGTAAGGCCTTTAATGCGGCGACGCAGCAGATGGAACAGGGGATGCCAATTCCGGTAACCATTACGTGTTTTTCAGACCGCACGTTCAGCTTTGAGACACGGACAGCGCCGGCTAGCTTTTTTCTAAAAAAGGCAGCTAATCTTCAGAAGGGTTCTGGTGAACCGGGACGGAGCGATCCAGTGGGCCGAGTAACTAAGGCTCAGGTGCGAGAAATTGCAGAGGCGAAGATGGAAGATATCAATGCAAATGATATTGATGCTGCAATTTTGATTATAGAGGGATCGGCGCGATCCATGGGTATCGAGGTTGTGGGGTAGATATGGCCAATCAAAGAAAACGAAAGCTTAGCGTTTCTGAAGGTATTGATAAGGACGCGAAGTATGCCATAGATGATGCGGTTAAATTGTTAAAGGAACGCGCTGTAGCGAAATTCGATGAAACCGTTGAGATATCGATGAATTTGGGTGTTGATCCGCGTCATTCAGACCAGCAAGTACGTGGTGTCGTACAGCTGCCTAATGGCACAGGTAAATCTTTACGTGTCGCAGTATTTGCTAAAGACGTAAAGGCGGAGGAAGCGACGGCGGCAGGGGCCGATCTGGTTGGCGCTGATGACCTGGCCGAACAAGTACAAAAAGGGGAGATTGATTTTGATCGTGTTATCGCGACGCCGGATATGATGGCAGTGGTTGGTAAATTGGGTAAAGTGTTGGGTCCGAAGGGCTTAATGCCCAACCCTAAGCTTGGCACAGTGACGCCAAATGTCGGTGATGCTGTGAAAGCGGCGAAGGCTGGTGAAGTTCAGTTTCGAGCAGAGAAAGCGGGTATCATTCACGCAGGTATTGGCAAGGCTAGCTTTAGCGAGGAGGCATTGGCGGAAAATGTGAAAGCGTTTGTCGATGCGATAAGTAAAGTAAAGCCGAATGGCGTTAAGGGTACCTTCATTAAGAAGGTAGCTATCAGCTCGACTATGGGGCCGGGTTTAAAATTGGATTTAAGTGGTGACTTGAGCGCCGCGTAAGTGAGATTTTGTCATGGAGCTTCGGCTTTATGGCAAATAGGGAACGCCTTCGGGGGTTCCTGACCTGTCCGAGATTGCAGGTGCGTTATGGTTAACATGGCGTTTAAACGGGAAACCGGCCAGCATGAGACAGTGGTGAAAGACAATATCGGCAACGCCTTACTGAGGTGGATGCTAAACTGGCTTGAACCTCTGGGACAGGGTCCGTCGGACGATAGATATTGGAAGTCCTTGTTTATCGTCTGGGTGCAATCGACTTACTCTTTTCATGGTGAAAAGGGATGGTCATAACTTAGCATCGGAGGCTATCAGTGGACCGAGCAAAAAAAGAGGCAATGGTCACTGAACTGCATGAGACCTTTGACGCCAACAATCTTCTTGTCCTGACTCATCAGGTTGGGTTGAGTGTTGTCGAAGTTTCGGAACTCCGTCAGCAGATGCGGGAAGCGGGTGCGTCCTTCAAAGTTACGAAGAACCGGCTTGCCAAAATAGCGCTGAAAGGAACGAAATTTGAAGGTCTTGCCGACCAGTTCACCGGACCGACGGCAGTTGCTGTTTCGGAAGATCCGGTTGCGGCTGCCAAAGTGGTGGTCAATTATTGTAAAGAGAATGACAAGTTGACAGTGCTGTGTGGCGCGCTGGGCGAGGATACGCTCGATGCGGCGCAAATTAAGGCGTTGGCCAAATTGCCTTCTCTGGATGAACTGCGGGGTAAGCTCGTCGGCCTTTTACAAGCGCCGGCTCAGAAAATTGCGTCCGTACTTCAGGCGCCGAGTGGTCAACTCGCTCGTGTGTTTGGTGCGTATGGCAATTCCGAGTAATGCAGCGACGGACTTTTGGGTTAAATGAAATTGTTCAAGCCAAGGAGAAAATATAATGGCTGATTTAGAAAAACTCGCGGAAGACCTGTCAGCGCTGACAGTTCTTGAAGCAGCTGATTTATCGAAGCTTTTAGAAGAAAAATGGGGCGTATCTGCTGCGGCACCGGTTGCCGTTGCTGGAACTGCTCCGGCATCTGCTGGTGATGGTGCCGACGCTCAAGAGAAAACCGAATTTGATGTTATTCTGGCCGCGATGGGCGAAAAGAAAATCAACGTCATTAAAGAAGTTCGTGGCATCACGGGCCTCGGTTTGAAGGAAGCTAAAGATCTAGTCGAGGGCGCGCCAAAACCTGTGAAGGAAGGTGTCACCAAAGATGAGGCTGAGGAAATCAAGAAAAAGCTCGAAGAGGCTGGAGCAACCGTCGAGCTCAGTTAGTGCGGCGTAATTCCGCAAATAGTGGCAGGACCGTGCTCAGTGCGCGGTCCTTGTTGCTGCCCAATTGCTTATGAGATTTACCGCCCGTCATTGTTGGGTGGAAATTTGAGGAACAAAGATGGTTCAGTCCTTTACCCAGTTAAAACGTATTCGCAAGTCCTTTGGGCGCCTTCCCGAGGTGGCCCCAATGCCCAACCTTATTGAGGTTCAAAAACAGTCATATGACCGTTTCTTGGAGCCAATGGAATCCAATGGTACGTCTTTGCCCTCAGGGCTTGAAGAGGCGTTCCGAACGGTTTTCCCGATCAAAGATTTTTCTGGTCGATCGCAGTTGGAATTTGTCAGCTACGAACTAGAAAATCCAAAATACGATGTAGAAGAGTGTCAGCAACGCGATATGACCTATGGTGCGCCGTTGAAGGTCACGCTGCGTTTAGTTGTATGGGATGTTGACGAAGAAACTGGTGCTCGATCAATCCGCGATATTAAGGAACAGGATGTCTACATGGGTGATATGCCTTTGATGACCCCCAATGGCACATTCGTAGTTAATGGAACCGAGCGCGTCATCGTGAGTCAGATGCATCGGTCGCCGGGCGTATTTTTTGATCATGATAAAGGCAAAACCCACTCGTCTGGTAAATATTTGTTTGCAGCTCGGGTAATTCCATACCGTGGATCGTGGCTTGATTTTGAATTCGATGCGAAAGACATGCTTTATGTTCGGATCGATCGGCGCAGGAAATTACCGGCAACAACACTTTTATTGGCTTTAGATAGCGCGCGTACACAAGCACTGCGCGAAGAACGAGCTCTCGAAGGTGCGGAAGTGGAGCCTTGGGAAGCTCAAGGTTTAACAAAAGAAGATATTCTAGAGTTTTTCTATGATTCTGTCGAATACACTGAAACTGCCGGTGGCTGGAAAACGGCATTTGTAGCGGAGCAATATGAAGGCTCAAAGTTAGATTATGATCTTATTGATGCCAACTCGGGTGAAGTAGTTGTTGAGACTGGCAAGAAAATTACGCCTCGTGTTATGCGGAGCTTGCATGAAGGTAAGGTTAAAGAAATTCTTTTGCCGCGGGAGGGTATATTAGGACGTTTCGTTGCCCATGATCTAGTGAACGAGAAAACTGGCGAAATATATGCGGAAGCTGGGGTGGAGGTGACTGAGGAGTTGCTCGAAGCCTTAAGTGAAGTTAGTTATAAAAATCTTCCTATTCTGGCGATAGATTATAGTTCAGTTGGACCTTATGTCCGTAATACGTTAGCGATTGATAAAAATAATAATCGCGAAGATGCCCTAATCGATATTTACCGGGTGATGCGTCCTGGAGAACCTCCGACCTTGGAAACCGCACAGGCATTGTTTAATAGCTTGTTTTTTGATTCTGAGCGATATGATTTGTCGGCTGTTGGTCGTGTGAAAATGAATTCGCGACTAGAGCAGGAAACCGATGATCAAATGCGGGTTTTGCGCAAGGAAGATATCCTAGCAATCTTGAAAGTATTAGTGGGATTGAAGGACGGGCTTGGTGACATTGATGATATTGATCACCTTGGCAACCGTCGGGTACGCTCGGTGGGTGAGCTGCTAGAGAACCAATATCGCATTGGATTGCTTCGGATGGAACGTGCGATCCGTGAGCGAATGAGTACCGTCGAAATAGATAGTGTAATGCCTCACGATCTTATTAATGCAAAACCAGCTGCAGCCGCGGTGCGTGAATTTTTTGGATCGTCTCAGCTCTCGCAGTTTATGGATCAAACCAACCCACTATCTGAAATTACCCATAAACGCCGTCTCTCGGCGCTTGGCCCGGGAGGTCTTACACGCGAACGAGCTGGTTTTGAAGTCCGTGACGTACATCCCACCCATTACGGTCGTATCTGCCCGATTGAAACTCCGGAAGGGCCAAATATTGGTCTAATCAACTCGCTAGCAACTTTTGCCCGGGTAAATCAATACGGATTTATAGAAACACCTTATAGCGTAGTGAAAGGTGGAAAGGTTACCGAAGAAGTCATTTATATGTCAGCTATGGATGAGGGCCGTTATACGGTCGCGCAGGCTAATGCTGTGCTTGATAATAAAGGTCGGTTTACGGAAGACTTGGTCAGTTGTCGCAGAGGTGGCGATTATATTTTAGCAAGGCGAGATGACATTGATTTGATTGATGTTTCGCCAAAGCAGATTGTTTCGGTAGCCGCGGCGCTTATTCCTTTTTTGGAGAATGATGACGCAAACCGCGCTCTTATGGGTTCAAATATGCAACGCCAAGCGGTACCATTGTTGCAGGCCGATGCGCCTTTGGTTGGCACAGGTATGGAAGAACGGGTTGCCCGTGATTCCGGTGCTGCCATAGTTGTGGACCGTGCCGGTGTCGTTGACCAAGTGGATGCGACTCGTATTGTTATTCAGGCGACCGAAGATACAGCTGCTGACGTGCAGGGCGTCGATATCTACAATCTTCAAAAGTTTCAACGCTCGAACCAGAATACCTGCATTAATCAGCGCCCTTTGGTAAAAGTGGGGGACGTTGTGGCCAAAGGCGATATCATTGCCGATGGACCGTCGACGGAATTAGGCGAACTTGCTTTGGGCCGGAATGTGCTTGTCGCTTTTATGCCGTGGAATGGCTACAATTTTGAGGACTCAATCCTGATTTCAGAACGCATTGTTCGTGATGATGTGTTTACGTCAATTCATATAGAAGAATTTGAAATAATGGC
>PBOR01000023.1 GCA_002724395.1 Rhodospirillaceae bacterium | reverse complement strand
GGTCCCCGGTAGCTCAGCGGTAGAGCAAGCGGCTGTTAACCGCTTGGCCGGCGGTTCGAATCCGTCCCGGGGAGCCAAACCGCTTTCTTATTTCCCGCTAAGCCATTGTTTTTAAACGTCAACATCAATATGGGCTCCTGGGCTGCAAACTCGGTTCCCATAATGTTACCCAAAAAACTTTATAATTTAAGGCTATAGTCATTCTTTCGCCATCTCCTACGGTAAGATGGATTTACAACGGCTTTTCATTTTCAAACCCCTTTAATTTCTGAATAAGTAAAAGTGACAAAACGCACCCGCTCAACGTGGTTTTTGTTCAATTCATATTTTTTTTAGCGCATTGTGCGAAAGTGCACATCGTTCCCAAAAATTAGTCCCCATGTGAGATCTATTCGTCGAATCTGCACGAATGCAGCTTCGGTTCAACAATCAATGGAGGGATTTTTCCAATGCCTAAAAGAGCTAAAATTTGTTTAGAAGATGATATCACCCCTTTAAGTTTGAATAACTTGGATCTTGAGGATGTTATTTTAGGAGATAGAAGCAATAATGAAATGACGGGGACCGACGCCAACAACATCTTTTTATCCAGCCGAGGATCTGACATCATGAATGGTGGCGACGGGATTGACATTGTCGATTACTCGGAACATCGGGGCGCAATTACAATAGGTCCGGCAGGCGCTATAGACAAAGGGCGAGGAGAAAGTGATCTCCTTAGAAACATAGAAGTTATCGTTGGCGCTGAAGATAGACCTAACCGAATTGACGTATCGTCTGTCGGAGAAGCAAGTTCCGCCTACCTCGATGTCGATCTGTCAACAGGCGATCTATCAGCAAAGGACATTCCGTTTATAGGAAACTTATCTTTTTCAATAGAACATTTTCAACATGTCACCGGATCAGGCAATGCGGATATTATCATCGGCAACGATCAGAATAATCAGCTCGATGGCGGGGCCGGTGATGACATCATCGATGGTGGCCTGGGTCGTAACAATATCAAGGGAGGCGAAGGTGCAGATACATTTATTTACAGCGGCGGCATTGACCGGATACACGACTTCAACCCTGATGAAGGCGATGTAATTAAATTAGGTGCTGAATATTCCGATATACAACAAACTAATCGGGGAACACTGTTGTCATTTGAGGATGGAGGCCAGTTAATGCTCTGCGGTATTAGTGTCACAGACCTTCAAACCGACTGGTTTTTTGGTTAGTGCCAACAAAGATAAAAAAGTGGCACTCCTGAGTTTCTGTTCACTAGTGCCATTTAGTCTAATCTCAACACTTTTTTTTACTAATCCTGTTAAAAGTTGTTTCTTTTGTTGATATATCCTCTAGCATATTGCCAGGTAAAAGGTTGATTGTGATGTGGAGTGTAACGTGCGTTTTGTATTGGCAGCGTTGTTTTGTGTAATACCCGTATTTNGCTGGGCTGNAAGTGGTAAAAATGCCGACTTCAGTAAACCTAATGTGAAGGTGATTGAATCTGAGGAAGCCAAAAAATATGACGGNGGCTCCAAACATGTAAAAGTCTTTATGGTCATAGATCGGATCTTTAATATCGATATCAGTGCCGGCACTTTTGAAGTTGAGGCGGAACTGTTGCTGAAATGGCGAAATGACGAAGACATTGAGAAGATACGATCGGAGTTCAAAGAACACACATATGCCGGTGAAAAAATGGAAAAAATAATAGACCAAATCTGGCATCCAGAGTTTATTGTAAAGTCAGAGCTTCACCGTAGAGAGACACTCTTCAGCACAATTCATCTTAACAAAGACGGCAGCCTAGAACTTTTTGAAAAATTTGAGACCATACTACCGATTAATACAGACATTCGTGAATATCCTTTTGGAACACTGCAACTCAACTTGGATATTGTCGCCTTTACGCATGACGCGCACGAAATGGTTTTTGACCCGATACACTTTGAATTGGGGCACCCAGAACAGGACACTCCAGTTGTGGTGGGAAATTGGAGCTTAACAGACTTTTACATAGACAAAAAAATCGCGCACCGGCTAAGCACCACGGACCAGGTTTTTACCCAAAATGGTTTCCATTTTATTATACAACACGATTTCAACGACACGCTGCAGAAGATATTTTTTCCCTTAGGTGGCGTAATACTAATTTCACTTTTTTTGAACCTATTCAGCTCAATGCGGTTCAGTGCAAATTACGAAGCTCGCGTTCAAGGTCAGCTGACTCTACTTCTTACTGTTTTCGCACTCAAGTTCACGCTTGCCGGCGAAACTCCGCAGACACATTATATGAACTTCATCGACATGCTGTTTATGATTGCGACAGCAGCAATACTTTTGAATTTATTCTCAAGTATTGCTGTTGGGGAACTCTTTCTTTCAGGACAAAAAGAAAAAGCCTTTCGATATGAGCGTTTTCTTGATTGGGCGTGCCCCTTCTTCGTTGTAGCCGCATTGGCATTAGCGAGCTACTCCGTATTTACTTAACCTTTAAGGTGCACGGCACCAGTCATAAAATCGTGTCTCAGACAGGTATTATACCTGGCCGAACACCTTTGATCGCCAGTACGAACGCCTACTTTTAAAAACACATGTGGTCAATAAGCCTTTTGTATGCAAGCCAAAAAGTAGCACGACAGTATCGGCCACAATTCATACAACGCAGTATCAAAACTTATTTGCGGACCCACGAGTCGACACTTTGTAAACCAACACGAGTGTCACCTCACAAAGCAGTGTCTTTGCAATCTGATATATTGATCTTTAAAGACCAAACAAAGAAATTTTCAAGATTGAAAAAATAGAGATCCCGACCCAAAAGCACGTTAACTTGTTTTCACCACTTTATTTTGTCGTATTAAATCCAGTTTCAATTATCGCAACTTGTGAACTTTTTCTTTTAAGACAAAATAGCAGAACCTCGTTTTACGGACGGCTTTTTGATTGGTCTAGCACGATATTTTTATTTATGGCGCGTTCTCTCGATTGCTGCGCCATTTTTCTTTAATCTAATGTAAAGGTGATTTTAAAAACGGGGTATCTCGTGAAGGTTATCCAATGTAAACTGAACGGGCAGGAAGCAGCGCCAAGCTGGGGACTGGGAAATAGCATTTGGATAAAACGTTTGATTGCGACAAATGGCTGACTTTAAGAGAGAACGTGAAGAAGCTGCAAAAGAGGCTCTAGCAGCCGCTAATACGCATAAAAAAAATGGGCGTCTAAAAGATGCTGCATCAATATACAGTCGAGTATTGGGACTGGACCCTGATAACTTGGAAGCTTTGGAAGGAATGGGAGAGATAGCAAGTGTTTCAGACACTCCTCAAGCAGCACTCCCTATATATGCTAAAATTCTTCACTTAGACCCAGAAAACATAAACGCTCTAAATAATCGCGGCATCCATTTAATGTCGATAGGAGATGCGGAAGCGTCCGAATTTTCTTTCAGAAAACTTTTAAAAATAATGCCGGATGATATTGATGGATTAAATAATTTAGGCACAAGCCTGATGGAGCAAAAACGCTATGCAGAAGCTGTTGAAATATTAGACCAAGCCATAAGCCTCGCACCAAACTCCGCGCAAGCATATTATAATCGCGGGGTCGTGGAAATGATATCAACGCCAGACAATCAGGAACCTGCACTACGGTTCTTTAATCAGGCGATAAAGGTCAAGCCAGACCATACCAAGGCTCATATTAATATTGCCTCTATCTATTCCCAATCAAACCTCTATCATAAATCCATTACGCATTTAGACAAAGCTCTGTTAGCTGATCCTAATAATGCTGTCATCCTTTTTAACAAAGGACTCAGCCTGCGAATGCTAAAGCTTTATTCAGATGCACTTGATTGTTTTAAAACTGCACGAGAAGGTTTTCCCAAACCCCACCTTGTTGATTTTGAAATAGGTGAGACGAACTATCAGGCGGGCGACCTCAAAACTGCCACTGCGTTTTTTCTCATGTCAGTATCAGAAAATGCTTCTTTTACCAAAGGCTTTACAGCTCTTGGCAAGTCGCTCGCTGAGTCAGGACAACTTGCAAAAGCAAAGGAGGCTTTTGAAAGAGCAGGTGAGGAAGGTGAAGCCTTTCATCGTTTAAAAATGCTCAATATACTTATCGGAGAAGAAGACCCTTGGGAGTCACTCAAGGAGTCGTTTGAAAAAATATTCGCAGCTAGTTCTTCCGTTTTTTCTAAATGGGATGGGCAAATTACAAATGATTGTCTATATGTCCATACTGCGGGTATGCCGGACGGGGAAATTGTTCTACTATCCCGACTGCTAGACAGTTTAAACGAAAAGTCGAAAGAGACCGTTGTATTAGTTAAAAAACCGATGCTCAAACTTATCGCCAGAATAAATGGCGATGTAGAGGTAAGTGATGAACAAGACTTCAAGCCAGATGAAACATCTGGTAAATTGATGACAACTCATCTTTATGCGGCACCCTCATTATTGAAATTAAAATCGGGACAATTGCCTGAAAATGGTCGGTACTTGGAGCCTGATACTTCCGTAAACCGATCCTTGGATCAAAATATATTTTCAGGAAACGAATTAAAAATAGGTTTGTCTTGGTTTGCTTCAGGATTATCAACCGGCCCTCAGCAGGAGCTAAAGCTAGAAGAGTTTGAACCGATAATGGGTTTGCAAGGAGCCAAATTTATAAGTATTTCCCCAACCGATACAAAAACACAAAAGAACCACCTTTCCGACTTAAATGTTGAGAATATAGGCGATGTCATCAATGATTACGAAGATCTGGCCTCGGCAATAGATCAACTCGATATTCTTATCTCAGCCGATAATATTTCTGCGCATATTGCTGGCGCACTTCACAAACCGTTGCTTGTTCTATTGCCCCTTTTGCCAAGTTGGGTATGGGGTTACAAATCTAGAACCGTGCCATATTATCCAACAGCGACCTTGATCCGGCAGGCGCATGAAAATAATTGGGATCGTCCCATCAAGACAACCGTTCAACTATTGCGTGAGAAATATGGTTTGGCCTGAAGTAACCACGTAAATGAATACATTAATTACATTAAAATTAGCACCCGTGGCTGGCTTGGGACGATATTGAAGCCAATCATATTCGTACTATTCTGTATGGTCATCTTAGTAAGATTTACCGAGGGTCCGCCGCTTACAAGATTTGTAAAACATCCTAAAATATAACGCTCAGGCCCAGCTACCATGCCCGAGGCCACTCCCATTCCAACACCCGTGTTGTCGCCAAGGCTAACTACGGCAAAAGCAAACATGTTTAATTGGGGCGCACAGACTGTAAATACGTTGAAGGCACTCGGGATCGAGGTTGTCGTAAGTGCAAAATTTGGATACGGAATTGGCGTCGGAGCTGGCATTGGCGTAAGGCAAACATCCGGAAACGCAAAATTCAACCCGATCATATTATTTATCGCAAACATTGTATCCCTCAACCAATATGGACGCGCTTGCCGTCAATCTTTACATCCTTTTTAGCGGCAACACTAGTTAATTCACCTCTGACAGAAAGAAACTTTTCAGCGATTATATGCGTTTCCTCCGCCCTCTGATGATCAGCGCCATCTATAATCCTAAGCGACGTTGCTGCTCGCAAAAGCATATCAGATATTGTCGTTTTTATTACCTTACCGACGTGTGTTAGACTTTTGATGGCAGTGGTAGCATTTTCGGCGGTAGCCTCTAATTTTAATGCTCGGAGCGATAACTCGTGAAAGTTAAGCTCGCCTTCCCGACTAGTCAATACAAGCTGCTCCGCTCCCATTACGGATATTTCTGGGGCGGACATTTGGAATGGACGATCCGATTGAATTTCAATTTTTTCGTGGTCTGGTGTGCGCTCTAAAACTTCAGAGATAAACAATCTTTTTCCATCCGATAGACAAGCCGCATAATCCCCCACCCTTGGCATGACCAAGCAACTTATGGACTTGACAGCGTTTTGAGTCGAATTTTCAAACTTTACGGCGTAATAACTATCGCTCTCTCCCACCACTTCGCCAAAGTGAAAACCCACCTCCTTTGTCGAGCTGATCACTTCGTCATCAACTTCTGACGATAGCTCCCGTATATTCAAAGTTTTAACCATTACTTAGCTCCATTTAGAGTTGTATTTTGGGTTTTGGTTTAATAGTAGGACCAGAAAGAGAGGTTGGCCATAAAAGTGCTTCGTTCTTTTGCTTGTCTGGCGCTCGTGCACGTCTTCGATCAGAGCCCTGCCAGTTAGCGTCTTCCTCATTGATGTTATCCAAATTAGCCATATAGAGATCTGCATTAGTTATTTGAGCACCTGAAAGGTTCGCCGAAGAAAAATCAACATAGATGAGGTTAGTGTTATTCAGGTTTACGTTATCTAGCTTGGCATTCTGAAATGAACTACTTTCAAGGTTGCAATCTTGGAAACTACTATCCGTGATTGTAGCGTCATTCCATATTGTTTGATGCAAATAGGCTTTATCCAAAACCGCATTAGAGACATCCGCCTCACAAAAGTTAGCCTGGGAGGCGACCGCGCCCTCAAAACTTGAATTTACTAAATTAGCTTTAATAAAACTGCACTTTTCTAATATCGCGTCCGTGAAGTTGACACTAGATAAATTGCACCCAATCATCTGCGCTCCAAACATTCTTATACCAGATAGGTCTCGCTCAGATAAATCCATTTCCTGAAACAGTGCTTTATCTATGACTATCCCATCTAGGTTACTCAAACTTAGATCCGACGATACAAACGTTACTTCTTTAAATTGTGAGTTTGAAATATCAATTTCTTTCATAGAGCAGTTAAAAAAAATGCAACGCTCCAACATCACTGAATTAGCTGTCATCCCATCGAAAATACTATTATTGGCGATAAGCCTCTCAATTCGGCCCGTTATCGTTACGTTTTCAAAGTGAATTTCATTGAAAATGGCGGTCGACGTTTTTTCACCATCTAATATTGCGTCCGATATTGTCGAGTTGGACATTTGGACTGCTCGAAAGTCAACATCTCTAATTTTTGTATCTTTAAAGATTGGTTCATACCACTGCGTCGACATAGCATTTGCCCCCGTCATATCAGCACCTGAAAAATCACAGTTTGCTATCTGACAAGAAGTAAAATTTACACCTTGTAAATTGCAGTTAGAAAAATTAACACCGGAAAAGGCGCAGTTACTAAAGTCCTCTCCCGAAAAGTCTATCCCGGAGATATTTTTATCGACGAGCGCCATTGTTAACGAAAGATCGTCCAAGATATCTTGTCGATAGCTCATGGAAAACGAAATCCTTCTAGTCTAGTACGTCCAACGTTAGCCTCCGCGAAGTTTGTGTCTCCGATTTCGGTTTTCATAAAATCGGCGCCGAAAAAATTTGCGTCCTTCACATCGCAGTTATTAATTTTGGCTAACAAAAAATTAGCTTCCATAAGGTCCGTTCCTTCAAAATTTACATATTCAATATTCGAACGATGAAATCTTGAGTTGCGAGCTAATGCCCTCACGAACGATGCCTCGTTAAGCTCTGTCTCACTAAAATCTGCCTGATTTAAAACGGCGTCTGAAAATTGAGCACTTCGTAATGATGCACCCCGGAAGTTGGCAAGCTTTAACTCTGCACGCGCGAAATTACATCCATCAAGCCGTGGATTATTGCAAATCGTAAAAGACTCCAATTGAGCTGTCCGAAAATCGGAGTCTGAAAAATCGCCACCAATTAAGGTTAGGTGCGCCCCCGTCGAACTGAAAAACTGTGCGCGATTTATCTTGCAATCGATAAACGTTGTATTATTCATTTCGGCACTATTGAAAAGTGCTCCCGGCATCGCAGTCTCTATGAATAATGTGGCGGCACAATTAGCGCCCAGGAATTGTGCTTCCGGCATGTTGCATTCGATGAATTTGGCATCTTTTAAGTCGGCGTGCAAAAAGAGACCAGCGGCGCCGTAAGCCTTTGTGAAAACGGCATTCTGCAAATTAGCAAAGCCCAATTTTGTGCCGTTGAGGAATGCTTCACCAAAGTTTGCTTCCTCTGCCTGAACATTCTCAAGCACGGTATTTGTTAAATTTGCAAATGCAAAACAAGCACCGTTAAGGAGACAATTTGATAAGTTTGCACCTGTTAAGTTAGCTGATGTAAAGTCGGCTTGCCCAAATATTGATCCGGATAGATCTAAGCCTGACAAGTCTGCACCTCGCAGATCTTTCCGATTCATCTTTTCACCGTTTGCAGAGCACTCAACTACCTCAGCTCTGAAGTCTTCGTTTGCAGCGGGAACCAATACAGGCGCCTTTGGCATCAAATGACCAACAAAGGTTTTCCCTCTTGCTTCAAGGTCATCAAGCTTATCAAGCATATCTGAACTTGAGACGAGCTCAACAGAAGCCCTCCTTGCCGCATCTCGAACTTGTTGTGGAGATCGTTCATCTGCACCAATCCGCTGAAGTTCGGCGTTAATAAAAGATTTCAGGCCCTGGTTAGTTGTTGGCGATTCTGCTGCAGCTCTCGCTTTCAAATCATCGAAATCATATCCGAATATGGCGCACTCGCGACGGAAGTAGGCCTCCGCAGCATCTGTTTGTTTATCCATATAGGCATTCACCATGTTTGCGACTTTGGTGGTTCCCATACCTTTATCTTGAAGTTCCTTCGCGGTTGGCATTGGATTATTTTTTAACCTATCTATTTCCTGCCTAATTGCACCCACTTCTGCGTCATCGTCAAGAACGCCCCCTCGTGAGGCTACAAGCTGGTCGTAAGGAGGCAGTCCACTGCTAGCGAGCCCCTTGTCTAAGATAGCCTTCCATTTTCCCCACAAGGCATCTAATTTATTTGTTCCATCCCTAGTAAGCGTCGGGTCCCGTGGCTTGATTATATCTGCTAGTTTTTCCGGCGGTTCCTCCCATCTTTCCGGATAAAGCTCGGCTACCTTTAAGATCGCTTGAGCCGCCGTTTCCCGATCATCACGCTCGTCACGACAGGATGCGTAATAAGACACCGGCCGTTTTTTGTCTTTAAGCCATTCAAAAGCTCCAATAATCGAATCAATTTCCACAAAGTCCATAGACTCGACTTGTATACGGCCTCGATGTATTAAAACAGCTATCGCTGACCCGGGAAATAGGTAGACCGTATCTGTAGCCATCGGGATCTCTTCGAAGGATTTTTCTTTTCCACTCCTATTAATTGTTATAAAGGCCCGACTTCGAATGCCGGGCAATGTTAATATTTGTTCCCTAAAGTCTGGGTGCATATTTTCAATGTGAAAAGTTTCCGACCCCGTGAAAAAACTCTCAATCTGCTGATCTGCCTGGGCTGCCTGAAAAAATCTCTGATCAAAGTCGTCGGGCAAACCCGGAAAACTTGTCTCGGCCCAATTCTGGTCATATGTACCTGCACGACGCTGACGCTCAGGTAACATTACATCTTGCGGCCCAAAATAGGCCGGGAGAATAATATCGCCAGGCTCGATTATCTTATCACCTGCATACATTATCGATGGTAGCGGGTAGTTCTCTGCTTCCCCTTTTTTTTGCCAATGCCCCTGTCCGGCTGGGTTATCTTTGAAATCAACTCCGCCAAATGCCTTGGCCGGATTTATCGGCATTTTATCAAATGGCGACGGATCCGTTACAGATATTGATCCTCCTCGCTCCGCCACCCATTCTCTATCACCTACGACATGCAATGTTTTAGTCTCTTTGTCGAGACCGATTGAAACATCTATTTCAGTCACCAGACTACCATCGGGCGCGCAGGCAAAACCATGCGCAAGCCATTCACCATTCGCTTTGGGGTCGCCAGTGTCTAGCGGTGTATCCCCCAATTGTTCAGTTATTATGGGCCACGCCTCCTCTTCAAGCATTGGTTCATCTGGTTTATCAAAAGGTATGAAACTAACCATTGTTGCGACCAGATCAACTCGGTCTCGTTGCATAAACGGCTTGAAAAGCAAACTAAATCTTGGTGATTTAAAGACCCGCAATGTCCCACGCCCTTTCCCTTATAGTCAAGAGAACCCCCAGTAGAGAACTGTTGTTCCATCTGGTTGTACGTCAGGCCCTCGCCGTTGGGTCTGATCTGCTGGCGCCTGTTCCGCAAAAGCTGTCTCACCTGTGTTTGGATTGGTTGCGCCTACGGTATACGTTGTCGAAAAACTATCGACGTCATTGTTGCCGTCCCACGAACCGTCTCCATAATCGTATTTATAGTACCCAACAAATTCAGCAATAGCGTCATCTCGCCCGAAAATTGGGTTGGTGAAAAGCTCTGATAAAGTTTTAAAGTCAAGACCGAAATCATCAATCTTTAGGGCGTTCGATAACCAGGCATCACCTAAATCTTCGTAGTTTTCTGATATTTGTTTGAACAAATCATCTGCCAATTTTTGCGCGTTAGCCGCTGCGTCAGCCGCCGCTAGAGCCTCATCCAGGTTTTTTTGAGCCGCTTCCGCCGCTTCCACGGCGCTATCGTATTCAGCTTGCTTAAACATTACATCGTTGCTTGCCAAAGTTAAATCATCCGCAAAACCATCAACTTCAGCTTGCTTTGCAACTACATTACTTTTTGCAGTGGCTAAATCAGCCGTAGAAGCATCAACTTCAGCTTGCTTAAACATTACATCGTTGCTTGCCAAAGTTAAATCATCCGCAAAACCATCAACTTCAATTTGCTTTACGTTTATGTTTGCACTGGCTTCATTTATCGCTATTTTTAGTTCATCGGCTTGTTTAGTTAGCGCTTCCCGCGCAGCGGTGTCCCCATTAGCGATTGCCGCGTCTAATTCTTTATTTAGATTATCCAGCTGCTCTAATTGACCGTCTCTTGCTTGTTTAAGGTTATCTAATTCCTCGGTCGCTTTTGAAAGATTACTAGTTGCTTCGTCAAACCCAGCCCTAGCTTGATCTAATTCCTCGGTCGCTTTTGAAAGATTACTAGTCGCTTCTTCAACCCCAGCCTTAGCTTGATCTAATTCCCCGTTAGCTTTTGAAAGATTACTAGTTGCTTCGTCCAATCCCGCCTTAGCTTGATCTAATTCATCAAGCGCGCCCGCCGCGTTATTGGACGCGTTTCTCGCGGCGTCAGCCCCTGCGTCAACGGCATCATCGGCACCAGCACCTGCGGCGTCACTCGCCGCCTTAGATGCGGCAGTGGCCGCCTCAGCATAATCATCCATATAATCAACCATTTCTCCAGCTCGATATGCTGCGAAAGCTGCCTCGTCCGCATTTTTGCCAGCGGTTGCTGCTTCTTCCGCCGCCTTATCGGCCAATGCTTTCCAGGCTTTTGCGTCTTCCGCCGCTTTTGTTGCTGCCGCTGCCGCCTCGTCCGCCGCTTTAGCAGCGTCAGCTGCCGTATCAGATGCTGCCCTTGATGCAAGTCCAGCTGCCTCTTCCGTAGAGTTCTTTATTGCGGCTTTCTGGGCAGAAGCAAATGCTTTATCTGCTGCTTCTTTCGCCGACTTTTCGGCCGCCTCCTGCGCACCTGCCGCCGCGGCGACTAAAGCGGCCCCGGTAGGGGGAGATGGAACAGGGGCACCTGGGTTTTTTAAGTCTACTGCGCCCTTATCCGCCGTTGCTGCACCTATTATGGCTTCCCCAGTCTGTCCGCCCGTCTCGGTCGCGCTGGCTTGATCCTCGGAGACATTTGCTCTTAACGACGCAATTGAAGACGATACATTTGCAACAGCCCGGCTTTTGAATTCTGATACCCCCGCAACGAGTTCCTTTGTTTTGCCTTCCTTCTCAACGGCTTTCGCTTCAACTGTAATGAATGTGGGCAAGGTAATATTCATGTCCCCACCCACCAAGCCAAATTTGGAATCGACTCCTACTCGAAGCGTTCCCGAACCAAAAAATTCCATGCCACCAGTTACGTCTTCTCCCGCCAATCCACCACGTCGCCCATACCAGTTTCCAAATCCGTACATATTAAAATAGGTCTCTGCGAGGGCGCTGAATACCAGCACAGGCTTATCCATATTTCGAAAAAATTGATTATCTGTCATCGTATGTCAGTATTTTTCATAAGTTTTGGAATGATACGAAGTAATGCACAGCGAACTACACACGCGCGCTAATGTTGTTATCAACTTTAATGCCGTGAACTGCTGACTCCTTCAAATGTAACGACGTCTCAATCAACCGAGAGCCAATCTTCGAGACCGTTCCACTACTTTCTCTCAAGGAGGCGCTCAATTTAATTAACCTGCCTTGCAGATTGATCGGCGTATCATTAAAAAACCAGGTGACCCACATATCTTTGTCAATATTTACGTACGCGTCTAAAACTTTTGCGCTAAAGTCAGAACCTACCATTCCCCAATTAATTGCACCGGCAAGATCAAACTTTGCGGTAAATGTACCCTTCAAAACAGTTTCCCCTCCGACGCTGTAAAGATAAGCATCCACTGCGTAAGGCCAAAACATGCCAGCCGCTATTTGAGCGACAAGCGCCCCTCCTGTTGGTGAGCTACCTTCTGGCATTTTAAGACCATATTGAGCCTTCGCCTTTTTTTGAACGGTCCAACCAGCTTTGCCTTTTTTTGGGTCCGGTTCGGAGCTAGCAAATCCCATCTAATTACTCCTTGGCATCCATGCGGCGAAGAGTGGCAATTACCTGCTCATCAAAAGGGGTTCCTTGGTTATCCAGCTCGTTTGCAGTGTTTCCTAGTATAGATTTTTTAGCCTGGGATATACTGTTAAATATTAAAATGGAATAGTTGAGTTTTTGTCGATACTCCTCAAGTGAAGGTTGGTTAGCTATATTTCTTTTNTCAGCACGCAGGTCTACCGCTGTTGCGGCAGTGGCAGCTTGTTTAGCGAGTCCAGCGTTAGTCTCAATGGCCATCATCTCGTCGAATTTTGATTTCGTTTCCATGATAAAGCTATTCGATTCTCTGTTCTATACTGCCTTTAAAGGCTTGGGTCTTCAATTTCATCCCATGGAGTCCATTTTTACTAGCTGCTGTAGTCAGGTCGGCAGTACCGGATGCTACACTTAGTGTCTCACCTCTTGCAACCTGNGCTATTGAGCTTATCTTCGCCATAGTAAGATTAACGGAATTTCTGGTCGCCTCAAACACTGGACCGAAAAGTATTTCGTCTTGCCCATACAAAAACGTCCCAAGAGCCAAGTTAGCTCCACCATAAATATCAATCCATGCACCGGTACATTTCATATTGTAAGCCCCTCCGGCATCCACAAAGACAGAGGCTGAACTCGATAGTGTAGCGGAAAACTTGTTATTTGAAGTAACAAGAGGCACGTTAATTAAATAATCTGTTCCGGTTGTCATTATTTTCTCTCAATATCATCGGAGCTGGCTGCTTCATGGATATTAAGACTGCCACCACAAGCAAAGGTTATTTCACCAACGACATCTATTTTGAGGTTCCCACCGATGTAAAGGGTATAATCATTTAACACATCTTCAACTCTGTCGTTTTGCGTCACATCTACGCGGTCATATGACGCTGTAAGCANTCTGTCGGCAACCATATCATCCCTACTTCCCGTTGACACAAACATCACTCTTTCAGCACCCATTTTATCATAGAATAACAATTGGTTCCCCCCCGAATCATGTATGCCACTCACATACTTGGTTTNGCCTTCTGTTTCGGATACTCCTGAAATTTCACCACTCACCGTTGGGTCGTAAAGGGCTTTGGAGGCGCTGTTATAAAGTGAACCGACGATTACCGGGCGATCAATATCGCCGTCGAGAAATTCAATGATAACCTCGTCGCCGACACGGGGTAGGATCTGCATGCCATGCGAAGCCCCCGCCCAACCTTGGGCAAGCCGAACGCGGATTCCTAGGTTATCTTTGTCCCACTTGTAACGGATCATCGGACGGTGATTTTCGTCCACATCAATTTCTTCCCCAGCAGTTGATGTCGTTACAATTGCCGTCACGGGGCCCCTAATAACTGGTGTTGGCGTTAGGGGCGCCGGCGAAAAATCATTTTCTATTGGCATTAAATCAAATGCATTTTTATATACAGGCAATCCATCCGATTGCCGCTCAAGTGTATGAACTGTTTGCCGTATCAACATCGTCCGGCTTAATAAGTCTGGCGAAAGATTATCGTTTGGTCCATCTGGCAGAGCGACCTTTAGGCCGGGCATAAAAAGCTGATGCTTTCCAAAGCCCATGCAAAGTGTTTCAACCGATTTCAACATCTTTGCCCGCCGTGGCGACACATTGTCCAATCCATCTGAAAGCTCGTTGAAACCGCCAGGATAATCAAAAATTTCAACTACAGAGTCAGTGGATGGCGATTTTGCATCCAAGCTGGCAGTTGCATTATCTGCATCGTAATCCCGCGTTCTGTACTGTTCCGGCACGAACTGCTCCTGCAAATTCAGGTTGGTTACATAGTCGCTAAACAACTCGGAGCCCTTTGGTCCGCTACTGGCCAAGTCGATTGGCTCGACGTCTAGTATCCCACCCAGAAATGCCGTGTTGTCTTCACCAATTATAAGCCTGCATTCATCCTCCGAGTGATCAAAGTAAAAAAATAATCCATCCCGCTCAAAAAGACGGGATATGAACGCATAATCTGATTCTTGGTATTGCGTTGCAAACTCGTGAAATTTCAAAGAACTCGTGATCGAAGATTGATCGGTAGAGGGCGAATCAATCAAATTTGCGGGATATTCTCCCAGAATGGTGGAAAGTATCTGAAGGCTGTTGCCCGAAAGGATCCTACTCTTTTTGGTATAAGCTAGATACCAAATCCACGGGCAAACTAAAAATTCCATCGCCGCTTCAGACGAGCCCTGACCGCCGAGGACAATTGCTTTGAATATGGTGCCGTGGAAATATCTTGGTGTTGCTTCTTCGCAAGCAATGGAGAGCCGAGCCGACAAACCCAAGAAATCACTGGGGGAAGCTGTTGTCAAATCGATTTGCGTTCTAATACGTAGCCTGCACGGGGGCGTTAAATCTTCGTGAATATTGAAGTCATTTCGTGTACATTCTGCATAACCATGGGGTCTGGAAGAAGTAAACGGAGACCAAAACGCTTCAGTTTCAGCGAGACTATCTTTCGAATTTTGAGCCTTTGTAGTTACCGCAAAACTATTTTGCGCCTCTGAAGGGAGAGGTGCTTATTTAAACAATAAAAGAATAAGAGTATCAAAAAAAATCAACATTGAAGAATGTCTATTTGCAACAAGTGGAAAAAATAAAAAACAAATAGATTTTTCTTATAGAAAATCTGGTTCAGCAGCCTTAGATATGGCTTATGTTGCATGTGGAAGATATGATGGT
>PBOR01000022.1 GCA_002724395.1 Rhodospirillaceae bacterium | reverse complement strand
CACTTTTTATAGACCGACTTGGTTATTGACCCAAACGCGGTCCTTTTAATACGGAGAGTTGCGGAAAATGTTGGGAGAAATCTTTTACGGCAATACCCTTTTGCAATGGTCTATCGCACTTAGTATTGTTGCAGGTAGTTTGGTCGTTGGCCGAATTCTCTATTGGTTATTCAAAAATGTCGTCAAGAAACTTTCGAGCGCTACGACGACAAGGTTTGATGACATTTTAATTGATACCATAGCAGAGCCACTCACCTTTGTGCTGACGTTGGTAGGTTTTTATTGGGCAATTTCCACATTGGCCCTGCCTCTTACCTTAGGTGTCTGGTTTGCTAAAGGTTTCTATTTTCTCATCTTTATAACTGTCGCTTGGCTTGTAGCGCGCCTATTCGATGTACTAGTGCAAGAATATATCGCGCCCAAGGTAGCGAGTTCTGAGAGTGACCTCGGCAATCAACTTATACCCATTGTCCGTAAGAGCATAAAGCTTGCTATTTGGGTTATTGCAATCATCTTTGGTCTCGACAATGCTGGTTATGACGTGGGGGCCGTTATAGCAGGTCTTGGTATTGGTGGTTTAGCCTTTGCTATGGCCGCAAAAGATATGATTGCTAACCTTTTTGGCGGATTTACGATTTTTACCGACAAGCCGTTTATGATAAACGATCGCATCGTGGTTGCGGGCGTCGACGGGACCGTAAAAGAAATTGGAGTACGCTCTACACGCCTGCAAACGTCGGCTGGTCGCACGGTTATAATTCCAAATGCGACTTTGGCTGATTCCATTATCGAGAATATTTCGTCGGAGCCAAGCCGCAAAATCTCGCTAAACCTTCGTCTTGCTTACGATAATACTCCGAAACAGCTGCAGCAGGCGATGGATTTGCTAAAGAGTATCGCGGTTGAGCATAGCGGTTCGGTTGAAACGAATTCATTGATTAGCTTCAATGCGTTTGGGAATTTTTCGCTAAATATCTTCTTTTCATATTATATCAGCCCTGGTGCCAATATTTTAGATACCCAAACGTCGATGAATTTGGCGATCTACAAAGAATTTTCTGAAGCTGGGCTTGAATTCGCCTTCCCATCGCAGACCGTGTATGACAAGCCAGTTGATTAGAATTTAACTATAGGAAGAGAGCTATGCCGAAGGATGGTATCAGTGAGTCGCTAACCAGCGAAACCATTGAATTGCTGCATAATCGTGTGAGTATTCGTAAATATTCTGATGAGCCAGTGCCGGATGCGCATGTGGAGGCGCTTTTGAGCGCAGCTTTCCGCGCCCCAACGTCTTCCAATATTCAATCCTATAGCGTCGTCGTTGTGCGTGAGAAAGATATATTGGCGGAACTTTATCCCATCGTTGGCAATCAACCTCATGTTCGCGATGCGCCCGTTTTTTTGTGTTTCTGCGCGGATTTAACGCGCATGGAGTATGCTATTGCAGAACGCGGTGGCTCCATGGATAATAATCCATTGGAAATTGGGCTAGTCGCCAGTATCGACGCCTCGTTGCTGGGTATGAGCGCATATTTGACTGCGGAATCTCTTGGTTTACGGGGGTTGATGATTGGTGCTGTGCGAAATAACCCGACCAAGGTCGCAGAAATTCTGAACTTACCTCGGCGTGTTTATGTTGTTTTTGGTATGGTGCTTGGTTGGCCTGCTGAGGCGCCGCTGCAAAAGCCTCGCATGGATCAGGGTATGACCGTTCATTTTGATCAGTACGGGAACCAGAAAGATGCTCGTGATCTGGGTGATCAGTTGGGTACCTATGATGAACAGTTATCTGGCCATTATAATTCTATAGGCAAGGATACAACGCGGGATTCATGGACCAACGATATCCATGCTAAATTTGCTAATCCAAGTCGCATGGACTTGCGTGATAAGCTTAAGGAGCGTGGGTTCGATTTTCTCTAATTTTGCTGCCGTAAATACCGTGAACCTAACTATAGTGACTCAAAATCAAGCGTTATAAGGGGACAATAGATAATGGCAGGTGATTTCGGTATCGGACAATCAGTGGCGCGTTATGAAGATCCGCGATTATTGCGCGGTCGCGGTCGTTATGTCGCCGACATGGTATTTCCCAATATGTTACATAGTTATGTGCTGCGGTCCCCGCATGCGCACGCGAAGATTGTTTCGATTGATACCCGCGCGGCTAAGCAAGTGCGAGGTGTGCACGCAATCTATACCGGTGAAGACTGGGCGGAATCTGGTTATGGTGACCTGCCAAATGGTGGCAGCCGTAAAAAGCGTGATGGCTCTCCCATGTACACGCCTCCTTATCCCGCTTTATGCAGCGATCGGGTACGCCGGGTTGGCGACTATGTTGCTTATGTTGTCGCCGATAGTGTCAATCAGGCGATGGATGCTGCTGAGCTAATCCAGGTTGAGTACGAGCCGTTGCCTGCCAGCACTTCTACAGCAAAGGCTTTTGATAAGGGTACGCCGCCTGTTTGGGATGATAATCCTGACAATGTTTGTTATACACACTTTGAAGGTGATGAAGCCGCCACTCAGGCCCAGTTTGACAAGGCGCATCATATAGTTCGCCAAACTTTCAATATAAACCGCGTGTCTGCCAATTCTATGGAAACTCGTGGCTGCATCGGTACATACGATAATTCTGATGATAGCTATACTATTTACACAACGCTGCAAGGCGTGCCGATTTATCGCGCAGCTCTTGCTAAACGAGTTCTTCGGGTGCCGGAACACAAGGTGCGCGTGATAGCCGGCGATGTAGGTGGCGGTTTTGGAATGAAATCGGCGATTTATAACGAAGTAGCGTTGAGCCTAATGGCCGCTAAAGATTTGGATCGCCCGGTGAAGTGGATCAGTACCCGGTCCGAAGCCTTTTTGAGTGATGGGCATGGGCGCGATTACGTTACAGTTGGTGAATTAGCACTTGATAAGGATGGCAAGTTTTTAGGCCTTAAGGTGCAGACCATATCTGCAATAGGTGCTTATCTCATGAGCGGTGTGGAGAGCTCGGCGGTGAAGAATTTGGGAACGCTAGCTGGCGTTTATACAACTCCTGCTATTTTTCTGGATGTGAGCGGTGTTTATACCAATACCAACCCAATCCGCGCCTATCGCGGTAATGGGCGGCCTGAGAACGCTTATATAATAGAGCGCCTGATCGATATTGCTGCCGATGAGATGGATTTGGATCCCGTTGAAATACGGCGTAAGAATATTATCTCGCCCGAAGCGATGCCTTATCAGACGCCTCTAACCTTTAATTACGATTGTGGCGAATTCGAGAGGGGCATGGATATGGCCGTAGAGCTTGCCGATTATAAAGGGGCGGACAAACGCCGCGCGGATGCAAAAAAACGAGGTAAGCTATTCGGCATCGGAATGTCCAATTCCATTGAACGTGCCGCGTCCGGTAATGTGGAAGGTGCTGAGATTAAGTTCAATAAGAACGGTACAGTCATCATTGCAACTAGTTCGCTCAATCAGGGGCAGGGGCATGAGACTATGTACAATCAAATTATTTGCGACCGACTGGGGTTGGAGCCTGACGATATAAAATATGTACAAGGTGACTCTGACCGGGTGCCCTATGGTCAAGGTAGTGGAGGTTCTCGGTCGGCGGCTCTCGGTGGATCAGCGATGCATAATGCGTCCCTTAAAATTATTGAAAAGGGCAAGCAGGTCGCCGCACTTACTATGGAGGCTGCCGTTGAGGATATCGAGTTCGAGGATGGGATGTTTATGGTCGCCGGTACAAATATATCTAAAACTATTAAGGATATAGCTATCGTTGCCCACGATCCTGATGCTATGGGACAAGATTTAGAGACGGGATTGAGTGCGAGTTCAATATTCACGCCGGTTGCGCAGAATTATCCTAACGGCACGCATATCGTGGAAGTGGAAGTCGACGAGGAAACGGGTGTTGTTGATGTCACAAAATATTCCGTTGTTGATGACGTCGGAACCGTATTGAATCCTCTCACCTTGAAGGGTCAAATCCAGGGTGGTGTCGCACAAGGGCTTGGTCAGGTACTGTTCGAGAATATTGAATATGACGAAGATGGTCAGTTAGTGACAGGCTCTTTCATGGATTACACCATGCCGCGCGCCGACGATATGGTACAAATCGATATCAAGAGCAACCCAGTGCCAACAGAGACGAACCCACTCGGTATAAAGGGGGCGGGTGAGGCTGGCACTGTCGGCGCGTTACCTGCGGTAGCGAATGCAATTGTAGACGCACTGTCACCCTTCGGTATTACTCATATCGATATGCCGGCCACGCCTGAACGGATTTGGCGAGCAATGCAGGATGCAAAAGCTATTTAAATCAATTATTTAGGATTCTAGGTATGTCTATTCCCCTATTTTCAGAGCGTTTTTTCTTTATTCGTCACGGAGAAAGTGTTGCCAATAAAGCAAAATTATTTGCAGGTCAGATGGATGTTGAACTTACCGATAAAGGCAAGCAGGACGCGCTAGAGACCGTAAAATGGCTCCAAGGCGAGGAAATAGGCACCATTTATTCAAGCCCGCTGAAGCGGGTTTGGCAAACTGCCGAACCAATAGCGAACGACCGTGGTATGGAAATTCTTCCGGTGCCGGGCATTATGGAACGGACCTACGGCGAGTGGGAGGGTAAACCCACGGGCGATTATGATCGCGGAATGGAGCCGCCCGGCGGCGAGAGCCCCGAGACTTTTAATGCGCGTACCATCGCAGCTGCCCAAGCGCTAAGTGGCGAGCCGCCGATTTTGGTGGTTGCCCATTCAGGTACTTTTCGGTCGCTGCGCGGGCATCTGTGTAAAATCGATACCACCTATGACACACTCAAGAATGGTCGGCCGGTCGCTTTCATTCCGCCAGCATCCGAAGTTGGTCCGTGGACGTGTGAATTAGTCGGCGCGCCGTCCGAAAGCTTGTTCCTGCCTAGGACCTAATTGCTGCTCTGTTTACCATTCAGATAAGTTCAGTATAGGCATACTGCTTGGTGCTAATTTTGGGTTTGCTGAAATATGGATCGCGGCATGTTATTTGGGCTCCTTTGCGAAGGCTGCGTCTATCACGTCTTGCGGCACCTCTATTTCGACACCCGCTCGTTCTTGCTGCAGTAACATTGCGCTGCGGCTGTCGCGGTCGTCCCACCCACGGTTACGAGCTTCGGTCATCTCTTCCAAAGTTAAATTCGCGATCCGCATGGGCACACCCATTTCCTTGCCTAGCTGGGTGGCTAGCGTCACGTCTTTATGAGCGAGTCTAAGAGCGAAGGCAGCTGGGTCATATTTATTTGCGAGGAAATGGTCTGGTAAACCATCAAAAGTACGACGCCGTCCACCGGCACCTTGGCGGACTGCTTCCCATAGCGACATGGGATCGAGCCCTGCTTTTACACCCATAGTGAAGACTTCAGCAAAGACGGTTTGCATCATATAGCCGGAGCAGTTATGGACTAGCTTGGCGATAGCGCCCGCGCCGATAGCACCCACATACATTGCTCGGTCGCCAATATCGTCGAGCACGGCTCTATTTTCGTTGTATTGGGCTTCGTCGCCGCCGATCCACAGCGCCATCTTGCCAGATTTCGCGCCCGCTGGCCCTCCGGAAACCGGTGCGTCAAAAACATGAACACCGTTTTTGGCCATTTCCGCATGCACCTTGCGTACCACCGTTGGTGAATTTGTAGTAAGGTCGAAATAGCAATCTCCTGGCGATAAACCTTCGATTAGTCCTTTAGGCCCAAGCGCCACCGCTTCCATTTCGACCGGCCCTGGTAGCGATGTAAAAACGACTTCGCTGGCCTTTGCCAAATCAGCGGGAGAATCTGCCCAGCTAGCGCCTTCCGCAATATGCTGTTTTGCAGAATCTTTACTTATGTCGTGGATTGTAACATCGTGGCCAGCTTTGATTAAATTTAAGGCCATTGGTCCACCCATGGTACCTAATCCTATAAATCCAACTTTCATGATATCCTCGCTATATTCACTGACTGAAATTTAACGTTGTTCAACGCGCTTTCCTAGCTTCAGGTGGTATAACAGGTGTCGTACCCTCGCAAGGGCACAGCGACCAACGAAGAATAGATGACCGACACTAGCAAAACCAATCCCACACCGGAAGAAGGTGAAGAAGAAGTTTTGCCGCCTCGACAGCGGTTACTGGTTGCACTTGCCATTATGCCGGCAGGCGCCATGCAGGGGACCGATACGTTTGCGGTTTCTATTGCTCTTCCCACCATGATGGGAGCGATGTCGGCGACTATTACAGAAATTTCCTGGGTGCTGACATCCTATCTTGTAGCTGGTGCAATCTTTACCCCACTCTATGCGTGGATGAGCCGCAAGGTGGGGCGACGACGTATGTTTATTTTTGTCGTTATCGGATTTATGGCCTGCGCGCTGATGGTCAGCCAATCAGATAGTCTCTACGAATTAATATTTTTTAGATTCTGTCAGGGTTTTTTCGGTGCCGGGCTAAATCCACTGACTTATCAAGTGGTGTTGGCGACCTTCCCTAAAACCCATCAGGGGCCTGCTTTCGGTTGGCTGCAAACTGGGCGTATGAGTGCCGTCGTGATCGGACCCTTGATTGGAGGCGGCCTTACAGAATTGTTTGGTTGGCGTGCGGTATTTTTGATCAATTTCCCGCTTGGTTTTTTCGCTCTCTTCATGCTGTTGAAAGTAGTGCCGAAGGATGAAAAGCTAGACCCAAAACCTTTCGATTTTTTTGGTTTCTTTATTCTAAGTATCGCTATTGCGTCGCTGCAACTTATGCTTGATCAAGGCGAGACGCAGGATTGGTTTACGTCAACGCAAATTGTTGTGCTAGCCATGCTCGCCGCTAGTGCTTTTTATATTTTCCTAATTCATGCCCTTACAGCGCGACAGCCTTACTTGAATTTGCGCGTTTTAAAGAGCCGTGAGTTTTGTCTTGGTCTAATGATCGACTTTTTCGTCAATACGATCTTTTTTGGGTACATGGCACTTTTACCGCCAGTGATGCAGCGCATTCTGGAATTTCCCGTATTAGAAATCGGCCTGATCATGGTTAATCGTGGCCTTGGCACAATGATGGGTTCGCTTATGGCTGGTTATTTGCTCATGCGCTTGGGCCCACGACCTATGATCCTTAGTGGGGTTGGAATCATTTGTATTTCTACCTATATCCTCACCAATCTGACGCCTCATACGGATGGTTTCCCAATCATTCTCGCAGTTTTTCTTCAGGGGTGGGGTTTAGGGCTTATGAATACGCCAGTTGAGACTGCGGCATTCAAATCGATTCCGACATCCTTGCGGCCGGATGCAACTAGCATGTTTACAACAAATCGCCGGATTTCCGCTGGTATCGGAATCGCCTTCATCATTACGCAATTGGTTGCCAGTACACAAGATGCCCGTTCGCAATTGACGCAAAATGCCAGCTACTATAACGAGCGCCTTAAACATTTAAATTTGCCCGAAAGTTGGAGTATTGAGAGCCTCGAGGGCATTGCGGGCTTCGAACGTATTATAGACCGGCAGGCGGAGTTCCTAGGATATCTCCATGATTTCCAAATCATGACGATTTTCACCTTATTCTCGATACCTCTGATCTTGATGCTCCGCACGAAGGCGCCCGACCGTAAGTAAGGGTCATTAGCTATGCCGGTATCTCCAAAGAAAGTTTAGTTTGTGATATAGTTTTCATCATTACTGGAGGGGGTATGGGACTTTCTTTAAAGCCAGTATCGGATGCGATTGGGGTGGAAGCTCTTGATATTGATCTAAACAGACCTATCGCAGCTGCAGATGCACAAGCTTTGAGAAATGCTTTGGCTAAACACTTGCTTCTAATTATTCGAGATCAATCGTTCTCACCTGAGCAATTTGTGAAGGCAGCAAGTGTTTTTGGTGAACCTGTGCGTCAGCATCAATCAACACTACTAATGAGCGGTTGCGAGGATATCGCGGTTCTCGACAGTCGCCGTGCACCGATACTACCTAGTGGTAAGGTAAATACAGTTGGATCTGTAATTTGGCATACGGATCACACTAATGATCCTCAACCGCCATCTGTAACGTGCCTTTATGGTGTGGAAATGCCCAAAAATGGAGGTGGTGATACGGGTTTTGCCAATATGCAGAAGGCATTCGAAAAGTTACCGAAGGACCGACAAGATGCTTTGATGGCTTTTAAGACTGTTAATACCTTCCGCAATCGACGGGATTGCATTACCGACGATGATTTGGCCAAGCTTGAACGCGAATCTGTCCACCCACTGATTCGTACCCATCCAATCACTGGTAAAAAAAGCATCTACGTCCATTGGAACCAAATGGACCGGCTTGAGGAACAGGAACCGGAGCCAAGCCGCAAATTTATCAGGGAGCTGCTAGATAATACCATAGTACCCGATATTATTTATCGCCATAAATGGTGCAAAGGGGATTTTTTATTAGTGGATAATGCTGGCGCGATGCATAAAGGGATGCGTGATTATCAACACACCGAAACCCGTATTCTGCATCGAGTTATCTTGAAGGGAGGCGTGCCCTATCAGTAGCCTACCGTGCGTACTCAGTCGAACTGAGGCGTATGCCCGGGTGGAACTGAAAAGCCGAGATCCCCGCGCGCGATAACAGCATCGCGTCCACCATGCTTCTTTAAAAGGTCTGATTGTGATTTTTTTGCCTGTTTATCGACCTCATTGGGATCACAATATGTTCGAAGCTCGTCCTCTAGTGATTGGCGTATCTCACTAAAAGCGGGGTCGCCGGCGACGTCGTGTATTTCCTCCGGATCCCTTGCAAGATCGAAAAGCTGTGGCTGATAGTCCGCGTAATGAACGTATTTAAACTCGCCTTTACGGATCATAAAGGCGCCAGTTGTAGATCCCATGCCATGATATTCGGAGAAAGCAATACGGTTGTGATCATTTTTCGTATTCGCTATTTCGATAAGATTCTTACCCGGTAGTGCCGAAGCACCCTCTGGCGACCGAATGCCGAGGCATTCAATTACCGTCGGGTAGACATCCACATGCGTAATCGGCGTCCGACTGTTATAAGCTTTCGGAATGTCCGGACCAGTTAGGATGGTCGGCACGCGAGCTACTTCTTCAAACATATTGGATTTACCCCACATGCCGCGTGCGCCAACATTATCACCGTGATCGCTAGTATAGAGCACGCGCGTGCTGTGACAGAGCCCTGTAGCATCTAATGCACGCAAAATTTTACCCACTTGCTCATCGAGAAAACTACAAAGTGCCATATATGCGGCAATTCCAGTGCGGAGTTTTTCTTCGTCGTCAAAATAATCATCGTAATTAAAGCTATTCCTATAGTCTCTAAGATACGGATGTTTCGGTCTTTCGTTTTCTCCGTAGAGCTTCGGCATGGGAAGGTCTGGATGATTAAAATATTTGAAGAAATATTCTGGCGGCGCGGTGAGTGGGAAGTGAGGGCAGACAAGAGAGACGAATAAAACCCATGGTTTTTCCAGTTTTGGTGCCTCCTTATGCAGCCAAACCTGCGCGAGCGCCGTGATGTCACGGTCGTAGGTTGAGTACATTGATTCGCCTGGCCCAGCCATCCCTGCCATTTTCCAGGCGCCGCCTCTTACGGGCAGATCTTCTCGGATTAAGCCCATTAGATCGCCAAGTTCCTCGACAACATGCATGGGAATTTGGGAGTCAGAAAAGCCGTTATCGTCTTTGGAGCTGCGAAAATGAAGCTTGCCAATGGAATCTGCTCGGTGCCCTGCGGCGCGCGCTGCGTGGTGCCAACTAGGAACTGAGCCGTCATAGGGCTGCGCATTGTCCCAAAATCCTATATCATGAATATATCGACCTGTAGCGAAAGTAGCTCGGGCAGGAATACAAACGGGACTGTTACAATAGGCCGCCTCGAAGGTCGTGCCGGTCGCCGCTAGCGCGTCGAGATTTGGCGTCTGAATGACCGGGTGGCCGGCACAGCCCAGCATTTTTGGGTTATGCTCGTCTGACATGATAATTAGTAAGTTGGTAGAATCGGTCACGAAGACCTCCAATAGCATTATGCATGTCGTTTTTAAATCAACGCCACTTAAGTCGCACTCGAAAATTCACCGGTGCGGATTGCTCATAACATGGTAAAACGCACGCGATTTAGAGACCGGGAGTACTAACGTGATTGTTGATAGCCATTTTCATGCTTGGACAGAGGACTGTCCGCTAGTTGCAGAGCGCGGCTATAAGCCCTTAGCAGCTAAGTCTATTGATACCTGTTTGGAAATTCACGATGCTCATGGCGTTACGCATGGGGTGCTAGTACAGCCGAGTTTTCTCGGTTTCGATAATAGCTATATTTTGGATTGCCTTCGGCAACACCCAGATCGCCTGCGGGCGTCAGTCGTGGTCGGCCCTGATCTTGATGAACCGCTACTCGAAGAGATGGATGAGCTCGGCGTTGTCGGCCTACGTTTGAATTTGATCAGCACTAAGACGGTTCTGAATCATCAGACCCATCATATATTTCCGCTTTATGAATGGGCCGCAGCCCATAATTGGCATGTAGAAGTTTTCGCGGACGGCGCGATGTGGGTGGATGTAGCAGCCCGGTTGCTGCCGTTTGGTGTTACTATTGTCGTGGATCACTTTGGTATGCCGAACGCAGCGATGGATCCGGGAGATATTGGGCATAAAGCAATTTTGAAAGCTGCGGAAAGCGGTCAGGTCTGGGCTAAATTTTCTGGGTTTTATCGGCCTGATGTTCCAAACTTAGGGCCCTACGCAGCACGGCTTCTAGAGGTTTGCGGCCCCGACAGAATTGTATGGGCTAGCGATTTTCCCTGGACCGGACACGAGACCTTGCACCGCTTTCAGACGACCCTTGATAATTTGAGTAAATGGGTTGAAGACCCGGATTTGCGCGCCAAGATCATGGGCGAAAACGCCGCCAACCTTTTCCGGTTTTAACCCATGACAGCACCGACCCTTTATCCAGCAATTCTGTCCGGAGGTTCCGGAACCCGCCTTTGGCCGCTATCGCGTGCTCAATACCCTAAACAGATGCTGCCGTTGGCCGGCGATGACAGCATGCTCCAGCAGGCGGTGCTGCGACTAGGGAAGGCGGAAAACGTAGCGGCGTCAATTATCATCGGTAATAAAGATCATCGGTTCATCATCGCCGAACAGTTACGTCAAATCCACCATGTACCCGAAGCTTTGTTGTTGGAACCAGCTGGTCGAAATACGGCACCCGCCGCGGCCATTGTGGCATTATATGTTGCCGAGCGTGACCCGGATGGTGTGATTGCCTTATTGCCGTCGGATCTTTTTATCGAGGACGAAACCGCATTCTTGTCGGGGCTGACAAATGCTGTCGAAATTGCTGCTGCTGGTTTCTTGGTGACATTTGGAATCACACCAAACCGTCCCGAAACCGGCTATGGCTATATACTGAAGGGTAAACCACTAGAGGGCTTAGAAGCTGGTTTTGATGTTGGTGCTTATGTGGAAAAACCGGATTTTGAGTCCGCTGAATCCTACCTAGCGTCCGGCGATTATCTCTGGAATAGCGGTATGTTTGTGTTTCGCGCGTCGACGTTTCTGAATGAAATTACTGCGTTGCAGCCGGAGATGCTCGCATGCTGTCGCGATGCCCTGGCGAATGCCGTTGGCGACATGGATTTCCTGCGGTTGTGCGAGCAGGCTTTTGAAAAAATGCCATCGGATTCCATCGACTATGCAATCATGGAGAAGACCAGTCTGGCCGCGACTGTCCCCCTTGATTGCGGATGGTCTGATTTAGGTGCATGGATGTCGCTTTGGCAGCAAAGTGAGGCGGACGAGGAGGGTAATGTGAGTCTTGGCGATGTGGTGCTGGAAGGGGTCAGCAATTCCTACATTCGTAGTGAAGACGGACCCATGGTGGCAGCACTTGGTCTAGACGAAATGGTTGTCGTTGCGACGCGAGATGCTGTGTTGGTCGCGCCGAAGGATCGAACGACCGAGGTGCGTGAATTGGTGGCACGACTTATAGAAGAGGGACGCAACGAAGCGGTCTTCCATAGTAAGGTATATCGGCCTTGGGGCAGCTATCAGGATATCGATCAGGATGAGCGGTTTCGAGTAAAACGTATTATCGTTCGCCCGGGTGGGCGCCTCTCCTTGCAGCGCCACAAGTTTCGAGCGGAACATTGGGTGGTCGTTCGTGGCGAAGCGGAAGTGACGCGTGGTAAGGATGTCATGACCCTTGGTCCCGATCAGTCGGTCTATATTCCCGTCGGCGAAACGCACCGGCTTGAGAATAGAGGAACCGAGTCTTTACATTTGATTGAAGTGCAAACCGGTGACTATGTCGGTGAAGACGATATTGAGCGTTTGGAAGACGTCTACGGGCGCGATTGAACTCAATGAGTGCGAAAGTTCACATAGTCGCTGACATTTCGGCTAATGGTTTCGGCCATTTGGCGCAGATTTCGCCCATCCTTATGGCGCTTGCCAAAGTGCGGCCTGGGTTGAAGGTCACGTTGCGGACCGAGGTAGATCCCGTCATTTGCGGACAATTTCTGGATATACCTTTTAAAGTAGGCCCAACGCCGCCGGACCCGAACATGCGCATGAAAGGGCCTTTAGATGTGGATGCGGATGGCTTGTTTGAGGATTACCAAAACTTAGTTGCGGATTGGGAAAATGTAATCACGAGCGATGCGGCCGTTTTGGCAGCATTGAAGCCAGATTTGGTACTTACGAATATTGCGGTTGCGAGTGTGGCAGCGGCACTTAGGGCGCGGATACCAGTCGCCGCAATTTGTTCGCTTAACTGGGCCGACGTATTTGCTGCCTATTGCGGTACCGACGGCGAAGCGAGACAGATTTACGATCATTTAACCAACGCCTATGCGGCGGTTGACCGGTTTATTCAGCTCCAGCCTCATATGCCCATGGATTGGGTGCCGTCAGTCCATTCGGTAGGACCCGTTGCGCGGATTGGAAAGGATAGACGGGGGGACCTTCAAGCAGCTCGGCCCGCAGATCATTACGTGCTGGCGACGATGGGGGGAATTCCTGGTATGCATACGCAGGTGCCGCTCCCGGAAGTCGATGGGGTAATGTGGGTGGTGCCGCCTGAATGGGAATCCACGCGCACAGACATTCTCTCCCGTAAGGACTTGGATATCGCATTTATCGATCTCATGCGTTCCTGCGATGCACTAGTGACCAAAGCGGGCTACGGCGGTGTTACCGAAAGCGCGGTGAACAGTACCCGCATTCTCTATACTGAGCGCACAAATTGGTGCGAAACATCGATACTGGAAACATGGATAGCTAAAAATTGTACTGGACGGCATATTGAGCGTGATGTGATGCAGTCCGGTGATTTTGGCGCGGTTTTGCAAGACCTATTAGCGGTGCCAATTACGAAACAGCCCGTTCGTTCTGGGGTCGACGACGCTGTCGCTGTGCTAATGCAGCTTCTTTAGTTCGCTGGGTAAACCTCAACTTCTGGCAATGGAAAGATCAGCTTGCCGCCTCCTTCGACAAACACCTTTTCGCGTTTGATAAATTCGTCGCGGAAATGCCACGGTAACACTAAAAAGTAATCTGGTTTTTGGGCGCGGGATTCTTCTTCCGAAATGATCGGAATGTTGGTGCCTGGCGTCCGGTGGCCGAATTTCCATTCATTGCGTTCTGCTGCGGCATCAATGAGTGTGCGGTCAATGCCGTAAAGTTGCAACAAGACGTTGCCTTTAGTCGACGCGCCGTAAATATGAATGGTCTTGCCGGCGGCCTTGGCGTTTTTGAGAAGTTCGACCAGTTGCTCGCCGATTTCCGAAACTTTTTGATGGAAGGCTTTAAACGTGTCTATGGAATCGAGTTTGGCCTCGGCTTCCAGTGTCTTAATTTCAGCCAGAGCCTGTTCGTTGGCCTTGTGGGAAGCGTTTTCGTGGCAAAGGAAAGCCCGAATTGAACCACCATTCATGGCGTTTGTTTCTACATCGAATACCCGTAATCCAGCTGCTCTAGCGGCCAGATTAATTTGCTTCAGGCAATAATAACCGAGATGTTCATGGCAGATACTGTCGAAGGAAAGGTCTGCGACGAGCATGGGCAGATAAGATTGTTCCATCACCCAGACGCCGTTTTCGTCAAGTATTGAAGCGATATCGACGGTAAAACGATCTGGATCTGGTACGTCATAGAAGACCGCAATGGAACTAATAATTTGGGCCTTGTCGGTTGGGCTGACCTCGGCGAAGACTTCCTTGGAAAAAAACTCGGGCGATAGGAAGGCTCCGTCCGGATAGTAATCACGATACTGCTCGATAGTGGGGTCGATGCCGACCAAATTGATGCCGCTCGCGCTGTAGCTTTGTAGCAATGTGCCGTCATTGCTGGCGATATCCAATACCGTGTTGCCCGGTTTTAATGTCACATGGCTCTTAAGTTGCTTGGTAATGCCACCCAAATGTTCGCGCATGGTTTGGTTGACCCCTGACCGATAGCCATAGCCACGCCGATATAGATCGTCGAGATCATAGTCATGGGTCAGCTGGGTGAGGCCGCAATCCTGACATTGGGTTAAAGTCAATGGGACCAACTCTGCATCCGGGTCATTGGGGCCGGGAAAGCGTGTGGAAAGAGCTTGGACGCCAAAGTCGAACACTGGTACCAGTTCGATGGAGTCGCATAGACGGCAAGATTTGATTGCGGTGATTTCCATATCAGTTTTTCTTCTTGCTTACTTGGTGCAAGAAGTCGATGACTTCGCGCGCAGCGGGCGCGCCATCTAATCTTTCACTCAAGATTTGGTCATCGGTATCGCCTTTGAACTCTGATGTAGATTCGACCGCATCAGCCACATCGCCCACCATAATCGCGTCATTGCCCCCGAGGTCCATAACGCCTGAGCGATCGAGATTATCTGCGATCCAGCTCGTTATCCAATCGATGGGAGCAAAACAATAGTGGCTATTGCGGGCAACGAAGACTGGGTTATCATTCAAAATATCGATCAGAACGCCCTTATCGAGCTCCTCGCCATACATTGGTCCAAGTCGTAAAATGAGATTATCACTATGTTTCACTAGTTTCTCTGCCGCCGCTTTATGTCGGCCGTAAACCGTATCGAGTTGGCTGCGGGCGGATATAGAGCTGATTTGAATGATTTTCGCTGCAGCCCAGTCATTCGTCAATCTACTAGTTTTTTCAACAGTTTCGATAAAATCTAGTTTAGGATTCTGGCGTGCCCAGAACCGTTTGGACGGCATTGCCGAATTAATAAGAATATCGTAGGGGCCATCTTCACGAGCGGCATTATAGTTGGTCCGTGTAACTGGCGCCAAATCGATATCCGCTTTAGCCGCCAGTGCTTTTACGATGGACGAGCCGACGAATCCGCCGGCGCCGATGAGAGCGACGCGTGTCATAGAAATAATCAGTCGTCGACGCGAATAATTGGTGGATCCGAATGGTCCCACTGATTAGTTAGCATAGCCACGATGGTCATATCGGTGATCGCGTAGACTGTATGGTAGATATTAATTTCGGTCCGTGTACAGACTCCTTTACTGAGGTGAATAAATTCTTCACATTTTGGGTCTTCCGGGTCTTCACGCGTAACCAAGACGCCTGAGCCATCTACTACCAGCAAATACTCGATGAAATGCGGATGATAGTGGAAGCCGCGAGTCTTCCCAGGACGGAAGTAAAGCATGTTGAATTCAACGATAGGCTCTGGCGGAACCCATGTAAAAATACCACCGCGTCCGTCACGTACTGTGTCTAAGTTGCAGGTAGGCCGCAGAATTTCGACCTTTTTGTAGGTCTGGTTTCCTGGGTCGATCTGATGGTCAGGATCAATATCGTCGGGCATTTTTCAAATAACTTTGTACTGGTTCGTATCAAATAGGCATAAATACTTTATTGCTCCGATAATAAGGCATCGATTCTGGGAGGCAACCTATTCCAAACGATAAAACAAAGCATATATCCTTCGTGGTTGCGCCAATATGGGCGATTGGCTAGTACAACGACCATGTCAGGTATGAGTGTATCATCCTCCGCAAAGCCTGGGCCGGCTTTAATCATCGGCTGCACGGGCCAAGACGGTTACTATTTAAGCAAGGCGCTCGCTTCGGATGAAGTAGAGTGCATCGGTGTCAGTCGGTCAGGCGTTAGGTTCCCCAGCCGTTCTATGGTTGATCCATTGAATATCCTGGATGCAGTTGCGATTTGTAAGTTGATTGCTGAATGTCGTCCCAGTGAAATCTATTATCTCGCGGCACACCATCGATCATCGGAAGACCCACCCGAGACAGTCAGCGAAAGTTTAGGGAAAAGCTACGATATTCACGTGCAAGGACTTGTAAATGTTCTTGATGGGATACGTGATGAATTTCCGGAAAGTCGTCTTTTTTATGCCGCTTCGTCGCATATATTTGGTAATCCGCTATCTTCGCCACAAAACGAGGAAACACCATTTCTTCCGATAAATGTTTATGGAATTACTAAAGCGGCAGGTATGCAATTGTGCCGCCTATATCGGCGAACGCATGGAATACATTGTAGTGCCGGTATTTTATATAACCATGAATCGCCGCGGCGCTCGCCGTCCTTCGTCGGCCGCAAAATCGTTCGCGCAGCTGTAGAAATCAAAGACAAAAAACGTGATAAATTGATACTTGGGGATTTGTCAGCCGAAATCGATTGGGGTGCAGCAGTAGATTATGTTGAAGCAATGCGCGCAATCCTTAGGTTGGAAGTGCCGGATGATTTCGTGATTGCTAGTGGCGAGTTGCATTCTATTGGCGCCTTTGTCGAAATTGTTTTCGATAGACTGAATCTGAATTCGAATGATCATGTTGAAATCGAACCAGGCCTAATCACAAAACCTAGTCAGGCCCAGCGACTGGTGGGGGATGCGCGTAAACTTCGTATGGCGACAGGGTGGCAGCCGAAAATGTCTTTCGAGCAGATAATCCATTCCATGATCGAAGCAGAATTGGCAGGAGAGGCAGTGTAATGGCCAAAAACGATATCCTCGTCTTTTTACCGACTTACAACGAGGCTGGTCATGTGGAAGAAATGCGTCGGCGTATTCAGGCGATCGGTGCGCCGGTGGACATCATGTTTCTCGACGACAACTCAACTGATGGGACCGGTGAGGTGATCGATATGTTCGCCGCTGAAGATAAAACCGTGTTGGCCGTTCACCGTCCGGGCAAGGAAGGGATTGGTGGCGCACATCTGGAGGGTATTCGACGCGCATATGAGGGTGGTTACAAAATCCTCGTCACCATGGATTCCGACCTGGTCCATAAGCCTGAAGATATTCCAGCATTTTTAGCGGCAAGCGAAAATGCGGATGTGGTGATAGGCACTCGCTTTGAGATGAAGAGTAGCCTGGATGAATGGAACCTGTTCCGGAAGGTGTTGACCCACCTTGGCCATATGTTGACGCGGTTATTGCTAAGGCATAATTATGATGCTACCGGCGCCTTTCGGGTTTACCGGTTAGACCGAATCGACCGGCGTGTATTCGGCCTTATTCAAGCCCGCGATTACGAGTTCTTTTTCACCAGCCTTACAATCCTCCATTTAAATGGTTACCCCATCACGGAAATTGCCATCGAGTTGCCTGGTCGTGTTTACGGCCATTCCAAAATGGAACTACGCCATATGGCTAAAAGCGTGCTCTTGATGGTGACGCTGGGATTGAAGCGCGTCTTTGCCCGCCACCGGCTTTTGCTGGCCTCATCTGATCCAGCGGCGAAGAAATGACACCTGCTATGCGGATTAAGGCGTTTGTATCGGGCCACCCGCTTTGGTCCATTTTCATTTTTGCATCGCTCATCCGAGTCCTGAATATTTGGCATGTGGCGGTATTCGGCGGAAAGTTTGTTATTGAGGACAGTTTTTTCCTAACCTTTTCAATAGAATGGGCACAGTCTTTTGGCTTCATGGCGGGCGAGCCGGGCTCTAACAGTTTTGTGGAGCGCGTCCCTATTTATCCACTTGTTGTTGCGCTGTTTCAGGCTATTGGGCTGGGGGCTCCGATATTTCTAGCTCTGTTTAACGGAATGCTGGATGCCCTGACGTGCGTCATTATCGGCTTGCTTGGTTGTATGATGGAACGGCGGTTGGGGCTGGTCGCAGGGGGGATGGCGGCAATGTGGCCGAACCTTATTATTCATTCCGGGCTTGTTCTAAGTGATGCCTTATTCGTTTTGTTATTTAGCGCCATTTTGTATTGTGCTGCGAAGTTTCTCCGGGAACCGACCGCTAGTTGGTCTCTGGCCTCCGGTGGCCTGTTGGGGTTTGCTATCGTGACGCGGACGGTGGCGCAATTTTTGGTGCCGCCGATCACAATTGCCATTGGAGCAATCGCCCTTTATCACCGACGATCAAAGCTAAACGCGATGGGGCTCTCTTTGATGTTTGTGGTTGGTACGATGATTGCTACCGTGCCGGTACTCACCCATAACTGGGTGAAGTTTGATAATTTTTCCTTCAGCGTGCAATCAGGCACACATATGGCTTACTGGGTGGTGCCGCCGATTAAAGCTGTGGAAAATGGAACGCCGCTCGCCGAAACCGTATCGAAAATGAGGGGGCGCTTTGTAGATGGCTTGGAGCGGGATGGCGTGCGCGAAACTGAAATTTCACCTTTCGAAGTGGACCGTCGGCTGAAAGAAATTGCAATTGCAGAAATCTTGGTGAGTTCACCGCTAGCGATTGCCAAGGCCTGGGCAAAAGGGATAACGGTCAACTTAATGTCACCTGCAATTCTAATAGATACGCGTGTGCGCGCGCTTGCGACGCAAAGTTTCTATTCGCTGGAAACGCCGCATTTTGTCGCCAAAGTTTGGCGTTATGTCGTTGGGAATGGACCGGTCTACGGAATACTATTTGTTATTGGTGCGTTTGGGAGCATTGTGACTTTGGGTTTGTCCTTGTATGGCGCTTTGTTGTTGTGGCGACGTAATTGTTGGGTTGCGGTTTTCACGGGCCTCGCCGTGGTTTATTTTTTACTGCTTAACGGGCCTGTAGGTTCGCCCAAATATCGGCTGCCCCTTGAACCTATCATAGTGCTGTTAACCTCCTTAGGAATTCTCGGCCTTTGGGACTGGTGGCAGACGCGTTATTCAAAGAAGCAAGAAGCCTAGAAGGGCTCTTTCGGGTAGACCGGTGGGACTGGGTCTATTTGGTTCATTTCTTCGCCCATTTCCTGCTCAATGGTTTCCATCACTTCCAGTAGGCTGGAGAGCCGGATCGCCATTATGTCGAGATCACTCTCGTTGGTAACTTCTAGATTTACAGCGCGCGACATGGTGCGGATATCGTCTTTGGTAAATTTCATTATTTTACTCCTGCGCTTGCCGCAATGACTGTCTGGTCCAAATCCGGATGGCGCTTATGCCAATCGGTTGCTTGCTCATAGGCGTGTGCTACACGATAGACTATATCTTCGCCAAATGGTCTTGATGCCACCTGTATCGACATGGGCACGTCCTTATCGGTGAAACCACTGGGCACAGAAAGGGCGGGCACGTTGGCGACGCTAAATGGATAGCTGCAGATGCGCCGCGACTTGAACATGCGCTGAGCCACATCATCCTGGCTATCTAGCTTCTCCACGGAATCGCCACGCTTCATCGGTGGAATGAAGTTCATTAAGCTAAGCAAGCCGTCGTATGTTTTGAAGCTCTCGAGGATTTCGTTGCGGATCAATGCCCGGCCCCGCATGGCGCGGTTATAGATCGGGGCAGGAATAAGGGCAGCGGCCCCGATGCGTGTGCGGGTACCCTGGTCGAACTTGTCCCAATCGGTGCGAAACCAATTCTCCAGGAACATCGCAGCTCCATCCGCGTCAGACGTCAGCATTTGTAGCGGCACCGCATATTTTGCCTTCGGTAACGACATCTCTTCTATTTCAGCGCCAAGATCGCGCAGTATGGCAAGTGCATTGGTGAGCGATTTATCCACATCGGGGTGTAATTCCTGGCCTGTAGACATTTCCCGCACTAGGCCTAGCTTGAGGCCCTTGATGTCCTCGTTAAGCATCTTGGTGTAGTCGGGCACCGCCTCGTTACTGGTGAGTTGATCCTTGGGATCTTGCCCAGCGATCGCCGCCAAGATCAACGCATTGTCACCAACCGTACGGGTGATGGGGCCGAACGTGTCCTGTGTCCACGCATACATCAACCCACCATAGCGGCTGACGCGGCCAAACGTGGGCCGTATGCCGACCACGCCGTTGGCCCAAGCGGGGCCGCGCACCGAACCGCCCGTATCTTCGCCGATGGAAAAAGAAATGAGGCCGGCTGCAACAGATACGCCTGATCCGGTCGAAGAGTGAGATGCCTCGTATTCCATGTTCCACGGGTTTCGAGGTTCGCCGAAATGGAAATTGATCGAGCTGCCTTTACCGAACTCATGCATATTATTTTTGCCGAGCATGATGGCTCCGGCGGATTTGAGTTTGGTGACTACGGTGGCGTCTTCTTCGGAGCCGAAATCGTCGGCGATGATTGAGGCCATAGTGGTCCGCACGCCTTGGGTCTTTATCTGGTCTTTCACGCCAAACGGGATGCCGTGCAGCGGCCCGCGATACTTACCCGCTGCGATATCGGCTTCTGCTTGCCTGGCTTCTGCAAGCGCTTGGTCGCCACAGACGGTTATCCAGGAATGCAAGATGTTGTCATACTTCTCGATCCTGTCCAAATAAAGTTGCACCAGATCGACCGGCGATAGTTTGGTGCTGGCAATCAGATTCGCCTGCTCGGCGACACTCATATAGGCAATCTGCTCGGTGTTCACTGCAGTCCCTCCCTGGTTCCGTTTCGAGCTTACGCTTATGGTAGCGGAGATCTACCCAATAAAACCAGGAACAGTTACATGAGTGAATATGGCGCGGCCGACCTTAATCTCGGCATTACGGAAAAACTGGCGGGCTATCTCGCGGATTTGCAGTTCGAGGATCTGCCCGATGACGTTATCCATGAATGTCGGCGCGGTATTCTTGACTGGCTCGGTTGCGCTCTGGCTGGGAGCGAACACTCCACTCTCGATACGCTGACGGGCGTTCTAGGGGCCATCAGTCCTAACGGGTGCTCCACGGTTATCGGGCGAAAGATGAAGCTCGGACTTATGGAAGCCGCCATCGCCAACGGCCAGATGGGGCATGTGCTGGATTATGACGACACACATCTGGGCGGCGGCGGTATACATACTTCGGGTCCGTTGATGGCCTCTATGTTGCCGCTTGGTGAAAGCCGCAGAGTAAGTGGCGAAGACTTCATGGTAGCCTATGTGGCTGGATTTGAAGCGGCGACGCGAACTGGCTGCGGCATGCCGAACCATCATGACGGCGGTTGGCATTTGACCGGCACCATCGGTACAGTGGGGGCAGGGGCGGGCTGTGGACGGCTACTGGGCCTGAAAGGGGCGCAGATGGTAAATGCGTTCGGCATTGCAGCCACTCAGTCCGCTGGCATGCAACAGAACCGGGGTACCATGTGCAAGAGTTTCCATCCAGGCAAGGCGGCGTCGAATGGCATTTTGGCGGCGACCCTGGCCGAAGGAGGCTTCGACAGCACCGGCGAAATACTCGAAGGTAGAAAGGGGTTCTGCCGCATCTATAGCATTGTCACGGATGAGGAGGCGATTTTGGCCGGGTTGGGTGAAAAGTTCGCAGTCACAGGTAATGGCTACAAGCCTTATGCGTGTGGTGTGGTTCTTCATCCGATCATCGATAGCACTATAGCGCTTGGCCAAAAAAGTGGCATCGTGCCGAGCGATGTTGAACGCTTAGAGGTTACCGCGAATATTAAGGCGGTCACTATTACCGGCGTTTCGGATCCGAAATCGGGCCTCAAGTCGAAATTTAGTATCGGCCATGCCTCTGCAGTTTCTTTTATCGACGGCAATGCGGGCCGGCATCAATTTAGCAATGAGCGTGCGCTGGCCCCTGATGTGGTTGCCTTGCGCGAAAAAGTCAGCGTTACGGTGGACGAGAAATTCCGCGTCGATCAAGCCACCGCGGTAGTGATCGGAAAGGACGGCACGCGCTTCGAATACAAGACCGAGCACGCGACGGGCATGGTGGATAATCCCATGTCGGATGAGCAGATCGAGACGAAGTTTTTCGACAATGCGGAGTCGATTGTGGGCGCGGAGAAAGCCAAAGAAATCCGTGAAATGGTTTGGGAGCTCGAGAGCGTCTCGGATGTCGGGACGTTGATGAGGCTTTGTAGATAATGGATAACCGCGCGTAACAAACCCTCTCGAAAATTAGATATACACGTACGCGCTAAAGGACCTTTGTACCGTACTTCGCCAGTGTGTCTTCGTTTAGTGTCAGGCCGAGGCCGGGAGTATCGTTGAGCGTCAGCATGCCGTTGCTGAGCTCGGGCGGGTTTTCATACAGTTCTGCTTGTAGCGGGTCGCGCTCCGGGTTAGTGAAGGCTTCCACATAGCCACCAGCAGGGGTGGAGGCCACAAGCTGGGCATGGATGAAGCAATCATGATGTGGCGTCACTTTCACATGGTTTAGCTCGCACAGAGCAGCCATCTTACGGCCTTCTGTGAAGCCGCCAAACATGGTTACATCGAATTGCAGAATTTGGATGGCGTGCTCTTCCAGCAAAGACCGGCAGCCGTAAGAGGTCAATTCGCTTTCCCCGGCGGACAGGGGAATGGTAGTTTGCTGGGCGAGTAATTTAAGTTCGCGGCGATCATCCGCCCAGCGGAGCGGTTCTTCAAGCCAAGCAGGTTTCAACGGCGCCAGGACGTTGGCCGCCTCGATGGCAGTGTCCAGGCTCCAGGCGCGGTTGACGTCCACCATTAGGGAGGCCTCATCGCCTATCACGTCGCGCACCAGTTCCATACGCTCCATGTCTTCGGCTAGACCGAGCCCGCCCACCTTGCCCTTGAAGCCCCGATGGCCTTGCTCTTTTAGCTCGGTAATCTCGTCCTTCAGCTCGGCCAAATCTTTTCCGTCGCGGTAGTACGCACAGGTGACATAATAGGGCACGTGGTCGCGATAACCGCCGAACAATTGGTAGAGCGGTAGCCCCGCCATCTTGCCGATAATGTCCCAGCACGCCACATCGACCGCCGCCGATATACGGATCAGCGCCTCCTTGCCCCAGCCTTTTTCGTGCGCCACCCGTTGTGAGGTGAGTGAAAAAAAATCCTCGTATATCCGCTCCGGCGCTAACGGATTGGCCCCGATCAACCGTTCGCCAATGCCGCTCTTAAAGCAATTCACAATCGGCGTCGCATCCGTGTAACTCGTAGCTAATCCAAAGCCCTCTACGCCATCAGCGGTGGTCAGCCGCACCAATATTTCGTTAGCCGTTGGGACGATGAAATTACTTACCCAATGAGGTCGTTCGTCCTTCGGGCCTTTTAGAAGAAAGACGTCGAGATGAGTGATCTTATTGGGCATTCGGTGGTCCTTAGGTTGGGGGATGTCGATTAGTAGGAGTGTTTTCTGGAATGGGTAAGCGGTTCACAGTTGTTAATTATTAAATTGATTAAACTTATACCATTTCTTACCAAAAAAACTTTGGGGTTTGCCCGAGACTTTGCGTGCCCAATTTGCAAGGGTTTGGTCTGCTGGGTCTTTCGCTCCTGTGAGTGTGAGGACGATACAGTCGGAACTAGCCTTGCGAACTTCATCGAGGGGCTCGCTTTGGATGTCCTCATACTTGATGTTGAGAAAGCAAGCGACGATTTGTTCGGTGCAGGTCGGCATGGGCTTTCGTCTCTTAAGGGATATTTTAACGCATCGGTTTAGCGTACTCCGGCAATACTCCTGCCGACGCTACGGGGATCACGATTGCGGAACTGACCGGACTCGACGGATCGGAAGAATTCTGCTGTTAACTGGTTGAATAGCATTGGCTCTTCGAGATTGATCGCATGGCCCGCTTGCGGCAGAACCGAGAGCCAGGCCGATGGGATCGTGCGTTTTAGCCACAAATTTGGCTCCAAACACGGTTCGTCCTCGTCGCCGGTCATGATGTGGCAGGGCACGATCATTTTCTTCAGGCCATCTTCTAGTTCGAAGACGGATGGACGCCGTCCCTGTACGCCGAGAAACGTGTTGGCGGCGCCAAGCGCGGAATGTTCATGGAAGCGTTTGACGAAAGCGTCATAGCCGCGCGGGTCCTTATTCTCGAACTGAACGCGAGTGGGGCCAGAAACATAGGCCGCGCCAACCTCCGCCATGCCGCCGTCGAGGAATGCTTTCGCCACGGCGGTGGTCTCATCTTTCCAGGTTTGCTTATCCAGGCCGGAACCATAGCCGCACCCGGCGACCGTGATGGAATAGGCCATTTCCGGATAGTTGAGGCCGAAATGCAGAGATGCAAAGCCACCCATGGATAGGCCTAAGATATGGGCCATCTCAATATCCAAATGTTTGAGCACGTCGCGCACATCGTCTACTGCGCGCATCTGACTGTACATTTCCCAGTCCTCGGGTATGTCGGATGGTGCATATCCGCGCGCGTTAAATAGGATGCATCGATGGGTGCGTGCGAAATACTGGACCTGCTGCTCCCAGGTGCGTAAATCGTCGGCAAATTCATGGATAAAGATGATCGGGGTGCCTTCGCCCGCCTCCTCGTAATAGAGTTTTACATCGTCGTCGGTAGTCGCATGCGGCATGAAATTCCCCCTGGATTGGGCCTGGTTGGGCCTAGTTTTGTTTCGTTTCGTTTTTTTTGTCGCCGGTTGGAGGCGAGTTTAGCACTTTTGTCGTGTTCAAAGATCACCGTTAAAGGTCCCAAAACGTGCTGCAAAAAAATCTCCTAATCGGATAAAGCATGATGGCCTTTGGTGCATATTCTCCGATATGATCCAAAAATCGTCATAAAAAGTGCGGTATGGCCTAAATCATTCTTATGGCTGGCTGATAAGGGGCCGCATAACAAGGGAACAAGAGGGGAAACAATGCGTTTTGTTACATTTGAGTCGGGCGGGAAGCCCACGGTGGGGGTGCGTCTCGGTGATGAGGTAGTAGATTTATCGAAGGCCGACGCGAGTTTGCCCGATAGTGTGCTGGGTCTCATTGAGGCCGGAGACGGTGCTTTAAAGGCTGCGCAAAAGGCGGCTGAGGCTGCGAGCGAGCGATTGGCTTTCGACAGACTTTCTTTCTGCCCGGTTATTCCGCGCCCGCCCAAAATCATTTGTATCGGTTTGAATTATGCGGCGCACGCAGCCGAAGGAGGTCACGACCGACCGACTTTTCCTTCCTTCTTTATGCGCGGTGCTACAAGTTTGACTGGTCATAAAAAGCCGATTGTGCGGCCGAAGGTTTCCGAGACACTGGATTACGAGGCGGAGCTTGTAGCGGTCATTGGTAAGCGCAGCGAACGCCATACCCCGCGAGATAAAACACTCGATCTTGTTGCCGGCTATTCCATGTTCAATGAAGCCTCGGTGCGTGAGTGGCAGCGCAAGACGCAGCAATATTGTATTGGCAAAAACTTTGACGATACCGGCGCCTTTGGTCCTGATTTTGTTACCGCAGACGAAGTGCCCGCGGGGGGTGCTGGGCTTAGTATTCAATCGCGGCTGAACGGCAATGTGATGCAGGATGACAACACCTCAAATATGATATTCGACGTTTCTGAAGCGCTCATGCTGTTGACCCAATGCATGACCTTGGAGCCCGGAGATATTCTCGTTTCTGGCACGCCGTCCGGCGTTGGTCACGCGCGTAAGCCCCCGGTCTGGATGAAGGATGGCGATATAGTGGAAGTGGAGGTCGAAGGCTTGGGGATTTTACAAAATCCGATCATTGACGAGAAATAGGAGTGGAGGTTCTCATGAAGAGCATAGAAAAGATTAAGGGCTGGCACGCCCATGTCTATTTTGACGAAGGCGAATGTGAGACACGGGAAAAGGCAAAAGCGCTCATGGTGTTGGCGGAAAATAATCTTGCCAATGCAGAGGTGGGGGATTGGCGTGATTCAGGTAGTGGTCCTCATCCGGGACCTAATTTCCTGGTCGAGTTCCACCGGGATGCCTATAGCGAAATCGTGCCTTGGCTCTCCTTGAACCGCAATGGGTTGAGCGTTTTGGTACACCCCATGACCGGAGATGCGCCGTCGGATCATTCCACTTACGCTATGTGGATGGGCGACAAGCTGGACGTTCATTTGGATCGCTTTTCCGGACGCCACGATAAGAAGTTTGGCCTTTAAGGAGCGTTGCTATGGAAGATATCGGTAAGATCACGGTTAATTCGGCACGGTAAATCGCGTCTATCATCCTAATTTTTTTTAAGGGACTTCATTTATGGAATACACCACGCTCGGTAATACGGGACTAAAAGTCAGTGTCGCAGGGCTCGGCTGTGGCGGTAATAGCCGTCTGGGTATGCGGACCGGTCGCACGGAAGAGGAGTCCATCGGCATTATAAAGAAAGCGCTCGATTTGGGTGTGACCCTATTCGATACTGCTGAGGCCTATAAGACCGAAACCATTCTCGGAAAGGCGCTCAGTGGCCTTGATCGTGACAGTATTGTGGTGACTACTAAGGCCAATATCGGCAATGCCGACGCACCGCGTTCCGGAGCGGACATCATCGAATGTTTGGAAGCTTCCCTACAAAAGCTACAAATGGATTATGTGGATGTATATCAAATGCACGGCGTGCATTTTAGCCGCTATGACGAGGTGATGGCGGAAATAGTGCCGCACCTGCAAAAGGCGCAGCAGGCCGGCAAAATTAAACACCTGGGCATCACCGAAACCTCTCCCAATGACCCAACCCACAAAATGCTAGAACGCGCGGTGGCCGACGGTGTCTGGGAGGTGGTTATGCTGGGCTACAACATGATGAATCAGACCGCGCGTGAGCGCTTGTTTCCGCTGATTCAGAAACACGGCATCGGCACGTTATTAATGTTTGTGGTTCGCAATATTTTTAGCCAACCGGATTATTTGCGCAATACGGCTAAGGAGCTGGTGGCGGAAGGTAAAATTCCCGCCGAGTTCGCAAAAAAGGAAAACCCGCTGGATTTCCTAATTCACGAGGGTGGGGCGACCACCACCACTGATGCCGCTTACCGGTTTGTGCGTCACGAGCCTGGCGTCAATGTGGTACTATTCGGTACTGGTAATGCGGATCATTTGACAACTAACATCAACTCGATCATGAGCGGGCCATTGCCAGATTCTGATGTGAAAAAACTCTATGATTTGTTCAATTCTTTGGTCGGTATCGGTTTTGATCTGCCGGATCACAGCTCGACTGTGGGAGTGATTAAATGATCCGAAATAATGGTAAAGAAATTGGTCTCGCGGTCATTGGTTGCGGAACTATTGGACGTATTCGTTCGGAATTCGCGAAGAATTATCCTGGTGTCGGGTGGATCGGCCTCTGCGATATTAAGGAGGATCTAGGTCGCAAGCTTGAGAAAGACGTGGGTGCGGATTTCTTCACCACCAGTGCCGCTGAATTGCTGGCGCGCCCAGAAGTAACCGCGGCTATCATCGCTACCGATGAGAATAACCATATGGAGCCGATCCTGGCTGCTTGCGAACGTAGTCTATATTTGTTTATCGAAAAGCCGCTGGCTACCAATGCGCTTGAATCAGAGAAGGTACTGAAGGCAATCGAGGCATGCGGCTGCGACGCGGTCATTGGTTATACCTACCGTTTCCGGCGGCGGTTCTTGGCGGTGAAGGAAAAACTTCGTACCGGCCAAATCGGAGATGTCAGTTCTGTGATCGCGCGTGCTTTTATGAACCGGATGGTGCCCATAGCCACAGTACGCAGAACTAATCAGCGCCGAACGCTAACTCCTATGGTTGTTTCCGGTACTCACGCACTCGATATGTCTATGTGGCTAATGGGCAGTAAAAAACCGGTTAGCGTTTATGCCCAATCCACGGATAAGATACTCGAAGAGTGGGGCACCAAGGACTCCACATTCGGCGTCTTCACCATGGATGACGGCACTATTTGGTCTATGAACATTTCATGGGCTTTGCCTGTTGCCTGGCCAGGTGCGGTTTATGGAGTGCAGATAGGCATTGTTGGCTCGCAAGGAGTGATTGATATTGAAGACACTCACCGCGACGTAGTTATTGCTTCTGAGAAACCTCAATGGGCGGGATATAACCCGGAAGGTTTTGACCCAGGCTTCGATCGCCATGTAGATTTCCTCACCAGCTATCCGCCTGGTGACATCTCCGAAGGTCAGCTTTGGGGGCCCATGCGAGAAGAAACGAACAGCTGGCTCAGCCGTATCTATACTGGCATTAGCACCCCGCATGCGACTGCCCAAGACGGGCATCGCAATTTACTGTTGACAATGGCTATGGATTTGTCTGCCGAACGTGGTGAGCCAGTGGAGCTACCAGTGGAGGATTTGGAAATATTGCCGCATTAGGGTCCTGAGTATGTGTGTATCACTTCAAAACTGTAATTCGTTCAATCTCATCCTCATCAATATCTAAGCCCAATCCCGGTGTGTCATCTACTGCGAGATGCCCATCCACAACGGTAGGTGGGTTCTTGGCTAAGTCTTTTTGCAGATACTGATTGGTAGCGCTCATATCCCAATTAATTTGCGGGACGGCGATAGCCATGTGGACCAGGGCGGCGCTGGCTATAGCAGTCTCAGCCATTTTGCCGGCAATGTTTACATGCATGCCGTAATCATTAGCGAGCACTGCGCCCTCATGCATGCGGGTGAGGCCGCCGAGCTTAATAGACTTGAAACCGCAGCCAGTTGCTGCTTTGGCAACGTGGTGGGCTTCCACATCGGAGAGTGAGTGAATACCCTCATCGGCGCAAATACCCACCGGGTGGGCGACGGCGGTGATGTCGGCCATGCCGTTTAGATTACTGGAATTAATGGGTTGCTCAAGGAAATCGAGCCCGGCGGCTTCTGCACTTTCGGCGAACTTGATCGCTTCTTCGAATTTAAAGCCCATATTGGCATCTGCTGAAAGGCGCGGACCCTTGCCAATGGCGTCGCGGACGGCGGCTACACGCTCAACGTCTTCTGTGGCCGAACTGATGCCCGCCTTTACCTTAAAAACGATAAATCCTTCATCGAGCTTTGGTTGTGAGGCGGCGACATCCTTCTTAAGGTCGTTTGCCGCCAGCATCCACAGGACCGGCACCCGATCCCGATGTTTGCCGCCAAGTAGTTCGTAGACCGGCTTGCGTTCGCGCTTGCCGAACAGATCGTAAATTGCCATATCTAGCCCAGAAAGGGCCCCTTCGTTACCATATATAAACCGATCGACGGCTGGAAAGAAATCCTGTGCTGTCTCGACTTCCAGTCCCTCCAGCCTGGGAGTAATGAATTTGACTGCGGCAATCATGCCCGCACTCATCTCTCCGTTCATCATGGGCGCTTCCGAGGCCTCGCCCCAGCCAATATTGCCGTCCGTATCCTCAATTCGGACCACCAAACTATCCGCATGGGTGATCGTATTCTTGGCCATTTTGATAGGGTTAGTCAGCGGGGTGCTGATACCGATAGGTGTGACGGATTTGATTTTCATTTCTCGAACCTTTAATTGGCTATTTGTCTTGCGAAATTTTACCGGCAATATGCTGCAATACAAAGCGGCTAAAAAAACTATCGACAAATCAAAGTAGGATGAAATGAGCGCTCCAAGAGAATTAGGGTTTGAGTTTGAGGGGGAGGCGCGCACGGTGCAAATCAACAATCTCGTTATTGCAGGATGGACTGGACGCGATCGAGATGCAATGGAGAAGCACATGGCAGAATTGGAAGAGATAGGCATTCAGCGGCCCAGTTCCGCGCCATGTTTTTACCGTGTATCCACGCAACAGCTCACTTCTGAAAATAGCATCCAAGTGATTGGTAGCGAATCAAGCGGTGAAGTGGAGTTCTTTTTGTTGTCCCTCGAGGGCAAGCTTTGGATTGGCATCGGTTCGGACCATACGGACCGGGAGGTGGAGACTTATGATGTGGCAGTCTCCAAGCAGATGTGCGCGAAGCCAGTCGGACCTCTTCTCTGGCGATATGCCGATATAGCGGATCATTGGGATGCATTGCAGTTATACTCGACTGTAACTATCGATGGCAAAGCGGTGCCCTACCAAGAGGGCTCGGTTGCTAATATGCTACCTCCGGAGCGCTTGATGGAGCTTTATACGGGCAGCGTTAACGGATTGGCATCAGGTACACTGATGTTTTGTGGTACGCTTGCTGTAATTGGCGGTATCCGTGCGGCTACGCGGTTCGAAGCAGCGCTGATCGATCCTGTTAGGAACCGGGCCTTAAAGCTTGCTTACGACATTAGATTTTTGAATAAAGAGGATGAACCAAAAGGAAGTTGAGGCGATGGGAAAAGGCAAACCGCATCTGGAGTTCGAACGGCTCGACATGGACGGGGGCTGGGAATGCCCGGAAGGCTACCCAGAGGGTATCGAGCAGAAAATTCTTGCAGCCGACATCGACGAAGACGGAAAGAGCGGTAGTCGCACGCGGTTGTTACGTTTTCAGCCGGGCGCTTATTCCAAAGTGCCATTTGTTCATGATCATTGGGAGGAAGTGTACTTGGTATCCGGCGATTTGATTGTGGGCAATAATGAGAATGGTGACGGGGGTGAGAAGTTTATGGCGCCAACCTATGCCTGTCGTCCGCCTGGCGTCCATCACGGACCGTTTAAATCAGATAATGGCTGTATCCTCTACGAGCTCCATTATTACTATGATGTGGATGAAGCCTAATGCGCATTGCGGTTCCTGATCTCATTTCAAATTCGTATTTTCCCGCCCCAGCGGCAGTTGAGCTTGGTTTCTTCAAAGCCGAAGGACTTGAAATGGAACTTGATTTAGTGTTCCCGGTCGATCGCGCCTATGAGGAGTTGCGCGACGGCAAACTCGATTTTGTTGCCGGTTCTTCCCACAGTGCGCTTGCGGCCTTCCCTGATTGGAAGGGGGTGAAGCTGCTGGCGAGCCTTTCGCAGGGTATGTACTGGTTTCTGGTTCTGCGCGCGGACTTGGGCGTCAAACAGGGTGATATCGAGGCCGTTAAAGGACTGCGTATTGGTGCGGCACCGTGGGTGGAGATGGGCTTGCGGCGCCTGCTTGAGGAAGCGGGTATTCAGATAGAAGCGGACAAGGTAGATATCACGCCGGTGCCCGGCGCAATCCGTCCTGGTGTATCGTTTGGGGTTACCGCAGCAGAAGCATTGGGAGCGGGTAAGATCGATGGGTTTTGGGCCAATGGTATGGGCGCTGAAATCGCTGTTCGTAAAGGCATAGGGACTATAGTTTTGGACGTCCGTCGTGGCGATGGACCAGCGCCCGCTTTTAATTATACCCAACCAGTTTTGGCGACGACGGATGCTCTCATTGCACGCGAACCGGAAACTGCAAAAGCCGCAATCCGTGCAATCATTGCCACACAAAAAGCGCTTAGATTAGATATTTCGCACGCTACTACAGTTGGTAAGGCACTTTTCCCGTCGGAGGAGGCATCAATGATTGCAGATGTGGTTGAACGCGATCTCGAATTTTACGAACCAATGATTACTGGGGAATTCGTGGCCGGCATGAACAAGTTTGCTGCCGAATTAGGTTTGTTGTCGAGGCCTGTCGCCTATGAGGATGTGGTAGCCAAACAGTTCAGTGACATTTTAACTGTATGAGCGTGACCCAAAACAAACGCGTGCTGATTTCGGGTGCAGGGCCGGTTGGGTTGATCGCTGCTTACAGGCTTGCGCGCGAGGGTGTGCCTGTAACGGTTTTTGAGAAAGAAGATAGGCTGCTTGATGACCCACGCGCCGCCACAACTCATCCGGCGACACTTGAGATGCTCTCTGAATTGGACCTAGTTGATGATATGGCGCGGCTAGGTTTGATATGCCGTGAGTTCCGGTTTTGGGACCGGCCAACGGGTGATCTCGTGGCAAATTTCGATCACGAGCTATTGGCAGATGAAACAGATTTTCCATATGTAATTCAGTGTGAGCAGTTTAAGTTGGCAAGTTTGGTCTATGAACGATTGCTCGCTTTTAATCACGTGGACATCTTGTTTGAGCATTCTGTAATTGATCTGACGCAAGATGAGAACTATGTGACTGCCACGGTCTCGAACCCCGATGGTGAATATTTTTGCACGGGAGCATATTTAATCGGGGCAGATGGTGGACGCAGCGCAGTAAGGAAATCTGCTGAAATAGCCTTTGAAGGCTTTACCTATCCTGAGCGATTCGTAGTGTTTACCACACCGTTCGATTTTCAGTCGGGGGGAGACTACTGCTATCGCAATTATTTTGCCGACCCGGACGAATGGAGTAATTTGTTCAAAGTTTCTGGTGACGGTCCGCCTGGCTTATGGCGGGCTGTTTTCCCAACTGGTATCGATGAAAGCGATGATGATGTTGCCAACGAATCTGCTGCTCAAGAGCGTATGCAGAAATTCTTTCCGAAGACTGGTGGTTATAATATCGTTCATACAAATATTTATGTAACGCACCAGCGTGTTGCGGAAAGTTTTGCGAAAGGACGGGTCTTTCTTGCAGGCGACTCAGCCCATGTGAATAATCCTATCGGTGGTCTTGGCCTTAATTGTGGCATTCACGATGCTATGAATTTAACCGAGAAACTGCTGAGGGTCTGGAAAGGTGAAGCCGATTTAGGGGAGATGGTGCGCTACGATATTCAGCGGCGCACCACTAATCATGAATTCGTTCAAGCACAGACTATCCAGAACAAAAAGCGACTAGAGGCAAAAGACCCATTGGCTAGGGCTCAAAACTTGAAGGAATTGAGCGAAATCGCGTCGGACCCTGCGAGAGCTAAGAAGTTCCTCTTGCGATCTTCCTTAATAGCCAGCGTACGTCGTGCGGAAACATTAGGCTAAAGGCTATGAGTAAACGGACTTATCGGGATTTACCCGATCATATTAACGCGCTGCGCGATGCGGGCTTGTTGATCGAAGTGGACCGGGAAATCAATAAGGATACGGAGATGCACCCGTTGGTGCGTTGGCAATATCGTGGCGGTATTCCGGAACCAGATCGCAAGGCTTGGCTTTTTACCAATGTAGTCGATAGCAAGGGCCGCAAATATAATATGCCGGTTCTAGTGTGCGGGCTTGCAGGGAATCCAGAGATTTATCAAGTTGGAATGGGTTGTTCTCTGGATGATATGGGAGGTAAGTGGGCTGAGGCTTTTGCTAATCCATTGCCCCCTAATATTGTCACTTCCGATGATGCCCCGTGCCACGAGGTAATAATTGAGGGAAAGGCATTGCTAGAGGGTAATGGGCTCGATGCCCTTTCTATTCCCATATCGACACCGGGTTTCGACAACGGCCCCTACACCTCGTCTTCCCATTTTATCACCAGTGATCCTGAAACGGGCATTCAGAATGTCGGTAATTATCGGGGGCAGATCAAAGCGCCCAATCGGATGGGCATGAACACCTCCACCGAACTTCGTACTGGAGGCTATATCAATTGGCTGGCTTGGAAGGAACGCGGTGAGCCGATGCCGTGCGCGGTGGTGATTGGTTGTCCACCAATCGTGTCTTATGCGTCCGTCCAAAAAGTGCCGGAGGGCGTAGATGAGCTGGAAGTCGCTGGCGCATTGGTTGGGCAACCGTTAAATGTAGTTAAAGCCAAGACTGTTGACTTAATAGTGCCGGCAGAAGCTGAGGTAGTGATCGAAGGGTTTGTATCCACAGAATTGTTGGAGCCGGAAGCACCGTTCGGCGAATCCCACGGTCACGTAAATATTACCGAATATAACGGCTTTATGGATGTCACTGCTGTAACGCAGAAAAAGAAAGCTATATTGACGTCATGGGTCAGCCAAGTGGCCCCCAGTGAATCCAGCGTTATCCGTCGATTTGCCTACGAAGCTCGGCAGATTAGCTATCTCCAGGATTCGCTTGGTATTACAGGCATCAAGCACGTGAAAGCCCATGAGCCACTGACATCACTGTCGCGTGTGATCGCACTTAGTTTCGAAAAAGAAACGCCGCGGACGGAGATATGGCGAGCACTGTATGGCTTGGCCTCGTTTAGGCAAGCAGAAGGCAAATGGTTGATCGCAGTTGATGAGGATATTGATGCGACAAATTCGGATGCGTTGTTTTGGGCTATGGCCTATCGTTGCCGGCCACAACATGACGTACATGTGCTTAAGCATAAAGATCAAGGCCACGGGCCACGTAGTCTAACCGAACCGGAAGATGCTGCGGTCTTAATCGACGCTACGCTGAAGGAATCTTTTCCGCCGGTTTCGTTGCCGAAGCAAGAGTTCATGGAAAGAGCTGCGCAAATTTGGGACGAACTAGGACTACCAACCTTGAGGCCGGAATCTCCCTGGTTCGGTTATAGTCTAGGTGAATGGAGTGAGGATTTAGAAGAGATGGCGGTCCGGGCTGTAAAAAGTGATTACTGGGAAACCGGAAAGGTTTATGCGCAACGTCGACGCAGTGACGTTGCTATGAATACTGAAGTGCGCACAGTATCAGATAAGGTGAAAAAAAGAGGGGATGAATGACGGATATACAGACACTGGGAGCTAAAGCGGGCGCTTTATTGAAGGAGCGAGGGGAAACAATTGTGGTTGCGGAATCCTCTGCCGGCGGTTTAATCTCTGCATCCTTACTTTCTGTGCCCGGCGCATCGGCATATTTTCTAGGTGGTGGGGTTGTCTACACTTCTGAGGCGCGTCAAGCACTGGTGGGTATAAGCCAAGATGAAATGGATGAGCGCGGCCTGCGTGGCGCTATGGAACCTTATGCGGAGTTACTGGCAGAGCGTCTTAAAAATTCTCATGGAGCCGTTTGGGGACTCTCCGAGACCGGGGCGTCAGGGCCCTCTGGGAATCGCTACGGTGACCCAGCTGGCCATACAGTGTTGGCGATTTCTGGGCCATATTGCAAAACACGAACATTCCAAACGGGCAGCCGGTATCGTGTTGCAAATATGTGGGCTTTCGCAGTTGCAGCATTTTCATTGCTCGGCGAGGCACTAGAATCTGCCTGATATGTATCGCGCGGAAATGCCGCATCGAAGGGCAATATTATGTAAATACTTGATTTATATAATTTTATTGTTTTGGTCGGATCGTCCGAAAGTGGGCTAGAAAAGTTCATGCTTGCCACACTTTTACGATTTAATTACGTTGTATTTCAATAATTTGTACCGAGTCTGAGGGAGAGCCCACACAAAGATACCGTAGCAAAAAGGTGTCGAGAATTTCATGCCTGCAGCGCAAAGCTGCATTGCCTCGGGGGGCATTCGGACCATTTTAACAGGCACACCTTTCGATATTTGGATCGATAAGGCCGCGGCACGATTCCCAAAATCGTTTTTTAACGACGGTTTTGGCTTGGTTCAAGTAGGATATGAGGGAGAGTAAATCGTTGGGTGATCGTGACCAACATACGATTGCGAAGGGGTACCCCAAACGTCAGGGCCTTTACGACAGTCGCAACGAGCATGATTCTTGTGGTATTGGCTTTGTTGCTAATATTAAAGGTAAGAAAAGCCATGATATTGTTGAGAAAGGACTCCAGATTTTGGAGAACCTCACTCATCGTGGTGCCGTGGGCGCAGACCCGAAAGCTGGTGACGGTGCTGGCATCCTAATCCAAACGCCGGATGAATTTTTCCAAGCTGAGTGTAATCGTCTTGGTTTCGACTTGCCTGATTTTGGTGATTATGCGGTTGGTGTTGTCTTCATGTCTCAAGACCAGGAGGTGCGCAGAGAGTGTGAAAAAATTCTCGAGAAATACATTGCTGCCGAAGGACAAACATTGCTCGGTTGGCGCGACGTGCCGGTCGACAACAATAAGCTCGGAGAATCCGTAAAGGTTACGGAACCGCGCATCAGGCAGGTTTTTGTGGGACGTGGCGAGAATTGTGGCGATACGGACGCCTTTGAGCGGAAATTGTTTGTTGTTCGTAAACAGGCTGAGATTGAAATTGATGGAAAAGGTAGCGATTTTGCGGATTTCTATGTGGCGTCTATGTCCGCTCGTACGGTTCTTTATAAAGGTATGGTTTTGGCGGACGGTGTCGGTAGTTTCTACAATGATCTACGAGATGAGCGTGTCGTATCCGCATTGTCGCTAGTGCATCAGCGGTTTTCCACGAATACCTTTCCGACATGGAAATTAGCACAGCCCTTTCGGATGATTTGTCACAATGGCGAAATCAATACGGTGCGCGGCAATATCAATTGGATGAACGCGCGTCGCCATTCTATGAAATCCAGTCTTTTTGGTGACGATATGGATAAGGTGTGGCCCTTGATTGCCGAGGGGCAATCGGACTCCGCTTGTTTTGATAACGCGCTCGAGTTGCTTCTGCGGGGGGGGTATTCGTTGGCGCATGCAATGATGGTGTTGGTTCCCGAGGCATGGGGAGGCAACAAGTTAATCGACGATGAGCGCCGCGCTTTTTATCAATATTATGCGGGCCTAATGGAGCCTTGGGACGGACCGGCAGCAGTTGCTTTCACGGACGGTCGCCAAATTGGCGCGACTTTGGATCGTAATGGTCTCCGTCCGGCGCGCTATTTTGTTACTGACGATGATACGGTGCTAATGGCTTCTGAAATGGGCGTGATGCCCGTGGATGAATCGTCTATCGTTAAGAAGTGGCGGTTGCAGCCCGGCAAAATGCTGCTCATTGACCTAGAAGAAGGGCGTATCATAGACGATTCGGAAATCAAGGCAAAATTGTCTTCCGAACAACCATATCAAGAATGGCTCGATCAAAGCCGTATGCCGCTCCGTAAACTGCCGGCACAGGAACGTTTGGCTAGTTCTGCCGTAAACGACCCGCAACTACTGAACCGTCAACAGGCATTCGGCTACACCCAAGAAGATTTGAAATTTCTGATGGCGCCAATGGCGACAGCCGGTCAGGAAGCAATTGGATCGATGGGATACGATATTCCAACGGCCCCGTTTTCTGATAGGCCAAAACTTCTCTACACATATTTCAAGCAACTCTTCGCGCAGGTAACTAATCCTCCGATCGATCCTATTCGCGAAGAGCTTGTGATGTCTCTGAATTCATATATTGGTCCGCGCCTTAATTTATTGGGGTTGGCAAATGATCCGGATTATCGGCGACTTGAGGTACGTCAACCTATCCAAACAGATGGGGCGATGGAAAAGATTCGCAGAATCGGCAACATCACCGATGGTGCGTTTCGTTCTATCACTTTGGATATAACGTACGACGTTATGGCTGGTCCGGAAGGTATGCGCCCTGCACTAAATTTATTACGCGAGCAGGCTGAAAAGGCCTGTTCAGACAGCTTCAATATTATCATTTTGAGCGATCGTTCAATTGGACCGGAGCGGGTGGCTATTCCAGCCCTACTGGCAACCGGCGCTGTTCATCATCATTTAGTCCGGCAAGGTTTACGTACCGGGGTAGGTCTGGTGGTAGAAACCGGAGAAGCTCGGGAGGTCCATCATTTCTGTCTTCTTGCAGGATATGGAGCGGAAGCTATCGTTCCTTACTTGGCGTTCGAGACAGTGTTAAATATGCGATCGGGTTTGGCGGAAGAACTAAGTGAGAAAGAAGTTAAAACCCGCTATATCAAGGCCGTCGGCAAAGGTATGTTGAAAGTCATGTCCAAAATGGGCATTTCTACCTATCAGTCGTATTGTGGAGCGCAGATTTTTGACGCGGTAGGGTTGGCGAGTGATTTTGTCGATGAGTTTTTCTTCGGTACGCATACAGCGATAGAAGGTGTCGGGCTGCAGCAAGTCGCTGAGGAAACTGTGCAGCGCCATAGAATTGCCTACGGAAATGTTCAAATTTTCCGAGATTTTTTGGATGTCGGTGGTGACTACGCCTATCGTATCCGAGGCGAAGATCATTTTTGGACGCCTGAAAGTGTTAGCCATTTGCAACATGCGGTTCGCGCGAACGAAGTAAAGGATTACGAATCCTTTGCGGCGAACATCAACGATCAAAGCAAACGTCTGATGACTATCCGGGGATTATTAGAGTTTATCCCCGTTAGAGCATCGATACCTTTGGATGAGGTTGAGCCTGCAAGTGAGATCGTAAAACGATTTTCAACCGGCGCTATGTCGTATGGTTCTATTTCTCGCGAAGCACATTCCAATTTGGCCGTCGCGATGAACCGTATAGGTGGTAAATCTAACACTGGTGAAGGCGGCGAGGAGCCAGACCGATTTGTACCTATGCCTAATGGTGACTCGAAGCGGTCCGCAATTAAGCAAGTTGCATCTGGTCGCTTTGGCGTGACTACTGAGTATCTCGTTAACTCCGATATGATGCAAATTAAAATGGCACAGGGGGCAAAGCCTGGTGAGGGGGGGCAGTTGCCTGGGCACAAAGTTGATGCGGTTATCGCCAAGGTGCGTCACTCGACCCCTGGTGTGGGGTTGATTTCACCTCCGCCGCATCACGATATCTATTCTATCGAAGATTTGGCCCAGCTTATCTACGACCTCAAAAACACCAATCCGGATGGCGATGTCAGCGTCAAGCTGGTGTCGGAAATAGGAGTTGGGACAGTAGCAGCAGGTGTTTCCAAAGCAAAAGCGGATCATGTCACCATCTCCGGTTTTGAAGGTGGTACTGGAGCAAGTCCGTTAACCTCTATTGCTCATGCCGGTTCTCCTTGGGAGATTGGTCTCGCTGAGACACATCAAACATTGGTTCTTAACAATTTGCGAACCCGCATTGCTGTTCAAGTTGATGGCGGTCTTCGTACCGGTCGCGATGTAGTGGTTGGGGCAATGTTGGGTGCTGACGAATTTGGCTTTGCGACGGCGCCGTTGATCGCATCTGGCTGCATAATGATGCGGAAATGCCACCTGAATACGTGTCCTGTGGGCATTGCCACGCAAGACCCGGAATTGCGGAAGCGGTTTACCGGCAAGCCCGAGCACGTAATTAATTATTTTTTCTTCGTCGCTGAAGAAGTACGAAAAATTATGGCGGAGCTTGGTTTTCGAAAACTTGATGAGATGATTGGCCGCTTGGATTGTCTGGATCAACGGGCCGCCGTCGAGCACTTCAAAGCTAAGGGGCTAGATTTCTCTAAATTACTTCATAAGCCTGATGCGGGAGGCACGCCGATTCATAATTGTGACCGGCAAGATCATGAGCTGGATAGTGTTCTAGATCGGTGGCTAATGAATGAGGCTGGTGCGGCGTTGTCAAAGGGCACGCCCGTAGAGATTAAAGGGAAAATTAAAAACACCGATAGGACTACGGGGGCTATGCTTTCTGGTGAAGTGGCGAAACGGTATGGCCATAAGGGATTACCAGATGGTTCCATAAAAATAAAACTGAATGGAACTGCTGGGCAAAGCTTTGGCGCATTTCTTAATCGCGGTGTTTCCATGGAGTTAGCGGGAGAAGCTAATGACTATGTGGGCAAGGGGTTAAGCGGCGGGCGGCTAATCGTTTCCCCGCCGAAAAACAGCAAAATTATAGCTGAAGAAAGCATTATCGTGGGGAATACAGTCCTCTATGGCGCGATCGAAGGAGAGTGTTTCTTCCGTGGTGTTGCAGGAGAGCGATTCGCTGTTCGCAACTCTGGGGCGATTGCTGTGGTAGAAGGTGTAGGCGATCACGGCTGCGAATATATGACCGGCGGAGTAGTCGTCGTCATCGGGTCGACGGGACGCAACTTTGCAGCTGGTATGAGCGGTGGCATTGCTTATGTACTTGATGAAGAAGGTGATTTCGATCTGCGATGCAATATGGCGATGGTTGACTTGGAACCGGTGCCAGAAGAAGCGGCCTTGTTAGAGAAGCTAGCGCACCAGGGTGGAGATTTAGAGACCCATGGCCGTGTCGATGTCATGCATGATATGAGCCGCAATGACGCAAAGCGAATTCATTATTTGGTCGGACGCCATCTTCATTACACTGGATCTGAACGGGCATGGCACATTCTTGATAATTGGGAGGAGTATTTGCCGAAGTTTGTCAAAGTGATGCCCGTTGATTACCGGCGTGCGCTGGAAGAAATGCAAAAGGCGCAGGGCGATGAACCCGACATGGATTTAGCGGCGGAAGGTGTGTGATCAATGGGTAAAGTTACTGGGTTTTTAGAAATTGACCGCCATGATCGGAAGTATCAGCCGGCTGGAGATCGGGTACGGCATTACAACGAGTTTCTCGTGCCTATGGATCACCGGGAAGTTTCTCAACAGGGTGCGCGCTGCATGGACTGCGGTATTCCATATTGTCACAATGGGTGCCCAGTCAATAATATCATCCCCGACTGGAATGACTTGGCTTACAAGGGTAAATGGCGTGAGGCGCTGGAGGTGCTTCACTCTACAAATAATTTCCCGGAATTCACCGGCAGAATTTGCCCCGCTCCATGCGAAGAAGCCTGTACGCTAAATATCGATGATAATCCGGTGACGATTAAAACGATTGAATGTACGATTGTTGATACAGGTTGGCAGAAAGGTTGGATCAAGCCACAAATTTCTGAACAAAAAACCGGCAAACGTATTGCGGTTGTTGGTGCGGGTCCTGCTGGGATGGCCTGTGCGCAGCAATTGGCTCGGGCCGGTCATGATGCATTATTAATTGAAAAGAATGCCAAAGTGGGTGGGCTGCTTCGTTACGGCATTCCCGATTTTAAAATGGAAAAACACATCATTGATCGGCGCGCTGATCAGATGGTTGCTGAAGGGGTGGAGATAAGAACTAACACTTTCGTTGGTAAAGACATTACGGCTAAGGAATTGGTAGAGGAATTTGATGCGGTTGTCTTTTCGGGCGGATCAGAAAAGGGTCGTGATCTTCCGGTGCCGGGTCGTGAATTAGATGGAATAGAGTATGCGATGGATTTTCTACCGCAACAAAACCGGCGGAATAGCGACGAGCCACTGGGAACGGTGAAACCCATTCTGGCGGGCGGTAAGGATGTCGTGGTTATTGGCGGCGGCGATACGGGATCGGACTGTATAGGGACATCGTTCCGGCAAGGGGCGATTTCAGTGACGCAGTTGGAAATTATGCCAATGCCACCGGAACATCCTGACAAGGGAACAACCTGGCCGTTTTGGCCTCAGAAATACCGCACATCGTCCAGCCAAGCCGAAGGTGCCGAGCGAGATTTCAGCGTTGCGACTAAGGAGTTTCATGGTAGCAACGGGCAAGTGGAAAAGCTTCATCTTGTCAGACTCGACGAGAATATGAAGGAAATTCCCGGCAGTGATTTCGAGCTAAAAGCGGATTTAGTTCTGCTTGCCATGGGTTTCGTGCATCCGGTGCATGAAGGTATGATTAATGAGTTGAATGTTGAACGCGATGAACGCGGAAACGTGAAAGCGAATACGGATGATTATCAAACTGCGATACCTAAGTTGTTTGCGGCCGGTGACATGCGCCGCGGCCAATCGCTCGTAGTTTGGGCGATCCGTGAAGGCCGACAATGTGCACGCGCGGTCGATGAATTTTTGATGGGCGAGACTGTACTGCCGCGCTAACCTATTCCGCGTCGATGGGCCGGATCGTCCGATCATTAAGAGGTCACCATGACGTTAATTTTCTCCAATGATGATATCGACCGGTTGCTTACGATGCCGGAGTATATCGACGTGCTTGAAGATGCATATCGCGAGCTTGAAGAAGGGCGTGGTGTGGTGCGCGCGCGTACCGATAGCTTAGCACCGACGATAAACTCAGATGCGGTTTACGGGCTTAAGTCCGCTGATGGGATAGCGCCGAAATTTCGCACCAGTGCGGTCCGTATTAATTCCGATATCATCACATGTCCGGAAATAAATGGTCAGCCACGGCGTGTGAAGGTACCTGCCGCACCCGATAATCGATGGGTTGGCTTGGTGTTGCTGTTTAGTACGGATAATGGCGAGCCGCTGGCAATATTCCCAGACGGAGTTATGCAGCGGATGCGGGTCGGCGCGACAAGCGGTCTGGGCATTAAGTTTATGGCGCGTGAAAATGCAGAAACAGTCGGCATGATAGGATCTGGCTGGCAAGCCGGGGCTCAGTTGCTGGCGGTTACCTCCGTGCGCAATGTCAAATCAGTGAAAGTATTTAGTCCCAGCCAGGAGAACTGTGTAGGGTTCTGCGGCGAGTGGTCCGGGAAAGTGGAAGCGACATTGATCCCGGTAGCCACTGCCGAAGAAGCCATGAGTGAGGTGGATATTGCCCTGTGCTCGTCTAGTTCGTTGGACTATATCTATTACAAAGAATGGCTAACGCCGGGCTTGCACCTAACTTCGATTAAATTGCCCGAAATTCACCCCGATGCGGCGTTGGCTGCCGACAGGTTAGTCATTCATAATTTGGAAGACAAGCAGCCGATCCTGAGTGCGGCAGGAACACCGTCACTGGAGAACGTGCGGGGGACCCATGGTGAGGTTAAAACATCGATTCAATTCGATAAGTTACCGACCTTATTTGATTTGATCAGTGGGAAAGTAGTTGGTCGTGAGAATGATGCGGAAATTACCTGTTTTCTAAACAATACCGGTACCGGCTATCAGTTCGCCGCCTGTGGCGCCGTTGCCGTTGCAAAGGCCAAAGAGCTAGGAATTGGTAACGAAGTACCCACAAATTGGTTTACAGAGGATGTGCATCCTTAACATTTTGCCTATCTTTGCACCGGTCGGGGCGCAGTATCGGATAAATGTTTTTTCAACCGACTTAAAAAAATTACTTATGGAGGATGTAAATGACGGCACGTCTAGATGTAGAAAGACTCGTGGCGGAATATTCAAAACTTTCGACGCCGAACGTATCGGACGGCTTAGACCGGTTGGGTATTAAGGGGGCCCCCCATGGCATCGGTCCCCTTTGGCCGGCGTGTAAAAAAATTGTCGGACCCGCTGCGACTATGAAATTGGTGGCGTTGGGTGAAGGATTGGAAGAGCCTTCTGCGGCGATGGGCTCTCTAGAAGCGGTAAAGGCGGCTAATAAAGGAGATGTGTTGGTCATTGATCATGGTGGACGGATGGATGTGAATTCCTATGGCGGTATCGTTGGTTTTACCACGCAGCATTTTGGTCTGGTTGGTTGCGTTATCGATGGGGTGACCCGTGACGTCGACGAATATAAGGAACTCGGCTTTTCCGTTTATGGAAAAGGAGTCATCCAGCAATCGATCCGCAATCGCTGTGACTTTGCCGGTCACGGAATAGATGTAGAATTGGGGGGCAATAAGGTGCGTCCCGGCGATTTTATTATGGCGGATGATAATGGCGTGTTGGTTATCCCTGCAGAGCATCTGGAAGAGGTTCTCGAGATTGCCCAAGGCTGTAAGGCGACCGAAGAGCAAATTATCGATGAAATTCGAAATGGCGCCGAACCGGTCTCCGCCCATGAAAAAGTAGCCTACGATAATATGACCCAATCTGAGAAATGAGAAACCGTCCATCCGTCCTTATTTTGGAGTCCATGTATCATCCCGCCGGCGAGGAATTGCTCGCCCGCGAGGCTGACATCAATGTTTTGCATGACGCTACGGACGAGGCCATTACGGCTGCTATTGTAGATGCGTCTGCTGTATTCGTGCGCTATCCGTGCAAACTCACGGGCGATGCGATTCGCGCCGGAAAGAATGTGCTCGTAATTAGCACGTCTGGGCGTGGTACTGACGCCATAGATATAGAAACGGCAACCGAGTGTGGAATTGCCGTGGTCAATAATCCAGGCCTTGGTAGTATTCCTGTATCTGAACATACGCTCGGTTTAATGCTGGAATTCGCAAAACAGATCGGTCATTCTAATATGGCGATCCGCGCGGGGACGGGGTTTGGAAAAGGTCATCTTTCCACGCGGTTTCATCTGGATGGAAGGACCATCGGTGTTATTGGCTGTGGCCAGATAGGGTCTGAGGTCGTCCGTAAATGTACGGTTGGTTTCGGCATGAGTGCGCTGGTTTATGACCCATACATTGACGCCGCTGCCGCCGAAAAGGTCGGGGGTGTTTGGATGGATAGGCTAGATGACATGTTGGGCGAATGCGATTTCATTTCGGTGCACGCGGAATTGACCGAAGAAACCCGCGGAATGGTGAATGAAAATCTACTGCGCCAGATGCGGCCCGATGCCTATTTTCTCAACACCGCGCGAGGCCCCATTGTTGATCAAGCAGCGTTGCTCCACGCTCTGGAGGAGAAATGGATTGCCGGTGTAGCGTTAGATGTTTTTGAATCCGAACCGTTGCCAATAGATAGCCCGTTGCTTGCACATGATAACCTTGTTGTGACACCTCATATCGGCGGGCTCACCATTGAGGCGCGTGAAGAACTTTCTTTGTCGGCAGGCAGTCAAATTTTACAGGTGCTGCGTGGTGAGCGGCCTCTGCATTTAGTGAATGAAGACATTTGGAGCCGTGTCGAAGGCCGGTTGCAGGATCGCTAGCCTTAGCCCAGGCGTTCTTTGAGGGCCGCAAACACGTTGCTGAACATCTCTTCGGTTAGTCGACCTGTATTCGTATTGTAGCGCGAACAATGATAGCTGTTGGCGAGGATGAAGGGCATCCCCAGGTTGTGGAAGGCTCCATGGCTGAATTTTGCTGAAGATTGCTTCAATCCGAGCGCGGATAACACGCTGTTATGGGCCAAGGTACCGAGTCCAAGGATGAATTTTAAATTAGGCATATTGCTAATTTCAGCCGTGAGAAAGGGTCGGCAGTTTTTGACTTCTACGCCGATCGGTTTATTTTTTGGAGGCACGCAGCGGACAGCATTTGTAATCCGTGTATCCTGCAATGTTAGGCCGTCTTTGGCATTTAAACCGTATTCACCTTTCGCAAAACCGAATCTCAATAAGGTAGCGTAGAGTAGGTCCCCAGCATAATCGCCGGTAAAGGGTCGCCCTGTCTGGTTGGCACCCTTCATGCCGGGGGCCAAGCCGACAATCAGAAGACGTGCGTTGAGAGCCCCGAAACTAGGTACAGGTGCATTGTGAAAGGTAGGATGGGCGACACAGTTGTCTCTGCGAAACTGAACAAGCCGCTCGCATAGAGCACAATCCTGGGCCGGAATTGTATTTGTCATGGTATGATACCACGTGCTAAAGCAGCTCTAAGCGACTTCCACCACAGCTTCATCGTTGAAGTTATCTTCAAAACTTTCAAAGTCATCGGCGCTATTGTCAAAATTCTGCTGACCTAAACGTTTTTTGGCGATACAGTCGGCCAGGTCGTTAAGTTCGACAAAGAAATCCGCCTGCCTGCGTATCTCATCTGCCGCCATTGGTGGATTTGATTGAACGGTGCTAACAACGGTCACTCGAGTATTTTTTCGCTGGACCGCCTCGACAAGATGGCGAAAATCTCCATCACCGGAAAATAAAACTACGTGGTCCAATCTTTCGGATAATTCCAACATATCAACAGCAATTTCAACGTCCATATCTCCTTTGATTTTTCGTTTACCCTCATCGCCGATGAACTCCTTGGCCGGCTTGGTGATGACGGTATAACCGTTATAATCTAGCCAATCAACGAGTGGACGGATTGGAGAATAATCCTGGTTTTCCATAATAGCAGTATAATAATATGTTCGCACGAGGCGGCCATGGCCCGACAGGCTCTGCAGCAATTTCTTATAATCAATGTCAAATCCCAGTAGCCGAGCTGCTGAATATAAATTAGCCCCATCGATAAATAGAGAATATGTTTCGTCATTATGTATATGATGTAGCAATATAAGTTTCCTCATAAATGGTTATAAATAAATAGAGAGTAAAAATTGTCATTATGTTTATAATAATGAAATATACCTTTCCAATGTAGTAGAAAAATTATTGTATGCCTTATATTTACTATCTTTTATTAATTAATTATCAGATACGTTGTAGTATTATGGGTATGAGAGTAGAAGTAGCGTGCAATTGAACACTTGCAAGGTTTTTTGGTTTTTTTTTCAGGTTTGGCGCGATAATTTTAATTTTAATTGGCAATGAGGAAAATGCTTGTGCTTCGGGTTCGTGCAGCCTTATAGTCGGCAACGTTTTGAATAACTTAAATAAATGGAGTGGTTCCTATGGCCCGTGTCACGGTCGAGGATTGTATTGAGCGCGTAACTAACCGATTTGAGCTAGTGCTGCTAGCAGGCCAAAGAAGTCGGAGTATTTCCGCTGGTGGCGAACTAACCGTAGAGCGCGACAACGATAAAAACCCGGTGGTTGCGTTGCGCGAAATTGCTGATGGGACAATTGAGTTGGATGAGCTGCGGGATTCTTTAGTGAAGGGACTTCAGAAAGTCGCGGAAATTGACGAGCCTGAAGAAGATGACTCAATGGAGTTCATAGCAACTGCTTTGTTTGGTGAGGATGATACTGCGGACTCAGAACCTGGGATGACCAGTGGCTCCGCGACGGGTGGTAAACCCACCACTTAATAGCAAGTCGATTTACTCGCGATGGTGTAGCTTTAGTGGGGCGCCATCGTACCGCAGGAATATTTTAGCATGATGCGGCAGTACGAGTTGGTGGAGCGCGTTCGGAGTTATGACCCGAGTGCGGATGAAGTTGCTCTCAACAAAGCGTACGTTTTCTCGATGCAAGCGCATGGCACTCAAAAGCGTGCTTCTGGAGACCCCTATTTCTCGCATCCAGTCGAAGTCGCGGGCATTTTGTCCGAGAAAAGACTCGATGCGGCCTCAATTATAACGGGGTTATTGCATGACACTGTTGAAGATACAGTTGCAACATTATCGGATATACAAGGTCGGTTTGGTGATGAGATAGCGCGTTTGGTGGATGGGGTAACCAAACTCAGTCAGTTAGAATTGCAATCGGGTAGCACGAAACAAGCGGAAAACTTTCGTAAGCTCGTACTTGCCATGTCTGAAGATATTCGGGTGCTAATAGTCAAAATCGCCGATCGTCTGCACAATATGAGGACTCTGAGCTTTATTAAATCACCAGAAAAACGTCACCGTATTGCGCTGGAAACAATGGAAATATATGTGCCTTTAGCGCAACGAATTGGTATTCGCGATTGGCAAAATGAATTGGAGGATTTGGCATTTGGTGAGTTAAATTTTGATGCTCGGGAATCTATCGTCAAACGTTTGGACTTTCTCCATAGGGAAAGTGGTGATGTTATTGGACGTATTATTGATTCTTTACGACGCAATCTCTCCTTAATTCGTATTGACGCCGATGTGCATGGGCGCGAAAAGCGGCCTCATTCAATTTGGCGAAAAATGCGGCGCAAATCTGTAGGGTTTGAGCAGTTATCTGACACGATGGCGTTTCGGATTGTTGTTAAATCTGTTGAAGATTGTTATCGCGTCTTGTGGTGTGTCCATAGCAATTATCCGCTCGTTGCTGGACGTTTCAAGGACTATATCTCTTTACCCAAACAAAACGGCTACCAGTCGCTCCATACTGACGTAATCGGGCCGGAAAACCAGCGTATTGAAATTCAAATTCGAACTACAGATATGCACGATGTAGCGGAGCTCGGCGTAGCTGCGCATTGGCAATATAAAGAAGGTGTCAGGCTGGACCGCAGAACCGAGGGGCGCCAATATCGATGGTTGCGCGAATTGTTGGAAATCTTGGAGAATGCTGGCGGGCCCGAAGAATTTCTCGAGCACACCAGAATGGAGATGTTTCCTGATCAACTATTTTGCTTTTCGCCTAAGGGAGAAGTTCAGGTTCTTCCGAAAGGGGCGACGCCAATAGATTTTGCCTACGCGGTTCATACCGACGTGGGAAACCATTGTGTTGGCGCCAAGATAAATGGCCGAATGATGCCGCTTCGCACCCAGCTCAGAAATGGTGACCAAGTGGAAATATTAACGTCTAATTCACAAGTGCCTTCACCAGGTTGGGCGAGCTTTGTGGTTACTGCCAAAGCACGTTCTCGCATCCGGCGGTTTGTCCGTCTACAACGAAACGATGAATATTGCCGCTTAGGTCGCGAAATCGTTGAGAAGGTATTTATGCAAGAGGGATACGAATATACGGATTCTGCTATTTCAAACCTTTTGCTTGAATTCAAATCGGATACTCTGGACGATCTGTTTACCCGCGTGGGACAAGGAGAGATTGCCGGTCATGATGTGTTGAAGACTGTATTTCCCGGCATTAAGACTGATAGAACTTTATTATTAGACAAGGGGAAAAGTATTGCGCGGGCGGGCGAGTTTTCAGTTGAAATAACAGGGTTTGCTCCGGGTATGGAGGTTGGTTTTGCGAAGTGCTGTCACCCTCTGCCGGGAGATCGTATTATTGGTATCTTGACTACGGGTAAAGGAATCTCCATCCACACGCTTGATTGTGAAGCATTAGAGATTTTTGCGGAGATGCCAGAGCGATGGATGGAAGTTGGATGGTTTGGCGATGGCTCACAATTAGCAAGATTTATTGGGCGAATTCGTATTGTCCTGGCTAACGAACCCGGCGCGCTTGGCACGCTTTCGACAGTTATTGGACGTGATGGCGGCAATATTAGCAATCTTCGAGTTATCGACCGTTCTCCAGATTTTTTTGAATTACTCATTGATATCGAGGTATCTGATACCAATCACATGTCGGATATTATAGCCGCGCTTCGAGCAACGTCGGCAGTACGTGATGTTGAGCGCACAAGCCATTGACCTCAAGCGAACGAATTCCATTATCTTTATTGTTTAAAATTTGCTCCGGAAAAGATTAACCAGATTTAAGGCGTATGTTCAGACGTAGAGAAAAACCAAGTCTATCAAGACGAGTCACTAGTGTCCTATGGCCCTCAATTGGCTGGCGTCGATGGCTTATTTACCTCAAGCATCGGTTGGGGCGACTGCCTGGCACTCCTTATAGTATAGCGGCGGGCTTTGCATGCGGTGCGGCGATTTCGTTTACACCGTTTGTTGGATTTCATTTCTTTCTGGGTGGGATATGGGCGTGGATATTACGTGCAAATATCCTGGCGTCTGCCATCGGTACAGCGGTCGGCAATCCTTGGACGTTCCCCTTTATTTGGATTTGGCTCTATACACTGGGTCATTGGATGGGGGCGGGAAATGCGGATACTGCAGCCCAATCTTTGGAATTTGAAGTATTCTTCACCGGTATGTTTAATGGTGTTCTGATGATGGATATGGGGTATTTGGTCGAACATGTTTGGCCTGTTCTTTGGCCGATGTTGGTGGGCGCTATTCCCACTATGTTATTTGTATGGTTTTTGTTCTATCTGCCTTTAAATTCTTTAATACACACTTACCAACTCCGGCGTCTGCGACGAATGCGAAGGAATGAGTATAAGGGTGAAAGCTAAGATGACTAACCCTTTAAGATTGGGCGTAAATATTGACCATGTAGCTACTGTGCGGAATGCACGAGGCGGCACTAAACCTGATCCTGTGCGCGCGGCGCATCTTGCTATTCAAGCAGGTGCTGATGGCATTACAGCGCATTTACGAGAAGATAGACGACATATTCTTGATGATGATATTACGCGATTACGTGCGCAGATAGATAAGCCGCTAAATTTTGAAATGGCGGCAACTGACGAAATGCAGAAAATCGCATTAAAGGTAAAGCCTCACGCGGTTTGTCTCGTGCCCGAAAAACGTAAGGAGCGTACGACCGAAGGTGGTTTAGACGCTATTGGCGGTCATAAACAATTATCGATCTTCATACCGCCCCTGCTTGATGCCGGTATCCGTGTATCTCTTTTTATTGAAGCGTCTCCATCTCAACTGGATGCGGCGAAGTCTTTGGGAGCGCAAGTCGTTGAGCTTCATACGGGTCAGTATTGTTATGAGATTGGCGATGCCCGGACAGCGGAACTTGCGCGCATCGCAGCGGCTGCCAGATACGCAGCGGAAATTGGCTTGGAATGTCACGCTGGGCATGGACTCACTTTTGAAACTGTCGGCCCAATTGCCGCCATAGAGTCTATGACTGAACTTAATATAGGCCATTTCATAATAGGAGAGGCAATCTACCTCGGCATTGAGAATGTGGTTAAGCGAATGCGTGTGCTCATGGATGAAGCGCGTTCAGGAACTGGAACTTTATGATTATCGGTATCGGCAGTGATCTGATCGACATTCGACGAGTTAGTAAGACCCTTAAGCGGTTTCCGGGTAAGTTTGAGGAGAGATGCTTCACCAAAACTGAGCGTGAGAAATCAGACAAGCGACGCAATAGGGCAGAGAGTTATGCCAAGCGTTATGCTGCGAAGGAAGCCTGCTCTAAAGCACTTGGAACCGGTTTTCGGCGAGGCGTTTTTTGGTCCGATATCGGCGTGGTCAATTTGCCGAGCGGGAAGCCTAGCATGGAATTGACCGGTGGTGCGTTAAAGCGCCTCCGGGAAATCACACCCGAGGGCATGATTGCAAAGATTGATATAAGTATTACTGATGAGTTTCCCATTGCGCAGGTGATCGTTATTATTTCCGGAGAACCGGAATTATAATGTTTTCGCTATCCTGCTTGACATTATCCCTCTAGCCCGCCCATTTTGGCACTTACTTGAATATTGATTAATAAGCATTTTGGCTGATCTTTATGCCCATTGACCCTGGTAAATCTGATTCATCTCCCGAACCGGAGCAAAAAAGAAGCGGTAGTTTTCTAGAAACACTCCGATCAATTATTTATGCAGTTTTGATTGCATTCGTTATCAGAACGTTTGCCTATGAGCCTTTTAATATTCCCTCTGGGTCGATGATACCGACGTTGTTAGTCGGCGATTATCTCTTCGTCTCTAAATTTTCTTACGGTTATTCGAAGCATTCCTTCCCTTTCAGCTTTGCGCCGATTAATGGACGCGTTTTATCAAGAGAGCCTAAGCGCGGTGATGTCGCTGTATTCAAATTACCAACGGATAATAAAACTGATTACATCAAGCGCATCATCGGTCTGCCCGGTGATCGTATTCAGGTGAAAAAAGGGTTGCTCCATGTAAACGGAACTCGGGTTCCTCGCAAACCGATTAAAAAATATGAGTTTAGCACTTCTTTTGGCCAGGTTCGCCGCGTTGCACAGTATTTGGAAACACTACCGAACGAAAAAGGGCACCTCATTATTGAGGAGCAAGGCGATTTTGGGCCTTTGGATGATACCCAAGAGTTTATTGTTCCTAAAGGGCACTATTTTGTTATGGGAGATAATCGTGATAACTCATCGGATAGCCGAGTAATCTCTATAATGCCCAACGGACACTCGATCATGCCTGTAGGCTTTGTTCCCTTTGAAAACTTAGTAGGTCGCGCGGAGTTTTTGTTTTTCTCCACCGATGGTAGCGCCAAACTCTGGGAAATTTGGAAATGGCCCTTTGCTATTCGTTACGGACGGTTGTTCAATCGTATTGAATAGACTTCTTTATTAAATCGCCTTGAGGGGCTGAGAGATGGCGGCTGAGCTAACGGATATCCTTGGATACGAATTTTCCAATAAATTACTTGTTACCGAAGCGTTGACCCATCGCAGCGCGGTGGGCGCTAACATCGGTAGTTATGAAAGGCTAGAATTCCTTGGTGATAGAGTGCTGGCGCTGGTCATCGCTGATCTTTTGCTTGCTGAATTTCCTAGCGAGACGGAGGGGGCACTTGCCAAGCGGTTTGCGGAATTAGTGCGGCGTGAAACTCTTGCAGAAATTGCTCGAAAGGCAGGTATAGCAAACCATATTCTTTTAGGTGTCTCGGAAAAAGAAAGAGGTGGGCAAAAAAATAAAACAATTTTGGCCGATGTGTGTGAGTCCCTTTTGGGGGCAATGTATCTTGATGGTGGCCTTGAGCCACCGCGTGCTTTTATCGAACAGTATTTTTTGCCTAGGCTCCAGGAAGCCATGGAGCCGCCCCAAGATGCCAAGACTGCTTTACAAGAATGGGCCCAAAGCAAAGGATACGGCTTACCGATCTATCGTCAGGTTTTATGTGCTGGACCGGATCATGCACCTGTTTTCACTATTTCTGTGACTATAAAGGGTATTTCACCGGCACAGGGTACTGGGTCATCCAAGCGAATTGCTGAACAATCAGCAGCGAAACAATTTTTAGCGGAACGTAGCGATGACTAAAGAAAATGAGCGCTTTGGGTTTGTCGCAGTTATTGGGCCGCCAAATGCAGGTAAGTCAACTCTGATAAACCAAGTGGTGGGCGGTAAAGTGAGTATCGTTACGCCAAAGGTTCAGACAACGCGGGCACGGGTATTAGGGATTATGGTGCATCGACATAGTCAAATCGCTTTTATTGATACGCCCGGTATATTCGAACCCAAAAAACGCCTAGACCGCGCTATGGTCGATGCCGCATGGACAGGATCTTCTGATTCTGATTTAGCAGTGTTGATGATTGACGTGAAGGCTGGTGTTGATCGTGATGCATTACGTATTTTGGATAGATTGAGTAAAGTTAAAAAGCACGCGGTATTAGTGTTGAATAAAATTGATTTGGTTAAGTCAGAGGAATTGTTGACGTTGAGTTCTGATTTCAACGAACGATTCCCCTTTGAGAAAACTTTCATGATATCTGCGGCTAAAGGACTTGGCGTAAAAGATTTTCTTAGTTTCCTGGCAGATACGGTACCTAAAGGCATTTGGCATTTTCCGGAAGATCAAATGTCAGATATGCCGGTTAGGCTAATTGCGGCTGAGGTTACACGAGAAAAGCTCTTTCTAGCGCTGCGTCAAGAAGTGCCTTATTCAGCTACAGTAGAAACAGAAGATTGGGAGGAGTTCGACGATGGTAGTGTCAAAATCTGCCAGACAATTTATGTGGAGCGCGATACGCAGAAGGCGATTGTGCTAGGTAAAGGGGGTGCCATGGTCAGGCGCCTCAGTACCGAGGCGCGCATGGATTTAACAGAAATGTTTGACCGTAACGTTCATCTCTTTTTGTTCGTTAAGGTTCGCGAAAAATGGATGGACGATCGCGAGCGCTATGAGCCGTGGGGTCTAAATTTCAATGCATGAGAGCGAGGAATCCGGTTGAATGGAATGGGAGGACGAAGGCTATGTTTTGGCTGTCCGTCGACATGGTGAATCGTCAGCTATTGTGAGCTTATTGACCGCAGAACATGGTCGTCATGCAGGCTTGGTGCGGGGAGGTCAATCGCGTAAAAATCGCGGCCTCTTGCAGCCGGGGAACCGTGTAAGCGTGACTTGGCGGGCTCGACTTGAAGAACATTTGGGATCTTTTACGCTTGAGCTGCAGTCGAGCGCTGTTGCAGCCATCTTAAATGCGCCTGGGCGTTTAGCGGCTTTGTCTTCTGCGGTTACTTTGATCGAACAGACTTTGCCGGAGCGCGAGTTGTCCCGCGGAATGTTCGACATGTTTAATACTTTGATGGATGCACTCGATGGCGACCACTGGGCTGCAACTTATGTGGTTTGGGAACTTAATCTCATGATGGAAATTGGTTTTGGATTAGATCTGAGCGAATGCGCGGCCACCGGTACGACGGAAGATCTGATTTATGTTTCTCCAAAATCGGGCCGAGCCGTTTGCAGAGCTGCTGGCGAAGCATATAAGGATAAATTGCTGGTTCTGCCAGCCTTTTTATTAGGTGCAGAAGAGGCGAGTAGCTTGGATATTGCTAACGGCTTGGCCCTGTCCGGCTTTTTCCTTGAACGCCATGTGTTTGGTCCACGACAACGAAATTTGCCCGATACAAGACGACGTTTGGCGGAGAAATTTAGCATTGAGTAATCTCAAGCGGTTTCAGTTTTCCGCAAGCGAGTGAACTCTAAAAGAATAACTAATCACAACCTGTTGCGTATGATGCGGGCCGTGGTATCAATATGTAGTAGGAGAATTCTTTATGGCTGACAGTTCAGAAGCGGGTGATATTCATACGGTCGCATTAGAAGATGCGCTTGGCGAGCGTTATTTGTCTTATGCACTATCCACGATTATGGCGCGGTCTTTGCCCGATGTACGCGATGGGTTAAAGCCGGTTCATCGCCGATTGTTGTTTGCGATGCGTGAACTTCGACTGAATCCAGATAGTGGATTTAAAAAGTGTGCTCGTATCGTCGGTGACGTGATGGGCAAGTTTCACCCTCATGGAGATGCAGCTATTTATGATGCGATGGTGAGGCTCGCGCAATCTTTTGCGGTTCGCTATCCCCTTGTTGATGGTCAAGGAAATTTTGGCAATATTGATGGAGATAACGCTGCGGCTATGCGTTATACAGAAGCGCGAATGACCGACGTGGCTTATGCGTTGTTGGAAGGTATCTCCGAAGACTCGGTCGATTTTCGTTCTACCTATGACGGCGAGGGGGGTGAGCCTGAGGTCTTGCCGGCCAATTTTCCTAATTTATTGGCAAATGGTGCAGCAGGTATCGCTGTTGGTATGGCAACCAGCATACCCCCTCATAACGTTGCAGAGATTTGTGCCGCACTTGTTCATCTCATTAAGCGGCCCAATGCCACGCTTGGTAAAATATTGGATTTCATTCCAGGTCCCGATTTCCCAACTGGATGTGTGCTATGTGAAGATCGGGAAACGATTCTTGAGGCATACAAGACTGGGCGCGGCAGCTTTCGAGTGCGCGCTTCCTATGAAATAGAGCGTGTAAAAGGCGGCAGCTACAGCGTTATCATTACCGGCATTCCCTATCAGGTGCAGAAGGCTAAGCTGATTGAGAAAATCGCTGAACTTATGCACACACGCAAACTCACAATGATTGAAGATGTTCGCGACGAGTCTACGACCGATGTTCGGCTCGTAATAGAGCCTAAAAGTCGAAATGTTAACCCAGATTTATTGATGGAATCATTGTTTCGTCAGACAGATCTAGAAAACCGGTTCTCGCTCAATATGAACGTACTAGACGGCGGCCGTGTGCCGCGTGTGATGAATTTGCGAGAGGTTTTGCAGGCCTTTCTTAACCATCGTCATGAGGTTTTGGTTCGGCGCAAGAAATTCCGTTTGACTAAAATTGAAGAGCGGTTGGAAGTGTTGGGAGGTTATCTCATTGCCTATCTAAATATTGATGAGGTGATTAAGATAATTCGTGAAGATGATCACCCCAAAACGGCCTTGATTAAAGAATTTAAGCTCTCTGATTTACAAGCAGATGCCGTTTTGAATATGAGGCTTCGTCACCTGCGAAAACTAGAAGAAGTCGAAATCAAGAAAGAACACGCAGAATTGACTAAAGAGGGAAAGCAAATACGTGGTCTACTTAAAGATAAGGCGCAGCGCTGGAAAAACATTGCCGATGAAATTAGGGATATCAAAAAACGGTTTGGATCGGGAACTGACCTTGGCAAACGGCAGACCAAAATTAGAAAAGCGCCATCTGCGGTTGTAATTCCACTGGAGGCTATGATTGACCGGGAGCCCGTTACTATTTTGTGCTCAGCAAAAGGCTGGGTGCGTGCGGCTAAGGGGCATTTAGAAAAAATATCCGATATTAAGTATAAGGAAGGTGACCGGCATCGCTTTGCAACTCATGCGCAAACGACCGATAAACTTATAATTTTTGCAACTAATGGGCGTTTTTATACTGTGCCAGCGGATAGATTACCGGGCGGGCGCGGTTTCGGTGAGCCTATTCGGATTATGGTTGATTTACCGAACGATCAGGACATTGTTGCTATGATGGTCCATGATCCGAACCGAAAATTGCTGGTTGCGGCGAATGATGGACGGGGTTTCATTGTGGCTGAAAAAGATGTAGTCGCGCAAACTCGTAGCGGCAAGAAGGTACTCAATTTGAGTGATGGCGGAGAGGCTGCAGTTTGTACGTCTGCAGATGGAGATCATGTGGCGGTTGTCGGTCAAAATAGGAAACTAATTATTTTTCCAGTGGTAGAATTACCAGAGATGACTAGAGGACGCGGTGTGATTATGCAACGCTATAAAAGCGGACTTCTGTCAGATGCAAAAGTATTCACGCTTGCAGATGGGTTGAGCTGGCAAATTGGCGTAAAAATGAGGACCGAAACCAACCTCAAAGATTGGCTTGGTAGGCGTGCTCAAGCTGGCCGGGTTGTGCCCAGGGGATTCGCCCAGAGTAGACGGTTCCGGGTTGATAATTAAGGGTGTTTGCATTTTCCGATGTCTTATACGTAAACATTGTTAGTTGATTAAAGTCCAGCCGTCGGCACCAAACGCTTCCAGAGGCCCGAAGCGCTCCTTGTAGGCCATTTGGGAGCAGCCTTTGACCAAATAACCAAGGTAAATATGGTCAAGGCCATATAATTTCGCTTGTTGGACTAGCCATAGAACAATGTAACTACCGAGGCTTTGATGCCGGGAATTAGGTTCGAAAAAACTATAAACTGCCGAATAACCGTCGCTCAAATGATCGATCAGACAACCGGCTACCAAACTTTTATCTGTAGTCCGGAATTCGATTATAGATGTATCAACCGGGCTGGTAAGAATCATGGAGCCGTAATCACGCCGTGACATGTTTGTCATATCACCATCGGAGTGTCTCGTCGTTACATAGCGTTGAAACAGCCCGTATTGCTCATCGGTTGGATTTTTACCCACATTTTCGACTAAGAGTTCTGAATTTTTGTTGATGATACGGCGCCATGCGCGTGTCAATTTAAAGTCGTGCGTTCTGATACGGACAGGAGTGCAGGCATTACAAGCCGGACAGGCCGGTCGATATATCACCTGGTGGCTTCGACGGAAGCCACCCCGGCTAAGAGCCTCAAATTTTTCTTGCGCCGTATTGCCGCATAGTTCCGTAAAAAGTTGTTGCTCGGTTCTATTTGCTAAATAGGGACAAGGCATAGGTCCGGACCTGTAGAAAGTTAAGAGGCGTTTGGATGGATGTTGGATGGTCATATTTAAACTCAGTTACCTTGCAGGGCTCAACGATTCAGAAGCCCGGATCCTCTTCAATGCAATGTCTAGATTTTGTTGATTACCACAACCCCGGATAAAAAATCATGGGCTAGTCTGCGGCGGTTGTTAAATAGGCCGAACATTAGCAGGATACCTCCACTCCAGGGCGTGATAAGACTGAAAAATGCGGAGCCTATTGCAGCTTGTAAGTGACTTGGTCGTTTGCCTAGTCGGTTGCGTACCTGAAGGCGGAAACACCGCATGCCGATGGTTCCTGATCCTGGGGCGCCGATTAAAAGCGTGTCGTATAGTACTAAGATAATGATCGGCGGTAATATTGCGATCAACCCGCCTAGAAGGCCGAACGTAAAGATATTAGCGATACTCAGTAAGAAAAAAACAGTGCTTATAATCGTTAAGTCAATCGCGAATGCCAATGGGCGACGCCACAACAGGCCATCATAATATTCAGGATTATCTAATGAATCGGGCCACCTTTCTCTCCCATCGAAGGTCATATCAGCGCGTTGGGGAAGATTAAGTTTCAAGAGTTGTTTGTCCAAAGTTTCTTCGTAGATGGCGTCGGGCGATGTAAGCGTCAGAGCTTGGGAAGTTTAAAGAGACGGTCGGGGGCTAATTCTTTCTGCGTCGGATTGCGCACTTCTTTTAGGATGAGTACTGCGATCCTTCTGTTGCGTGCTGAATTCGGTTGATCTTTATCTAGCAGCAGTGTGTCCGCTTTGCCGTCCACAGAGGTAACCCGCTGGTCGGGAATGCCGTTAGCTTTTAAAGCTCGCCGTGCGGAGTTTGCGCGCCGAATTGAAAGTTCCCAGTTGGTTTGACTGTGAGTTTCGATAAGTTCCGCTGAAGCGGTATGCCCGGTTATGGCAATTTTGTTGGTAAGCAGTTCGACCACCTCGGAAACCATGGCCAGCAACTTACGGCCATTAGCATTGAGATATTCGCTCCCGTTCTTGAATAGCGGATTTCTGTCATTATCCATCAATTGAATACGGAGTCCTTGCGATACGATATCGACCATGACCGAGGGTGAAAGATGCTGCAAATCTTCTACCTGGGACATCGCTTGTTGTATGGCTGATTTGGCCGCTTCTAGTTGCTGGTCTTCGTGGGCTGGCTCGACGCCTAGAATTTCTGTTTTGGGTTTCTTGGTCTCTTCCGGGTTTCCCTTTTCTGTGTCTTCTGAGTTCTCAGTGGGGTCGTTTGTTGATTCGCTTACGCTACTGGATGCGGTTTGTCCGGGTTCGGGTATCGGACCGGGCTCGGTAGCGGAGATGCCACCAAATAGGCCATCGCTACCAGTCGTGCCCGTTACGGCGCCAATAGGCTCAAAATAGTTAGAAATACCTTCTTTTTGGTCTTCGGTAGTTGCATTAAGCAGCCACAATAATAAGAAAAAAGCCATCATGGCGGTCACGAAATCCGCATAGGCTACCTTCCACGCACCCCCATGATGGGCCTCTTCCTGAATCTTGATGCGTTTAATAAATATAAATGGCTTTTCGCCTATATCATCCAGTGGCATTTCTATCTCTATTCGCGGGTTTTCTTCTGCCGTACTAGTAAAATATCAATCCGGCGATTGCGCGGGGAACCGGGATTTTTGTTGTCCAATAGGGACTGGTCGGCTTTTCCTGATATCCGCTTAACGCGGTTTGGGTTTACGTTATATTTGTCTAGGGCACGGCGCACGCTATTTGCTCGGTCTGCGGATAGTTCCCATTTAGAATAATTCGGTCCGCCAAATTTACTGCGGTCGGTGTGGCCTACTATTCGGATGTCGTGTGGAAGTTCCCGTAGAATGGTAGCGATAATGGCGCATAAGTGTTCGCCTTTATTAGTAAGTATTGGGCTGGCAGATCGAAAAAGACTTATTTTTTGCTGATCAACTAGCATGATACGCATGCCTTCTGGCAAGTTTTCGATCAGCAGACTTTCTTGCAGCTCGGTCAGTTCAGGAATTTCCTGAATGGCTTGGCGAAGTGTGTCGGCAGCGGTTTCTAATTGTTGATTTTCTTCGTCATCGTGTTGTTTATCATACCCTTTTGTATCGCCGCCTGCACGGGCTTTTGGTGCTTTTTTCTCATCTTGAGTTGTTCCTGATTTTTCACCGCCAAATGTCGGTATTGAAACTGTTACACTTGGAGGTGAGCCGGATGACCTAAGCGCACCCTCGGCCTGCAGTGCTAAACCTTTCCCGGCACCGCCAGAGCCAGTTTGCTCTTCTGATAAACCCTCCGGCTCAAAATAATCAGAAATGCCCTCTCTCGTACTGTCGGTGGTGACGTTCAACAACCAAAGTAATAAAAAGAAGGCCATCATGGCAGTAACAAAGTCGGCGTAGGCAACTTTCCAAGCACCGCCGTGTGGCGGTGGTGGTATTCTTTTCTTTTTTTTGACGACAGTCGGCTGTTCTTCAGCTATGCCTTCGTCCGCGTTCGCCATGGCTTTTAGCGTCTTTCTAAATTTAGAGCCTTAAATTGGATCTAGATTGCCTGTCGCTTCTTCCAGTTCTGCGAAGGTAGGTCTCACGTTACTCATTAAGGTTTTTCGTGCGAATTCGACTGATACCGCCGGGGCGTACCCTTGCAAATGGGCTAACAGCGCTATCTTCATGACCACATAATATTGATGGTCGTCCTCATCTATGCCAGCGATGGCGGCAGCCATCGGTCCGAAGAATCCGTAGCAAAGCAAAATGCCGAGGAATGTCCCCACTAAGGCTGCTCCGATTAGGGCGCCGAGCACTTCTGGTGGTTCGGCGATAGATCCCATAGTTTTAATCACGCCCAAGACGGCAGCCACAATGCCGAGGCCTGGAAAGGCTTCCGCCATTGTGTTTGCCGCGTGGAATACCCGATGCGCCTCGCCATGGTGTACGTCCAACTCAATGTCCATGAGGGTTTCTACCTCCATTGCATTGTCCGTTCCCAGTGTCATCAAGCGCAAATAATCGCAGAGAAATTCTACGGCGTGATGGTCGGATTTGAAGGTAGGGAATGGCTCAAAAAGCGGACTGCTTTCAGGTTTATCCACGTGCGCTTCCAATGCCAGCATACCTTTGGTCTTCGCCAGACGACATGTCTGATAGAGCATGCAAAGAAGTTCAATGTAGTCCTCTTTTTTGTATTTGGGTCCCTTGAGTATACCTATGTAAGAACTAACAGCTCTTTTAAGGACGACGGGTGGGTTGGCAAGAATAAAGGCGCCGAGGCCGGAGCCACCAATTATAACCACCTCAAACGGCTGCCACAGCACGCCAAGTTTACCGCCTAACGCGACGTAACCGCCGAGAATGCTAAGGGTAACAACAACCATTCCGATAATTACAAACATGCGACCCTGTCGAAAGCTATGGGATAATTCTAATGTTAATTAGAATGTAAGGAAAAAAGGTAAAGAGAGTCTAGAACCCATTCGATTAAATTTTATTGGGCATTAGCCGTCAGCGGTGGCAGAAAGTTGTCGGCACGGGAAGTCTGCAGCGGGCAGGCGTGTAACAATGTCCCGAACATAGCTTTGATCATGGGTTTCGACCACAATATCCGCTTGGGTTGATTCACTGGCACATCGTAAAAGAGCCTTTTATGAACGATTTCAAACATATTACCGCCTGTTTCGTCGATGTGGGTGGCACCGTTAGCAAGTGCGCCAGAATTGTCACTCATTGATATCCGCAGGGTTATGATTCGGCCATTGCGTACTATACTACTCATTATGATGGATGCGAGAAGGCGTGAACTACTATTCGCGCGGCTCACAACAAACGCTACTTTTTTGCCGTCAAAGCAGTCCGTTTGTTTCATGAGCGCCGCTAGTGGGGCTGCTGCGGCCACCTTGCCCGCTATGTTTCGAACGGTGTCTTTGATGTTTTAAAGTTCACGGCTATATTACCACCTTTTTTCAGCCAGCTTTGTCGGGATAAGTAGGAGTGTGCCAAGTGCACGCTTTCTAATCTTATTTGGTTTACCATAGATCTGGATATACGCTCCATCCCGCCACGGTTTTAAAAAATTTCGGTAATATTTAGAAAAAATATTTCCTGATTGTCCGGTAGCGATAATGAAGCGACTTCGCTGTAAACTACTCAAATCATAAATCACCCTAAACCCGGCGCCATGGCGGTGGCTGAAGGGATTAAGACCGTCGTCACCGAAGGTAGTTTGCCCTCGATTAAGCGTATGATCGCCGCCGTCAGTTGGAATACTTAGATTTCCCCAAAGTTTTATAATAGGTATACGGTCGAATAATTGATGCTTGAAAGTGGCGCGGTGCATTTCTCCCCATTTCCAATTGTCAATATTTTTGCCCAGATGTTGCGAAATTTTTTTGAGGGCTTTTACCAGACTTGCGGTGAGAAGTGGCTTGCATGTCTCCCGTTTCTTAGTTTTGGGCTGGTCACACCAATTAGGTTTATCTCGTAGCACCTTGATCAAAAAGGCGGGCATAGGCGCCAAATCTTCAAGGCCGTAGGGTTTCATCAATTCAATCATAAAAAAGCGAACCCAGGCGCTATATACCAAAGGCTCAGGCTTGCCCTTATCCATTTGATAATCCCATGCAATTAAGCGCTTTAGTACTTGCGTTTCCCTCTCTTGAAGCTGATGAAGCATTAAGGGAAGCAACTCTCTTGCCGCTTCAGAGGTGCGGTCCATTTGCCAGGTAGCACTATCGTCGAGTGTATGTTTGGAATTTCTCGCTACAAGGTCTTTCAAGCGACGCGCGCGGTAGGGTGCATCCCAGTCCTTAGTGATGAGGTGCGGATAGGAGCTTGGTACCAATTGGTTATTCGCGTTACCAATAAAGCCAACCGATGGGTTGTGTATTTTCGGTAATCCGTCGAATGGAATGAAACCCATCCACCGGTGGTCTCGATTTACGCCGTCCGCAGGCCAACGTCCGTCCCAGCCGTTGCGGAGAGGAAGTCGAGCCGGCGCGATCATGCCAATCTCTCCGGTGATGTCTGCATAAAATAAATTTTGTTGTGGGCTATGGAAAAGCTTCGTCGCCGCCAAGAATTTTTTCCAGTCTTGTGCCCGGTTGATCCGGTATAGCGCTTCATGCGTTCGGTCATCTGCGCGTGCTGCAATGCTCTTGAGTGCTAGCAATTGTCCAGCGAGTTTTAACCTTTTAGTTTGTGTTGAAATATCAGAAATAACTGGCCCATTTCGAGTGACACGTACATTTAAAACAACCGAATCTATTCCTTTCACTTTGATGATTTCGGTTCGGACGTGAAAGGCGCGCGAGCCATCAGGAGTCAAATATCGGTTTTTGTCTTCGGGGTCGATTTTCTCGACGAATAAATCCTGACTATCCCCACCAGTAGTGGTTAGGCCCCAAGCGATTGTTCCGTTATGGCCAATTACAGTGATGGGTACGCCAGGCACCGTCGCTCCGGTAACCTCAAATCTTGGCGTTTTGATACGCGCCAGATACCAAAGGCCAGGTGCGTCAAAACCAAGATGCGGATCATTCGCAAGAATGGGTTTCCCCGATGCAGTTCGTTTTCCCGAAAGTACCCAGGCATTAGACGCGCTCTTTGGTCGGAACGCTGGCGGTACTGCTTTCATGAGTGAGGCTGCTTGGTTTGGGTTGTCCAGTGTTACTGGGCCGATGTCGCCGGAAGGCCAGAAATCGTCTATCTGGGGTTTGGTGAAAACTGTTTGTAACCTCAAACGAAACAGTTCTTTCCACCAATTTTGCGATAAGCGAAATGCCATCATACGCGACCACACAAGACTATCTGCTGTGCGCCAAGGTTCTGGGGTGTGGTTGAGCAGGATGAATTCGGGCGATAAAGTCCCGTCATGGTGGTCGATATAGTAGTTGACGCCGGCGGCATAAGCATCCATCTGTTTTTTGAGATCTGGTGGCATTTCTTCGGCGCGCGCTTCCGCACTTTTATAGAATCCGAGTGTGCGCGTGAATTTATCGATAGGAAGGGTTGGTACGCCCATTATTTCTGATAGGCGTCCGGCACCTGTGCGGCGCATTATCTCCATTTGCCAGAGCCGGTCTTGAGCGTGGGATAGGCCAAGAGCGAAGTAGGCGTCCTCCGATCTTTCGGCAAAGATATGTGGAACCGCATTTGTGTCTCTTACAATTTCTACCGGCGCACCCAAACCCGGAACGGAAATCATACCATCAATTTTTGGTAAGGAAGATTGGAGCCAAAGGTAGATGCCGCTGGTGCCGAAAATGACTAGCACTATCAGATATCCAGCACTTTGAATGAGGCGGTATAGACAGTTCCTTTTCTGAAGACCTTCCGTCACGGCGGTTACTCATTTAGTTTGTACTTCGCTCGCGCAGCTCATGCTATCGTGCCGACTACATGGTGAAGGTAAGAATGCTTGATTGCAACGGCAAGGGAAGTCTTATGAAAGATACAAATTCATTAGTACTGGTTAAATATGATGATCGAAGTGATAAGGGACGCATTGCGACAGTAATGTTTAATAATCCGGAGAAGCGAAATTCTTTGGGGCTAGCTGGAAAGCAGAGATTTATTGATGTGATAGCTGAACTTAAGCATGACGAGACATTGCGAGCTATTATCCTCACTGGTGCTGGAGATAAGTCCTTCGTTGGTGGTAGTAACCTTGCCGAGATGGCACACTATGATCCGGCTCAAGGGGAAAAATCCTCGACATTGACCCATTACGCTTGTGATGCTGTACGAAATTTCCCGGTCCCAGTGATTGCTCGCATCAATGGCTATTGCTTTGGCTCGGGCATGGAGATCGCTGCCGCTGCTGATATGCGCGTTGGCGCAGATCACGGCAAATACGGGATGCCGGAAACACGCTTCGGTATTCCATCGGGTATGGAAGCTGTGTTGTTGCCGCGTTTAATGGGCTGGGGCAAATCGGTTGAACTGGTGCTGACTGGCGATCACATTACTGCTCAACAGGCCCACGAATATGGTTATCTACAAAAGCTAGTGCCCTATGATCAGCTGGACCAAGCGGTAGAGGAATGGATAGCCTCGTTACTGTTGTGTGGGTCCAATGCGATCCGAGTTCAAAAGGCGTTAATCAACGATTGGGAACGTATGTCCTATACGGATGCGGCCAAGGTCGGCATTCAAGCTATCGCCGGCTGTTATGCGACTGATGAGCCGAACACTCTAATGACTGCATTTCTTAATCGAAAAAAATAATACCGATCATGCGAGGAGGGTTGGTCAGTTACTAAAGCCCATGGGGTTTTCATAGTATGATCAATTGCGAATTGTGGCTAGCGGATGCGGTACCGTATTTCTCAACGAATGACTAATCCAAGATAAGGTGGAAAAAGTGTCTATTTAAGCAGCAATTCCGCTGCTTCCAAGGAAAAATAAGAAAGTATACCGTCCGCGCCGGCACGCTTGAAGCCGGTCAGGCTCTCCAAAATGACCCGGTCATTATCCAGCCACCCGTTTTGGATTGCTGCTTGTAACATCGCGTATTCGCCGCTGACCTGATAGACGAAGGTCGGCATTTGAAATGTGTCTTTGACACGGCGTACGATGTCTAAATAGGGCATCCCGGGTTTGACCATTACCATGTCCGCACCTTCTTGAATGTCTAGGGCCACTTCTCGGAGTGCCTCATCACTATTGGCCGGGTCCATCTGATATGTACGTTTGTCACCCTTAAGCATGGCTTTGGAACCGACTGCATCGCGGAAAGGGCCATAGAACGTTGATGCGAATTTTGCTGAATAGGCCATTATTCGTGTGTGTTGAAAGCCGTTTTTTTCGAGTTTTTGGCGGATTGCACCCACACGGCCGTCCATCATGTCGGACGGTGCGATGATATCGCAACCCGCATCTGCTTGAACCAGCGCTTGACCAACTAGAACCTCAAGTGTTTCGTCATTGAGAATTTCTTCCCCTTTCATCAATCCGTCATGGCCGTGGGTGGTGTATGGGTCTAGAGCGACGTCACAGATCACCATCAAGTCTGGTAGGCACTTCTTGATCTCACGTATAGCGCTGCAGACCAAATTGTTTGGATTTGTAGCCTCACGCCCATCTTTGGTTTTCCTGCTCGGATCGGTACAGGGAAAAAGGGCTATTGCAGGTATACCAAGCTCAGAGGCCTTTTCCGCGGCTTTTGGCAAGAGGTCAACTGACAAGCGTTCGACGCCTGGCATGGAAGCAACTGGCTCTCGCTTCTTTTTGCCATCAATAATAAAGACCGGCCAAATTAGGTCATTAGCAGTCAGGTTGTTCTCGGCTACCATCCGTCGAACTGCATCGCCAATACGGTTACGGCGCATACGAACCGCGGGAAAAGAGCCGATATTTACGTCTCCTGTTACTGCAGGCCGGTGCGCTTTTACTTGCGATAGCTTATTTTTGCCCTCGGGCATAATTATCTCCCTAGATGAGGTAAATTTTAGCGCCTGTAGGTGTGTTTGAAAACGTTCATGAGGCCTTATCGAGAGCTTGGCTAAGGTCGGTCAGAATATCATCAATATGCTCTATGCCCACAGATAGGCGCACATAACCATCTGTAACGCCGCTGGCAACTTGTTCTTCGGGCGTAAGCTGAGAATGTGTTGTAGTTGCCGGATGAATAGCCAACGAACGGGCATCGCCGATATTGGCAACGTGATAGTGCATCCCAAGTGAATCGATGAAAGCACGTCCCGCTTCTGATCCGCCTTTCAGCTCGAAGCCAACAAGTCCACCGCTGCCGCCAGATAGGTACTTTGCTGTTCTTGCTTTGCTTTCCTTATCTGCATGAAGCGTTGGATATATCACAGTGGTAACGTCATCACGTTTACTGAGGAAATTGGCAACGGTAGCGGCGTTTTTGGAATGCTCGCGGATGCGAAGTGGCACGGTCTCGAGCCCTTGCAGAAACATAAAAGCGTTGAAGGGGGACATGGCCGCACCTAAATCCCGCAGAAGTGTAACCCGCATTTTAATAATATAGGCGATGGGACCCATAGGCTTGACCGCTTCGGTCCAAACCGCGCCGTGATAAGAAGGGTCAGGCTGGTTCAACATCGGGAAGCGCTCTGAATGTGCCTCCCAATCGAAATTGCCTCCATCGACTACCAGTCCGCCTATTGAGGTGCCATGGCCACCGATGTACTTGGTCGTCGAATAGATGACGATGGAAGCCCCATGATCGAGCGGCCGGCAGAGGACCGGGCACGCGGTATTATCCATTATCAAAGGTACCCCCAGCTTGTGGCCAATCTCCGCTACTTCCGCAATAGGGAAGACTTTTAGCTTTGGGTTAGGCAGTGTTTCTGCGTAATAGGCACGTGTTTTACCATCGGTCGCCTCGGCGAAAGCTTTAGGTTCTGCAGGATCGACGAAGCGAACCTCTATCCCCATCGCTTTGAACGTATTCGCGAACAGGTTCCAAGTCCCACCATAAAGATCGGTAGAACTGATGATATTATCCCCCGATTGGGCAATATTTTGAATTGAGAAGGCTGACGCTGCTTGGCCTGATCCTAGCGCTAGCGCTGCTACACCGCCTTCAAGGGCAGCGATACGTTGTTCTAGTACATCTACGGTAGGGTTCATAATTCGCGTGTAGATGTTGCCGAGTTCCTTCAGCGCGAACAAATTAGCCGCATGCTCAGTGCTATCAAACTGATAAGAGGTGGTTTGATAGATAGGCACCGCAACTGCGCCAGTTGTTGGGTCAGCACGATAACCCGCGTGAAGGGCAATAGTTTCGGGGTTCTTAGAATCAACGGACATGATCAACTCCCTAGTATGGTGATATCCAAATTCTTCAGCAAAATCTTTTGTTGTATGGCCGAAAAGCCATGCGTCTAGCGTTGATGTCAAGTGTCGACACGTAAGCCATTGCCAGAAACCTCCAGGGATTGCTAAACACAGGGTCAATTAATTGTAGTTGGAGATTACCTGGCGATGGATATGCGTTTGCCGCCCGAGGCGACAGGACCGTCCGCATGGACGCGCGTAGAAATGGAACAGGATCAATCCTGGGTTTTTCAACTGTCGGACGAAGATTTAGACGAGCTTGAGAAGGCGACCACCGCATTATATAACCGCGGCGTCTCTCCACTCGAATTTCGCCAAAAAGATTTTCCGTTACCATCCCTGGGGCCGAAAATCAGTTCCTTGCTTCACGAAATAGAATATGGGCGCGGTTTCGTGCTAATGCGCGGGCTAAATGTAGCGGATTATGCTTTGGACAAATTATCCGTGCTATATTGGGGTCTTGGTACGTATTTGGGCCAAACTATTTCTCAAAACAGCCAAGGCGATTTGCTTGGCCACGTTAAAGACATGGAAGGTGGTAAGTATACTCAAGGCGGATATTATGAGGAAGGTGTCCGTGGTCATCGGACTAACGCGTTGCTTGCACCTCATACAGATTCTTCAGACCTGGTAGGTCTTATGTGTGTAAGGCCCGCGAAAAAGGGCGGTGAAAGCTGGATTGCTTCTTCGATGTCGGTTTATAACCGCATTAGGGTAACTCGTCCCGAGCTATTGGAACCACTATTAAATGGGTTTCACTACGACCTGATAGGTAAGGGGCGAACAGCTGTTGAACTCTCTAATAATCGAATTCCGGTCTATAGCTGGTTCGACGGATTGCTCTCATGCCGGTTTAATAAACAACAGATTGAGCTCGGTGCCCAGCGAGCTCAGGAGCCACTAACCCAAGCACAGCAAGAAGCTATCGATTTAGTAGAAAATTTAGCCGTATCCGAAGATTTTCTTTTACCCATGACCTTCGAGCCTGGCGATATACAATTACTTAATAATCATACGACGATGCATAGCCGGGGTCGGTTTGTAGACTGGGATGAGGAAGAAAAGCGCAGATTGCTATTGCGTCTTTGGGTTAATATTCCCAATGGTCGCGCTCTCGCGCCGGAATATGCAGACCGATTAAACACTGGTGGGCGTGGCGGTGTTACAAAAAGATTATAGTCTGTAAGCCTATAATGCGGGTTTTGGTATATCAACATATTGAAGTCGAGCATCCTGGGATTTTCCGAACGTTTTTGCGTGAAGATAGCGTCACTTGTGATGTTGTGGAATGGTATTCTGGTGATGCTGCGCCAGAACATGCGAACTATGATGCGCTTTGGATTATGGGCGGGCCAATGGATGTGTGGGAAGAAAATAAGTATCCGTGGCTAATATCGGAAAAGCAGGCGATCAGGGATTGGGTCCAAGCGGAAAAGCCGGTCTTGGGAATATGCCTGGGACACCAATTATTGGCTGACGCCCTTGGTGGGTTTGTAGCCCCCATGGCTGATCCAGAGGTGGGTGTTCAGACAATCAAACTTACGGATGCCGGCATTGTTGACCCGTTATTTGATAGCGTTGATAGGCACAACATATGTTTGCAGTGGCATGGCTCGGAGGTAAACACTTTACCCCGAGACGCGGTGTTGCTTGCCGCCTCTGCAGGCTGTGATTGTCAAGCATTTAGATATGGCGAGAGGGTTTATGGCTTACAATATCACATGGAGGTCACGGGGGAGACAGTTGATAATTGGGCGAAGGTTCCGGCCTACGCTGAGTCCCTTAAAAACTCTTTAGGACTTGGAGGCGAATCACTACTCGCCAGTGCCGTTGAAGACGCGTTGCCTCAGTTAAACCGGATAGCGCGTCGAATTTACAATAATTTTAAAAGGCTCGTTTGAAGTAATATGGCTAATCCGGCTAGACTAATGCTATGGACAAAAAAGAATCTCACGGATCTATAATCGAAATGGTCACGATCGGCCGATATGTGAAAGTAACCGCCGTTGATACTCGCACTGGTATCGAGGCGTCGATAGTTGGTGATCCGCGTCGTGGCGACCGCGCCTTGCGTAAAGCTGGTCTCCTCAAATTAGAATATGTGATGAAGAAAAAGGCGGAAGAGAACGTTTGTTAGGCTGCTATGGTAAAAAAAAAGGCCGGTCACATGGACCGGCCAGTCTATAATTACTTTTTTTAATTTTCGTTGGGGAACATTTACGCGACGCCACTTGCAGTTCGGCCTAAGCCGATTTTTTTTGCGAAAGCAGAGCGTTGTCGCGAATAATTGGGCGCTACCATTGGATAGTCCGCAGGCAGCCCCCACTTGGCACGGTATTCTTGAGGCGTCAGGCCGTAGACGGTGCGAAGATGACGTTTTAACATCTTCAATTTCTTTCCATCCTCGAAGCAGACAATATAGTCAGGTGTGATGGATTTCCGCACTGCAACTTTTGATTTAGAGCGGAAGCTATTTGTTTGGCCATCATTAAGCTTCTGTAATGAGCCATAAACGAGGTGAATAACGTCATTAAGTTCAGTGGCTGGCAAAGTATTGTTGCCAACATATGCAGAAACGACATCGGCAGTCATACGCAAAATGTCAGTCTTCTGCCCCCTATTCTCTGCGAATTGTTGGTGCATCACCCGTAATCCTATTCTTTTTCTAATTTATGACTAGTAAATCCCATAGAACTTTAATTATGTCAATAAAATTAAAGAAAAAATATTAAATACTCTACTTTATCTTAAAGTTATTTTGAGAAGTGGTGTAATGAAATTACAATAAAGCACAATATATTCCAGTGAAAATCTGATGAATCACTACATAAAGTGTACCTTTTTGGTGCAACCTTTTGATCACACACTACAAGCTTTTTTGTTTTACTAGCTCTACTGTTTTTCTTATTAATTTATTGTATTGCGCGAGAGTGTGTCTCCAGACCGCGAAACCTTGTGTGTGACTGGCAAGACTACGCGACATGTGGTATTCTGGTTGTCATCGTTTGTTTTTTTATCTTTATTTTGGGTTTGAGAGTGTTTTGGTTTTCATGGCTAAGGAAAAAGTCGTTATAGCATCAGATCACGCAGGTCTTTTGATGAAGGCGGCCATCGGAAAGTATCTGGAAGAAATGGGCTATGAAGTGCTTGATTTGGGGACGAATAGCACGTGTTCGGTAGATTATCCGGACTATTCCAATAACTTAGCAGAGGCTCTTTTGAAGGGCAGGGCGATGCGGGGCGTTTTGATTTGTGGCACTGGGATTGGCATTTCGATTGCGGCTAATCGCCACCGGCACGTGCGCGCTGCGTTGTGTCATAGTGAGACAGATGCACGCTTTGCAAGGCTGCACAATAATGCCAATGTTTTGGCTTTAGGTGCGCGGACTACAGGGATAGAAGTGGCGCTTGATTGTTTGAGAGTGTTTTTGAATTCGGAATTTGAAGGCGGACGTCATCAACGGCGAGTTGAAAAGTTTTCGTAGAGATTTTGTAATAATTAGGAAGGTTTAGATAGAGCGATGGCAGAAGCTAATACAGCAGAAATTTTGGAAGACGGATTCTTTACAGCGTCACTGGGTGATACTGATCCAGATCTGTTTGTCGCTGTCGGCCAAGAATTATCGCGTCAGCAAAATCAAATAGAATTGATTGCTTCTGAAAATATCGTTAGCCGATCTGTATTGCAGGCAATCGGGTCAGTACTTACTAATAAATATGCCGAAGGCTATCCAGGGCGACGCTATTATGGCGGCTGCGAATTTGTGGATGTGGCTGAACAATTGGCGATTGATCGTGCAAAGGAGCTGTTTGGTTGCCAATTCGCAAATGTGCAGCCCCATGCGGGTGCACAAGCGAACAATGCGGTTTATCTCGCAACCATTCAGCCTGGAGATACTATTTTGGGAATGTCCCTAGCTGCTGGGGGGCATTTGACCCATGGTGCACCTCCTAATCAGTCTGGCAAATGGTTTAACGCTGTTCAGTATGGCGTTCGGAAAGATGATGCGCTAGTTGATTTTGACGAAGTAGCGCATCTGGCAGATGAACATAAACCTAAACTTATTGTCGCTGGTGGCTCGGCTTACCCTCGGTTTATCGATTTTGTTAAATTTCGAGAAATAGCAGATTCTGTCGGTGCTTTGTTGATGGTAGATATGGCTCATTTCTCTGGACTGGTCGCGGGTGGCGTTCATCCAAGTCCATTACCCCATGCTCATGTAGTTACCACTACAACTCACAAGACATTACGCGGCGCTCGCGGCGGTATGATCCTTACGAATGAAGAGGCTTTGGCCAAAAAGTTCAATTCGGCAATTTTTCCAGGGACGCAAGGCGGTCCTCTGATGCATATGATTGCTGGCAAGGCTGCTGCCTTTGGTGAAGCGCTAAAGCCCTCTTTCAAGATTTATGCACAGTCTATTGTCGATAATGCCAAGACGCTATCCGAAACTCTGTTAGAGGGCGGTCTTGATATTGTCTCCGGTGGTACGGACACTCATTTGATTTTAGTTGACCTCAGGCCCAAGAGCCTCACTGGCAACATTGCCGAAAGGGCGCTAGAGCGATCTGGCCTGACCTGCAACAAAAATGGGATTCCTTTTGATCCAGAAAAACCAATGGTGACTTCCGGTATTCGTCTTGGTACGCCGGCTGGAACAACACGAGGGTTTGGTCAGGCGGAGTTTCGCCTAGTTGGTGAATTGATAGTAGAGGTGTTGGACGGTCTTGCTGCTAACGGTGAAAACAACGAGTCAGTAGAAAGTGCGGTCCGCGAAAAGGTAGATTCGCTATGTAAACGGTTTCCGGTCTATCCGGCGGGCGTATAAGTGTAGCGACCTCATAGGAAAGGGATGACGGGATGCGATGTCCGTTTTGTAGTCACAATGATACACAAGTAAAAGATTCGAGGCCGACGGAAGATAATGCTGCTATTCGCCGCCGACGTTTTTGTCCTAATTGTGGTCAACGGTTTACGACTTTCGAGCGTGTGCAGTTACGTGATTTATCAGTGATAAAAAAGAATGGCCAACGGGAGCCATTTGATCGCGATAAATTGGTGCGTTCTATGAATATTGCACTGCGGAAGCGCTCTGTCGAGCCTGAGCGGGTTGAGCAGGTGGCCAATAGTATTGTACGGCGGCTCGAAAGCTCCGGTGAAAGTGATGTTAAGGCTGATTTGATCGGTGAGTTACTAATGGAGGCCTTGGCATCGCTCGATAAGGTCGCATATGTGCGCTTCGCATCGGTTTATAGGAATTTCCGTGAGGCGAAGGATTTCGAAGAATTCATTACCGGCGAGCTCGGTGCTGGCGGACCTGAATAAGCAAGATGTCAGCTTTATGCGCGTGGCTCTAAGTCTCGCGCATAGAGGGCTGGGCTCTGTTTGGCCGAATCCTGCTGTAGGTTGCGTCATCGTTGCTGAGCGAGCTGGTGCACCGGTAGTTGTCGGTCGCGGGTGGACTCAGCCTGGAGGACGTCCGCATGCGGAAACTGTTGCGCTGTCTCAGGCGGGTAATTTGGCAAAGGGCGCCACAGCATATGTAACGCTCGAGCCGTGTTGTCATCATGGCAAATCCCCGCCCTGCACAGAAGCGCTAATCGAAGCCGGCATCACCCGCGTTGTTGCTGCAATGGAAGATCCAGATTCTCGGGTAAGCGGAAAGGGAAATGCACTTTTAAAAGAAGCAGGTATCGACGTGAAGGTTGGTCTATGTCGAGGCGAGGCGGAGCGACTAAATGAGGGTTTTATATCGCGAGTTAACCAAAATCGGCCAATGATAACGCTTAAAACCGCAACCACACTGGATAGTCGCATTGCCACGGTGCGGGGCGAAAGTCAGTGGATTACGGGTCCTAATGCACGCGCGCGGGTCCACTTAATGCGCGCAAGTCACGATGCAGTGTTAGTCGGCATAGGAACCGCTCTTGCGGATAATCCTTCGCTTACCGTCAGATTGCCTGGCCTTGAGGCGGCCTCACCAGTCCGTATTGTTGTTGACACGCGGCTCCAACTGCCGTTGACGGCAAACCTCGTTGCAACTGTGGCGGATGTTCCCACGTGGCTCTTAACTGTGAAAGGGGGCGATGTGGCTAAAAAACAGGCTTATCGCGATTGTGGTGTCGAAATCATAACTATACCGCCTGATAGGGCGGGCTATCCAGATATTCATGTTGCAATGCAAGCTCTGGCCAGCAAGGGTATCACACGCCTATTAGTTGAAGGCGGCGCTGATATTGCGGCGACTTTTTTGAGAACTTGCTTGGTAGATCGTATCGCTTGGTTCCGTGCACCGAGTATAATGGGAGGCGATGGTATTTCAGCAGTGGCCGCTTATGGTCTTGCTCAGTTGGACGATATTTTGCGCTTTGATACTGTTTCATCGGAGCGTCTTGGTAATGATTGGCTGGAAACCTATTGGCGATCGGACTAGATTACTCTCATGTTTACAGGCCTTATCCAGGATGTCGGCGAAATCTCTGCTGTTAAGCAATTTGGTGATCGGCGTCTCGAAATCAGTACCTCGTTTGATCTCGCTACGGTAGCTATAGGGGCTTCAATAGCGTGTTCGGGGGTGTGCTTAACTGTAACCGAGAAAAATGATGGATGGTTCGCTGTTGAGGCGTCAGCGGAGACCCTCGCGAGAACAACAGTCGGGGATTGGAAAGTTGGTAGGTCTGTAAATTTAGAAAGGTCTCTAAAGCTTGGCGAAGAACTAGGCGGTCATTTGGTGTTTGGCCACGCGGATGGCGTTGCAGAGATTATAGATCGTGAGCCGGATGGTGATAGTACTCGATTTAGGTTCCTGCCGCCCGTCGGACTAGAAAAATTCATTGCGGAAAAGGGGTGTATATCTCTTGACGGCGTGTCTTTGACAGTTAATGAAGTCGATAGCGACGGCTTTGGCGTGAATATAATTCCTCACACATTAGCCCAAACCGGGTTTGGTGTGGCGGTGTCTGGAGATCGAGTAAACCTTGAGATCGATATGCTTGCCCGATATGTTGCACGACTTTTACCAGGTAATTGACTGGCCGTTTGAAAGGTATTGGGTTGACTGAAATACAGCATAATGAGGCGAAATCTAGCGACGTTAGAAAGCGCTTGGCTGGCGATCTCAATTTCCTTTCTCCCATTGAGGATATTATTGAAGATGCGCGTAACGGGCGTATGTTCATTTTGGTCGATGACGAAGAGCGCGAGAATGAAGGCGATCTTGTGATTCCTGGCCAAATGGCAACCCCGGACGCTATTAATTTTATGGCGACTCACGGGCGCGGGCTTATTTGTTTAGCACTAACTCAGAAGCGCTGCGAAGAGCTTGGTCTTGACTTGATGAGTCAAAAGAATCAAAGCCGCCATCAGACCGCTTTTACGGTTTCCATTGAGGCACGCGAAGGTGTTACGACGGGTATTTCTGCTCCTGACCGAGCACGCACTGTTTCGGTTGCCATTGACCCACAATCGGGCCGTGATGATATCGGTACGCCCGGTCATGTTTTCCCGTTAATGGCGCGCGAGGGTGGCGTGCTAGTTCGGGCAGGCCATACGGAAGCATCGGTCGATATAGCGCGCCTTGCTGGTCTCAACCCATCCGGAGTTATTTGCGAAATCATGAATGAAGATGGGACCATGGCACGTTTGGAAGATCTCATCGCTTATGCGCAATTCCATAATTTAAAGATTGGAGCGATTGCAGACCTTATCGCCTATCGCCGCAAACATGACCGTATTATCGAAAAGGTGAGTGAAAGCGAATTTTCCAGCCGCTTTGGCGGTAGTTTTAAGCTGATTGTCTATGCAAATCGGATTGCCCAAGTAGAGCATGTTGCCTTGGTTAAGGGCAATATCAAGCCCGGTATCCCAACATTGGTGCGAATGCATGCGATGAACCTTATGGATGACGTGCTCGGTGGGCTGTCTAGCGGTCGTGGTGGCGATTTGCAGCGCGCCATGGAGATTATTGGCGGGGAAGAAGCCGGAATTGTGGTCCTCTTACGAGGCCCTAATATGACTTCTCTAACCAGTAAAAAAGACAATCCTGTTGCGGTTGGTAGTAATAACGTCAGCGATAAGCGTTCGCCCTTGCGCGATTACGGTGTTGGCGCACAAATCCTTATTGATCTAGGTGTAAGTGATATGATTTTGTTGTCCAACACCAAACGAGCAGTCGTCGGTCTTGACGGCTATGGTCTTAGAATTGTCGGCCATAAGCCGATCATAAAATAGAGATAGACGCAATTATGCTCGATCCAGCACCCCATATTATGATAGTCGAAGGAAGGTTTTACGAGGATATACAGGACGAATTATTAATCGGTGCGTCTACCGTGTTAGATTCGCAAAATATCACCTTCGAAACTTTCACGGTACCTGGTGCTTTTGAAATCCCCGCAGCGATTTGCTATAGCGCCCGAAGCTTGGAGCATTTTTCCGGTCATCGTCGTTTTGATGGAGTTATTGCTTTGGGTTGTGTTATTCGCGGTGAGACGACCCATTATGATCATATCTGTGCGGAGGTGTCGCGCAGTTTGATGGACTTGACTACGCGTTATGCTCTGGCACTTGGGTTTGGGCTGCTGACTTGCGAAAATCGCGATCAGGCAATGGAACGTGCCGCAGTGGATCGCGGAAATAAAGGTGCCCATGCGGCACAAACATGTTTGAAGATGATTGAACACAAACACCATTTTCATCTTTATCCAAGATGATGCAACAGCAACCTTTAGCGGTTGGGCGGACGGCAGCGCGTCTGGCTGCTATTCAATCGTTATACGAAATGGAACTGAGCGACAAGGCTGCCGATATTGTCTTGGATGATGTTGCACGTCGACGAAATATGCCCAGCGGTCAGGGAGATGAATTTGGATCACCACCACCAGAAACCGACATGGCGTTTTGTGCAGAGCTTGTGCGCGGTGTTAGCGAGAATACCGAGGCAATCGATGATGTTATTGGACGTTCCATGTCGGAAGGGCTAACCCCGGAGAAATTGGAAAAAGTCTTACGCATCATTCTGCGGGTTGGCGCCTACGAAATCGGGCAACGGCGCGATATAGACCCGCCAGTGACCATCAGCGAGTTCGTAAAGCTGACCGAACGTTTTTATGCTGATAAAGAGCCTGGACTTGTTAACGGCCTGTTGGACCGAATTGCACGGGACTTGCGGGCTCATGATATGGCGTAGTAACGACAATGCTCGGAAAAGGTGAATTTGGCCGCATTCGCGATTATTTGGCCCCCTTGGCTCTGGATGGCGCTTTTGACCTTACCGATGACGCTGCGACTATAAATCCAGAACCTGGCTGTGAGCTGGTGATCACAACCGATACTGTGGTGGAGGGTGTACATTACATTGGTGATGAGCAGCCTGAGCAGATTGCATCAAAATTACTGCGGGTCAATTTGTCCGATCTAGCAGCAATGGGGGGGGTGCCGCGCGCTTATACGCTTAATATGACGCTACCTAGAGATGTTAAGGATGCGTGGGTGAAAGCATTTTGCCAAGGGCTCGCTGATCAGCAAAGCAATTTCGGAATAGGTTTGCTTGGTGGCGATAGCGTTTTGAGTCCGGGCCCGGCGACTTTTAGTGCGACGTTATTTGGCGAAGTACCAGTTGGGCAAGCAATTCGCCGGGAAGGTGCATCGCCCGGCGATTATATCTTTGTGAGTGGGACAATCGGGGACGGGGCATTGGGATTACTGGCCGCCAAAGGTAAGTTGGTAGCGCTTGATGAGGTTAATGCGAGGTTACTTACAGAACGTTACCGTACACCGGAACCGCGTATTGCTTTAGGCTTAGCGCTGCGTGGAAATGCGACAGCTGGTACTGATATCTCAGACGGCCTATTAGCGGATATTAGCCATATCGCTGATGTATCAAACGTTGGTGCAATTGTAGAATTGGCAAAGGTTCCCCTTTCTTCGGGAGGTGAATTTGCCCTGAAAGCAGAGCCTTTACTTTGGAAAAATATTGTCACGGGGGGTGACGACTACGAGTTGGTTTTCACCGGTACTGAGAATCTTGCTGAAAAGGTGAAGTCGTCCCGTGTGCCAATTACCTGCATTGGTCGCATCATCGCTGGTGATGGTGTGCAGTTGTTGAATGAGCAGAAAAAGTCATTGCATATAGATGTAAGCGGCTACCGACACGGTTGATAAGGGCTAGTGAAAGTTGAATTAAGATAATGAAATCACAGCTATACATGATGAGTTATCGAGCATTGTCTATTGCCATGGTGATCCTGCTCGCGATTACAGATATTAGTTGGGCTGCCGATGAAAAGGTTGATGCCGACGTCCCCTTCTTTTTTGAAATGGAACGCCTCACGATTCCCGTAATTCGAGCTAAGCGGGTTGAACAGTACGTGTTATTTAAAATAACGCTTGAATTGGTAGATGAAGAATCCAGATCACTTGCAGAAAAGTATGCTCCTCGTTTAAAGGATGCTTTCTATCGGGCTCTTCATGATTATCTTGGGTTTCAGCGCCCTGGTACCAAGGGGGTTAATATTCGAGTTATCAAAGCGCGTCTAATGCGGGCGGGCGCGCGCGCCATCGGTAAGAAAAAGATTAAGGCAGTCTTAATTCAAGGTGCTTTCGAGCGGTCGCCAAAACAATAGAGGGTGTGTGCCAAATTACCCTTCTGGCGGAATGATTTCCTGAATGCAAACACTTTCAACCAGATGATCTCGCAGGATATCTTCAAGGTGAGCGCGTTTTTCTTCGTTTGATAAATGGGCGCCAACTCCCTGGGTGAGTGCGAGCACCACTGATTGATCTATCATGTCTAGCCAATAGCTTCGCCGAATTAACTTATTTTCTGAATCGCGCGCAAATGGATCATTGGGGTTAGCGCCTAAGTCTGGTTGGTAAAAAGGCAATGGTGAGCTCCTTTGCGCTAGGGTTGGCAATGTTTTCGTTGGGCACAAATGCATCTATCGCAAAAACTAGATTATTTTATAGTAGCGGTTCTTGGGACCCATCAGCAAGCATGTCACCCATTTTGTGGCGGTAATTTTAGTTTCTGTAGTGTTTTAGCCGTGGTATCCCAGATATAAAAATTAAATGTAAGGCAAATTCTGTCATGTCCGTTGCTGATATTAGACAGGTCTCTCCTGATCCAACAAAAAAGAATGTTTTGATATTGTCCGTCGCTCTGGGTCTTGCCATGACCGGGACCTCGATCGTTCTTACTATTTCGGCTTTAGTAGGTGTTACAATGGCGCCGGATCCGGCTTGGGCTACGCTACCGCTTGGCTTACAGTGGATAACGATTGTCTCCAGTACATACCCGTTATCGCTCCTTATGCGGCGGTTTGGTCGCCGGCCGGTGTTCATAGCGGGCCAAATGGTTGGGTTTTGCGCTGCTGGTATCGCCGCTTACGCGATCTTCAATCAAAACTTCACCTTGTTTTGTGTTGGGAGCGCAATCATTGGGGTTCATAACGCTTGCTGGCAGTATTACCGATTTGCAGCCGCGGATACGGCTAGCGAAGAATTCAGAAGTAAGGCAATCTCTTTTGTCTTAGCTGGTGGCGTGGCGGCGGCGATTTTGGGACCGGAGCTAGCCAATTGGAGCTATGATTTATTTGAGCCGGTATTTTTCGCCGGTGGGTATCTGGTGATTTGTTGTATTACGGTTATTTCATCTTTCTTGTTGTTAGGCATTGATATACCAAGGCCAACAAATGCATCACGCAAAAATCAAGGTCGACCCCTTGGCGTGATAATTCGGCAGCCAGTTTTCATAGTAGCCGTCTTGGCTTCGATGCTTGGTTACGGCCTAATGAATTTGTCTATGACAGCAACCCCCCTAGCGATGAAAGTTTGCGGGTTTCAATTGCAGGATACAAAATGGGTCATTCAGGCTCATATTCTTGGTATGTACGTGCCAAGTTTTTTCACTGGTCATTTGATCAAGCGATTCGGTATTTTTAACATTTTGTCGCTCGGGGCGGTTTTTATGATTGGTGCAGCTATAATCGCGCTATCGGGTATTACTATGGTACATTTTTCAGTGGCACTAACGATACTTGGCCTCGGCTGGAACTTCTTATTCATTGGCGGCACGACTCTTCTTACAGAATCTTACAGTTCTGAAGAGAAAGAAAAAGTGCAAGGTTGCAATGACTTGATTGTATTTGGAACCGTTGCTGGTACCGCTGTATTTTCCGGCTTCATGCAGCATCTTTATGGTTGGGATGCGGTAAGTGCCTCATTGATACTGCCCTCTCTGCTCGTCTTTGGCGCTGTCACGTGGCTCAGGCTTCAAAAATCGTCGGACAGCTTGACCTAAGACCGCTTAAAAACTTCAGAGCAGTTGCCTTCGCATGAGGCTTCTGGCATGGTCTCGCCGCTCTAGCTGCCGAAGGGATTGATGAGGTAGTAACGAATAATTGGGTATCAAATTACGAAATAGGGTCTGAACGATGCTAAATATTGTCATCGGCTGCGGCGTTCTCGCCGTGCTGTACGGGGTTATTGTAAGCCGCCAGGTTTTGAATGCGGATGCAGGAAATGAACGGATGCAAGAAATTGCAGCGGCTATTCAAGAGGGAGCGGCAGCTTATCTCAATCGACAATACACAACGATTGGTATGGTCGGCGCGGTGATTGCCGCGATTCTCTTCTATTTGTTCAACTTGCATGTGGCGGTTGGCTTTATCATCGGTGCTGTTCTATCCGGCGCTGCCGGGTATATCGGAATGTATATTTCCGTGCGTGCTAACGTTCGGACCACCGAGGCGGCTACCGAAGGCCTCGCTGAAGGACTGAAAGTTGCGTATCAATCTGGTTCGGTCACGGGCATGTTGGTCGCTGGTTTGGCTTTGTTGGCGGTCGCCGTCTATTATCAGTTTTTGGTGCATGTTGGTGCTGCGGGGCGTGAGATTGTTGACCCGTTGGTCGCGCTTGGTTTTGGTGCGTCGCTAATTTCAATCTTTGCTCGCCTTGGTGGCGGTATTTTTACTAAAGGTGCGGACGTGGGGGCCGATTTGGTCGGAAAAGTCGAGGCCGGAATCCCTGAAGACGATCCACGTAATCCGGCGGTGATTGCTGATAATGTTGGTGACAATGTTGGTGATTGCGCTGGTATGGCGGCTGACTTGTTTGAAACCTATGTTGTGAGCGTTGTTGCCACTATGGTGTTAGCGCAGATTTTCTTCGTCGGTGCGGCTGAGGCTAAAATGATGGCTTATCCTCTAGTAATTGGGGCGACCTGCATTGTGACAACAATTATTGGCAATTTTTTCGTTAAGCTGGGTGCGAGCCAAAACATCATGGGTGCGCTTTATAAAGGCTTTATCGGGTGCACAGTTTTATCGGCGGTTGCGCTGTACTTTGTGACCGAACGGGTGATCGGGCTGGAAATTGCTTATACAATTCTGGGTCAGTCAGCGACAGGAATGGACTTCTATTACTGCGGTCTGATTGGTCTCGTCGCCACCGGGCTGATTGTTTGGATAACCGAGTACTATACAGGCACGGAATATCGTCCAGTTCAATCGATCGCACAAGCCTCAACAACGGGCCACGGCACAAACGTTATCCAGGGTCTCGCGATATCTATGGAGGCGACAGCTATTCCGGCAATCATTATTTGTGCCGCTATCATAGGTACTTATTTGCTGGGTGGGCTCTTTGGAATTGCTATCGCTGTCACGAATATGTTGGCGCTGGCGGGTATTGTGGTTGCTTTAGACGCCTATGGACCGGTTACTGATAATGCTGGTGGTATCGCCGAAATGTCTGAACTTAGCGAGGACGTACGTAAAACTACCGATGCGCTGGACGCGGTAGGCAATACTACCAAAGCGGTGACCAAAGGCTATGCCATTGGCTCTGCTGGTTTGGGCGCGTTAGTGCTATTCGCGGCCTATACGCAGGATTTAGCATATTTTGCCGCAAACCCTAAGGAATTCCCGTATTTCGATGGCCTTAAAGTCGATTTTTCGTTGTCAAATCCCTTTGTGGTTGTCGGCCTCTTTGTCGGTGGTATGCTGCCATATCTTTTTGGTGCCATGGGTATGACAGCTGTTGGCCGGGCTGCGGGTTCGGTAGTGGTCGAAGTGCGGCGTCAATTTAAGGAAATTAAGGGGATAATGAAGGGCAAAGCAAAGCCGGAATATGGGGCCTGCGTCGATATGCTGACCAAGGCGGCAATTAAGGAAATGATAATTCCCTCAATGTTACCAGTATTATCCCCTATCGTACTCTTTTGGATCATTGAAACTATTGCTGGCAAATCCGCAGCGTTCTCCGCATTAGGCGCGATGTTGCTTGGCGTCATCGTAACTGGTCTCTTTGTTGCGATCTCTATGACTGCTGGTGGTGGAGCATGGGATAATGCCAAGAAATATGTGGAGGATGGTAATCACGGTGGTAAAGGCTCTGATGCCCACCATGCAGCGGTGACGGGTGATACGGTTGGTGACCCCTACAAGGATACGGCTGGTCCCGCAGTTAATCCGATGATTAAGATCACCAATATTGTCGCGCTTTTGCTGTTAGCTATGTTGGCCCACTAGTGACTGCCGAAGAAGCAGTCTTGAGCAAGGTAAAAAGAAAATGTTCTCCCCCCCCCCCGGTGCGTTATTGACGCCGGGGGCTGAGACTGTGTTTACACGGCTATAGCGTTAATTGCCACCCGTTCCGGGAATACCCAATCCGAGATTTCCGAACATCTGTTCCCAAAAGCCTAATTCGTGACCACTGGTCGGAGTTTCGCGATCCACCATATCGACTTTGCGTCCGTCTTCGGTACGATAACGTTCCAGATGCTCGACCGTGCCGCGGGCATTGAAATAGATGGCTATGACGTTTTGATCGACGACTTTGGTGGGCATAAACGCCCATTGTTCAGTTCGGCGGCTGATATAATACCAGACCTGAGAATCGAAGGTACCGTGCGTCGACGGATTGCCAAGTATTTTTACGATATCCTGTCTGCTAGATTCACCGATCTTGATTTTTGCTAACTTTGATTCGGTGGGTAAGTTGCCTCGGGTTGCAGTGTTCGAGGCGCAGGAGGAAAGGCATCCCGCCAGTACTATTGCCAGAACCAGCTTGATTCGGCGAATTTTTGTGGTTTGAGGCATGTAAATTTGCTTCCCAACGCGGAGCTATTAGAGTACGAGCTCAATATAGGGACTCTAGATCAGTATTCTAGTTTGAATTTGATGATGTTTATAGTTTGGAACCATAAGATAGTCTGAGTAAATTGGGCAGAGCAATGTTTAAGAAATTAAAAGCATGGTTTGCGCCGGACGCTCTAGAGAGTGCAGCACGGGGACTCTATTTCAAAATTGTGTCGCAGGCTCGACTTCCGTTTTTTTATGAAAAACTGGGCGTACCCGATACGGCAAATGGACGTTTTGACATGATTATTTTGCACTGTTTCTGTGTCATGCAACGGCTTAAGAAGGAGCCTTTGGGATACGATTTATCACAAATGTTGATGACGGTTTTGGTTGACGATCTTGATCGCAATTTACGCGAAATGGGAGTTGGAGATTTGTCGGTAGGGAAAAAGGTAAAGCGCATTGCAGAGGGTTTTTATGGACGCTTCGATGCTTATAGCAAAGGGATGAACGGGGACCGGATAGTTCTAGCAGAGGCTCTGAAGCGGAATCTTTATAGCAGCGTACCAAAGCCAGATGAGGGCAAAGTGATACAGGTTGTTGATTATTTGTATCGTGAAATTGATCGATTAGACAGTGTGGGCATTGAAAGTCTCCAGGCTGGTGCAGTGGTTTTCGGTCAGCCCGATGACCTAGTCGAAGTAAGAGACGTATCAAAATGAATGACGTTGCAGAGTTTTCGCGTCCACAGATCGCAGATGAAATTGACCTAAAAGGGCTCGAAGTCTCATTCGAGGCTGATGAGGCTGAACGGAAAGCGCTTGCGGCACGGTTTGAACTTCAATCGCTCGAGAATTTATCAGCTGTCTTGACGGTTAACCGCTCCGATAAAACTGGTGAAGTGGAAGTCCGAGGAAATCTCAGTGCTTCTTACATTCAAAAATGTGTAGTTACGTTGGTGCCGGTTGCGCTTCTGTTAGAGGAAACCATTGAAGCGTTCTTTGGCAACGGGTGCAATGAGCAAATCACGGCGGAGATTGATGTGGACCGGCCCAATGCGCCGGAGCCAATTATAGACAACGTCATCGATCTTGGAGAGCTCGTAGCGCAACAATTTGCGGTTTCGATTGATCCATATCCTCGTGCGCCGGGGGCAAAAATTCCGACAGACGGGATAATATTTGGCCAAAAAATGGATCAATCAGGGGAAAATCATCCCTTTGCCGCTTTGCGGCGATTAAAATGATCTGAGAAGGCGGGGTGTTTTACTTGCTGTCGGGCTAGACTTTCTATATTAAACCGAGCTAATTCGATCCAAATGAATTACGAATTTATGAAAGGGAATCAGCATGGCTGTTCCTAAAAGTAAAATATCGAAATCTAGGCGCAATATGCGGCGGGCTCACGATGCGTTAAAAGCATCCACATATGGCGAATGCCCTAATTGCGGTGAGCTAAAGCGACCGCATCATGTCTGCGCGGCGTGCGGCTATTATGACGATAAAGAAGTCGTCGAAGTGGCAAACGCTTAGGATCACGGCAATAATGCCGGATCGGCAAACCCGTGTCAGATAGTATTGTCATCTCTTTGGACGCCATGGGGGGCGATAACGCTCCTGAGATGGTTGTGCGCGGTGCGGCGATAGCGCAGGTGCGTCTGCCGCATATTCGTTTTCTAATGGTTGGTGATGAAGCCCAGTTGGCACCGCTCCTCGCAGAGCAACCGAATCTAGCAGCGGTTACGACAATGCGTCATACGGAAGATGTAGTTTCCAGTAGTGAAAAACCTTCTGTCGCATTGCGTTCTGGTCGAAACTCCAGCATGCGGTTGGCAATTAATGCTGTAGCTGATGGAGAAGCAGCATCCGTGGTCTCGGCTGGTAATACAGGTGCTTTGATGGCGATTGCAAAGTTCGTCTTAAAGATGCTGCCTGGGATTGATCGTCCGGCAATAACCTCTTTTTATCCAACGCGTAGCGGCGAAAGCTGTATGTTGGATTTAGGTGCAAATCTGCAGTGCGATGCTAATAACTTGGTGCAGTTTGCGGTGATGGGTGAGGTGTTCGCTCGAACAGCACTGGGAATAGAGACACCGACAATTGGTCTGCTCAATGTTGGTGTAGAAGATCAAAAGGGTCATGAAGAAATTCGCGAAGCTGCTGCGATACTGCGAGGAGCAGATCTGCCTGGCGAATTTGTTGGTTTTATAGAAGGCGATGATATAGCTGCGGGCTCTGTTGATGTGGTTGTAACGGATGGGTTTACCGGCAATGTCGCCTTGAAGACTGCGGAAGGAATGATCAAGCTCTATGCAGGGTTTCTTAAAGATGCATTTGGTAGCAGTTTGGTCGCAAAGACTGGATATTTGTTGGCAAAAAGGGAAATTGAGAACCTTCGGAAACGAACGGATCCGCGCAGATATAATGGTGCTATGTTGCTCGGGTTGAATGGCATCGTTGTAAAAAGCCATGGCGGGACTGACGATTTTGGTTTTGCGAGTGCAATTGAAGTGGCCGCCGACCTTGTGTCTAATGAATTTCTCGATATGATTGCAACTGATTTTGATTTGTTGGATGGCAATGAAGCATCGGCAAACAAGGCAGCGGTTAGCTAAAATGAGGCGTTCAGTTTTTTTGGGATGTGGTTCTTACCTTCCTGAGAAGATCGTTACCAACGACGATCTTGCTAACCGCCTTGATACCTCCGATGAATGGATAACGCAGCGGACGGGTATTCGTCAGCGTCATATCGCTTTTGAGGATGAAAATACATCTGATTTGGCGATAGAGGCTGCAAAAGTTGCCTTGAAGCGGGCTTCGCTTGATGCCAGTGAGATTGATCTAGTTATCGTAGCGACGGCGACACCAGATAATACCTTCCCAGCCGTTGCAACCCGCGTGCAGTCCAAATTGGGTATCAAACAGGGCGCCGCGTTCGATGTTCAAGCAGCATGTTCGGGGTTTATCTATGCGCTGAATACAACGGATAATATGTTGCGCCTTGGCCAAGCCAATAAAGCGCTGCTAATCGGATCGGAATGTTTTAGCCGCATTGTTGATTGGAACGACCGTGGCACGTGCGTCTTATTTGGTGATGGTGCTGGGGCTGTTGTGTTGGGAACAGAGGATGGCGATGGACAGAATACCGACAGAGGTGTTTTGTCGACACATATCTATGCTGATGGTGATTATTACGAGCATTTATGCACTGATGGTGGCCCTTCGACTAACGGCAAAGCCGGCGTTGTCAAAATGGAAGGGCGGGAAGTATTCAAACACGCTGCTGTGCGGATGGCTGAAGCGGTAGAGACGTCTCTTTCAAGAAACGGTTTTTTGATTGGTGATGTTGATTGGCTTGTTCCCCACCAAGCTAATATGCGTATTATGGATAGTGTAGCAAAGAAACTTTCTATCGAAAAATCAAAGATTATAGTTACCGTCGATCAACAGGCGAATACCTCGGCTGCAACTATACCGTTAGCTTTAGCGGATGCAGAGTCTAAGGGCCGTTTTTGTTCGGGTGATTTAATATCCCTAACGGCGATGGGTGGCGGCTTCACATGGGGTTCGGCGCTTGTTCGTTGGTAGGATCAAGAAAGTCCTATATTCTTGTTGCCTAAAGACTTTTAGGCATTTTCCTATAGTTAAGTAATTGACTACGCTTTCGGTGCCCGCTACGCTATGGTGTTGGTGGAGTGCGAAAAAAGGGGGGGGTAAAATGACAGACGACACCGTGACACGTGCTGAGCTCACAGAAGCTGTTTATCAAGAGGTTGGATTGTCGCGAAATGAATCTGCGGATTTGGTCGAATCTGTTTTGGGTGAAATTTCTGATGCACTAATGCGCGATGAGATGGTGAAGATATCATCTTTTGGCAGTTTTTTCGTGCGTCAGAAAAGCCAGCGAGTTGGTCGTAACCCAAAGACCGGAGAGGAAGTGCCTATTTTGCCGCGCCGAGTTTTGGTGTTTCGCCCAAGCCATGTTCTGAAAAAAGTCATTGATGACGGCTATCAAGATCGCCTTCAGCGCGCGGTTGAAACCGCGCCGTCTACAACATCTCCACCGTCATTTGGTGATCAGGGTTCTGGCGGCTCTAACGTCTAGTGATGATCAATAAGGTCGGTGGTAAATCGGCAGAAGCTTTCCGTACAATTAGTGAAGTTTCTGATGATATCGATGTGCCTCAGCATGTACTGCGCTTTTGGGAAACTAAATTTAATCAAGTTAAACCGATGAAGCGCGGCGGTGGTCGACGTTACTACCGCCCAGACGACGTGGCGCTATTAAAGCACATTCGTTCTCTCCTTTATGACGATGGTTATACAATTCGAGGCGTCCAGCGGCTATTAGGCGAAAAGGGCATGCGAACGGTTTTACTACAAGCAAGGCAGGCGTCTTGCGAAGAGGATTTGGTGGTGCATCCGACCATTCAACATGGGGCCGGCCCAGAGTCTTTACAGTCCTCTGCTGTGATAAAAACTGAGATTGATCCAAACGGTATAGGGGCAGAGAAACGCCGCGCTCTCGAGGCCGTGTTAAAGGACCTCCAAACGATTCGGGAAGGTATAGAACGTTAGATAATTTTAATTGTCCAAGCGTTTAATTGTTATCTGTCATTGCTGTTGTTAAACCCCGCCTGTAGAGTACAACCGTCTAAGCAAAGAACTTTTTCGGCGATGTTGATCGGGGCGTGGCGCAGTCTGGTAGCGCATTCGACTGGGGGTCGAAAGGTCGCAGGTTCGAACCCTGCCGCCCCGACCATAGCCTCAGAGGGCGCAAGTCGTATTTTCTCAGGAGGCTGCCCAAAGTATTCTAACGACCATGAAATCATTATTGAATAAAGAGAAGATCAGTATTCTAGTCGGTATTTTAATAGTGCTCATGGTGGGTGCTCTTTTGTTGGAGCCCTTACCAGTGGACCCCAACTATCATAAATTTGCAGCCCGAAGATCAATATGGGGTATCCCAAACTTTAGTGATGTAGTGTCAAATCTGCCTTTTGGTATTTTCGGACTGATGGGGCTATGGCTCGTATTTGGATCCAGTGGACGAACTATCTTTGAAACTAGATACCACGCTGTGCCCTATGTGATTTTTTTTGGCGCGGTTAGCGCAATCACAATTGGTTCTAGCTATTATCACTGGGCGCCGGCAAATGGCCCCCTCTTTTGGGACCGGGTACCCATCGCGATCGCATTCATGGGACTTTTTGCGGCTTTTCTTGCGGATCGTATAGGTCAAAAAATGGGGGTTTTTTGCTTTATGCCCTCTTTAATAGTGTTCGCTAGTGGAAGCTTGTTGTGGGATTTAAGCCATATCGGGCAAGGGGGCGATCTGCGCTTTTATGCGTTGGTGCAGATTTATCCAATCATAACGTTGCCGTTGCTTTGTTGGCTATTTCCGAAATCCCATTACACTACTACAAAACACATGCTTTTAATGGTCGGCTGGTATGTTCTTGCAAAAATATTGGAAGTGCTGGACCATTCGATTTATGCCTTATTAGGTGGTGTCGTTAGTGGGCACTCTCTCAAGCATCTAGTAGCGTCGATGGCGGTCTTCACGGTTATCTTGATGCTGAAGTCGCGTATTGGGCGGAGAAATTAGTCTTGGCTTTTAAACTGGTAACATTCGACGTGTATATGGCGCTTATCGATATCCAAGGCACCATGACGCCCGTAGTTTCCGAGTTGCTCGATCTGTCCCTTGAGGATGCATCCCCTACTGTGCGGCTTTGGCGAGCTAAACAGATGGAACGTGCTGCCGCGAGTAATTCATTAGGTAAAGAGCGTACGTCGTTCCGAGAATGTACGAGACAGGCACTTGATTATGTGCTTCGGCTAAAAGGCCGTAAAATTTCGGATGATGTTCGAGAGCAATTGGTATTTGCCTGGGATAGTATCCGGCCCTGGCCAGAGGCTTGCGCAGTTGTCGCAGAGGTTAAACAACGAGGGTATCGAACTGCCATACTCTCCAATGGAGATCAGGATATGCTAGATACACTCGCGCGCGCGTTTGGAGATGATATTGAAATTGTATTATCTTCTGAAACCGCTGGCGCTTATAAGCCGCACCCATCGGTCTATGAACTGCCAATTCGTATGTTGAATGTAAATGCGGAAGAGGTGCTACACGTAGCTGGAAGCGGCAATGATGTGCTTGGCGCAAGGTCATACGGTATCGCTTGCTATTGGTCCAATCGAAGTTCGGATAGTATGCTTGACACGCGTTACGCACCGAACCATCAGGGTAATAACTTACGTGGTGTTTTGGACTTTCTTCCCGCGCTCTAGGCGCCAAACGCAGAGGGCATCATTTATTAAAAGGGCATTGCGATTATCCGTATTAGTCTGCGTTCTCTGCAAGTTTACGTCCGCTATCTGTCAGTTTGCAAATAAGCCAATCGGGTTTTATGGGATTGTCAAACCAGGGTTCGGCCCAGCCCTGCTGAATACAACTTTTTACAGTCCGGTCACTTACTTTCTGCCCAAAATGATCGAAGAGCGGCAGTTTCCCTCCTGGTTGCTGCAACCCTTGCCGCAACCAGTCAATTTGACCTCGAGTTGGACGTACACGCCTATTTCCGATGTATTTTCCTCTTTGTTCCGTTTTTATAGTTGGACTCATGTTCTCCTGCTTCCGCTTGTCTCTGCGGTATTACCAGTGGATGGTATGGTAGAATGATGGAGCCGCCAAGGGGGATAGCATGACTGCCCATATGATTTATGTGATTGCGCCGAATGAAACAGAGGCGTTCAACATTTCTCAAACCTTAGTCGATGAACATTTGGTAGCATGCGCGAATATATTACCGGGTATGATATCGATTTATCGCTGGAAAGATAGTATCGAGCAAAGTCAAGAAGTGTTGCTGTTACTGAAAACTACCAAGGCTAATATCAAAGCCGTAACTGAGCGCGTTATATCTTTGCACTCTTATGAATGTCCCTGTGTAGTTAACTGGCCGATAACGGGGGGTAATTTGGCATTTTTGAACTGGATTAAAACTGAGACATCGTCTCAGTAGGTTGCCTGCAGGCCTGAAGAAAGACAAGATTCGGCAAACGCCGGTACAAACGATTCAGACGTTCCTAGCTGTTTGCGTTTTGGCAAATATCCTTTTTTGAATAACGCTAAGTCAACCCAGATAAGAAAACGCTTCGACTTTTTCATGTGAGACAAATTACAGCGCTTGAAGACGGCAGAGGCTATTTTTTACTGAGCGCAGAATGTGAACGCTTGACGAGTAAGTAGTTATAAAGAGGTCAGCTTCTGCGTGACCAACACTAAGGGATACGCTAAAGTTTTATCTAGCATTACAGTTTATGGACGCGGATAGGGGAAATGTGATGACAATGAAGACTATATTAGTACCTATCGAGGAAAGCGATGGATTAGACGCAATCCTTCATACCGCGTTGCTTACGGCAAAACTTTTTGGGAGTTATATCGAAGGCCTTTATTATCAGCCGACCGCAGCTAGTGCGATGATGGTGGCCGGTGAAGGCTTGGTAGTGACGACGCCAGAGCTTGTGGAAAGCGTAGAGCAACAAGACCGTGACCGGCGTGAACAGGTACATAAACAGTTTAAAGAATTCATGGCAGATAATAATATCCCTTTGGGTGAGCCTCAATTGCCGCAAAATACGCCTCAGGCTAATTGGGTTGAAGAAGAGTCGCCGAATTCAGAGATTGTAGGTGGTCGCAGCCGAGTATTTGATTTAACTGTGGTAGCTCGGCCGAAGAAAGGTGCTAATATAGCCGCGATGAGTATTCTTGAGGCAGCGCTGTTTGAAGGCGGAAAACCTATTCTGATTGCACCTCCGAATTCGCCTACAAAATTAGACGAGCACATAGCGATTGCTTGGAATGGAAGCACAGAAACCGCGCGCACTATTGCCTTTAGTATGCCCTTTATTAACCGTGCAAAGAAGGTCACGATCATCACGATTGAGGATTTTGGTGTACCAGGTCCTAGTGCTCAAGCATTGGCTGGTCAGCTTGAACGTAATGGCATTGAAATTGACTTAGATTATAAACACGTGGACCGTTCCAAGGAGAGTCCCGGCAAGGTTTTTTTGGACGAAGCAAAACAAATTGGTTCAGATTTGTTAGTCAAAGGGGCCTATACACAGAGCCGTATCCGGCAAATGATATTTGGAGGTGCGACTGATTATATTCTGTGGAACTCGGAAATTCCGGTTTTGATGGCCAACTAGGCTTAATTTTAACCTATAACGATATATTGCCTCCGGGCGTGCGATTCAGTCTTGATTTATGATAGTCTGTATTTAATCGCACCTCGAATTTAAATGATGGCTTTCAGCTTGCCCTCATAGGTGAATGGAATTTTGAGAATGCGCTGGTTAGTCATCGCACCCATATTGTGTTTTACAAGCAAGTTGTCAGGCTCTTTAACGGCTCAGCTGCACCACATACGAGTTCCTAGGGTAGGACTAATAAACTACTTAATTTTTTTTTTGAGTTAGTCGAAGTCTAGGCCGATATCGAGCGTTTTGACGCTATGGGTTAGGGCCCCAGATGAAATCAGATCTGCGCCCGCTGCTGCTAATTCGGCGACGCTCGACAATGTGATACCACCGGAAATCTCTGTGAGTAGGCGACCGTTAATACGTTTCACAGCCTCTTTTACTTCGGCGGCGGAAAAATTATCCAACATCACAACATCCGCCCCATTTGGATGTAATCTTAGTACATTATCTAATTGGTCTAACGTGTCGACCTCGATTTCTATTTTCACCAGATGTCCAACCGCTGCACGTGCGCGCTGAAGTGCAGGGACTATTCCACCAGCGGCAATCACATGATTATCTTTAATCAGCATTGCGTCATCCAGCCCAAAACGATGGTTGATACCGCCGCCGACGCGCACCGCATACTTTTCCAAAATGCGATGTCCTGGCGTAGTTTTGCGAGTACATACAATATCGGTTTCATATGCCGCGACGGCCGATACCATTTCAGCTGTCGCGGTTGCGATGCCACACAATCGCCCAAGGAAATTGAGCGCCGTCCGTTCGCCCATTAACAAAGCACGAGTAGTTCCGGTTACGGTAGCAATCAGATCGCCAGATCTGACGCATGCGCCATCGGCTGCAGTTTTATTGAGCCTTGCGTTTGTATCGAGCAGAGAAAAGGTCAATGCAGCTAAATCGAGACCGGCTATCACACCATCTTGGCGAGCGACGAAATGCGCATTACTGTGTTCTTCCGAATCAATAATTGCATCGGTTGTTATATCACCAGCCCTGCCAAGGTCTTCTTCGAGCGCTAGGCGTACTTGTTTTTCATATAAAACGAGCGGGAGGGGCGGGATACTGGTCGGCATGGGTTTGTTGCCGATTGCCAGCGCTAGCTCAATTCGAGCATACGTTCGACTGATTGTCGGGCGCGATCTGCCACAACAGGGTCGACTTCAATGCTCGGCGAAAGAGTTTCGAGGGACGTCAGGATTTTTGGCAGTGTAATTTGTTTCATATGTGGACATAGATTACACGGTCTCACGAATTCTAACTCGGGATACTCGGCTGCCACGTTATCGCTCATAGAGCATTCGGTAACCATAAGGACTTTTGATGGACGACTATCTCCTACATAATCGATCATTCCAGCAGTAGAACCCACGAAGTCCGCTTCACCCAAAACATCGGGTGGGCATTCTGGGTGTGCAATGACTACGAGGCCCTCAAAGCCTTTACGGTAGTCTTTAATTTCATCTGCGGTGAAACGCTCATGGACTTCGCAATGACCCTTCCAGGCGATGATCTCAACCTTGTTTGTTTGGCCGGCCACATGCTTGGCGAGGTATTCGTCTGGAATGAAAATGACTCTATCAACTCCCAAACCTTCAACCACTCTAACTGCATTTCCCGATGTGCAACACACATCAGCTTCGGCTTTGACTTCTGCAGACGTATTNACATAGGTGACGACGGGAATTCCTGGGTATTTTTGCTTTAAGAGTCGCACGTCACTTGGGGTTATAGAATCTGCCAAGGAGCAACCTGCACCCATATCTGGGATGATAACGGTTTTATCAGGGTTAAGTAGTTTCGCGGTTTCCGCCATAAAATGAACACCGCAAAGAACGATGACATCGGCCTCAACTTTTGCGGCCTCGCGCGCTAATGCTAATGAGTCGCCGACAATATCGCCAACGCAATGGAAAATTTCAGGGGTTTGATAGTTATGCGCTAAAATAACCGCATTACGCTCTTTCTTTAACTGATTGATAGCGTCGACATAGGGCGCATGGAACGGCCATTCGATTTCGGGAATGACGGTTTTTACTCGGTCATAAATCGGCGCCGTCGCGGCAGCGATTGCAGGTGTGTAGTTAAGGGCGACGGTCGCGCTCATAGGATTCCTTCCTTTTATATACTCAAAATGAGTATATATAAATTATAAGCCCCTATCACCTGGAAGGCAAGTCTCTGGCTGCACAATTNGAATTTGTAATAAAGGTAAGATAGNCTATCTGCGTTGTCGCGCGGGTAAGCCAACTCCGGGCTGAGGACGTTCCCGCAAAACCTCATGGCGGAACCCAAACAATTCGGCCGGTCGGCCGCGCGTTTGGCTCTCGATGTTACCAGTTGGCTCTACGAGCCGGTTATTGGTTACGAGCCGGCGAAAGTTTTGTTTATGTAAGCCGACTCCGGAAAGTGCTTCCACGACTATTTGTAGATTTAATAAAGTAAAGTTTGGCGCCAACAATTCAAATACGACCGGGCGATATTTTATTTTGCCGCGGACACGGCCAAGGGCAGTTGCGAGAATACGACGATGGTCGAGGGCAAAGGAATCACCTGTTTGTGCCAAGGCATCATTGTTCCATGAGGGGCTCCCGTTTTCACTGCCCAACAGATTATCTCGTGCGGCTTCTTTCACTAATCCTGCTTCAAACAAAAGTTCGTATCGTTCTAGTACCCTCTCTATATCCCAGGGCACGTTACCGGTGCCAAATGTGATAGAGACTCGGTCTTCCCGATTGTTTTGCTCGGATTGATCGGACGCTAGGGCGCACCAATTAAGCAAGGCAGGAATGACGAACTTATCTAGCAGGGCAGGGCGGCCTCCGCGCCAATCTTCCCATGGCAAGAATTTGTAGCAATTCGTCCATTCTGCTTCGTCTGCGCCATGGGGTGCCGCCTCGCGCACTAATGCCAAATATCCGATAGATACCACACGTGACCCGCCCGCTAATTCGCGTGGGTCTCTGTTACGATCAGCAAAAGTGTATAATTGTTCCACATAACCAAGCTCCATGCCGGTCTGTTCTTCAACCCATCCTCGTAATCCAAGTTCTAACGTTCTGTGACGGCGCGGTTCAAATGGCCCAAACGGCAGTGCGGTGGGACTATTTTCGAAGGGTTCGATTGCTCCTGCCGCAATCCTCGGGCGTTTCACCGTAAGCACCCTTGGTACGCCTTCGGTCACCGCCATAATTACGGCATTGAGGCCGATATTTATGTTTGCATCGGCCATAATTGTTAGCCCTTCTCACCTTGACTAAAAAGTCGAGGAATTTCGATTTTTGGGCACCTATCCATAACGACTTTTAGACCGGCGGCTTCGGCACGCTTTGCCGCAGGATCGTTCCTTACACCGATTTGCATCCAGACCGATTTCGCGCCGACAGCGATTGCGTCATCAACAACTAACCCGGCTGCTTCGCTATTTCTAAAAATATCGACCATATCAATTTGGCTATCGATATCTACCAAACGTTCCACAACAGTTTCCCCTAAAATCACCTGCCCAACATGTTGTGGGTTGACCGGTATGACGTGATATCCCAGCGACTGCATATATGACATGACGGAGTAGCTTGCTCGGTGCGTCCTGTTGCTGGCGCCTACCAAGGCGATGATACGGCTGCCTTTGAGTACTTCTTTTAGATAGGCGTCGCTATAGACATTGTGCTGCATAATCAATCGTTAGACCATTTTGGGGAACGTTTCTGGAGAAAGGCGTCTATGCCCTCTGCTGCGTCTGGCGCTAACGTGTTATGAGTCATGATTTTGCAGCAGTGGGCGTAGGCATCTTTAATCGGCATGTTTAGTTGCTCGTAGAAAGCCTTTTTGCCGAGGCCCACGGTGTAAGAAGATTTTTCCGCGATCTTGCGCGCGAGTGTATTGCCTGTGGCTTGAAGAGCATCAGCAGCAACAACACGATTTATCAAGCCAAACCTCAAGGCGTCTTCCGCACTTATTAAATCTCCGGTTAGCAACATTTCCATCGCATGTTTTTTTGTTAGTACGCGGGAGATCGGTACCATGGGTGTTGAGCAAAACAGGCCGATATGGACGCCAGGAGTGGCGAAGCGCGCTGACTCAGATGCTATCGCGAGGTCTGCAGTAGCGACAAGCTGACAACCAGCTGCTGTTGCTATTCCCTGGACCAGCGCTATCACAGGTTGGGGCATTTCGGTAATAGATTGCATCATGGCCGAGCAGTCGGCGAAGAGTTGGGCAATCATTTTTTCATTGCTTAGCGCACGAATTTCCTTGAGGTCATGTCCAGCGCAAAACACATCACCGTCTGCGTCTAGAACTACTACTTTTATTTTGCGATCGTTAGCGATTTCATCGAATGTAGACTGCAAATTGCGGATTAATTTTCCTGACAAAGCATTGCGCACTTTGGGGTGGCACAATGTTAGATAGCAAATTTCTCCATCGACACGCTTTTTTAATGGTTCAATGTAGGTGTGTTCGTCAATTGAATTGGAAGAAGCCATAATAATCTCTAAGGATGCGGATATGGAAGCATCGCCGTTCGGGCTGATTTTCGCAACTGCAAATGACAGGGTAAGCTATAAACGGTTGGTGGGTAAGATGAAGTTATACCATGAGGTATAAATTAATGCTATTTAACAATAATTTAATAAGCGGTATCATAATACCTAATTAGTAAGAAATTGAAATATAACGATAAATCTGTTATCATTTTCGTTGACTAAAAATAAACTTCTGGCATACTCCGCGCCTCTAATTCGCAGCAAAGACTGCGCGGAGTAAAAAAATGAAAACCTATTCAATGAAACCCGCTGACATAGAGAAAAAGTGGTATGTGGTTGACGCGGAAGACCTCGTTTTGGGTCGTATGGCGTCTGTCATTGCCAATAGGCTCCGCGGTAAACATAAGCCTGGTTACACACCACATGTCGACTGTGGTGATAATATAATCGTCGTTAATGCAGAAAAAGTTGTGCTAACCGGTAAAAAATTTACTGACAAAGTCTATTACCGTCATACAGGACATCCTGGAGGTATCAAATCTGAAACGCCAGAAACGATTTTTCGAGGTAAAACACCGGAGAAGGTTGTGAGGTTGGCGGTTCAGCGTATGGTGCCAAAAGGTCCATTGGGACGCCAGCAGATGACGAATCTGAAAATTTATAAAGGTGGTGATCATCCGCATGAGGCTCAAAAGCCTGAAGTACTTGATATTGCCTCTATGAATAAAAAAAATAAACGGAGTGCTTAAGCATGGCCGATGAAGTGAAAGACGAAGCACCCGAAGTGGTCGCAACGGAAGCAGAAGAAGCTCCGGCGGATGAAGGCGCTACAATTGGTAATTTGGCTGATTTAGGAGACGCTATGAGTTCTGCGTCCGCTGCGGACACTGCGGTTGTTGCTGCAGCTTCCATAGAGCCGGAGATTGACGAGCAGGGTCGTGCCTATGCAACAGGTAAACGTAAAAATGCAGTGGCTCGAGTATGGATCAAGCCTGGCAGTGGTAAGCTTATGGTTAATGGTCGTGAAATAGAGCGCTATTTCGCCCGTCCAGTACTCCGGATGGTCATCCAACAGCCGTTTCAGGCGGTAGCTCGCGACCAACAGTATGATGTGTTCTGCACTGTCAAAGGCGGCGGATTATCCGGACAGGCCGGAGCAGTGCGTCACGGCATTAGTAAAGCCCTGGTGAGTTTCGAGCCAGCTTTGCGACCTACTCTCAAGAAGGGTGGTTTCCTCACACGTGACTCTCGTGTCGTCGAGCGGAAGAAATACGGTAAGGCCAAGGCCCGCCGGTCATTCCAGTTCTCTAAACGGTAAGTTCGAAACTGAAAAAACATTGATATCAAGGGGTTATCTTCGGATAACCCCTTTGCGTAAAAGCGTAAAGAAAGTTACAGTGCGCTCTCAGTTTCCATTGATTGATACGAAAAACCTAACCACGTTTTTTCATTTGCTTGCGTTCGGTTGGGCAATCTACTAGGCAGCGGGAATTATTGATAATGTTCCCCAATTGTAGTGAGTGGGAAAATGGCTAAGAATCGAAAAGAAATGGCAAGTCGTCAGCGGATTGGCATCCTTGGGGCCAGCGGATATACGGGCGCTGAACTGCTGCGTCTATTGGTCGGCCACAATGGCGTGGAAATTGCTTTTTTGACTGCCGACCGCCACGCTGGCAAGCCGATGGCTTCAGTTTTCCCACATTTGGGCTCGTTGACATTACCAGACTTGATCTCAATCCGTGAAGTGGACTGGCACGCGGCTGATGTGATTTTCTGCGCGTTGCCTCATGGTACAACGCAGGAGGTCATTAAAAAATTATTTGAAGATGCGCCAGAAAAGCGGGTCATTGATTTATCGGCAGATTTCCGGCTAAAGAATTTAGAGACATACCAGCAATGGTATGGACACGCTCACCAAGCGCCCGAATTGCAAGAGGAAGCGGTGTATGGACTAACCGAGGTTCATCGTGACGCCATTAGTAGGGCAAGGCTTTGCGCAAACCCAGGGTGTTATACGACCACAGCAGAATTGCCACTAATTCCGTTATTGGCCGAGGGTTTGATAAAAGCCGATGAAATTATTATCGACGCTAAGTCCGGCGTAAGCGGGGCGGGGCGGTCGGAGAAGCAGTCGAATCTTCATACTGAAGTCAGCGAAGGAACCCATGCTTATGGAGTTGGTGCACACCGGCATGCCCCCGAAATAGATCAGGAGTTGAGCTTAGCTGCGCGGGAACAAATTACGGTGGGCTTTACGCCGCATTTAATTCCGATGAACCGTGGTATTCTTGCCACCATTTATGTGCGGTTAAACCGTGAGGTGACCGTAGATGATTTGCGCCATTGCCTTGCATTGCGTTATGCCGAAGAAGCATTCGTCAATGTTTTGGCAGAAGGCTGTGCACCATCAACAAGGGATGTACGTGGTTCCAATAAATGCCATATTGGGGTATTTGCTGATCGGTTACCAGGGCGCGCTATTCTTGTTTCTGTGACCGATAATTTGGTCAAAGGCGCTTCGGGCCAGGCGATCCAAAATATGAACGTGATGTGCGGCCTACCAGAAACACAGGGGCTGGAACAAGTGGCTTTATTTCCCTAGAAATTAGGGTTGTGTAATTGTACAGCGTAGGCAGCAGAGAGCACTGTAAAGGTAAAATTCGTTCGTAAAATTGGCACGTCAAAACCGACATAAGGCGAGATTTTTTATTAAATGTCTTCGTCTTGGTGCAGTTGGCGAGTACGTCTACCTGAGGCGCACTAGGGCGAAAGAACCAGGAGCAGGTTCGATTACCTCTAAACCATAGTCACCGGGAATTCGAGCATCGACCTTATCACCACCGAATTTTTTCAACCATTTTTCCCATTCGGGCCACCAAGAGCCGGAGTGCTCGACTGCGCCTTCTAACCAGTTTTCCGGGATTTCCGGCTTTTTTGGGTTAGTCCAATAGGAATATTTCTCCGCTGCCGGATGGTTCACAACACCTGCAATATGGCCAGATGCGGCAAGACAAAACTTGACTGGCCCTTTGTATAGCTGCGTTGCTGCATAGGTCGATTTCCATGGCGCAATATGGTCGTCTCGTGTCGATAAAATAAATGCAGGCGTTTCAATGCGCGTCAGGTCGATGGGTGTGCCGCAAAGTTCTAATTCGTCTGGTTGCACGAGCTTATTCTCCAAATACATATTGCGAAGATAATAGCTATGCATCGCGGCAGGCATGCGGGTCGAATCGGAATTCCAATATAAAAGGTCAAACGGAAATGGGGCTTTGCCCATTAAGTAATTGTTAACGACGAAAGACCAAATCAAATCGTTGGCGCGTAGCATGTTGAAGGTAGCCGCCATCTCGCCACCTTCTAGATAGCCGCGTTTGTTCATTTTTGCTTCCAATTGGGTTAGTTGTTCTTCGTCGATGAAAACGCCGAGTTCGCCGGCTTGCTCGAAATCAACCATAGTCGCTAGAAAGGTAGCCGACTTGACCGTTTGTTTATTCTTTTTCTTTTTCTTGCTTCGTGCCATGTGAGCAAGCGTCGCGGCGAGCAACGTGCCACCAAGACAATAACCTACTACATTGATATCGCCTTCTCCGGTTGCTTTTTCGACCGCGGCGAGGCAATCCAACGGGCCGTCGCGCATGTAGTCATCAAAAGATTTATCAGCCAACTTTTCATCCGGATTTACCCAAGATACAACGAAAACCGTCAGGCCTTGCGCGACGGCCCATTTGATGAACGAATTTTTTTCCCTGAGATCAAGAATGTAATATTTATTGATCCAAGGGGGAATAATCAGAAGTGGCGTTTTAAAGACTTTTTCCGTGGTCGGTTCGTACTGAATTAGTTGTAGTAGGTCGTTTTGATAAACCACTTTTCCCGGTGTTATAGCTAAATCAACGCCCACTTCGAACGCGTCCTCTTCGACCATTTTTATACGAAACTGGTCTTTGCTGTTTTCCAGATCCTGAAGCAGATTATCCAACCCGTTGACTAAATTTCGCCCGCCGGTCTCTATTGTTTCGCGAAGCACCTTAGGGTTGGTCACCACAAAATTAGAAGGTGCCAATGCATCGGCGAATTGCCGTGTGTAGAAGTCTACTTTTTGGGCAGTTTTATCGTCTAGTCCTTCAACGTCACTAACGGTTTTTTGCATCCACTGGGAGGTCAATAAATAAGATTGCTTTATAAAATCAAAAAGAGCGTTTTCTTCCCAATCCGCGTCTTTGAAACGAAAATCCCCTTTGACTGGCTCTATAATAGGCTCCGCAGCCTCTCCAGACATACGTTTGGTAGTAGATTCCCAAAGTAACAAGTGACTTTGCCATAATGCGACCTGTGCTTCGGCAATTTTTGCCGGATTGGTCATCATTTGGCGGGTCATTTCAAGAAAAGCGTTACCAATATTCAGTGGGTCAGCAGGTGAACTTGTCTTTGCATTGACTTGCTGGCGTTGAACAAATTCAGAAATTAGTCGTTGGCTTTTTTCCGCTATTTCTATCCAGACCTTTGAATACTCTGTCGTATCGGGTTTTATTTTTTCGTTATCGGGTTGATTGCTCATCTTTTACTGCCTATATTTGGTCTACATTTTGCATATCCAAAATATGAGCGTTCATTACTCCCGTAATTAATTTGGAGGATTTTTGCCCCCTTTAATTTTTTTAGAGTCATACACCATTGAAGATATAAGGTCATGTAAAGATATGTTAACTTTGGTGATAGGCTGGAAAGGTCCAATTGGCCGATGCAGTTGACAGATATGGAAACAGTTGAATTTAAAAAAGACGGGCGTCCCGCAAGAGTTAGACTTGCTCGAGTATTTGTGTTCATGGCCATGACGTCGATGCTCGGTGCCTGTAGCACTATGGATGCGGCCGGTGACAAGGTAGTCGATTATGCAAGCACTTTAAATCCGCTTAATTGGTTCGATGATGACAATGGGGGCGTAAAGACGCCCGAAGTTGCGGATACCGCAGAGGTGGCCGATAGCAAAAGATCAGACGCGAAGAGAAAATCTCGCAGTAGTAAAGTGCCGTCGGGTACCCTTTATAGCGACAACCGTGTAAAAAAGTATCCCAAACTTGGCACAATCCCTGATAGTCCCAAAGCGCACAGATCAGTAAGACGGCAATTGGAACGAGAAAAATTAGCGCAAGGCTTGGTCGCTGATACCAAGAATGCCCAATATTCTGAGCAGGTTCTGAAGGCACGCTTGGCGGTGAAGCCGCCGCCGCCAACAGCCTCTCCAACGACGCCCGTGGCAAGATCGACCAGAGTTACACCTCCATCGGCTCCTGTCGATCAGTCCCCTTCTGCGGCGCGTGTTCCAGCGCCCCTCGTGCAGGCGCCTTTAGTTCGAAAAGCTCAATCGCCTCGGGTCACGCCGCCGCCAGTAGACCGCACGATCAAATCTTCGGGTGCCTCGGTTATTCCGCAGGCTCGGCCGGCTATTTCCCGGGCACCACAGACGATCGTTCCAGCGCCTAGTGCGGTACAACCGCCACCTCCTCCTGCTGCCCATCAAGGGGGGCGGCCTCCGCAACGATTTGCAACGCCGAGTGGCATTCCTCAAGTAGCTGCAGTTCAGCCGCCTCAGGTTCGCCAGAATGTAATGCCGCCGCCAGCACCGCCGCGTTTTAATTCAATGCCGGTGCAGCAAGCGGTAATGCCGGTAAAGCAAGTAGCCCACCCACCGCAGGTTGCTGCATTACCAGTGCCTGCCTATGGCGTGCATAAGACTCCGAGTGGTCAAAAGGCTCTGCAAGTGGCTACAATCTACTTTAAAAATGGGTCTTCTCGTTTAGGATCGCGGGACCGTATTGTTGTCCAAGATGTGGTATCCATGTACCACGAAACTGGCGGCTTAATTCGTATTATTGGCCATTCTAGCGGCTTCGCTGCTTCGCAAGGGTCACGTTGGACTAAATTTGTGAATTTTAAAGTGTCATTGGATCGTGCGAATGCCGTGGCTGCGGAGTTTATTCGCCATGGCATTCCGCCAGATCGTATAGATGTTTCGGCACAAGGCACGCAAAGCCCCCGATACGCAGAATATTCGCCAACCGGAAAGGCCGGAAATCGTCGTGCAGAAGTTTTTCTAGAATACACGAACGGGTCTTGACGTATTATTAACGGTTTCCTCTGGAAATTGTGCCTCGACGAACCATCCGGGTGACGGTAAATAAGCGCCTCGCGAGGATGATCGCGAAATTGCATTTAACTGGAACGAACGATGGACGATAATTTCTACCGGATAAAGCGGCTACCGCCCTACGTCTTCACGGAAGTGAATCAGATGAAGGCACAGGCACGTGCTGCCGGCGAAGATATTATTGATCTTGGTATGGGTAATCCCGATGGTGCCACTCCGCAGCATATCGTCGATAAACTGGTGGAAAGTGTGCAAGATCCAAAAACCCACCGTTATTCAAATAGTCGAGGAATTCCAGGCTTGCGAAAGGCTATGGCTGGTTATTACGAGCGCCGTTTTAATATAAATTTGGACCCAGAAACCGAAGTGATTGCGACGTTAGGCTCAAAAGAGGGGCTAGCTAACTTAGCGCAAGCTATCACTAGTCCTGGTGATGTGATTTTGGCTCCTAATCCGTCATATCCGATACACGCTTTTGGCTTCATTATTGCGGGTGGTTCAGTGCGCCATTTGCCGGCTTATGCGTCGACGCCAGAAACGCGGGCAAGTTTCATGGCAGCTCTGGAGCGTGCGGTGGTTCGGTCTATCCCCAAGCCTTTAGCCGTGGTGATTAATTTTCCATCGAATCCGACCGCGGAAGTGGTGACGCTTGATTTCTTCGAAGAGGTCGTTGATTTTTGCCGCTACCACGAAATTTGGATTCTTTCTGACCTCGCCTACTCGGAGGTTTATTTTGATAATCAGCCGCCGCCATCTATTCTTCAGGTTAAGGGAGCTCGCGATATTTCTGTGGAATTCTCTTCTCTTAGCAAGACATATTCGATGCCTGGTTGGCGTATGGGATTTGCTGCAGGCAATAAAAAATTAATCTCTGCGCTCGCTCGCGTGAAGTCTTATTTGGATTACGGTGCCTTTACGCCTATTCAGGTGGCTTCCGCAGCGGCCTTAAATGGACCGCAGGGCTGTGTTGAAGAAATGCGTGAGCGTTACCGACATCGGCGTGATGTTCTAATCGATGGGCTAGCCAGCGCAGGCTGGCATGTGCCATCTCCTCAAGCAACTATGTTTGCTTGGGCGCCGGTACCGGCCGAATTCAGAGCAATGGGGTCACTTGAATTTTCAAAACTCCTTCTGTCTGAGGCTAAGGTTGCAGTTTCTCCCGGCGTTGGATTCGGTGAGCATGGCGAAGGGTTTTGTCGGCTGGCCTTGGTAGAGAATGTCCAGCGTACTCGCCAAGCGGTTCGCAACATAAAAACCTTTATAGGTAATGCAGATAAATATCTTGAGGTTAGCGATAATAAGGCTGCTGCGGGATGACCGAGCCAATGAAAATTGCTATCGCCGGGCTCGGTACAGTGGGCACCGGAGCGTTTCGTATATTGTCGGAAAATGTGGAGCTATTGGCCCAACGCAGCCAGCGTAGACTGGAGGTGGCAGCTGTATCCGCGCTTGACCGGTCACGCAATCGGGGAATTAATCTCAATACCGTCAATTGGTACGACGATGCAGTTGAAATGGCTGCATCAGCGGATTGTGATATTGTTTTGGAGTTGATTGGCGGCAGCGAAGGCGTCGCGAAACAAGTGTGTGAAAGTGCTATAGCAGCTGGCCGTCATGTGGTGACGGCAAATAAGGCTTTAATTGCTCTGCATGGAACAGATTTAGCACAAGCATCGGAAAAGGCGGGTGTTTCGCTCGCTTATGAAGCGGCGGTAGGCGGTGGTATTCCTGTTATTAAAGCCCTGCGAGAAGGGTTTTCGGGCAATCGTATTACCAAAGTGCAGGGCATTCTAAACGGGACCTGCAACTATATTTTGTCGGCCATGCGTGAAAGTGGACGTGCCTTCGATGACGTATTGACGGAAGCCCAGAAACTTGGTTATGCGGAGGCGGATCCATCCTTTGATGTCGATGGTGTCGATACGGCTCATAAGTTGGCGATATTGGCGAGCTTAGCGTTCGGTTGCGAGGTTAATTTTGATGACGTTTATGTTGAAGGTATTCGTTCTGTCAGCGCTGACGATATCGCCTATGCCAGTGAACTTGGCTACAAAATAAAACTGCTGGGTATTGCGGAATACTTGGAAGACGGAATACGGCAACGTGTCCACCCTGCAATGGTACCGTTACACGCGCCCATTGCATCAATAGAGGGAGTACTGAATGGTATTTCTACGGAAGGTGACTTCATCGGTTCAACCATGCTCCAAGGTGCTGGTGCTGGCGCCGGTCCAACGGCTTCTGCAGTGGTTTCGGATATCGTGGATATTGCGTGCGGTAGAATGACGCCAGTATTTGGCATATTGTCCAGTGCTCTGAAGAAGCTGCCTTCTGTTCCCATGGAGAGCCACTCAGGATCTTTTTTTGTGAGAATGATGGTTTATGACCGTCCCGGTGTTTTAGCCGACATCGCCACTATGCTGCGCGATCATGAAATATCGATTGAAGGTGTAATTCAACGCACCCGCTCCGAAACGGAGGCGGTGCCTGTTGTTTTGACGGTCCACGAGACATCTGAACAGTCAATGGCAGCGGCAATGAGCAAAATTGCTGCACTTGATTCTGTTCAGGCGCCTTTTCAGTTGATAAGGATTGAACGAACCTAGTCTCCGCGCCTATAACAATAGGTAAAGCTTAAGGGGAATTATCATCGAAAGTGAAAAAAATATGGAACGGAATTTAGCGCTTGAAGCGGTGCGAGTTACCGAGGCGGCGGCTTTGGCAGCAGCTCGTTGGATGGGGCGAGGCGATGAAAAGCAAGCCGATCAAGCTGCGGTCGATGCGATGCGAGAAGCGCTAAATGGCCTAAACATCAAAGGTACGGTGGTGATAGGGGAGGGTGAGCGTGATGAAGCGCCAATGCTCTACATTGGAGAGAAAGTGGGTAAGGGTGACGGTCCCGAGTTGGATATCGCACTTGACCCGCTAGAAGGGACGACAATTACCGCGAAAGGCGGCACCAATGCATTGGCGGTCGTTGCTATGGCGGAAAAGGGTGGATTTCTTAATGCACCGGACGTCTACATGGATAAAATTGCCGTCGGTGGTGGATTACCTGACGGTGTGGTCGACTTGGATAATACGCCCGAAGATAATTTAAAGTCTGTTGCTAGTGCGCTAGGTAAAAATTTAAATGATGTAGTCGTGTGCATTTTAGATAGGCCGCGACATACGGACTTAATTAAGTCTGTTCGCGACGCAGGAGCACGTATTTTGCTTATCTCCGATGGTGATGTGTCGGGCGTTATGGCTACGTCGGACCCTAATAGTGGTATTGATATTTATCTCGGTAGCGGTGGAGCTCCCGAGGGTGTTTTGGCTTGCGCAGCACTCCGTTGNATTGGAGGACAGTTCCAGGGGCGTCTATTGTTCCGAAACGATGATGAACGTGGCCGCGCAGCAAAATGGGGCATTGAAGATTTAGATCGTAAATATGATCTGCATGAATTAGCCAGTGGTGACGTCATGTTTGCGGCCACCGGTGTTACGGATGGCACTTTGCTTCGGGGCGTGCGGGTTTCGTCTTCAAGTGCGGAAACGGAATCTATGATCATGCGATCGAAAACTGGCACAGTCCGGGTCGTTTCCGCAAAGCATAATCTCAACCGTAAGCCTCTGGTCTTTGCTGATAAGTAATGATTGCAGACCCTGCCTTTCTGGGTGTTGAAAAGTCTTATGGCGGCAAACGGTGGAGTGCTGTAAAGGCGGATGAACGTCTAGGACTTGCTCTTGCACAACGCCATAGTTTACCAGAAATTGTTGGACGTATTTTGGCCGCACGCGGCATAGACGTTGATACAGCAGAAGATTTTCTAAACCCACAATTACGACGGTTGTTGCCCGATCCCAGTCAGCTGCTCGATATGGACGTGGCGGCTCGACGTTTGGCGGATGCCGTTATTAAGGATGAGAAACTTGCTGTATTTGGTGACTATGACGTGGACGGTGCGACGTCATCTGCATTACTCAAGCGATTTTTTCAGGCGGTCGACCATGATATTTCGATTTATATCCCTGACCGGATGGTCGAAGGCTACGGTCCTAATCTCCCAGCTTTGTTGAAGCTCAAGGAGGAGGGGGCGGATATAGTTATTACGGTCGATTGCGGAATCGTTGCATTTGATGCTCTCAGCGGCGCTCAGGATGCCGGTCTTGAAGTAATCGTGGTAGATCATCATTTGGCGGAACCAAANTTACCTCCCGCGGTCGCGGTGGTTAATCCTAATAGATTGGACGATCCAAGCCCCCATAAGCATTTAGCGGCTGTTGGGGTGACGTTCCTCCTTATAGTGGCAGTTAATCGAGTGCTTAGAGACCGGGGATGGTTTGCAGAACGCAAAGAGCCTGACTTAATGCAATGGTTGGACATAGTGGCACTCGGAACGGTTTGTGATGTGGTGTCGCTTATAGGGGTTAATCGTGCGTTGGTCACACAAGGCCTGAAAGTGATGGGAAGCCGATGTAATGAGGGAATAGCAGCACTTTCCGACATCGCGGGGTTGACCGAGCGGCCTGCTGCCTATCACGCAGGCTTTGTATTTGGACCCAGGGTAAATGCAGGTGGTCGAGTTGGAGAATCCTGGCTTGGCGCCTCTTTACTAACAACGCGGGACCNCAGCCAAGCNGAGGANTACGCGAAACGCCTAGACCAATACAATCAAGAGCGGCGGACAATAGAATCCACCTGTCTGGAGGAGGCCGTATCAATGGTGGTGGCGGAGGCAACGAGTTCCGTGGTGCTCGTTGGTTCAGAAAATTGGCATCCAGGTGTTATCGGCATTGTCGCCAGTCGGTTGCGTGAGCGGTTCGATCGACCGGCCTGTGTCATCGCTTATGAGGGTAATGTGGGCAAAGGGTCGGGGCGCTCCGTGAAAGGGTTCGATCTTGGGGCGGCTGTGGTTGCCGCTAGGCAGGCCGGTTTTCTGGAGGGCGGCGGTGGCCATACAATGGCAGCTGGCTTTACGATAAACAAAGACAAAGAAGATGCATTTCGGTCATTCATCGAGAATAGGATTGATGCTATGGCGGGCGATGAAGCGTTGATACGGCGTTATAGAATTGATGGAGCGTTGCAAGCCGCAGGCGCAAATCTAGAACTAATTCAGGCGATTGAGCAATTGGGTCCGTTTGGTGCTGGGAATGCGCAGCCACGTTTTGCGTTCCCGGCAGCACAAATTATCAACGCGGCACCGGTTGGTGAAAATCATATCCGGTGTATAATCACTGGTGAATCTGGTGGGCGTTTAAAGGCCATATCGTTTCGCTCCCTGGAAACACCCTTGGGTCAAGCCTTGCTAAATACACGGGGGCTGCCACTGCATGTCTGTGGTACGTTGCGAATAGACCGCTGGCAGGGGCGCGAAACGCCGCAGCTAACCATAGAGGACGCGGCGGCAATTAACTGATTTTAGATTATTGCTTGAGGTCAGTTGCGGTTCGGATCATTTCTTCCGCCACAGTGTAAGCGCGCACGTTAGACGTATATGATTGCTGCATTTGAATCATTTTAGTGAACTCACCATCGAGACTTGTGGTCGATGCTTCCAGTGCGGAGGGAATAAATTGGGCTTGATCCGTCAAGTTTCCTTCTAGCAATTTTAGCTCACCGGCGGCGCTAGAAATCGCATAATGTGTATTTGCCCGAGGCAATAATAGGTTTGGGCTAGTCACAGTAGCAATAGGCAGTTTGTAGAGGCCCTGGCTACCACCATTAGAAAAGTTTCCTGCAATGATGCCGTTGTTGTCGACGCTTAGCGACTGAAGCTGACCAACTATGCTGCCGTCACGGGACGAAGAAATTACGGTAAATGTGCCGGCAAATTCATTGAGGCCGGCAATGTCTAGCGCGATTGAGCCAGCTCCACCACCCGGTAAGGTATATGTCGGTGCTACGGTGACTGTGGACGCGGAGGTGAGGACGCCTGCGGAAGTGAATGTAACNGCGGTTGTTGGAAAAACACCGGTAGTGAGATTGCTATTTTCAACTTCAATATCTAAATCCCAGGTGTTGATAGCCGTTTTGGTAAAGGTCAGCTTCATGAGGTTTTCGTTGCCGGCCTNATCGAATACGCCGATGCCGGTGGAGGTGCTAAATCCAACTGCTGAGTCTGAGGGTAATACGGCATCAAGGTCTGCGATAGTGGTAGCCGTAGCAGCAAGTGTGTGGGCTGAAGGGTCAACCTGCATTGGGCCCAGCGAGTTAAGCCCATCTCCAGCAATAAATCCACCTAGCCCATCTGCTGGCCAGCCTAAGACAAAATTGCCACTACCATCTGTGATAAAAGTTTTTTCGGTCGGCCCAGGATCGACGACGGTTAGGTCGAATTGTCCGGCACGGGTCAACTGAAATTCGCCCCGAACATCAGATGCGCTATTGGTAACGAAGAATCCGTTACCATCTATGGCAATGTCTAAAGTCCTGTTGGTGGCCTCTATGATACCTTGCTTGTCGATAAAATGTTGGATATTGGGTTTGATGCCGCCTAATGACGGGGTTGAACCTCCGCCGTCTGCGATAACTTGTTCGCGGAAGCGTGTGTCTGCTGCCTTGAAGCCGGGTGTTACCGCGTTGGCAATATTGTCGCCGATGACATTGAACGACAAGGTGTTGGCGCGCATTGCAGAGGTAGGCTGGGTGAATATGCTAAAGGAAGTCATGGAGACCCTCGTTTCACACAACCGAAATTTCTTTCCGGCATTTGTTTGATTTTCTACTTANTTCATTGCAAAGCGAGTGCCATATTATCATGGTATTNAAGCTAAAAAGATGCATAAAATCATATTGTTATGAAATTTGCGGGAGCTATTAGTAAATCNCACNGGCAAAAATTACCCAATGCGGCAAGAATTGCCGCTCAAATTCTCCTGATCCGATAAATGTAAAATCCAGATTTGATGATTTCACCTCTTGACCTTAAGCGGTCCGAAGACTATTTAGCTTGCTCTTATGACCCTATCGTCTAGAGGCCTAGGACACCGCCCTTTCACGGCGGCAACGCGGGTTCAAATCCCGCTGGGGTCACCATCATTTTTCCCGGTTTTCTGCGGCTCTTGGGGNNTTTAAAANCNGNNNCCCCCCATTNNNCCCCCCATTTTTTTGGGGATTATGCCTAGTTGTCGGTACTTTTGTACCTCAAATGTTCGTCATTAAACCCAGCCATCATTTCCTCATCAGCGTTAGGCATCAGGTGGGCATAGACTTGTAGTGTGATGTTTGGGGATGCANACCCNATGAGATAATGGATNGGGGGTATTCATGATATATTTCTAGTTTCAAAACCAATGACATACGCATATACCCTCACAGAAATGAACGAGAT
>PBOR01000021.1 GCA_002724395.1 Rhodospirillaceae bacterium | reverse complement strand
TGAATACACCGCGCCGCCCAAATCTAGTTTCTCCGGCTGTGATGGGACGTGGACGTGGCGTCGTAACAAATAAATGACTGTATTAAAAGTACCAAAACACTTAAAGCTCCTTTAGCCTCGGCAGCACTTCCCTGCTAAACAGGGTTAAATTAGCAACTGTATCCTCATGACTGATGTGGCCGCCTTGGCCCATCATCAGTAAATGCCCCAGTCCTCCGACATGTTCATGAAACTCTTTAATCTGCTCGTATACCGTATCTGGCGTTCCGGCAAAGGCGATACCCGCGTTAATGCACTCGTCGACGCTACTGCTTCCCATCGGAGCCTTCGAGCCGTCGCGCAGAGTGATGCTTCGGGTGCTTGGGTTCTTCAGCTCTCGGCCAATCACCTCCGGTGGCGCAAGGCCTGGTGGCATCTGGAGCTGTCTTAGTGCACGTGGTGTCATGCGGCTGTAATCGAGAATTTGATCTGCGCGCCGGCGCCCTTCCTCCTCGGTTTCGCCGACGCCGACCATGGCGAGATACGCGAAGCGGTCTTTTTTGTGTTCCTGGCCTGCGGCAGTAGCTCCTTTGCGGTAGGCATCAAATATCGATGGCGTCGACCAATAGCCCGAATTGAGTGCAGCAATAACGTAGCCTTTTTCACCAACATCTCCAGCTGAGTAAGGGCCGGCAACTGTTATCCAGACCGGCGGATGGGGCTGTTGATAGGGCCGTGGCCAAATATTAGCCTGACGGTAATGAAAATGTTCGCCTTCCCAGTTGAAGGGCCCGTCATGGGTCGTCATAGCCTTAAGGATGAGGTCGTGTGCTTCCCAGAATCGTTCGCCGACAGTCGATGGGTTGCTGTTGGCGGGTCCAACTTCATACGGCGAACCCTTTACGAAACCCATTTCCAGCCTACCGTGAGAAATGACGTCAATCATCGAAAATTCTTCAGCCACGCGTATAGCGTCCAACCGGTTAGCGATGGGCATACCAAGACAGAGGAGGCGGCTTTTTTTTGTTTCGCGTGCCATGATGGCTAATGGAATCGTGCATACTGACGTCGAGCAAGTTGCTGTGGCGTGATGCTCGTTAACCATAATATTAATGCCTAGTTCATCACAAAGTGCCCATTCGTCAAGGTAACGATTATAGAGATCAGCGCCGACCTTTGGGTCGTAAACTCGGTTTGGTATGACGTTGCGGAGTGAATTACCGAGTTCTTCCCAGCCCGGATGATAAGCCATTTCGCTGAAATGCCAGACTTCCATTACGCTACTCTCCCTATTTGGCGATTTCCACATGGCCCGGCCAAAATCGTTTCAATGGTCTTTTCTAGCTGCTCTAATTGCGGGTAATGTCCGGCATTGGGCAGTATGTCTAGTATTGCGTCGGGGATTAACTTGGAAAGTTTCTTTCCATATTCCGGTGTTGTAAACCCGTCTTCGGCACCCCAAATCAAGTGTGTTGGTACGGAAATCCGGTGTAACCATCTAGCGAGCGATAAGCTGTGTAAATAAGGCTTCCAACCATAATATGCCACGAATTGGCGGTCTCGTGCAGTCGCTGTCATTTCGTCGTCGTTAAAATCTTTAAAATTAGGAGCCTTTTGAGCAAATAAGGCTGCTGCGGAATCCTCTTCTGAGAAGGTCCAGAGATCAGCGAAATCGCGTTCGGCACAATCGCTTAGCTTTGCGCCGACCGGTGATAGTAGGCAGAGGGCCCCTAGCCGTGAACAATTCCGTACTGCTATTTCTAGCGCAATCCAGCCGCCAAAGGATGATCCAAGTAACGTAATTTCATCTAGAGCCAAATCGTCTATCAAGTCTAGATATAGATAGGTCAAATCATCTATGCGTCGGAACTCGGGCGGAGGCTGACGACCATCGAAGCCGGGGTGACGTGGCACGTATACGGTCCAATTCTCCGACAGCCGTTCGATAAAAGACGCCTGTAGGTGGAAATAATGTTCTGAATGCAGGTAAAGCAGGGGAGGTCCATTGCCGGTCTTATCAAAATCTAATTTGATCCCTGTCAGACTGATTTGTTCCATTTTTTCTTATCCTTCAGTTCGGACCCAACTCGGTGTTGATATGCCATGAACAGCCTAGATATTATTATTCAGTGTCTATTACTGCTAGTGAGGGCCGGGGGGCGGGGCGTTGCTAACTAAATGGAAATTATTCATTTAAGAGCGTACAAAAATCCTAAAATTCCTTCTGAACGTTATTTTATTCTGTGACACCTTTTCTTCTGGTCTGTTAGGCCAATCCTTTAGCTCTAGCCCTCTGACTAGCAGGGCAAATTGGATGATAATGATATGCTACCGTGATATTTTACACCATACACTACTACCAATCGTAGCGCGGGCGGTGACGTGAGTATGCGCTTTAATTGTGGTTTGGCCGTTGATGCGAATAATTTCCATGCTTAAAAGGCGCGGTAATAAGCCGTAACGGATAAAGGAGTTTTAACCTAGCTCCAAATTTTTACGAGGCCGTCAATTAAAATCAATTTCAGTGCTAACAAGGCGAGTACGATTCGAAAAATATTCAAAAACAACTGTTCATTGACACGGTTTAACATTGCGCGACCGAGACGTGTGCCGATTATGACTGCGGGAATCATAAAGAGAATGGCCGTACCATATTCCAGAAAACTAAAGCCAATCAATGTAAAGCCAATAACTTTGGCAAGGTTTGATATGACACCGAAAAAACCAAGCGTACCAACCACATTTTCCTTTTTCATATCTTTGCGGATTACGAATACACCAAGGATCGGGGCTATAGCACCGACAATCATATTGAGTATGCCTGCAAAAAAGCCGACAGGTATGAAGCTCCATAAGGGAATTTCTCGATGTTTGCCGCCGCCTATTCCGTTCACTACCGATAATAAAACGAATAAACCTATTATGGTTCGCACCGTCTCGGCGGATAAACCTTGAAATAGCCAAAGACCAATGACCGCACCTGCGGGAAGCAGCAAACCAAAACGGATAATAATCGGCCAGCTCATATGATCCCAGAACAGCCAGCACCGCGTGATATTGGAAGCAAGATGTACCGCTCCATGCACGGGAATTGCGGCCAACGGTGGCATTATTTGTAATAAGATAGCCATTAATGCTGCCCCGCCGCCTGCACCGGCGACTGCGGTTAGAGCGGACGTGCAGAATGCAGCGGTCGTTAGTAAGGCTATTTCGAACACGGTAATCATGAGGCGTAGCTCTTTAGAGAATGGGCTCACAATACACCTTAATGAGACCGAGGCTATGGCCGTTTATGTTCGACCGATGGTATAAAGGCGAACTTTTTTGAGCGTCATGGAGAAAAATGATGGGAAGCGGGGCGACAAGAGACGGGGCTATTTCGCGGGCCCATGAATGTGTAGATGGTGGCGCCTATTTGGACGATTTGGCGCGTCGTGTGGCAATACCAACCGAAAGCCAAGTGCCTGAACAAGCAGCCGAACTTTATCGCTACCAAAATGACGAGATCGGTCCAAGCTTTGAAAGGCTTGGCTTCAATTGCAAGCTGATTGACAATCCAGTGCCCGACCGTGGTCCGGCCATGGTTGCGACGCGCATTGAAGACCCTAGTTTGCCCACGGTTCTCATTTACGGTCATGGGGATGTGGTTCGCGGGTTGCAATCGGAATGGCGTGATGGCCTAGAAGCATTTGCGGTCACGATAGAAGGCGATAGAGTTTATGGACGTGGCGTAGTGGATAATAAAGGCCAGCATACGCTGGCTATGAGCGCTATGGGAGCGGTTTTGGAAGAGCGTGGCGGCAAGCTTGGCTTTAATGCAAAATTCATTATCGAGACCGGGGAAGAGCAGGGCTCACCTGGTTTGAAAAAGATCGTCGAAGATTACACGGATTTATTGGCCTGCGATATGTTTCTTGGTTTTGACGGACCGCGGAAATCTATTACTCGAATGGACCTGAATCTCGGTTGTCGAGGCGGCGTTTTCTTTGATCTTATTGTTGATTTAAACCGGCCGGGCGGCATGCATTCTGGGCACTGGGGCGGTGTGCTGCCAGATGCGGGCATCATACTAGCCCATGCTATTGGCACAATCATTTCAAAAGAGGGCCAAATCCAGATTAAAGAATGGTTACCTGAAAGCGTGCCGGCAGCTGTTTTGAAGGCCTGCCGTGAATTGGTAGTTGACCCGTTGGACGGTTCGCCTGAGCCGGATCCTAATTGGGGACAGCCCGGTATTACGGCACGCGAGAAAACTATTGCTTATACGAGTTTTGTTGTTTTGGCCTACAGTACTGGCAATCCGGATAATCCGGTCAATGCGGTACCTTCTTATGCCAAGGCACGCTGCCAGGTCCGTTACACGGTGGATGTGGAGCGGGATGTATTCATTCCGGCTTTGCGAAAGCATTTAGATGAGCACGCTCTGCACGCGGTAGAAATTAATACAAATATTGGCCGCGATCAATTTCCTGCATCCCGCACCGATCCCGATCATCCGTGGGTTAACTGGGTGAAAGAGTCTATCGTCACCACAACAGGCACAACGCCTAACGTATTGCCTTGCTCGGCTGGTTCTAATCCCAGCGAGTTGTTCAAAGCCGGACTTGATGTGCCGGTGGTGTGGATTCCGCATTCGTATAGCGGCTGCAACCAGCACGGTGCTGATGAGCATGGATTGAGGTCTATGTTTCGTGAAGGAATTGGTGTTGTCGCCGGCTTATTCTGGGATTTGGGTGATCGCGCAACGCCAAGGGGCTGAGTCTATTTGGCGACGGTGGCATCAGGCGCAGCTCTTTAAGTCTTTCGAAGCCTTTGGATTTTATCACCAGGTCCGCCATCAATGGGGACTAGAGGGGCTTTTAGCTTTACGCCGGGAAGTTTCATGCCAGCGGGCCGGCCATCCTTGTTGAAGCCCCGCAAATTCTCGTAGACCGGCGGAAGCTCTGGTCCGTTCGCACACGCTAAATGCAGCCGCAAGAGATGCCGCTGCAACAGCGGATCTTCATGGTTCTCGAAGCTAGTTCTGGAATGCAGAATGAAATGGTTACAAACGAATTGTACGTCGCCTGGCTCGAAGTCCATATCGAGCCGAAAGGCAGGGTCTTCGGCGAGCTGATCAAGCAAATTCATTGCTTCATTGAGCTTCGGTGAAATACGGGGAACGTCGCTAAACCGTTGTGCCTTGCTGACAGTGCTGCGCACATAGGTGGTAAAAACACGTCCTTGATAGAGGTTGAAGGCGGGGATGATATAGAACCGGCCCTGGCCAATAGGAATTTCTTTTCGTCTATCTCGGTAAATCGGCCCCATCAGTTCGCGCAGTAGATCGGGGCGTCGCGTGCGTATTTCATTAAATAGCGTAACCGAACTAACCAGGCTACTTAGACCGCCTTTTTTTGCCTTGTTGACACAAAGTAAACCGACTATGTCTGCTGAATCGCTATGGAAGGCCAAGCGCGTATTGCTTTGATAACCGCGTCCTGTGGTTTTCTTGCTATCAACACCGATATCGCAGACATGTCCAAGCACATGTCCCGCCGCATTTTGTGGAATGGCGGTGCCCAAATGTGTACCGATGCCAAAATAGGCAATGCCCCGTTGTAGAGAGGACAAATTAGCGACGGGAAAGCCGCGCAGTACGGCAAAGCCACGCCCGTTAAACAGGTCTCGTCGCAAGCGGTCAAACACCACCTTCCAAGATGGAAGGGGAAAGTCCTCGAAACGAATGTCGACCACATCAATACCCGACCTTTCTACTTGATTAATGGCCACGCGCAATTCGGTGATTTGATCAGTCGAAAGCGAGTATCTCCATTCGCTGGGTTTGGCGATCAGGTCGGGCCCACGCCAAACTTGCGGACCTTTTATTGCAGGTGGCGGAAATATCTCGGGGAGGTGCGGGACTGGGGCCGAGGGGAAATCGAGAGAGATCATCATAGTACGGCTTTCGAAGGATGTAATTAAGATTAAGAATATAGGCGCTCGGAATCTGGTCAAGATATCCTCGAAAGGGTGAAGTTCACTTGGGTTTATTATCGGCTTCCAGTAGGATGCGAGCAAAAGAGAATTACTATGGCTATTAGGAAAATTGCCCGAATGGGTCATGATATTTTGAAGCAGGTTTCCGATCCTGTAGAGGATCCAAGCGCGCCCGAAATTGCTCGTTTGGCCGTCGATATGATTGAAACCTGCGAGGATGTGGGCGGTAACGGTTTGGCAGCTGTACAAATCTATGTACCCTTAAGGATGTTCGTATACCAGGTCCGGAAATCCGTAATGCCTAACGGCGCTCAAATGACAGAAATCCCATGGACGGTGGTTATCAATCCAGTAATTACGCCGGTTGGCGATACGAAAAAACTTTATTGGGAGCGTTGTCTTTCGCTACCGGGCCTTTTCGGCCAAGTACCGCGTTTCACTGATATTCATTTTGAATCAAGCGGCCTCGACGATCAGCGGACGGAATTTACTGCGCGGGGTTTTCATGCGCGCTTGCTCCAACATGAGAATGATCATTTAGATGGCTATCTTTATCCCATGCGGATGCTCGATATGGCGACACTCGGTTATATCTCTGAGCTAGAGCCCGAGGCCTATCCGGCGTTACCCCGTGATCCGGCCGATTTTATCGACCCTTTGGAGGAGCGCTCGGGCGTATGACCGATAATACAATACACTACTTCTTTGTTATCGCGATAATTTTATCCTATTTTATTCCTATATTGGCCGCTAATTCTCCAATGAAAAGGAAAAAATTTAGAATAAAGTTTAAAATTGTTGTCTTTATTATTTTGATTCAGATGTCTTTATTTTATTTTTTACCAAATGAAAATGGAATATATTACTATGAAATTAATCTTTTATTCATAGTTTTTACTATAGGTATTATATTTTTCATAAGCGCCCGACGCTATCTAGATATCGGCGGCTCGCGTTGGAATACTTTCGTTGTCTTTATCCATTTCCCCGAATTCATGCGGCTTTGGTGGGAAGAGCCTGCCGAAACCGAAGGTTCTTCGGTGCCAACGCAAAAATAATTCAAAATATAAATATTGCGCTGCCCAGGTTCCTTTATCTGATTTGTGGGGGAGCAAAAAATAGGTAGAAAGTGACTACCTAACATTTGGTAACCGAGCAGCTTTAGACTACAAAGGCGAAAGTGCATAAGGAGAAAGTTTTATGGAAGACGACGAGTTAGAAGGTGAATTCATCCTCGGGTGGCCAGATCGGAAAAGACTAACGCAGATGACAAGCGCGGACGCGGAAGGCCGGGTAGTCTATGCGCGTTCACCAATTCTTGAGCAGGAAGGCTTGATCACGCCGACCAATGCTTTCTTCATCAACGCACAAGTTCAAATGCCCGAGCCAGTTTATCCTGAAGATTGGTCATTTGAAATTTCTGGTGAAGTGGATAGGCCTTTTTCCCTAACGTTGGAAGAGCTTAAGAAAATGCCGGCACGCACTGTTCGTGCGGTGACCGAATGCGCCGGTAACGATGGAGACTACTTCGCTTTTCTAGAAGGCAAATCTAACACGAAGCCCGAGCTCGCGCGAGGTAATGAAGATTTTCATGACTTTGTTCAAAAGTACAAAAATGCAAATGCTACTCTTGAAGAAGCGCAAGCGCGGCCATCGGGTACAAACCTGTGCAGTGGAGGGGAATGGACTGGCACACCACTCCGCGCAATATTGGAACGTGCGGGTTTTAGAAAAGACACCGCTGTAAGCGTACGGATGGTGGGTTTCGATATTGGTACGCCTAACGCTATGAAACTCTACCGTGCCGCAGGATCTATGGATGCGGATGTCGCGCAACCAGGCGCGATACCATTTGATAAAGCACTCCCTATGGATAAGGCATTGGACGATGACACCATTGTCGCCTGGGCCCATAATGGTGATGCCTTATTGCATGTTCACGGCGCACCTGCTCGGGTTATTGTGCCTGGTTGGGCTGGTAATTGGTGGGTAAAGTGGCTAGATAAAATCGAAGTCGCAGATCACATGGTGCCTTGTTACCACCAGACGGAGTACTTCGTTCTCGGAAAGTCTTACGATGATCCCGACAAAACGATGTGTATGGAACTTGGCTGTAAAAGTATCATCACTTGGCCCCGCGATTTGCATTCGCCAATTAAAACAGGCGAGCATTTGGTCCGAGGCTTTGCCTGGTCCGGTATGGGCGCCATCGAGAGGGTCGAAGTTAGTCTTGATGGTGGAGATACTTGGACTGATGCCCACGTGGAATATTCTCCCGATAAGTGGCTCTGGAAGCGATGGTCCTTTCTATGGAATATAGAAAAGCCGGGTAAATATAGCATTATGGCTCGTGCCTATGACGAAGCAGGTCGTATGCAGCCGGTGACGGAAGCTAACTATTTACGCAAACATTTTGATGGAATCGTACCGTCCGAAGTCACGGTGGAATAATAATCACCAAAATTTAGGAGGAACTGAATTTTGCATATCGTCGTTTGCGTAAAGCAAATCTTCGACCCTGATGTGGCGACTACGGTTTTCCGCATAGACGAAGAAGCTAATAAAATCGTACCGGTGTCTGGTATCTCACCGGTTATAAGTCCGTTCGATGACCAGGCAGTGGAGGCGGCATTACGGATCAAGGATGATTTTGCAGAGCAAGATTTAGAGGTAAAAGTTACTGCAGTCACCATGGGTCCTGAGGCCGCACGTGCGATTATAAAAGGTAGCTTGGCGAAAGGGGCGGACGAAGGCGTTTTGCTGTTGGATAGTGGGTTCGATGACGCGGACGCTGTCTCTACTGCGCGCGTTTTAGCTGCGGCTATTAAAAAGATGGGTGATGTGGATTTGGTGTTAGCCGGGCGTCAGGCGGCCGATGGTGATCTGGGCGCGGTGGGCTTGTTCACCGCCGAAGTCTTGGGCATTTCCGCTGTCACGTATGCCAAGGATGTGCGTATGGATGGCGATATACTGCGAGTGGTACGTGTCTTGGAAAACGGTACGGAAACGGTTGAAACGGTGTGCCCAGCACTGGTGACTATTTCCCACGAGCTGGGGCAGCCTCGGTATACAGGGTTGCGCGAAACAATGCGGGCAGCGAAAAAACCGGTGCATGTATGGACGGCAGAAGATTTAGGCATTGATACTGGAACGACGGGAGCCGCTGGTGCGCGCCGCGTGGTAGAACGTCTATATACACCGGTCAAAGAAATAGACTGTAAATATGTGGAAGGTGACACGCCACAAGAGATAGCTAGATACTTGGCACAGCGTCTCCGTGACGCAGAATTAGTGTGAGGCGCATTATGGCATTTAGCAAAGATATTTTAGTGGTGGCCCAAGTGGATGAGGCTAATAAGGGTGCTCTCACCAGTCTTACTTTTGAAATTCTGGGTCGTGCTCGAGAATTAGCCGATCAGCTAGGTAGTTCGGTAATTGCGGTGCTGTTCGGAGCATCTTTTGAGGCTGAAGCGGAAATGCTGGTTGCGTATGGTGCCGATAAAGTAACCTTAGTTGAAGGGGACTTATTGGTGCCTTATCGGGCCGATGCTTGGTTGCCAGATTTGGTCTCTATGGCCTCTGAACTGTCTCCGGCATTAATATTAATAGGACAAGGCACTATCGGAGGGGATCTTGCGCCGCGTTTAGCTTTTCAATTAGAAAGTTCGGTTGCCACAGGATGCGAAGATATTTCCTGGGACGGCGACAAGATGTTGCTAACTCGCGCGTGTTATGGCGGAAAGGCCCGTGAAGTAGTGTCCTTTGACTGCGCTACATCGGTTGTTACGATAAAACCCAAATCCCAGAGCGCTATGCCTTGCGACCGCTCTCGCAACGGTGAAATAAGTACTTTACCCGCCTCTGTTATGGCGGAGGCAATACGAACCACCGTTACCAATAGGGAAAGCGAGCAACTTGTCGGCCAGCAGCTTGAGAGTGCGGAAGTGATCGTTGCCGGTGGCGGTGGGTTGGGTGGCCCGGAAGGTTTCGAAACTATTGCTGCATTGGCTAATGTACTCGGTGGGAGTGTTGGGGCCAGCCGAGTAGCGTGCGATATGGGCTGGTGTCCGTCCCATATGCAGGTGGGTCTATCGGGCAAAACCGTTGCGCCACAACTTTATGTTGCGGTTGGTATTTCTGGAGCTAGTCACCACATGGCTGGTTGCGCTAATTCGAGTGCTATAGTTGCGATAAACGCAGACCCCGACGCGGCAATTTTCAACTACGCCCATTTCGGCGTAATCGGCGAATTCGAGGAGCTAATCCCGGCCCTAACGGAAGAAATTACAAAGCTCAAAGGCTAAGATGTAGATTTATTCTGATCCGGAGACTGCTTTTCTAGTTTCTGATAACTAGAAATTGGCCTTGACCAATACTCAGAAGCAATTGATCTGTTTTAGGCCTCCACAGTTGGTGGTGGCGACATAGTGATGTTTTGCATTTTGAGGATAGCTTTTGGGCCACCATGGTTTTTGGCACGCTTCAATTGTTCGGCCTTGGCGCGCACGTTGACCGCCTCAGGGTCGACAATCTTACGAAGTTCTACTTCCAGTCTAATGATTAGGTCTGCATAGTTAGGGTCATTGGCTAGGTCTTGAGTTTCCATCGGGTCGGCTCGAAGGTCAAAAAGCTGTTTCGGCGCATCGACGTGATAGATAAGCTTCATATCGGCATCACGAATCATATAGGCGGCATTTTTTGTTGATTTGACGTGGACCTCAGAAAACCCTATCCGGGCTTTTGTCTTGCCCCTAATTGCGGGCCAGAGGGATATGCCCGATCGCTGATAATCGTCTTTTGGCTCCATGACGCCCGGGGTCTCCAGAATTGTATCGAATAGGTCAACATGCGAGACAATTTCTTTAACTACTCTGCCTTTAGGGATGCCGGGACCACGCATAATAAGCGGCACGCCGATCGAATGTTCATAAAGCGTACTCTTGCCGAACATTCCATGATTCCCGGCGGCCTCGCCATGATCACTGGTGTAAAGCAGACATGTTGTGTCCAAAAGATCGATATCGCGGGCAACTTCGATAACTTTACCGATTTGTTCGTCTACATGGGTTATCAATCCACAGTAACCGGCTACAGTGCGTCGCACGAAGTCCTCATCAACAGGTTCTTCGAGACAATCGACGCGTCGGATATGATTGAGCGCAGAGTGATCAGGGCGATTAGCCGTATCCCATTGTGTAGGCATTGGGACATCTTCAAGCGGATACATATTATAAAATCGTTCGGGAACGGTAAACGGTGGGTGAGGGCTGGCATAAGACACAATTAAGGTCCATGGTTGTCTTTGCTTCGGTGCCTCGTTCTTGAGCCAATCAACGGCGCGCGCTGTGACATCTCGATCATAATTTTGATATGGCGCTTCACCAATACCTGATTTGGCATACATTTCTCGGAAGCTTGGACGTTTTGGCACTCCTTCATCTGTCGCGCGCAGGAGACCAATGAGATCTCCAGTCCCCTCTAAGATGTGCATAGTGACTATTTCATCGCTGAATCCCTGCTGAATCTCACCCGATAAATAATGGAGCTTGCCGATAGCGACAGCTGTAGTCCCATTATCGCGCAATTGGCCGTGCCAGGAGGGATACTTCCCATCGTAAACGATACCATTATCCCAATAGCCGGTTTGATGCGGATAGAGCCCTGTGGCAATTGCCGCGCGTGATGGACAACATAACGAACTTGCACAATACGCATTGTCGAAGCGGACACCGGTCTCACTGATCCAGTCTAGGTTTGGCGTGTGGACTATCGGATGCCCATAACAACCAAGCATGGAACGGGCGTGATTGTCAGACAGAAAAAAGATCAGGTTCTTCGATTTTGACATGGAAATTTGGCTCACTCTGCGAGAGTAATATAATACCGTTATTGCATACTTAACTACTATTATTGGATAACGCTGTTCTAGATTTCAGAATTTTGTTTAAGAGTACTCTCCAATGATTTACTGCACGGCTAAGTTTCGGTTTTAAAAGACTACGCTGACTATCGTTACTGTATTGTTGAAAGAAGGAGCATTGCTGGACTACGCATCATCCCTGATAATGGGGGCTCACAGCAAGAGAGGGTGAGTTATGCAAAGACAAGCTGCTCCGAACATACAAGCCACTATTCCTGATAAGCCGTACCAAATCGGTAAGATTACCGTCGTCCCCACGTCACCGGTAATTGGGGCGGAAATTCGTGGCGTAGATATATCACAAGACCTTTCGGCTGAGACGGCGTTCGCGATTACCCAAGTCTGGCACACACATTTGGTTCTGTTGTTTCGGGGTCAAGACTTAACGCCCGAGCAGCATATTGCCTTTTCCGCGTATTTCGGTACGCCCCAAAGTCCGAACCGTACCTCCTTTACTCCGATGACTGAGAAATATCCGGAAATTATAGAGGTCATGAATGTAGACATGGATCAGAAGCGGATCGAGTACAGCCTAAGCAATGCGGAGGCCTTCTGGCATACTGATATGTCCTATAAGTCGATTCCGCCCTTGGGGAGTGCGCTTTATTCTCGCGAGGTGCCGCCATCGGGTGGCAATACCTGCGTTAGTAATATGTATCTTGCCTATGAAGATATGCCGGAGGCATTTCTTGAAGAGATCATGGATAAGTCAGCAGTCCATGATGCTAGTCGCAATAGTGCCGGGCGACTTCGTCCTGGGTTTGAGGATGAACAAGACCCGAGCAAAACACCGGGGCCTCATCATCCGCTAGTGCGTATTCATCCAGAAACTGGGCGAAAAGCATTATTTCTTGGTCGTCGTCCTTACAGCTATATTCCTGGCCTTTCGGTTGAGGATAGCGAAGATTTGTTGGACAGGCTCTGGGCCCATGCCACCCAGGATAAATACGCCTGGTGTCACCAGTGGGACGTGGGTGACCTACTACTATGGGATAATCGCTGCGCCATGCACCGTCGTGACCCATTCGATATTAAACATCGTCGCGTCATGCACCGCACCCAAATTGCGGGTAATCGGCCGTATTAATTCTAAGGCTTGATTTTACCAGTTCGCGTTCTTGGCCCGTGAACCAGTGCGAGCGTGATTTAAAATTTTTAGGAGTGTGCGACAATTATCCTGGACGAAGGGAAAAACGCAAAGCTGCTGGATTAGATCACAGGTATTTGCAGCGCCGTTGATGTTCGTACTCTTGTAAAGGCGGCAATTCCTTCGTAGTGATTCTCAACTCTCTAGTCCCAGAAGCCCGCACGCAGTACCTCCAAGGATAGCGATGCGTTCGTCATCGGTAAGACCGGGCGTGTCCATGACGAGTTCAACTTCTGTTGTGGTCCAAGGAAACGGATAATCGGTTCCGATCATGATCCGATCTGCACCGGATTCAGCAATCAGGTGCCGCATGGCTTCTGGGGTAAAAACGATCGTATCGAAATAGAGTTGCCCATCTTTCAAATAGTCGGTCGGATTCTTCTTCGGCATTGGGCCGACCTTTTGCGGGAAGGTTCGGCAAACCGCGTCCGAGCGGTTGGCATACGAACCGAAATAGCCGCCGCCATGGGCCGCACATATTTTGAGTCCGGGATAGCGGTCCAGCGTTCCCTCAAAAATAAGATGAGATAGCGCAATAGTTGTCTCTAAAGGGTTACCAATGGTGTTCGATAGATAGCCGTTACCATCGAGTCTGCCGCTTTTTTCCAATGGCTCTGTTCCCGAGGGATGGAGAAACACCAGAATATCTAGCTCCTCGCATTTAGCCCAAATGGGGTCAAATTTTGGGTCGGCTAATTCAAGTCCATCCACATTTCCGCCAACACTGAGACCCCGAAGGCCGAGTTTTTTGACACCGTTCTCAAGTTGTTCGACAGCTAAGTCTGGATACTGCATTGCGGCGGTTGCAAAAGCGACAAAACGGTCTGGCGTTGTGGCGCAGATTTCTACCAAGGCTTCGTTCTGAATTTGTACTAATTGAGCGGCGGCATCGCGTTCTGCATGGTACCAAAAAGGATTGATACTAAGAGCTGCAACATCGATTCCCTGAGCATCCATTGCCTGCATTCGAGCAGCGGTATCATCCATAAGTAATTCAGCATTGCGAATTGGTTTTTCCACAATCGCCAGTGCCTCGGGTACAACGCAATGGGCGTGTATATCGACTGTCTTAACACGGGTACCATTTACGACAACTTCGCGTCGCCTTTCATGGGAATGTCCATGCCTTTCACCATTAGCTGGGCTTTGCAATGCGCATCCGACGAAACCGAAATTTTTATCCATGTCCTGCTCTCCGTGAATGTTATTTGCTGGTACCCTAGAGGGTCCGCTAATGGGGAATTTTTTTTAATATTAATATGGCATGCGGCATTGTAGTAGATGAGAAAGCGTTGGCCAAAGCCCTTCAGAACGATTTTAGTCCGGCTATCGCGTTATATATCCTTGAAGATGAGCCTATCGCGAGAATTTCTCCTTGGCACCACCTTAATCATAAGGTGGTGCTGTCGCTCATAGCAGTGCAATACAACGTTGAAACCGTTATACGAACCGGCCTTAGTTAGGCACGCACTGGGGTCGTTAAAGAGCTCGCTTGCGAGCTTTCTGGTCACATTTTATAGCGTTTTGGTAAGCCTGCTAGTCGAAACGACTTGTCACCTCTAGCAAATGAAAGCCGAATTGCGTTTTCACTGGGCCTTGGACTTCATTCACAGGAGCGCTGAATACAACTTTATCAAATTCTGGCACCATCTGCCCGGGGCCAAAGGATCCAAGATCGCCTCCACTCGACCCCGATGGACAGGTGGAGTGCTCTTTAGCAAGCTCAGCAAAATCCGCGCCATCCGCAATTTGTGTCTTGAGGCTCTCACAGAGATCCTTGCTAGCAACTAAAATATGTCTCGCTTTGGCCTCAGCCATAATTTTTCTCCTGAAAGATAGGGTACAATTTCATTTTACCGAGAGTTTATAACTTGTCGGGGGAGGCTACGCGTAATAGTGATTAATGAGATAGTATCCGGGTTCTTCGATGAAGTCAGCCCCAGACCTTTCCCCAAAAGACCTGAGTATAAATTTAACCTTTTATGCTCCCACGAACTCACCGGGCTGCGCGTTCTGAAGCCTTCCAGCGAAGAGTTTCGCCTGCGTGGAAAGGTACGACGCTGAGATTGTCATGGGTTATCGTTTGTGGCACTGCAAAGTCAGTGCGTTGCAATGTGATGGTGCCTTCGTTAAGGGGTAAACCATAAAATAGAGGGCCAAATTCCGAGGCGAAAGCCTCTAGGCGGTCGAGTGCACCTTCCTCATCAAAGGTGAGTGCATAACTCTCGAGTGCGACAGGTGCACTGAAAATACCTGCGCAGCCACAGCTACTTTCTTTATCATGCTTCTGATGCGGTGCTGAATCAGTTCCTAGGAAAAATTTTGGATTTCCAGAAATTGCCGCCTTCCGAAGTGCTGCGCGATGGAAACGACGTTTTGCTACCGGCAGACAGTATGCATGAGGCCGCAATCCGCCATCAAACATGGCGTTCCTATCGATGCGTAGATGATGAGCTGTAATTGTAGCCGCTACGCTTGCTCTGGCGTCTTGGACGAACTGCACGGAGTCAGCTGTGGTGATGTGTTCTAGAACAACCTTGAGTTCTGGGAAGTCGTTGAGCATCGGCTCGAGGACCGTTTCTAGAAAGACCGCTTCACGGTCGAAAACATCAATTTTGGATGAGACCACTTCGCCATGAACTAAAAGCGGCATGCCAATGGTCTGCATACGTTCGAGAACTTTCCTAATTCGGCCTACGTCTGTTACGCCAGCTGCAGAATTAGTAGTAGCACCAGCGGGGTAGAGCTTACATGCAGTGAAAACTTTATTTTCGAATCCTAAAGCGATTTCATCCGGACTTATTTCGTCGGTTAAGTATGCAGTCATTAAAGGTTTAAAGTTACGGCCTTCCGGTAAGGCTGCAAGAATCCGTTTACGATAGGCTTCCGCCACAGATACAGTTGTCACTGGAGGGACGAGGTTTGGCATCACAATTGCCCGGGCAAACTGGCGTGCAGTAAAATCCAATGCGAAGGATAGCATTACCTCGTCGCGCAGATGGAGATGCCAGTCATCGGGTTCACGAATATTGAGAAGGCTGGTTGTTTGAGGTTTGCGATTGGTCAACCTTGTCTCCCGAATTAGTTCGCGTGAGAGCGGCGCACGATATACTGACCGTTTTCGATTTTGTTGTGAAAGAAATGCCCCACTTGAGGGTGTGATACAGGTTCGCCGGTCTCATCGATCAATAGGTTTTGCTCCGAGACGTAAGCAATATACGTGGTTTCAGCATTTTCAGCGAAGAGGTGATAAAAGGGCTGATCTCTTGACGGCCGATTCTTTTCGGGGATCGCGTTCATCCATTCATCCGAATTGGAGAAAATGGGATCTACGTCGAATATGACGCCACGAAAAGGATGTTTCCTATGCTGGACGATTTGCCCAATACCGAATTTTGCTGTTTTTATTACGACTTCCCTGTTTGCCATATTTTATTCCAACCTTGGTACCTAAAGACGTCATCTAAAAAAGCAGCCCTATGTGGTATAAATTGGGGCACCCGACAAGGCAACTAAACCCTTCTTGTGAATGGTAGAAATATGTATTGCCGATATCGGTTCCCAGGGTTTGTCTGATGTGGTTGTTATGTGACGATAATAAAGCCCGGTTCTCGGAAAAATTTCCAACCTGGGTCTATGCATTTACGCTAAGGCTACTAATTTGACCAAAAGTCCCGACTAAAAGTAACGTTGATAATTTTTTTAATCATACTGCCTATCCAATTTTTTTGTTAGACGTCTCCCTGTATATGGCTCGCAGTCGGCATTATTTCAATGTTCGCTGCATCACCTTTTCGGAAAATCGATACTGTTCTATCAGTAAAAATTATCTCATTTGAAAATTTTATGATTGACCAGGTACGCTGTATCAGGACGTTCGTTATCGAGTATTTCCATTCCGATATCTCCTATCCTGTCGGCGGTTATGAGAATTCTTTTAACCATTGTTCCCACCTAGGCGTCACGATTAATGAGGGAAACTTCTTGCCTCTTTTTAGAAGAGCACTTAATTGCATCGATTAGATGGTGTAATTCAACAGCAGTTTCAAAATCCGGTTGTAAATTGCTACCTCCATTTATGGCGGTTGCAAAGAGTGCATAGATTTGCCCAACATTATAAGGCTCCCCGTGAGGGGTGCCGTTGGCGGCGATGTTAAAGTGTTCCGGTACCGAAATAGGCGCTAACAAGTTGCTCCCTTGCGCACCCTCGAGGGTGATATCGCTCAGTTGTGGAGAATCTTCACCGCTTGCCACGAGAGTTCCCTCGGTGCCATAGATTTCCATTCGGTAGCCGCTACCCGCGTACGGTATGGCGGAGACATGGCTGGATACAACTGCACCATTAGCGAGTTTACCATTAATTAGAATGTTGTCGGGCGAGGTGACGTCCAGCAGTTCGTTGGTGCCCGTGTCAAGCCATTGGGGTACCTGGGTAGTGATGGTGGCAGACAGGTGATCAAAGTCGCATGTGGCAAAGCGTAACGCATCGATTGTATGGCCGTTTGCAATAGTCAGTGTATTGGCGCCAAGGTCTCCATCGCGCTGCCAGGTGCGATGGGGCGGCCGTGATAAGACGCCATCGCGAGCAAGTGAAATATGTACGCTTTTCATTTCTCCCACATAACCGTTCGTCAGTAAGTCCTTCAAGTACATGAGAGGCGGATTGACACGAGCCTGCAGACCGATTGCAGTAGTCAGACCATTCTTTTTGCCCAATGCGGTTAACTCAATTGCTTCCTCAGTCGTTCGACCTAAAGGCCATTCACAGTAGACATGCTTGCCTGCCTGGAGGGCGGCTTTAGTTGGTGCATAATGAGATGGTACGCGAACAACTACGGCAACTGCGTCTATTTCGCTTGAGGCTGCCAATTCGTGATAGTCGTGAAATGCTAGACGCGCGCCGTGCGCCTGTCGTGCGGCCTCTGCGCTATCGGGTTTTGTCGTACAGACTGCGGTTAATTCAATGTCACTGCAAGCTTTCAGAGCTGGTAAATGGGAGCGCGCAGACCACGTTCCCTTTACACTGGCGCCAATCAAACCCAGTCTAATTTTTTCTGGCATCTATCGTCCTTTTGAAGCTTTGATTTTGGTGAGGAGTGGGAGTGAGAACTATTGGTTTAGATGTCTTCAATAGGATACTGAAGAACCAGTGCCTCCAGCCCGTTCTTACCGGCCTGGATTTTATAGGCTTCTTCAGTGTTTTCGACTACTGCCATAGACCAGAGCGGCAGATCCTCACCATCCCGAATCATATTGCCATTGCCGACAAAAATATAATAGCCTCCAGCAATTTTTGGGTTCGGAGCCATGGTTGACATGTCGGCACCAAGCCGAACGACTTGTGCGTGGACGCCGTCATTCTCTTTCAGCATAGTTTCCCATGTTACTTCCGTCCGTGCGCGCAATACTGGCTCAATCGAGAAATGAACTGGTTCAGAAATAAGATTGCGGCGCTTACTAGGGCGTATTTTCTTTTTCGCCTCTTCTTTGTTGTGAATAAAGACCGGCTTAGAATCACCGGTATACATACGTAGTGCTACGAACGAGAGACCCTGCGGTCCCGCCGTGACAGGACCATAAGTTGTATGGCGGTCTTTGAATTGTATCGAAAGGGGTTTCAGTTCCTGGTCCCTATTACCCATTGTTCCGAAGCCTGCAATGAAAAGCTGAAACATAGAGACCCCATGGAAATGGGTTTTTAGCGTTTCATGTGCCCGCATCTCCGACATTGTTGCTTGTGGTCCCGGCGCGAGGGTAGTTGAGGTGCGTGGTCCGAAAAAAGTTGTTCCCCAATGCTGTATGCCGGTGCCCGGCGAAATAACGATTTGCCGTTCGGCCAGAGCTTCAGTACCACTGCGCACATATATCATGAAAAACTCCTTTTAATTTTGAGTTGAGATGAAAGCACGGATAGCTACGTCTCGGGAAACTTGCGAAAACATTAATGTGGCTCATACCGCTTGGGTTTCTAACCGAAAAGAACCTGAGAATCTTTCAGAATACTTTAATATTTTGGCAAAGCCTATCTTTGGATAGATCACTTTAGGCATATTGTCTGCGCAATCACAGGAATTCGCTTCGACCTAACATATAATTTTGATTTACGAGCATCTTACTATTTTTGGTATCAGAGCAAGTTTGAGTTCCGCTCTCGTCCCGTCCGTTGACCCGCTCGAAATTCAAGCCACAATAGTTCATAATAAACAGAGGTTAGAGGAGGTTTTCATGGTGGATGGTCATCGGTTGAACAATATGATTTCGGCACTTGAGAAAGGGCAGCATTGTTTCACTTCTTTTTCGCCACCAGATATAAGTAATGCTGTAGCTTTTGCAACGGCGCCCTACGATGGAATTGTATTTGAGATGGAGCACAATCCTTGGGATCCTCTGGTCCTAAGAGATTTACTTCAATATATGCTGAATCGCGGTCAGATCGTAGAATCAGGGTCCCTTACACCTTGTGTGAACCCAATGGTTCGGGTGCCTTCGAACGGCAATGAGATGGCCCAGTGGCAGGCCAAGCAAGCGCTCGATCTGGGTTGTTATGGGATTGTCTTTCCGCATATCTCCTCGGTACAAGAAGCCTATAACGCTGTCGCCGCTTGTCGCTATGCTAGCCCGAAAAATAAGCCGCTCTATGAGCCTGTGGGTATTCGCGGAGATGGGCCGACGCAGGCGGTCCGATATTGGGGGCTAAGCCAACAAGAATATTATGAGCGCGCTGATGTCTGGCCGCTCAACCCGAAGGGCGAGTTGTTGGCTGTCCTCATGATTGAAGATACGGCTGGCATGAATTGCCTTGATGAAATGTTAAAGAACGTACCTGGCATCGGCACAATTCTGATTGGCGAAGGGGACTTCAGCCAAGAGCTCGGTTATCCTCGACAATATGATCATCCTGTTGTGGTTGAAGCAATGGCGCAAGTCGTTGCAACTTGTAAGGAGAACAACGTTGCAGTTGGGCACCCCCATGTAAGTACGGCGAATGTTAGGTGGGTGATTGAACAGGGTTACCGCTTTTTAATGGCTAGCCCAGAACGTTCCTATAATGGATTGAATAAGGGAAGGAAACTGACGGCGCGGTCTTAATTTAATTTTTAGGTGCCGATATTTCCTCCCATTACTCTAGAGTTAGTACGTAATCATTATTTTTTTGATTTCAGGTGTTTACTACTCTTAGCAATGGTTGTGACGAGCTGCTTGTGGCATTCCTTGCGTGTGTTTTTTTCGTTTGGCGAAGGCAGTTCGCTACCTCATTGTTGCCGCCTGCGGTAAGAGAGGATGGTATTGCATAAGAAAGAGGAATATTACTCGGGCTAATATGATCTTCCACAGGGTGATTGGTCTTGTAAACCGTCAGTACTGCCCAGCGGAAATTCGATTCGTAGCAACGATTGAATACTCTTAACGGTATATCCGCTTAATTCTATTTATGACGAATGTCTTTTTTCGGCAAATTTTACTGAAGCGTTAAGTTTTTTGAGAGAGTGCTCGATACAACTTTCGACTTGGAAACCGAAAAGGGCGTGGTTGGTTCTTGGCAATTTAGGCGACGAATCATTTCCTCATAGGCAGTCTCAAGTTCCGCTACATGTGATGCCGGATCAAATAGTATTTCTTCGACTTTTTGGCGCAAGGATTTGCGCAACATCGTTATGCGCTTACGGTCTTTGGCGAAACTAAGTGCGACCCTAACGTAAGCATCCGGAGTTGTCGCGATTAAATCATTGAGACCAAGTTTACTTAAATAGTTTGCCCCCTGTCGGGACATAAAAAAATTACCAGTCATGCTCACTAATGGAACCCCCATCCAGAGTGCTTCGCAGCTCGTTGTGCCACCGTTGCATGGATAGGTGTCGAGCGCGATATCAATATTGCCATAACGCTGGAGGTGTTGATCCAAATTATCGTCGTTACCGAGAAAATCTAACCGATCAGAAGTGACACCGTGTTCTGCGAATAAATCGGCGAAGTAGGATACTGCGTTTGGCTGTTCCAACCGATCGGTGCTCTTCAAAACAAACCGTGCATCGGGCATATGGGATAGAATCTTTGCCCATAGCGCCACCATCTCTCGGCTGATCTTTCCTATATGGTTAAAGGTGCCAAAGGTAATAAAACCATTTTTCAAGCATGGACTATCAGCGAGCGGTACATTACCGTCTTTAGGAGGGCCGTAAATATTTCGATTTGTTAATCTTACTAATTGTTCAACGTAAAATACGTCACTTCCGTCTGGGTCGGTGGCCGCTTCAGTGATCATATAATCTACGGCAGCTAAGCCAGTCGTCGATACTAGGTTGGAATAGCAGACCTGAATGGGTGCAGGCTTATAAGCAAGCGGGACACGCGAGCTAGGGGAGTACGAAGTGCATAGTATGAGAATATCCAGCCCGTCTTTAGCAATATGACCCGCAACGCCCGCGGCATCTAGGTTCGAAAGGTCAGACCAAGAATCAACTGCTGATTTCAGGCGTGTAGCCGTGGCATCTTTAATGCCGGCTTGGCTATAACCAGCGACAAAAAAACGCGTTCGGTCATGGGCTTCTAGAACTGGTTCAAGAAAACGCCCGGTGACGCATTCATAGAATTCATCAGAGAGGTAGCCCACACGTATGCGCTGATCGTCTTCTGACCGTGTGGTTATGATAGGCGTAACTGATTGCTCTAGCCTTATTCCCCAGGCTCGGTTCATTTCGAAAGCGGTAGCGGAATCATAGCGTGGATCAAACGTGGCATAGAATAGGCGACGTTCAATTGCAGGTGCATAGTTGGGATCCAGAGCGATCGCTTTATCTAAAGAATCTATAGCTTCTGAAGTTTTTCCTTGTTCTACCAAGGCTTCCGCAAGGAATGTCCAGGCTTCATGGTATTGGGAGTCTAGAGCCACTGCTTGGCGAAGTGCCTGCTCGGCATCGCCATACCGTTTTAAGTTGCCGTAAGCCGCGCCAAGGCCGCAAAAAGCTTCGGCACTATTTGGAACATGGGCAAGGAACGTATTGTATAGCGCTATAGCCTCTTTCAGCTTCCCGCCGTGTCGCATAATTCGGGCGCAAAGTAGCATTGCATCACGATTATCAGGCTCAAGTTTTAATAGAGCAGTAACCGTTTTGAATGCGGCGGGTAGCTGTTTAGCGCGCAAAAATTCTTTTGCGGTTTCGAGCATTTCAAAGGGTGTCACGGGCAGCCTTTCNCGTTATCCGACTACAGTCCTCTTGCTTTGGTCAAATAAAATACTAACGAGCCATTTTGGGGAGAGCTAATTTGACAAAGTCGATGCTGGTCGAACTTCACGCTGCTGTCAATTCTCGATCCAGTTAGCGGAAACGACCCAGAGAGATAATAATGATTTTCCTAGACTGGCCGATATAACCCGCGACTGGTGTAAATGAGCTATCTTCTAATCACTTTGCAACAGACATAACAATTTTTAGGAACTGCATGACCCGGAAGTAGTTAAAACCTCCTATCAGCTTCTTGATCTATGCCGCCATTCGCTTGCGGTAATCCCAGCTATGGAAGGCTATAGGCCGGATATGAATAACAATCTCATCCTTTGAGCTTTTGAGCAGCCACCGTTGGAACTGCTCTCTATCGTGACTAAGATAACGTTCCGCTAGGCGCTCAAGTGTTGGAATCGCATTATCTTGCTTAACTGTTGCGACTCCTTGGCCTCGTATACCAAAATATGGTGCTGTTTCGCGGGCTATTTCGAACCCGCAACGCTCTGATTTGATCAAGCTTTCGGCAATACGCGACGATCGTTTCGTAGCGCAAATAAGGGATTGATTTTCATAAAGATACCAGAGCGACACGACCAAGGGCCAGCCCGTCGGAGATGCTGCAGCGAGCCGCACAGGCAGGACGGTTTTTTTGAGATAGCGTTCCACTTCCGCTAACGGCATTGGTCCGTTAACCTTCATAATCAACTCCTTTCCCATAAATTACGTACAATCCGTACGCTCGGATCAATCACTGTAGTAGAAAATTTACGTAGATCCGCCTATTAAGTAATTCAAGTTGAGTAGTCATCTTCAGGTAATATCATGAAAAATCACTTTTGTTCGGGGTTTTGCCATAGGTTTAGTGTGGTTGTATTAGTCTGCGCCACGCTCGGCATGTTCGTCTTTAGTAGTGCGGCCTCAGTAAATATTCCTGAGGCGATTGCTTTTCGAATTATGCAAAACGGTGACAATATTGGCCGGCATACTGTTAAGTTTACGAGAATAAAGGATGATTTGCATGTGGATATCGCAATTGATATCGAGGTGCGAATATTATTTATCCCGGTATTTTCCTACAGTCATCGAAATCATGAGGTTTGGCAAGGCGGGCGACTGATTTCATTGAAAAGTGAAACAGACGATAATGGCGAAAAACAGTGGGTAAAAGCGAAGGCAACTGAGCGAGCACTCGAGGTTGACAGCTCTAGCGGTAGTTTCGAAGCCCCGTTGGGCACGTTTCCTACTAGCTACTGGTCACCACAGACTATAAGTAAATCCATATTATTGGATACCCAACACGGAAAACTGCTAAATGTGTCGGTTAGTCCGGCCGAAGACGATTTTCTCGTTACCCCGCTGGGTAAAATAAGCACTAAACGTTACGATGTCGCGGGTGACCTGAGGCTGTCACTCTGGTATTCGAAAGCAGGGGGATGGGTCAAAACCGCCTTTCAGGTGTATGGCGTTGATGTGGAATATTTTTTCGATCCGAAGCTCTTGCAGATCGAAAACCGAAAAATAAATTGATTTAGTGCTGCAAATCCGAGGAAGTACGACAAAACCGTAATGCTAAGAGAAAAACGACTAAAATCTGTATGGATCACTGGTGCCAGTTCGGGCATCGGCAGAGCGTTAGCGATCAAAATGGCATCCGAAAACTGGCAGGTGGCTGCCTCGGCTCGTTCTTTGGAAAAACTTGAAACACTTGCCAGTGAATCGATTGACTTGCCTGGCAATATTTATCCGTTTGATTTNGATATTACAGACACCTCAAATATCAGGATAGTACTAGACCGGATTGAGCGCGATTTTGGCATGATAGACCTTGCCGTTCTCAACGCTGGTACTCATGTTGCCGATGACGCCACAACGCTTACTGGTGAACACATTTCCGCATTATTGCAGTTAAATGTGGTTGGCACAGTAGAATGCCTACATTCTGTGTTGGATAAAATGCGTGGACGTGGCGTTGGGCATGTCGCTATCGTTTCTTCATTAGCTGGTTATGGNGGNTTGCCTGGCGCTTCCGCCTATGGGGCCTCAAAAGCCGCCTTGATTAACCTCACCGAATCTCTGCGCCCGGAACTCGCTGAGGCGGGTATTAAACTTCAACTGATCAATCCTGGTTTTGTCCGGACGCCGCTTACAGACAAAAACGACTTTGAGATGCCTTTTTTGATGGAAGTGGATAGGGCTGTAAATGCACTTTATAATGGGCTGTTGGGCAACCGGTTTGAGATAACTTTTCCACGTCGCTTTGCCTTATTAATGAAATTACTTCAGCTCATGCCATACAGTCTGTATTTCCGCATTACACGGGGGCTACTGGGCAATTAATTTGAGGCCCAGCGCTTATTCTGCAGCAGTACCGATTACAGTACCAAGCTTGGAGTTTTTTCCGGGTTCGGGCTTTTTGAAGAAAAGGCTAATTTCTCCGAGTGTAAAACCGAACTTGCTCATCTCGGCGCGATTAAAAAGTACTCCATCTGACTGCAGAAACATCCAGTCGTCGAATGCCACGTTCCAGGTCCGCTCTCCGATCTTAAGCGCGAGCGTGTAGCGCCAATTTAGCGCGCTACCATAAGCTTTCCCGACTGCCGATCCTATTACATCCGTTGCCTTACCTTCATAAGTGTGGGCATCAATTTTTCGAATTTTCCATACCCGCTTGTCGGTTTCGCCATCGTCATAGCTGAAAGTCTCATCAAGGACGAGAAGTTGGCCATCCCAATGACCGACCATATCCACGGTAAATTGCCGTCTAATATTGCCGAATCGATCCCGGACTATACCCCATGCACGGGTTTCCCCATCAAAATAGTCTTCGAGCACTAATTTGGGGGACTTGCCTTCGTAATCTTCGATTTTCATTGTGTTACATCCTGCCGTTAACAGTCCCAATAGGGCGAGAACGATTAAGAGATTTTTTTTCATTTGATTCCTTACTTTTACTATCTGTCTGGTCCAGCCGATGATGCCAGATCAGTAAAATTGAAGTTAATTTGAGAACCACAGGCAGGCCGCCATAGAGAATCGCCAACATATCAAGCCCAAAGTTTGGTTGCTTGGCAGCGCCAACCGTGAAACCCGACCATTCAAGCAATGGGAAGGCGATACCTACCGCTAGTGCCAAAGCAAGTTTTGTCGCAAGGTTCCATAAGCCAAAATAGAGACCAGCTCGCTCGATGCCGGTATCGAAGCTATCCTTGGCGATGACATCCGCCTGCATCGAGGGTGGCAGGGCGAGATCGGCTCCCAGGCAGAGACCCGATACCGCGCAAATAAAACCGAAAATCGCAATATCGCCGGCATTTAAAAAGGGTACGACAAGGAAACTAACGCAGGCGGCTATCATAGCGACTGACCAAGCTCGATGCTTATCCAAACGTTTGCTGAGAGCAAGCCAAGCCGGGATGCCAAGGATCCCCGATACAAAATAAAGCATTAGTAATTGCCCGGCAGCGTCGGGTACATCAATTCTGTAACTGACAAAGAGAATGAATAATGTTGCTGGTAAACCGTTTGCTAGGCCATTAAGAAAATAAGCGCTCAGCAGTCTGCGAAAGGCGTGGTTTTTAGAAATTATCCTAGCCGCATCTTGCCAACGCCATTTTGGAATGCGAGCAATTTGTCGGTCGGGCACATTACTAAGCAGAATAATAATGCTAGGAACCATTAGTATTGCAATGGCCAAGCCGAGTACGAGCATTGCCGTCCGCATGTCGTTTGCAAAAAAAGCAGGCACTGCCGCTGCTAGAAGTGTACCACTGATTACGAATCCTTCGCGTGCACCAGTGACTCGGCTTCGATCGTGGTATCCGCTTGCAAGCTCTGCTCCCCAGGCGAGGTACGGCAGCATCACCACAGTTGCGCCAAGATAAAAAATACAGCTGGAGAGCAATAAATAGATGGTTCCCGCGCCTTCAACGGGCAGAAAAAGAAATAAGAGGCCTACTAAGAGAATCGGACTGCCTGCTGCAATCCATTTCTTACGGCGGTTTCGTCTCCAGCCGATTCTATCCGAACATATCCCGACCAGGGGATCGGTGAACAGATCCCAAATCCGTGCAACTAGCAGAACACCGCCAACGCTCGCCAACCCAAGGCCTAAGGTGTTTGCGTAAAAGGATGGCAGGTAAACATATAATGGTAGACTTAAGGCAGCCAATGGTGCTCCCANTTGGCCATAGGCTAGCAGGTGCCAAAGAGAAATCTCGTCCCTACTATGCCGAGTCAGTCGGGTCATCGGATTGCACGACGCAGAGTAATGTGATCGACATCGATACGTCCAACGTTGAAGCCCGCTTCGCAGTAACAAAGATAATAATGCCACATGCGGCGAAAGCGTTCATCGAAACCTAATTTCTGGAGTTTTGGCCAAGCCTCCAGGAAAGCCTCCCTCCAAGAGGTCAGCGTTTTAGAGTAATCAGTGGCATATCCCTGGCACCTTTCCCATACCAAGTTTGCGTCACCTGCCTCTGCTTGCAACCTTTCAATAGTGGGCAGCATCCCACCTGGGAAAATGTATTGTTGAATAAAGTCAGGATTACTCCGATAACTTTCCCAATAGCTTTTTTCGATGGTAATTACCTGTAGCGCGGCGCGGCCACCATCTTTGAGTAAAGCACTTAACTTACTAAAATAGCTTGTCCAGTAAGATTCACCGACAGCTTCAAGCATTTCGATCGATGCGATGCAGTCATAGCTGCCCTGAAGATCACGGTAGTCGCGCAGCAATAGAGTGATCTTATCTTGGAGCCCAGCCTTTTCAATACGGCTGCGTGCAAATTCGTACTGCGCCTGAGAAATTGTTACCGCAGTAATTTGGCAGCCGATGATTTCAGCGGCGTAGATAGCAAAGCCGCCCCATCCACAACCTATTTCTAGCAGATGATGAGATGGCTCCAACTTCAGTTGATCGATCAGAAGTTGATATTTGTGCTGCTGTGCTTGATCTAGCGATGAGCTGCTATCCGGATAGACAGCTGAAGAGTAGGTCATGGTTGGATCTAGCCATAAGCCATAAAATTCGTTGCCGAGATCATAATGGCTTTTGATATTGCGCTTCGCTCCGCGCTTGCTGTTTGACCTTAAGGCATGCCCAATTCGCGCAAACCATCTGTAAAGGTAGCGGCCCTTTAAAAAACTGGTCCAAGAAGCGTATTCGTTAATAGCGCCCAGCTCAATTAAAGCAGTTAAATCCGGCGAGTCAAAAATACCGTCAATGTAGGCTTCCGCGAAACCTACATCACCTCCGGATAGTATTCTATGCGCCAGGCCGGTTTTCCGCAGTTTGAGTTCGGCGTGAGGTCCATCCTCCGGGCCTGAAAACCGATAAACTTTTTTATTGGGCGTAGTTACAGTCAGCTGCCCAGCAGTTAGGGCACCGCCGAGGCGTTCGATAAAATTAGCACTCCCTGGCATCGTATTGGATGAAAGTTTTTCGCTAGCGGTATCAGTCATTTACGTGTCCTGTTAAGCGGAGAGTGGTGTGCCATCTGAATTGTTTTGGGAGGTTGTGACAGCTTGTTTAGGCGGGAGCGGCTTGGGGAAATATGGCACGCGCTTCAGCCAAAGCCTAAGGGCTTCCCAGTGAATGGCAGCGATCACTTTGAATGTCATAAAAGGATAGGTGCTTAGCGAAAGTAAAAGTGTTTTCGCATTGAACGGCCGGTACGCACCGGCCATTGTAGCTAATAGGATTTTGCCATCTCCATCACTCTGACAAATATGCAGCCCTGCTGACTTCCCTGGGGAGCTCAAACGGAATGTGTAAGTACATGCCATGTCCAAAAAAGGCGATACATGAAAGCATTTCTTAATACTGTGGGATGAGATGGCAGTTGTGTCATTCGGCGAAACTTTAATAAGATAGCTATGGCTCTCGCCGAACGTATTACGCACTTCGTAAAGTACTGCGCGGAGAACCTCATCAGATCCATAACAAAACCAGACTGATAGAGGATTGAAGACAAACCCAAAAAGCCGAGGAAAACATAGGAGCCTCACTGCACCGCCGCTACAATCAATATTTGCCGCCAGCAATTGCTGGTCTATCCATGGCCTCAATTTAGAGCCATCGCGAGGTCCGTGATCGCGGTCTTGAAAAGAAAATAACCCCCATCGATTATACGCAAAGCCTTTCACTTCTCGATCAAGATCAGCTAATTCGTCGAGATCAAAAAGACCCCAGAAAACCCTATACTTAAAGCGGTGATGAGTAGGCCGCATCCGTTGATGCATGATCTTGCCCCAGTAAAGACACGATCCCATATTTTTTGCGCTGGAAGTATTCATGCTACAGCCTTAAATGGCAACGTGCGGACTGCCATGCTAGCAGGGCTAATGGGAATTATGTCATCACGCCATGGGGCTGGTGAGCCAAGCGCTGCAGCAACTTCAAGACCCGCTTGAAGACCATCTTCATGGAACCCATTGCCGCAGTAGCTGCCGCAAAACCAGACCCTATTTTGGCCTTGGATCGTGTGCAATACTTCTTGAGCGGCTAGGCTTGTACGGTCGAATTGGGGATGAGCATATTCGAATTTACCAAGAATAGACATTTTGTCTATTTCGCGGGTCGGATTCAATGATACGAAAATGTCTTCAGGCGATTCTAAGCTTTGTAACCGGTTCATCCAATAGGTTACAAATACGGGGCTATCGAAAGCTACGGGTCCGTCTGAGATGAAGTTCCAACTCGCCCAAGCGCTGCGCCGACACGGCATCAAGGATGAGTCGCGATGCAATACGCCTTTATTCGTTTTATAGGTAAATTGAGAGAGAACCTGTCGCTCTGCGATGGAAGCTTCATCTCCCAAAATCGAGAGCGAATGATCCGCATGACATGCTAAAACTACAGCATCAAATTTATCTTGGTTACCGTTGGACTCTACAACTATATTTTTGCTTTCGCGTACAATCCGATCAACGTGCGCACCGGGCCGCGTTGATCCTCGGAAATCGTCGAGAAGCCGCTCTACATATTTACGACTGCCTCCAGAGACTGTGCGCCACGCTGGCCGAGAACCAGGTTCGAGTAGTGCGTGGTTTTTAAAAAATCGGACGAAAGACGCCGCGGGAAATTTTAGCATATCGTCGCAGCTAGACGACCAAATCGCTGCACCCATTGGCAATAAATGATTATTTACGAAACTCTCTGAATAGTCCTCGCGATCGAGATAGTCACCAAGGCTAATGTCATTGTCCGAAGTTTCAGCAAGCAGGTTTTCTGCCTCGGAAAAAAACCGGAAAATATCACGTAACATACGCCAGTAACTTCTTTTTACAATGTTTCTAGGTTGGGCAAGCAAACCCGAGAAGCTGCCTTCATATTCTAGTTTTCCCTGGTCAATTGAGACACCGAAAGACATGTTGCTTGGTTTGGTCGCTACACCCAATTTATCGAAGAGAGCAACGAGGTTGGGATAATTTCGATCGTTATAAACAATAAAGCCGACATCGACGGAAACATTCATTGATCTATTCGGAATCGTCACTGTGTGGGCGTGTCCGCCGAAACGTTCATTGGACTCGAAAAGCGTCACATCGTGACGGAACGCAAGAGACCAGGCTGCGCCCAAACCACTAATGCCGCCGCCAATAACGGCGATTTTCATTGGCTACTCAAAAGATTGTGGGAAAAATGATCTAATAAAGAACTCATATCAGCGACTACGGTTTTTGTTTCCTATTGGATCAAAAAAATAAAAAAATGATGATCCAAGTTTCAATCAGAGCCGTATATATCGTTATGTTGCAAGAATCTCAATTAATTGGATCGTCAATAGTAGGAACTTGGCCCGTGAAGAGTTATGAAGGGGCTATGTATCCTCACAATAGCGCCTTTGATAAGATTTCATACGAAGAAGCGGACCTTGCTGATTTGCTGCAGCTCGTTGCCGAAAACCGGGATAAATGTGCATTTGCGAGGTTGTTTGATCACTTTGCACCTCGAGTTAAAGGTTTTTTAAGGCGGAATGGTACCGCTGAGGCTCAGCTAGATGATGTAGTTCAGGAAGTAATGATTAAGGTATGGCGTTACGCAGAACGTTTTGATCCGAAAAAAGGAAAATTGACGACGTGGATCTTCACCATTACCCGTAACGTTCGCATTGACCTCTTGCGGAAAGAAAATCGCCCAGAGCCAGACGCGAATGACCCAATGTTAGTGCCAACGCCGCCAGTGAAATCGGACGACGCTGTGTATGCAAACCAAGCTGCTATGCGTGTAGCTGACGCCCTTGATGATTTGCCTAAAGAACAAGCCGACATTCTTCGTCTGTCATTTTTTGAAGGGAAATCGCACGGTGAGATCGCCGAGCATATCGGCTTGCCGCTTGGGACCGTGAAGTCTCGTATCAGACTGGCATTTGATCGCCTAAGAAATTCATTGACGGAGCTAGAGCTATGATTCCTCACCAACCAAGTGACGCATTGCTTTTAGACTATGCCAGCGGTGCCGCCGCGGAACCGGTCAGTTTATTGGTAGCGACACATCTTACGTTGTGTCCCGAAAGCCGTGAAAAGGTTGCTGCTTATGAAGCGATCGGCGGCATGCTGATTGAGGAGGCGAAAGAGACTGATGCTGTTCCAGATGCGCTCAGGAATCGGGTTCTTTCCTCTCTTGATGAGCTAGATATGGGCTCGAAGCAAGTCCGACAAGCGGGTGTAGGTAAAAGTTCAGTGGCGTCTAAAATTCCTCAGCCGCTGCGTGCTTATTGTGAAGAGGCGATAGAAAACGACCAATGGCAGTGGTCCGGTTTTGGTATCAAAAAAATCCCTCTGTTAGAAACGCAAGATGTATTTGATTGTTACCTATTGATGATCCGCGGAGGCAAGGAGGTACCAAAACATGATCACGTGGGTAATGAGTGGACTCTTGTGCTTGACGGTAGCTTTACTGACGAAACCGGTCATTTTGCCCGAGGCGATATCGCCGAAAGGCAGCAGGGGGAGATACATAAACCAGTAGCTAGTCCCGGTGCTGATTGTATCTGTCTGGTTGTTGCAGACGCACCCGTGGCACTGACGGGTGCCATGGGTCGTCTATTAAACCCATTTATTAGTAATTAACGTTTTAGTACGCCGATCGTTGACTGTCGCCTAAAGCTGCCCCAGCCGTACTTGGCATGCCAACTTTATGTTAGACACCATTTTCTGCGCTGACGCAGCGCTAGATGCCTCAGAAAAGTATCTTTTCTCGGACCTTCCATAGAACTAGTTATGGTGAGCAGTCCCCGTGCCGTTGGGTGGATTAACGGTGATAAGCGTGCATGCAGTCGAATTTTCTACAATCCTGAGATAATCCCTTGATCATTTTTGCGGGTGCAGATCTATTGTTAAAAATAGGGGGATTTGACATGTCAAAATTCGAGAATTTCATGACACGGGACTGTTTGGTACCGTTAATCGAGTTAGAAGATTTTGCGCCGGCTTATAAGGCCCTAGCAAAAGAGAATATTAAGCGGACAGGACGCTTGGCAAATAGCGCTAAGGCAATGGCGCATGGTGAGGAACTAGCACTCGCTGCGCGTAAATTTTTTAGCGTTGTGGGCGCGGGGGGCTCTTTGGGACAAGAGTTGGCATTATTAATCCGCCTTATAGTTTCCAACCTAAAGAGCTGCGTTTACTGCACTACCCATCAGGTGAATGCATTAGCACAAATGGGTTTAGCAGAAGAGAAAATTAAGAACATTCATGCATTTGAAACGCATCCGGCATTTAGCAAGGAAGAACGTGTGGCATTGGCTTTTGCCTCCGCATTGACGTTGGATTCATCGAATATTGACGACGATATTTGTGCGCATTTAAAAGCAATTTTTCCGCCGAAGCAGCGGGTCGAGATTGCGCTCGTTGCTGGCGCGATGGCCTTTTTCAATAGCTTTAACGATGGACTGCGTGTGCCCATGGAAGAAGGGGCATTAGATGTGGCGGAGGCAGTCGCAGATTCGTTTGAGTAGCCAAACACACTCTTAACTGGTTGATATTTTTTGGTGTATGACCAACACTAAACTGTTCTTCAACTAACTTGCCAACTTGGGAGGCTCCCATGCCTGCGTCCAACACTAAGCCATTGACCAAAGTGAAAGCCAAGGTCCTCCGCGCGCTAGCGGAACAAGTATTTCTGGGGCGCGGTGTACCGCAGGATGATGCGGAAGTAGTCGCTGACATTTTGATTGAGGCAAATCTCCGAGGCCATGATTCCCATGGGGTAATACGTATTCCGAAATGGGTTGTTGGGCTAGATAGCGGTATGGTGAAATCCCAGTGTAAACCGATCATTATCCGTGAAAAGGGCTCCACTGCTATGATTCACGGAGATATGGGTCTTGGCCCCGTGGTGGCACGGAAAGCGACTTCTGTGGTATTGCAGAAAGCCAAAGAGTACGGAATTGGCATGGTAAGTGTCCGTAAAGCGTCGCATATCGGTATTTTACAATACTACTCTCAGTGGCTTGCAGAAAAGGGCGTTATCGGTATCGTCATGACTAACACGGAATCTGGTGTAGCTCCGTTTGGTAGTCGTCAGCCAATTCTTGGGACTAATCCATTGACCATTGCTGTGCCCTCTGGAGGTAAGCCGTATCTTTTGGATATGTCGACCAGTGTGGTTGCCCGGGGTAAGATAGTTAACGCGTTAGAACGGAACGAAGAGATCCCCATAGGATGGGCTGTCGATAAAGCGGGTAATCCAACAACAGATCCGGCTTCAGCGCTAGAAGGTGCACTCCTGCCGGCTGGAGGACCAAAGGGCTCAGGGCTTGCTATCATGATCGATCTGTTGACCGGAGCTCTCTCCGGCGGGTCTGTTGGTAGTGGTGTGGGCGGTACGATGAATACGGATCAGGAAGTTACTAAGGGCGATATGTTCTTGGCGATTGATCCAGGAGCGGTAGGTTCATTGGAACGCTATGTAAGTTGTGTGGCAGAACTAGCGGCTGAAATCCATGACAGCGCTCCGGCACCGGGTGTGAAAGAAGTTTTGATGCCGGGTGAGTTCGAACGGGCCGCGAAGAAGGATCGTCTGAAAAACGGTATCTTAGTGCCAGACGATTTGTTGGACAATATCAAAAAACTAGTTTGATAGAACAACTGACCCAGCGTGTCTGTTCATCTTAGAGCGGTGCACTCCAGATGGCTTTTGGTAGAAGGGCTGCAATTGTGGGCCCAAACAAAGGCTTGCTATTCTGCCGCTAAAGGCGCCTCAGTTGCTTCCAGGGCTTCGAGTACTTTGGGCGGTGATAAGGGTAGAGAGTTCATGGTAAAGCCGAGAGCATTCTCTACCGCATTGGCGACAGCCGCTGGAGCGGAAACCAATGGTGGTTCGCCAACTCCACGTACGCCATACGGATGATTAGGGTTCGGCACCTCCACTATAAGGGTGTCGATCATAGGCACGTCGGAAGCTACCGGCATGCGGTAGTCAAGGAAGCCCGTATTGAGCAGTTTGCCCTCATCGCTGTAAATATATTCTTCGTTTAGTGCCCAGCCGATGCCTTGAACGGCACCACCCTGCATTTGACCTTCCACGTAATCCGGAGAAATTGCCCTACCTGCATCTAAAATAACTGTGTGTCGGATTGGAATCGTACGACCAGTCTCTGGATCAATCTCCACATCGCTTATTTGCGCACAAAATGTAGCGCCCGGACCTGAAGCGTTCAGTTCGCAATGTCCGGCAATGGGCCCAACAGTGCCGGGGGCCTTGCGTGCCAATGCCTGCAGAGTCATTGGCTCAATCTTATCGGAATGCTTATCAGCAGGGATCGCTTGGCCAGAGTCCCAGCGCACTTCATCGACCGGGATGTCCCACAATTTTGCAGCAAGACTACAAAGCTTTTGAATGATTTCACGCGTTGCATTCACCACCGCCATTCCGGTGGCATAAGTGGTGCGACTACCCGCAGTGAGATGGTTGTAACCCAGTGCCCCGGTATCAACAACGGCGGGTTTCACAAGTTCAACATCAATACCAAGCTCTTCAGCTGCCATCGCGCGCATCGAGGAACGCGAGCCGCCAATGTCGGGCGTACCAAGCGCCAACGTCAAAGTCCCGTCATCAAGTAGATTAGCTGATGCACTACTTAAACCGCCGCCATGAAGCCAATATCCGATAGCGACGCCTCGTCCCTGTCCTTCGCTTAATGCGGCTTTGTAATGTGGATGGTTCTTGGCGGCTTCTAACACTTCGACACAGCCAATCCGACCATGGGTGGTACCCATCAAACTGGTATCACCTTCTTTGACCGCATTTTTCAGGCGAATATCGATTGGGTCGATATTTAGCTTGTCAGCAATTTCATTGATAACAGCCTCGGCTGCCCAGGTAGCCAATGGTGCCCCAGGCGCACGATAAGCCGCTGCCTTAGGTCGATTCACGCAAACGTCGTTGCAAGCAGTCTTGCAATTCGGAATGTTATAAGGTGAGAAGAAAGTGTCTGCCGCGCGGCCTACCGGCGATCCCTTAAAGGCACCGGCCTGGTACCAAATCTCTGCATCACCCGCGACTAACGTGCCGTCTTTCATCGCACCGATTTTGATATGGCAAACAGAACCAACAGTTGGACCAGTAGCGCGCATCACTTCATTACGCGTCATAACGCTTCGTACCGGTCGTCCGGTCTTCATTGATAGCAGGATAGCTGCCGGCTCGTGGTAAATCGTCGTCTTACCCCCAAAACCGCCCCCAATTTCAGATGCGGTAACACGAAGCTTACTCATATCGAGCTTTAACAACCGACAAATTAAGGCCCGTGCCACAAAATGCCCTTGTGTTGAAGTCCATAGTTCAATTGCCCCATCTTCGGAAGTGGAAGCAATACAAGCTAAAGGCTCTATATAGCCCTGATGAACTGGCTCTGAGGTAAATTCTCTTTCAACAACTAAATCCGAATTCGCAAAGCCTTTGTCTAAATCACCCCGCTCTCCACCAACCGTGCGGAAAAGATTGGATGGAGTCTTTGGCTCAGGCTCAACCCCGTGAGTAAACTGATTTTCATGAAGTACAGGCGCATCCGGTTGGGCCGCCTCGTAAGGATTCATCACATGCTCGAGAACTTCATATTCGACCTTGATCTTGCGCACGGCTTGCTTTGCAATAAGCTCGCTCGTTGCCGCTACCGCAGCGACTGCGTGACCATCGTAGAGTACCTTCTCTCTCGCCATTATATTGCGTGAAATATCGTGAAAATCGCTGATCTGGGGACCATATGGGGGCTTTGAAAGCGGATGATCGGGAACATCTTCGTGGGTAACAACCGCCTTAACGCCTTTCATCGCCTCAGCTTCCGAAGTGTCTATAGAGAGTATTTTTGCATGGGCATGCGGGCTTCGAAGGGTCCTCATATACAACATTCCCGGCAACACCATATCGTCGCCATAACGAGCACGACCGGTGACTTTATCTACCCCATCTGGGCGCCGAGTGACGTTTCCGACCCAGCGGTAATTGCCGCCACCAGTTCCACGACTTTTACTGTCATTCGTCATTTACTTGCCCTC
>PBOR01000020.1 GCA_002724395.1 Rhodospirillaceae bacterium | reverse complement strand
TTTCTAGTCCGACCTTTGGTTCCTCCTGCTGCAAAATAGCACGAACCGAGGGGTGCTGAATCTCAGACATCTCATTGACGAGTTCTATTGAACTGTAGACGATCCGGTGCTTATGCTCGAAGAACGGCGGGAGTTCGCGTATCGAAATGTAACAGTACTTGTTGATGGCGAACCCAAAACCCTTGCCGCCATAACGCCGATACCAGGCCGGATAATCGGAGCCGCCACCGAATAGAGAGATGCGATAGGGGGTGCGACTGACAATCATATCAGATCTCTCGCTCCAATCAGTCGGCCGGCATCACGTAGACTGTCCGGGGTGCCTATATCGATGAACGAGGTATCTTTAGGGACAAAACCAAGAATTGGACCGAGAACACCGCGACGCAGTAGGTCATGCTCTAGAGATTCACCAGCGTTAGCATCCAAAGCATCTAACGCCGATCTTGAGAGAAGGTAGTTACCAGCGCTAATCAGGTTAGGGCCGATATCGTCTCGACCCTGCTCTCTCGACGGAAAGGTTAGAACCCCGTCCGTATCAATCTCCACCACGTCGAAACGAGCACTATCCAAAACAGGCACACAGAGCATTGAAATGCTTGCGCAAGATTGCCGATGTCGTTCAACAAACCCACAGAGGTCAGCTGCCAGCCAGGTGTCGCCGTTCATGACCAATACCGGATCGCTGCATAGTTTCTGACGGGCAAATCGCAGAGCTCCCCCTGTCCCTAGGGGTTCTGGCTCTATAATCAATTCCACATCCATTTCACTACCGATGTGCTTCCGCACCCGGTCGGCGAGATGCCCTAGGCACAGTACGAATCTCTTAACACCGAATTGTCGAAGCCTACTTAATTGTATATCGAGAAACGCAGTGCCATTAACAGGAGCAAGTATTTTTGGTGTATCGCCAAGAACACCTCGAATACGCGTTCCTCTCCCTCCAGCAAGGATCACCACGTCTATGTCCGACATGCAGTCTCTTGCCATCAATCGCACTCTCGCGCCACAACTGAACGGCAGTGGTCAAGCAAAAAGGCGACTGATTCCTCAAAACTGTGCTTTGGCTGCCAACCCGTCTGTTCATCAAATTTTGATGTGTCAGGAATTTGCAATGTCACACCGGCGGGACGCAGTAGCATCGGATCCTGCTCTGTCACTATCGGACATTTAGCCATACCCCTCAAGGTCTCCAGAAACTCGCCAACCGTGATCGATGTCGTGCCGCCAATATTATAAACCTCTCCCGGCTTGCCTCTCTCTATCGCGACCCAATAGGCCTCCATGGCATCGCGGACATCTATCAGCGTGCGCACCGAATCCAAGTTCCCGTGTCGCAAGACTGTCTGCTTTCCATGCTCAATCCGCGCAACCTGGAGCGCAAACGCGGTGGAGAATAAATCTGCTCGCCTTGGGTTTATATAGGAGAACATTCTCGTGCGAACGATCTTCATGCCGTAACTTCTGAAATAAGTCGCCCCGAGAAAATCCTGTGTAACTTTGGACACGGCATAAGGGCTGGTGGGGTTTATAAGGCACGTCTCATCAATGGGTACATTTTGCGAATCGACTTGTCCATAAACTTCAGAGGTAGAGCAAAGCTGCAGAGTAGGATCGAGTTCGGCGCTCCGCACCGACTCCAAAAGATTGGCTGTGCCCATCACGTTGTTACTAAGGACAGAGAGCGGCGTATCGAAACTAGCTCTAACATTGGCGTGCGAAGCAATATGAAAGATCAAATCTGGCTTGACTATCTTCAAAGTAGAGAGGACCGAGCTAAAATCGGTCAGGTCACATTCGTGAACCCTAACGCGCTCATGGCAATATTCCATATTGCGCTGGGTCGTGGCGCTGTGCCACCGAGATATCCCATGCACATCAATTTCTGGATGGTTGTCAACTAGATAGTCGGCCAGATAGCTACCACCAGACCCTGCGACACCGGTGATCAAAGCTGTTTTAAGTTTGGATACCATCTCACGTGCACCTGACGAAATGCGGTCGTCTATACGTTACCGTACATACTATTGCGGATCATCCTATACCCCTTCCTCAATTCTTTGATGCCGTTTTCAAGAGAATATGCAGGCTTGAACCCGGTCGCCTCAATTTTAGCATTGGAAACGAGGTAATCGCGCTTATCCGGATCCTGACCTATAGGAGCATCCAGATAGACAAACTCCGGAAAATGCGAATGAATCTTTTCGCACAATTCAAGTTTAGTCAGATTAGCATCAGATAGACCCACATTGTAGGCCTCGCCTTTCATCGTGTCAAAATTGTCGATTCCGTGAAGGAAAGCCCTGGTGACATCACGCACATGGATGTAGTTGCGCCGAAAATTCCCCTCGAAGACGACAACAGTGCGATCATAGACCGCCCGGTAGACAAAATCGTTAACCAGCAAATCTATGCGCATGCGGGGCGCCATACCGAACACCGTGGCAAGGCGAAAGCTGATCGCGTTATCTCTTNCCAACAACCGCTCTTCTATCATTACCTTTTGGCGACCATATATCGAGATCGGGCGAAGAGGAGATTCTTCNGTGCAAAAAGTATCCGTCCCGCCGATCCCGTAACCACTATTGGTAATAGGCATCAACACCCATTGCCCAGGTGATAACAAATCAAGAAGCATTGTCTGCGCATCAAGATTGATGGAGTTGGCTCCAACTGGATCCTTCTCACACAAGGGCGCACCGACAAGTGCTGCCAATGGGATGACGATATCCTTATTTACCACCAAGTCCTTGAGCAANTTCTCATTACGAGCATCACCATTGATCACGTCAAACGCAGGATGCGCGCAATAATGTGCAAGGGAGTTCTGCTTGAACATAAAATTGTCGAGGACGCTGACGCGAAAACCACGTGCCAAGAACTCTCCGACCATAATTGAGCCGAGGTACCCAGCACCGCCCGTGATCAGCACAGATCTGTTTTCAGGGTGCATTGCATCATTACCTTCTTTATCAAACCAAAACGGTATTACCTGCAAGTTTCATCCATAACTTGCCGGAAACGGTTGATTTGTGGCGCTAGGTCTCGCGGGTGATTGCCAACAAAAAAACCATGATCATGAGCAATATTGGCGTTAGTCAGCTCTCCCACGGCCTCGATGTCATAGTATTTGACGACATCATGACGCATGATATTTCCCCCAGTGATCATCCGAAATCCAATGGAGGCTTCGCCTAGCGCGGTGAAAACCTTATTCCTATCAAAGCCAAATGCGGGATTCAGTATAACGGGAAATGAAAAAGACGAGCTGACTCCATTCTCACGGGGTATAATAAAGCGTTCGTCGCCTGAAAAGAGCTTTTTGAATAAAGCTAGATTCTTACGTCGAGCGATCGTCATACCTGGTAATTTTTGCAACTGCCGAAGACCAATCGCCCCACTGAACTCAGTGGGACGCACGTTATAGCCGGGCAGAATAAACCTATAAGACTCGTTGAAATCGTCGTTCTTGGGTTTAAACAGCCGGGACGGTCGGGGAATATCCCGGGTCCAGCCATGTGCACGCATGGCCAGCAGCAAATGATAAAGCTCTTCGTCATCTGTAAGTACCATACCGCCCTCCATGGTGGCGATATGGTGAGAGAAAAAGAAGCTAAAGGTGCTGACATCACCGAATGTGCCGGTTTTTTGCGAACCGAGTTCTGCGTCCGCCGACTCGCAGTTGTCTTCCATGAAAATTAGGCCATGACTATCGGCAAAATTACGCAGCAAATCTAGGGCCGCAGGGTTTCCAAGAATTGATACGCCGACAAGCAAACGGGTTCTTGGGGTCAGTGCTTTTTCAAGCTCAGAAACATCAATATTAAGGGTCTCGAGTTCCACATCGACGATCCGCATTTTTAAGCCATATTGCTGCAATGGGTGGTAGGTGGTAGCCCATGCTATGGCCGGCACAATTGCCTCGTCTCCTCGAAGCAGTGGTTTTTCCTGTCTGAAGAAAAGACTGGCAACAGAGAGCAAGTTGGCCGACGAGCCGGAATTGACCATAACAGCGAAACGTTTGCCAAAATAGCGGGCAAAGGCTTCCTCGAATTCGGCCACACACGTCCCCATTGTGAAACGATCCGAGGCGATAACCTCTTCGATTGCGTGAATTTCAGCATCATCCCAGGAACTGGCAGCTAGATCAAAAAACAGTGGTTCTATCATGGTTGTCAAAGCCGTCGCATCCTCACTTAAAATGGCCCCTTGAACTCTCTCTGATACGCTAGTTCGGCCTGATCAGGTTTGGGCTGCCACCCTGTACTCTCGGGACGCACCATGGCATATGCCTTTTGCGAAATGGTCGTGGGGTTTGGATAAAAAACCTTCTCCAGCGATGATGTCGTAGGGCACGTCACAGGAGCGAATCCCATTCTCTGAATAGAAATCTGTTCGCTCGGATAAAGTGACTCTGCGACGCGTGCAGCAATTTCCGCACTCATGCCGCATGAAGTCCAGGCGTTGTCGACAATCAGAAGTCGTCCCGTACGCCGCGCAGATTCCAGGATTGTCTCTATATCGAGCGGCGCAAGCGAGATAGGATCAATAACCTCCGACGATATACCTACATGCGCTAAAATTTCTCTGACACGGAGGCATTCGACCACCATGTTGGAAATGCCGACAATCGTAATGTCGTCGCCGACAGCGCAAACCCGTGCCCTGCCTAGAGGTTGTTCAAACGGCGCCTCCTGAACGAAAGCCCTGGTATAATAGAGCATGCGATGTTCAACAAACAGAACCGGATTATCGTTGCGAATGGCCGAAATCATACACCCCTTAGCGTCATGGGCATTGGAGGGAGCGACGATAATCAGGCCTGGTATGTGCGCGAATAGTGAATAAAGAGATTGCGAGTGCTGTGGTCCTTGACCCCAGGACTTGCCGATAATTGAGCGGACCACCATCGGGACCTTGACCGCGCCACCAAACATATAGCGAGACTTTGCCGCCATGTTGATGAGTTGATTAGCACAAAGGGTCAGGAAATCCATGCGAATATGGACATGGATAGGGCGCAAGCCAGCCATAGCGGCACCAATGGCAACACCGGTCATGGCATCTTCAGACAGAGGAGTGCTAAAAACGCGCTCGCTTCCGTAAATCTCCCGCAAACCTTCCGTCGACCCTAAAATGGCCTTGTGATCGTCCACATCCATTCCGAATAGAATAACATTCGTATCACGTTCCATTTCCTGACCGATGGCCTCACGGATTGCCTCACCATACCCGAGTTCTCTTCGTATGTCAGGCGAGGACATGGTCAAAGAGTTCTTGTTCAGGAGGGAAAGGACTGGCCTCGGCAAAAGCGACGGCATCTGCGATCTGACGCTCAACCGTACGTTGGATATCTTCAACATCCTCGCGAGAAAGCCTACTTTCGAGGTGCTTTAAGGCGTCCCGCTCCCGCCAGATAGTATCTGTCTTTATGGATCGGTAGGGAGCATCTGTATCCTGCAAAGGACCGACGTGTTCATGCCAACGGTAGGTGTGACAGTGCATGAACTTAGGGCCGTCACCATCCCGAATTTTCTCGGCAAAGGCTGCCGCAATCTCACGGATTTCGAATATATCCGAGTCCTCAGTCTCCTGGTAACCGATCCCGTATCCTTCAACGCGTTGGCCAAGGGCACGGCTTGCCCACCGTTTATCTATCGGGTTGTGGATCGCAACACCATTGTTTTCGCAAACAAACAATATTGGCAAATCGTGGAGCGCGGAGAAATTCAGGCTCTCATAGAACACACCCTCTTCTGTGGCTCCATCACCCATAAAACATACGATGATATTATCTCTACCTCTCAGCTTTTCTGTCAACGCATAGCCGAGAGCGACCGGAATGTTGCTAGCGACTACCGCTGAAGTTCCAATTACCTTCGCTTCGATATCGATGAGATGCATAGAGCCGCCCTTTCCACGTGCGCATCCATCGATTTTACCAAACAGTTCCGCCATCATGGCCTTGAGATCACCACCTTTAGAGAGATAAAGTGCATGGCCACGATAGGTACCTGAGACCCAGTCATCATTTCGAAGAACATCGCATACCCCCACGGACACGGCTTCCTGACCGATAGACAAATGAATCGGGCTCTTGATGCAATCCGTCGGGTACAGTTCGGCGATCCGCTGTTCCGT
>PBOR01000075.1 GCA_002724395.1 Rhodospirillaceae bacterium | reverse complement strand
GACCTAATTGAAAAAACACGGCGCACTGCGCTAGATTTTTTCAACAAACCGCTAGCCGAGAAGTTGCTCTCCAGTCATCCATCTGGGAGCCTAAATCGCGGTTATACCCCGTACGCTGGAGAGAGCAACGCCAATTCATCTGGTCGCGGCAGCTTTGCTGATATGAGGGAGGGGTTTATTTTTGGTCCTTTTGACAGGCCTCAAGATCTCCCCGAAAGCAATATGTCCTTGTACGCCTATGAACCAAATATTTGGCCAACCGAATTCAACGAGATGGCGGCAGTGATGGAGGAATATTACCGGCATTTAGCTGAATTAAACAAAACACTTTTGTCGATTTTCGCGAATGTACTTGGCTTGGAAACGTCGTTTTTTGAGCAAATGTTTGATCGCCACTCCTCCACAGTCAGACTCCTCCACTATCCGCCACAAACAAGTAAACCTGCGGATGGACAATTAAGATGTGGTGCACACACTGATTTTGGCATTCATACAATCTTACTAGCGGACAATGCACCGACAGGATTGCAGGTCTGTGATAATACTGAAAGTTGGATTGATGTTGTGCCGCCTCCAAACTCGTTTGTGATAAACATCGGCGATATGATGAAAATGTGGACTAATGATCGTTGGGCCTCAACTTTGCATAGAGTTAGAAATCCCATCGAAGATGAATGTACAAAGTCGAGGCTTTCAATTGCTTTTTTTACTTACCCAAACCCTGACGCAATTATTAAGTGTCTGCCAACATGTTGTTCTCCAGAAAACCCACCTCGCCATCCGTCTGTAGTGGCTGGTGAATACAGACGAACGAAAATAAATGCTATTACAACGGAAACTCTGGATGTCTCTTGAGGCGCCAGTAAATTTTGGAATACTAGGCGAAATATCCGGCCTCTCGCTCACGAGGAATTTAAATGACCACAAAAGTTAAAGGACCTGCCTCAAAAAAAGGTATTGGCGCTTCATTATCCCGTCAGGAGGACGACCGTTACCTAAATGGCCGCGGGAAATTTGTTGGCGACATAAAAATGCAGGGCATGCTCGAGCTTGCATTTGTTCGTAGCCCTATTGCGCACGGAAATATAATAGGTGTCACAGCACCGGAAACGCCCAAAGACCGGGTTTTTACTGCTAAATCACTCTGTGATGTGAAAAGTATCAAAGCAGACTCAGGCTTACCCGGTTTTCGAAGCTCTCTTCAGCCAATCTTAGCCGATGAAAAGGTTCGTCACGTAGGGGAACCTATCGTCGCTTGTTTAGCAGAAAGCCGCGCTCGAGCAGAGGATCTTTGCGAATTGGTTACAGTTGAGATTGATGAGCTGCCCGCCGTATCAGATATGAGGAAAGCGCGCGATAAAGCGGCGCCTTTAGTTCACGAGCAATGGGAGGAGAACGTCTTTCTCGAAAGTTGCGTCGAAACTGATTTTGAGGCGGCAAAAACCGACGCCGCAAGTGTTGTAAAACGAACCTTTAGGACAGCACGTCAATGCATGGCACCCATAGAAGGCCGCGGAGTAATAGCTTTATGGGATCGACATTTAGAAATGCTCACGATCCACTCCGCAACACAAATACCTCACATTATCCGCACCGGTCTCGCCGGTTGTTTGGGACTTGATCACGGGCAAGTGCGGATAATCGCGCCAGACGTAGGCGGCGGATTCGGCTTCAAAAGCCAATTGCTGAGTGAAGAAGTCTGTGCAGCCTGGATTGCGATGCATTTGGACAGACCCATTCGTTGGTTAGAAGACAGAAGAGAACATCTCAGTGGTACAGCAAATTGCAGAGAACACTACTACGAGATCACGGGTTACGCCGGCACAGACGGGGAACTGTTGGCCGTCGACTGCGAAGCAATTGTTGATGCTGGAGCCTATTCCACATACCCTTTCTCGGCCTGCCTCGAGTCTGCGCAGATAGCTAGTATCTTGCCCGGACCTTACCGCCTAAAGGGTTATCGTTGTAAGACATGGTCGGTTTCGACGAATAAGCCCCCTCTTCTGCCATATCGTGGGGTCGCCAGAACCGGCGTCTGTTTCGCCATAGAATTGCTTTTAGATGCCCTTGCGAGAGACCTTGGCATTACCCCTGAAGAAATACGACGAAAGAACCTCGTGACACCCGAAGCAATGCCATTTGTCAATATAACGAACAAATATTTCGATAGTGGTGACTACCCTAAGGCGTTGTCCAAGGCTTTAGAGGCGATCGATATCAATTCCATCCGAAAAGAAAAAGCCAGCCAAAGCGGCGACAAATTAACTGGCGTTGGATTGTCGATATTTTGCGAACAAGGAGCCCATGGGACATCGGTGTATCACGGTTGGGGAATTCCAATGGTTCCAGGCTTCGAGCAAGCGGGTGCACGGCTGACACCAGATGGCGGCCTTGAGTTACGTGTCGGTGTTCATAGCCATGGACAGGGGTTAGAGACAACGCTCGCCCAGATCGCCTACGACGAAATCGGCGTCGATCCGAAGAAAGTAAAGGTTGTTCACGGCGATACAGCCTACACGCCATACTCGACGGGAACCTGGGGCTCTCGGTGCATAGTCATGGCGGGAGGAGCAGTCGGTGCGGCTAGTGCGGCACTCGGCGACCGGATTAAACATATCGCGGCTCATCTGCTCCAATGTACTCGTGAAGATATAACTTTAGAAGACGGCATGGCGCATGCTGGAAAAAGCTCTGTATCAATCGAAGAAGTTGCAAAGACTTGGTATCTCAAACCGCAACAACTGCCCGATGATGTTGACCCCCGAGGCTTAGAGGTGACCGAGGGCTACAAAACTGTCCAAGATACCGGGACGTTTTCTTACGCTTGCCATGCGGTCAAAGTGGCGGTTGATATAAAATCAGGAAACATTGAATTACTTGACTACGTGATCGTCGAGGACGCAGGAACAATGATTAATCCTATGATTGTTGATGGGCAGGTAGTTGGCGGCACCGTTCAAGGAATTGGAACTGCACTTTTTGAGGAGATGCCCTTCGATTATTCGGGGCAACCTCTCGCATCAACTCTTGCCGATTACCACCTCCCTGTCGCAGGCGATATTCCGCCCGTAAGGATTACACACATGGAGACACCCTCGCCCCTCAGCAGGTTTGGACAAAAGGGTATTGGCGAGAGTGGCGCTATTGGCCCTCCTGCTGCAATCGCGAATGCCGTTAACGATGCGTTAAGTCCACTTGGCGTCGAGGTCAGTGAAATACCAATGACGCCCGAACGTGTGCTTTCGGTCATTAAACAGAGTGAAAGGAAACAGGTGGCATGAAAGCGGCCGCTTTTGATTTCAGTNGAGCTAGCGACATCAACGAGTTAACCACCNTTAAAGAGGGAGAAAAATTCGTGGCCGGCAACCAGTCTCTGGGACCTATGATGAATTTGCGGTTGGTCCGAGCGAATCGGTTGGTAGACATAGCAACGCTTCCCGCGTTGCGCAAAGCGAATGAGCATTCTAACCACGTTGAATTTGGCGCTGCGGTGACCCACGCAGAAATTGAAGATGGCGAAACACCGGATCCAGCGAATGGTTGGATGAAAAAAGCTGCAGCTAATATCGCTCATAGGGCTGTCCGCAACCGGGGAACTATCGGCGGCAGTTTAGCTCATGCAGACCCCGCGGCAGACTGGGTAATTGTCTTAACAGGGCTTGATGCAAAGGTAGCGTTAATAGGACCGGATGGCGAACGCAAGGTCAATATAGAGGATTTTATAACGGGTCCTTACACGACAGTGCTTAAAGAGAATGAATTTATCGCGAGTGTTGAGGTTCCAAAACGCCCAACATCCGCATGTTGGGGATACTGGAAATTTATGCGTCAAGTCGGTGAGTTTGCAAAGGCCAGCGCGACCGTTTTGATTGACCAAGAAAATGGTTTTTACCGTTGTGCGCTCGGTGCTTTAGAAGGTCCCCCTCTCGTCCTACCTCGACCGCTCGATATTATTGAGGGGGATCTCGGCCCAAAAAAAGCAGTGGAGGATGCCCTCTCCGTTCGAAAAATTGCGTCCTATGACATGCATGTCGCAGCTTTAGAGAGAGCGCTAGAACAAGCCAAAGAAGGGTTGAGACTATGAATTCAGCCAGCACTACTATCACAATGAGTATTAATGGGCGTGAGGTTAGCGGCAATGCAGAACCACGCACACACCTGGCTGACTTTCTTCGTGAAGAACTATTACTTACAGGCACACATTTAGGGTGTGAGCAAGGAGTCTGCGGGGCATGCACACTAATGGTTGACGGCCGCCAGGTTCGCTCATGTCTTACACTCGCCGTTTCCTGCGAAAAGGCAGAAATTGAGACCGTTGAGGGATATAATGGCGACCCACTGATGGCGGAAATTAGAGATGCTTTCAAACGGCATCACGGACTTCAATGTGGATATTGCACGCCTGGAATGCTGGCGGCAGTTTATGATCTTATTCGACGTCATCCAAAGGCCGATGAAGACATTATAAGGCGCCAACTTTCCGGTAATCTTTGCAGGTGTACAGGTTATGCAGGTATCGTTGAGGCAGTAAAAGATGTGTTAGCCGGGAATACCCCGGAAGCCACTGTAACGCCTGGTCCCCGCGCGTTTATTCCGATTACTGAAGCCAAGCCTGCCACGGGCGGCGAAGAGAGTGGAGAAGTCGTTAGATTAGAAACCGGATCATCTCTATCTGACCTGCCCTCGCGGGCACAATTAAGCGAGGGCATTGAGTTAATCCGGTCACTAGACTTGGATGTATCACCCGACGCTATTTGGCAGATATTAAAAGACCCACAAAAAGTAGTCAGCTGCATCCCCGGCGCCAGTCTTACCAATCAGACCGATCACAACTTAATCCACGGTGTTTGCAAAGTGGCGGTCGGCCCAATGGCAGCCACGTTTCGCGGCTCCGCAGAGGTCTCGACAAATGACGAAACCTTATCGGGGAACGTGATAGGTAAAGGTAAAGACCGCTTGAGCCGCTCTATCTTAGAGGGTTGCCTTGATTATTCGGTTTCTGCAAATGACAACGGAGGATCTTCTATAGATCTAAATATGCTTTATCGGCTTTCTGGCCCTTTATCCCAATTTGGCCGCCCAGCAATTGTTGAAGAAATAGCAGACCAACTTCTGAAGCAAATCGGTGTCTCTCTCGTTGAGGCCGCGACCGGCAAGACCCCCGCGTCCAACTCGCATAATAGCGTAGGTGGAATATCTATTTTGCTCAAATCGTTATTGAATATCTTAAAAAAACGTTTTGACCGCAAACTCTAACTCATCATTTTTTTATGGTTTCAAGAGCTCCGAAACGGCAAGTGCAGTGATTTCGGTTCCGCGCCGCAAATCGTTGAGATCAAGCTTTTCGTCACTATTGTGTCCACCTGCCTCCGCTAGCGTTTTCGGTCCAGCCCCGAACAAAACAACAGGGATCCCCTTTTCGGCATAGAGCCGCGCGTCGGTGAAAAGCTTGGCGCCTACATATGGTATTGTCTCACCGGTCAGCGAAATTGCCGCACTCCTCAAGGCACCAGCTATTTCTTCCCAACCCGTCTTGTGCTCTAGGGGGGCGGCGGCCATTATTCGTTCCGCGGTGAACTCTACACTAGGATTCTTTTCAACCTCCGCTTTAATTAGACTTGTAATCTGTTCTTGCACAGCGTCAGCAGACTCTCCCGGCACAATCCGACGATCAATACGAAATGAAATTTTGTCCGGTACCACATTTGTATTTACGCCCCCATTTATGAGTCCAACGACGAGTGTCGGATGTTCAATTCCCGGGATATCTACCTTAATTTTTGATAACGCCTCCCGGCTAGCATATAAGGACGATAGAACTTTAGTGGTCACTTCCAGTGCATCAACCGCCCTCTCCGGCTCAGCTGCATGCCCGATTTTCCCATTTATTGTCACTTCAAGATGCAGGCAACCGTTGTGGCGCGTTACAACTGCGTGTGAAAATCCTGCGCAAATAACGTAATCGGGCGATGAAATCCCCTGCTCTAAAATCCATTGCGGACCAACTGTTCCGCCAATTTCTTCATCATAAGTAAAATGAAGTTCGACTGTTCCCGCGAGTTTTCGACCTGTACTCTGCGCTTCCTTCAAAGCAAGAAGCGCCCACGTATATCCTGCCAAATCGGACTTGGAAACAGCGACGCCACGCCCAAACATCTTTCGTTGACCGCCCTCTATCACGATTTCGGCTCCGTAAGGGTCGTATTGCCACCCAGAGCCCGGGGGAACTACGTCGCCATGAGCATTTAGTGCTATCGTTGGGCCATCCCCGAATTTGTGCCGAACAATAATATTTGTCACCGACTGCATTCCGGCGGCCTTAACCGTAGCATCCGGCACGGGATGTTCTTCCACTTCAAAGTCAAGATTCCGAAGAAGTTTTGCAAGTAACTTTGAATGTGCTGCGCAATCCCCCGGCGGATTATCTGTCGGTGATTTTACAAGTGCGGCAAGAAACTCTTCCTGGCGTTCCTGTTGTGAATTCAAAAAATCGGAAATTACGTCTTTCATGTCTTATTCTTAAAGTAAGTAAATTTCTATAATTCAATACCTAATAAGAAACCTATTTTAAAAAAATGGGCCGGGCCCCGTTTGAAACTCAATACTCGCATCGGTATTTTTAGGGACAGGTGGTGGCATCTCTTGTATCGAGTGGACCGATCTCCCTTTCCCTCGCGCAGCATCGTTCAACACCCGGTCCCGCATTACAAACTCCCCGCGAACCAGAGTGTGCACGGGCACACCTTTCACCGGGCGACCATCCCAGGGTGTAATTTTTGCTCGAGAATGAAGTGATGCATCGGAAATAATAGCCTCTCTATCGAGATCAACCACTACAATATCCGCTTCTGTTCCAACTTGGAGGGTGCCTTTCCGAGGATACAGTCCCCAACGATGGGCAGGATTAAATGCGGTCCACCTCACATAATCACAAATAGTAATGCGACCAGCGGCAACTTCGCTCAGCATAAGAGGCATCTGCGTTTCAACGCCCGGAAAACCGCAATCACAAGTCCAAATACTCTCTCTTTCCTTTTCTTCAGGGATATGAGGTGCGTGATCGGTAGCAATCATATCTATCGTGCCATCCAACAAGGCCTCCCACAAAGATGCCTTATGATGAGGCTCTCTGACAGGTGGGTTGACCCTGATCACACCTCTGCAACGACGGTAATCGTCGGTGTCGAGCATGAGGTAATGCGGACAAGTTTCACCGCTGATATCTACTCCTCGCGCTTTAGCCTCACGCAAAGGTCGAAGTTCGTCCTCCGAAGAAATATGAAGAATATGAATCCGTGCTCCAGTCCACTCCGATAACACAGCAGCGCGACCTACGGCCTCAATAGCAACGACTGCGGGCCGCGCCGCCAAATGAGCAAGAGGGTCAGTCCGACCTGCGGCTTCTAGCCGGAGTTGACGGCGCGCCATGATCGAAGCCGTTTCCGCATGAAGTGCGATGCGGTACCCATGTTGCGCAACGTATTCAAAACCCTCGAGCATCGCACCTGTCGATGGTGCTGGAAGATCGCCGAAGGTATTACCCATGAAGCATTTGAAACCGATAATCCCGCCAGCAATAAGGTCCGGCAAATCTTCAAGGTTTTCCTCTGACAAAAGACCGTAAATCCCAAAATCTACGTGAGCTTTTTCCGCGGCAAGTTGATGTTTTTGTCGCAGAGTTTCTGCCGTCCCTGTTGGCGGATTTACATTAGGCATTTCAAACACTGTTGTAACACCACCCATCGCCGCTGCCGCGGTACCGGAACCCCAGTCTTCTTTATGGGTGTAACCCGGCTCCCTAAAATGAACATGTGAGTCTATTGCCCCCGGAAGCACGTGCATACCAGTTGCATCAAGTGTTTCTGCCGCTTTAGGCATCGCGTCGGCGGTCCCGATCGCGATTATTTTTCCGCCCTTGATAGCAATACTGGCGTCTAGTTCAGTGTCTGGTGACACTAAAGTGCCTCCAGTAATTACAAGATCAACTTCGATCGACACGACTTATAAAATCTCCGATTAAGGTTACGTAGATGCCCATCCACCATCTACCGCAAGATCCGCCCCCGTAACCTGTCGAGAAACATCACTTGCAAAAAACAAACACGCATTAGCTACATCCGCGGCCTGAGTAATCCTCTTAAGGGCATAGTCATCTGCATGCCTTTCGGCAGCCTCTTCTATAGAAATACCAAGCTGTTTGGCCATGTTAGCGCATACCTTCTCACGAAAACGCGGACCATCTACCATGCCCGGGGCTACGTAGTTTACATTTATATTGTGGGGTCCAAGTTCTAAAGCAAAACTTTTGGTAACACCCCGGAGCCCCCATTTAGACGACGAATAAGCCATTCGACCAGCGCGGCCTCGCATCCCGAATGTACCTCCAACATTTATAATTTTACCGGACTTCTGCTCTATCATAGTTGATGCCACCGCGCGGATAGTGTGGAAGCATCCGCCCACGTTCAGGGTAATAATATCAT
>PBOR01000019.1 GCA_002724395.1 Rhodospirillaceae bacterium | reverse complement strand
TGATGGCCCTGATTATCGCCCGCGCTCGCCAGCTCATTGATCGGGCGCGAGCGTTGCTTGGCGAAGATACGGCTGAAATTCGGCTCGCGGAGTTGCCGCGAATGGCAGGCGAAAGCGCTGACATTAAGGAAATCATGTACCTCTCGGAATTGCATTTCCTGCGCATGGCCAGGATCGCCAACGCGTCTACCGTGCCACTTCTTGTGGCATGGTTGCCGGCACCGCAGGAACTCGTCGCTGGATCAGAAAGTTCATCGATGGTTGAGATCCTTCAATCCTATCGGCAGATGCTCAGGCGATTAGCGAACAGACACCAGAACTTCACCTTCTGGGATTCCGTTGTCGCCGCGCGCGCGCCGCCAGACAGCGATAGACTGTTCGAGAGCCGAGGGTTCGGGGCCGGCAAGCTGAACGCAGATGGGTCACGTTGGTTCGCAAACTTGGCGACACCTACGATCATTGCGTTTCTGCATTCAGCAACCGACGGCACCCGCTGAAGGCGGCAACCGAACACCCCGAAGACCAGAATCCCAGCACGCGGATATCGATTGCCAGTTGTCCTATCGATTCGTCAGGCGTAGATTGCGCAGGCTGGTTCATTGCCGTGCGCGCCGATTTTTTTTGCAGTACACATTTTCAGGGAACAGGCCTCATGGGATTCATTGCCGAACGCCTAAGCGCTATCAAACCCTCACCCACCATTGCCGTCAGCCAGAAAGCGCGCGACCTGGAAGCCGCCGGAGAAGATGTTATCGGTCTCGGTGCGGGTGAGCCGGATTTTGACACGCCCATCCACATCATCGAAGCGGCGAAGGCGGCCCTAGATGCGGGTATGACCCGATACACAGCGGTAAACGGCATCCCCGAGCTTCTAGACGCCATTTCGGCCAAGTTCGAGCGTGACAACCACCTTACCTACGGCCGCAACCAGATCCATGTAAGCTGCGGCGGCAAACCCGTGATCTTCAACGCCATGATGGCAACCATCAATATGGGCGACGAGGTGGTCATCCCCGCGCCCTACTGGGTCAGCTATCCGGATATCGTGGTGATGTTTGGCGGGAAGCCGGTGATTGTCGATTGCCCCGCGGAAGGTGGCTTCAAAATCACCCCAGGGCAATTGGAAGCGGCGATCACGCCAAACACCAAATGGTTGTTACTGAATTCACCATCCAACCCCACGGGCGGGGCCTATTCGGAAGCCGAACTGCGCGCCCTAGCCGATGTGTTGGTCAAACACCCCCACGTATGGGTGTTCACGGACGACATTTATGAGCACCTCGTTTACGACAACTTCCAGTTCAAGACCATCGCCCAAGTGGCGCCGGAGCTTTACGACCGGACGTTGACCATGAACGGAATGTCGAAGGCCTATTGCATGACCGGCTGGCGGGTCGGCTTCGCCGGCCGGCCCGAGGAAATCATCAAAATCATGACCAAGGTGCAATCTCAATCGATTACGCACACGGCCGCCGTCAGCCAGGCCGCCGCCATCGCCGCGCTGAACGGCCCCCACGACTTCATTGCAGAGAACAATGCCATGTTCAAGGGGCGTCGTGACCTGGTGGTCAGCATGCTCAATCAGGCATATGGCATTTCCTGCGCGACGCCAGAGGGCGCATTCTATGTCTATCCTTCGGTCGCGGGGACCCTGGGCAAGACGACACCGGAGGGCAAGACCATCGAGACCGACGAGGATTTCGTCACCGCCCTCTTGGAGGCGGAAGGCGTGGCTGGCGTGCACGGTGCAGCCTTTGGACTGTCGCCGCATTTTCGTATCAGCTATGCCACGGCAACGGACCTCTTGGAAGATGCCTGCTCGCGCATCCAGCGATTCTGTGCGTCCCTCCGCTAAGGCTCAATTCCCAGTGGCAAAAACCATCGGGGGATCGACCCAAATCGACCCCAGCTTGTAGAAAAAGCGTTATCCACCGCAGGGAAGCTCCTTTTCCTCACAGGGCACAGAAGCCTGATTAAGTTTCTCGAGTAGCGGAATGCATAGTTTTTTGGTCCCTTACCATCCGAGAAAAACGTTACACGTGTTGGCAGAGGACTGCGGCCTACCGCTTGCAAAATACAGAGGCAATGTTCGAATCCGTCTAACCGGAGCGTCTATATAGGTTTTTACTTTTTTGGAATTTAAACTGATCTTGTAGACATAGATTATTTTGTTTTTAGAATAACCTTAGGATGAGCTTAGTAGAGAATAATAATGACTGATATTTTGCGTGAACCATTAACTGGGCCTTCAGTGTGGCATGGCAAAGAATTTACCCGGGATCTTAGTTGGGTTCATGAATTATCGGAGATCGATATTCGGGATTTGGATAGTGCACTAGCCCACGCAAAGCATAATAGGGTAAGACCGGGTGCTTTTTCCAAAGATGATTTCCCCCTGGTGACATTTGGAAACAAAATTAAATGCCTCCTCGATGAAGTCCAGGATGGGCGAGGCTTCGCAATCTTTAGGGGGCTGCCCGTTGAGCGGTACAAGCGTTCTGACCTGGAGATAATTTTTTGGGGTATTGGTGCTTATATGGGGCAAGTAATTTCCCAAAATAGCAGAGGTGATTTGATTGCCGAAGTTACTGATAAAGGCGCAAGTTATGACACTGCGGTAAATGATCGGGGATACATGTCGAGAGATAAGCTAAACCCGCATGTTGATACCTCAGATATGACAGCTTTGCTCTGTATTCGAAAGGCAGGGAGAGGGGGAATCAGTTCGCTCACTAGTTCTGCCGCCATATACAACAAAATCTTATCTAGTCGCCCTGATATGCTTGAGATTTTGTATCGGGGCTTTCACCACGATTTGCGGGGCGAAGGCCCAACTGGAAGCCTTACTGAGGTTACTCATAGTCGGATACCAGTATTTAGTTATTACCAAGGCCTACTAAGTTGTTGTTACAATGATAAGATCATGAGATCTGCTCATGAGAAAATGAACATGCCATTGACTGTTGACGAAACGGATTCTATTGATTTTTTATTAGAGATCGCCGAGTCCCCCGAATTACGTTGCGATTTTGAACTAGAGGTCGGTGATATTCAATTCATCAACAATTATGTTCTATTACACGCACGCTCAGCATTTGATAGTGATCCTGACCCGGCAGAACGGCGATGCTTGCTAAGGATGTGGATGAATTGTCGAAATCCACGCCCGTTGGCCCCAGATTTTTCCGATCGATATAATACTGGCCCACGTGGCGGTGTTTTTATCCGTGGAGCATAGAGCATACTGAATANTTAAGCCAAAAGAACCGCCCAAGCAGGTTCTAANTAAGGNTTTTGGTGACCATCGAAAGCATGAACACATGCGGNTAATATAGAGCACCGCGTCGTTACGTTGAAGGGAGTGTTTCCCCTTGGCCCAAGANTTAAAATCAACAAATGACGTTGATTGGCGATTTCCAGAAGCGATTGTTGATTGCTACTGGTTAAACGACCAAATCGGTAACCACTCTATTCGTATTTTTGATTGCACCACGTATCTGGAATATACCGACGCCCACCCGTCAAAACCGTATGATGTCTGTAGTGGTTTAGCAGCCTATGAAGCAGCGCATATACCGCAGTCGGCGTACCTCGACCTTCAAAACGACTTATCAGATGTCGATAGCCCATTCAGTTTTACACTACCGGCCTTACATCGCTTAGCCGCATGTTTCAAGAAACTTGGTGTTGGCGACCCGTACCATATTATTTTATATGCCCGTAATGGTATGCAATGGGCCTCTCGAGTTTGGTGGATGATCCATGCACTCGGCTATTCAAAGATAAGCATTCTAGACGGTGGGTTCCACACTTGGAAAAGCCATGGCTTACCAATCTCAAAAACGACGACAAAGTTTTCGCCCGCTGATTTTCAAGTTACGGAAAATCCCAAAATATTTATAGGAAAAAAACAAGTTCTAGCTGCTATCGATGACGACAAATCGGTGCTAATAAACGCGTTAACCAAGGATATTCACGTGGGCGAAAACACCCGTTATGGCCGCCCCGGACACATACCTAAAAGTATCAATATTCCGTTTCATGAACTAATAGATACGAGATCAGGTAAATTGATTTCTCCAGATGACGCTGCACGTATCTTTCGTGATAAAAACATCACACCAGAACTCAAAATCGTAAATTATTGTGGTGGCGGAATTGCTGCCACTTTGGATGCCTTTGTTCTCTATCAATTGGGGTTTGAAAATCTTGTTATTTACGATGATTCACTGAGCGAGTGGGCGATGGACCCAGACTTGCCGATGGAAACTGGTTGACAAAGAGGCAATGGCATATCCGCAGATTTTCTGTTAGACGAGCAAATACTGAAACACGTTACAAATTGTCAAAACAAATAAATCATGCCTAAAGCAATTGTCCTTCACGAATATGGCCGTTCGGATGTGTTACGTCTCCAGGCAATCACACTTAAGCGCCCAAAGGCGATGGAAATTATGGTGCGTCAAACCGCGATTGGCGTTCATTTTCATGACATTTATGTGCGGACAGGCTTGTACAAAACCTTAAACCTACCGGGCGTCCCTGGGCTTGAAGCTGCTGGTATTGTGGAGGCTGTAGGTCCCGGTCCATCAATCTTTGAGACGGGCGACCGGGTCATCTATGTGACGAGCGAATACGGCGCATATGCAAGCCATCGAATTTTACCGCAGAAGCTTGCGGTCAAACTGCCAGAAGCCGTTTCCGATGCGGCCGCGGCAGCAAACTTTTCCCGGCTCTTAACGGTCCAAATGTTGATGAACAATGTCACGTCGCTAAAGCCCAGCCAAACAATTTTGGTGACGGCTGCTAGTGGCGGTGTTGGCCGGTTACTGTGCCAGCATGCAAAAGCTGTTGGTGCACGCGTCATCGGCACTGTAGGCTCGGCAGCAAAAGGAGATACTGCTAAAAGCTATGGTTGTGATTATACATTCACCTATGATCAAAGCGATTTTTTCAATTTAGTCAATGACATCACCGCTGGGAAAGGTGTCGATATCGTATACGATTCTGTGGGCGCAAAGACGTTTGATAGTTCATTATCCATATTAGCGCCACTAGGGCATCTAGTGAACTTTGGTCAGTCATCCGGGCCGGTTGAACCGCTTACGATTTCGCGATTAGCGGAAAAATCGCTTACGTTAACGCGGCCTATTTTATTTCACTATCTCGCAGACAACGACGCCTACCATATGATGGCTAAATCAGCTCTCGAAGCCCTTGAAACTGGAATGTTTATTTTGCCAGATTTGCGGTGTGTTCCTCTCAGAGATGCGGCCTTTGCGCACGATCAAATGCAATTAGGTGAGGGTGGCGGCAGCCTATACCTCAGCCCTTAAAATAGGGCATCCAAAAACACGGTTACTCGACACCCTCAAACAATCTAATGTCCCTGTCCGCGCCACCATCCAATGCTGCTAGTGCTAATTGATAGGGATCACTCTCATAGGCAGCGACAGCAGCCTCAAAGCTCTCAAACTCGATAAGAATAGTACGCTCGTCACAGCCATTTTCTTTGGCGACCACGCGGCCACCGGCAGCAAGAAACTTACCTCCAGCAGCCTCTAGTGCGGGTATCGCAAGGGCCCTGTAGGCCGTTGCTTTCTCTGGATCCGCCGTGCTGCGATGCGCACTGATCATATAACCTTTCGGCATTAGTTGCTCCTTTGTTTTCAATATCGACTATTTAAACGGTTCTCTGATCACAAACTTTATACTTAATATGCTTATCTGGGTAACGTCTTCGAGAAAATTACTCTCAAAACACTGCTGCTTGAAACATGAGTTTCCACAATCACCAAATCATCAAAGTCGAGATTGAAGGCATCTTAAAAGTAGTTCGCCATCTTACTTTTAG
>PBOR01000074.1 GCA_002724395.1 Rhodospirillaceae bacterium | reverse complement strand
CACGGTAAACCATGGGCAGAAAACAAAATCCGCGTTCGATCTGGTGATTTAGCTATCGCCTTAGTGACCAGATCTGCCTGAGCCGCAATCCAACCCTTGTCTACCGGGTAACAGCAAATGGCGTGTGTCCTTACGGATAGATTTACCTTGCCCGCGGCNCGGTGCCAATCCATCAACGACGATCCAACAGTAGTTGTTGAAAACTGCGGATATAATGGCAGCAACACAATTTCATCAGGATCGAAGGCCTTTACCGCAGTGGCAACAGAATCAGCCATCGGATGCCAGTAGCGCATACAGACGAAAATTTCCACTGTGTCATCGACACCAGAGAGTTCTTCGGCCAATGCTTTAGCCTGCGCCTCGGTAAACTCGAGGAGCGGCGATTTACCCCCGAGATGGGAGTAGATCTCTTTAGCAATTGGGGCCCGCCGCCGGGATATTAAATTTGCGACAAGCCACCGAAATGGCTGTGGAAGCCCAATGATGGCCGGATCACGAAAAAGGTTAAATAAAAATGGCTGCACAGCCTCCAAAGAATCTGGGCCTCCAAGATTGAATGTAACAACGGCCAACCGTCCCATAACTAAACCACCCGCCTAAGCTGTACCACGAATGATTTCAATAATACGAGCAACATTTTCGACTGGNGTCAGCGGAAGTACACCATGACCAAGATTAAATATAAGGGGCCCNCNACCAAGAACACTAAGGATTGCGCGCACTTCTTCTTCCATAGTGATACCACCGCTATACAAAAGATGGTTATCTAAGTTCCCTTGCACTGTACACAATGGCTGCAATTCCTTTGCCGCCCATTTCAAAGGGACTGTCGAGTCAATACTAATACCTTGCACTCCGGTACCGTCGACAAAATCACGGTAGAGCACACCGGCGTTTCGAGGAAAGCCAATAATCGGGACCTCAGGATGGACAGCGTGTACCGATTCTACAATTCGCCTATTGGGTTCTATAATCCATTTTCGAAACTGGCTCTCCGGTAACAAACCAGCCCAGCTGTCAAACAACTGGAGCACCTCTGCGCCCGANTTTACCTGTTCAATCAGATAGGTCGACGTTGCCGAACACAACACATCTATAAGAGCCGCAAATTCATCTGGCCGCTCCGCTGCCCAACGGCGGACCTTCGTCCCCTCTGTCCCGCCANGGCCTTCNATCATATAAAGGGCCACAGTGAATGGAGACCCAGCAAATCCAATCAGGGTTGTANTATCATCCAATCCAGCNGCAATCTCACGCAATGTTTGCATCACAGGTGCTAATCGACTTCTCACCATAGACAAATCAAGCTTCGCGATATCCTGAGACGTCTTCAGGGCATCGAGAATAGGCCCCTGGCCTTGCTTGAAGGTAACTTTCTGACCCAGTCCATGAGGTATAACCAATATATCTGAAAACATAATAGCTGCATCGAACCCAAATCGCCGCAACGGTTGGCGTGTTGCTTCTACCGCCAACTCTGGCGTGAAACAAAAATCCAAAAAATTCTCCGCTGTCGAACGTATCTGACGATATTCTGGAAGATAGCGGCCAGCTTGGCGCATTAACCAGCAAGGTGGTGGAGAGATAGTTTCGCCGTTTAGGACACGTATAAGGGGCTTAACGTTATACATAGGGNTTCCACTGGTTTTCTAACCTACTCCTAAATAATTAAATATATAAAGAAAAGGTAGTTGTAGTTGTAGTACGTCAATTAGAGGGGATTAATTATCATACTGAGTTTATCAACGATTCAATTCGCAAGATAAACAGCAAGAGTTAAACATAGGGATAACTTGTGATCGAATGTGGTTTAATATCATAATTCTCTGATTTTAATTGTAGTTTTATGTAAGTATTATGTACCAGTGTTCTTCTAACAATATGATTAACAGCATGATGAGNGCTGTTCATACTTAATGTGATGAATAGATATCCACCTGAGTAAAATAATGAAAGTGAAATACTAGAGTTGGGTATAAAATCCGAGAAATNTAAAATACTTTGAGATATCCGCTTTCTGTCTACCTCCTATCTACAGGTCAATGTGAATCATTTATGACACGTATTCCTATACATCTCGTGTCTGACTCAACGGGTGAAACCGTAACTCTGGTGGGTCGTGCGTGTCTGATTCAATTCGACCATGTTGAACCGGAAGAACACCTTTGGTCATTGGTTAGAACTGAAGAGAAGGTTCAGGAAATTCTTGTGTGCTTACAAGAAGAGGGTGGTGTTGTAATATATACAATGGCGGATCAGGAGATCCGGAGGGCATTAGAAGAAGGGTGTGCAGTTCTTCAAATTCCATGCATACCAGTTTTAGACCCTATAATTAGTACACTCGGTCAATATCTTGGTACAAGAGGCCACGCACGACCAGGTTCCCAACATGTTATGAACGCGGAATACTTTAATCGTATCGAAGCTATGCAATTTGCATTAACCCACGATGATGGCCAATCTACTTGGGATCTAGATGAGGCTGATGTNGTTCTCCTAGGTGTGTCTCGTACATCTAAGACACCAACATGTATATATTTGGCCAATCGCGGGATTAAAACCGCGAATGTTCCAATCGTCCCCGGGTGTCCAATACCAAAAGAAGTTTTCGAAATTGGTAAGCCTTTGATTATTGGGTTGACTAAGGACCCAAAAAGATTGGTGGAAATCCGCCGGCAACGACTTCGTCTTTTAGATCAAGACGAAAATACCGACTATGTAAATTTAGAAATGGTATCGCAGGAAATTAACGAGGCCCGTAGACTATTCTCAAAGCACGAATGGCCTATTATCAACGTTAGTCGAAAATCTATTGAGGAAACGGCGGCGACAATTTTACAATTATATCAAGACCGTTTGGACGCCCATCTTTAAAATATGGGTAATTTGTTGATCCTTGCCTCCAAAAGTTCCGCACGCCAACGTCTTCTTGAAAGCGCGCGTGTGCCATTCCAAACAATATCGTCAGGTGTGTCTGAGGCGCCGATCAAGGCTGAGTGCCAAGCAAAAAAATTAAGTNCGATGGAAACGNCCATGTTTTTGGCTCGAGCCAAAGCCGATGATGTCAGTAGAGATTACCCTGATGCACTTGTGTTGGCAGCCGATCAGATTTTGTCATGTGGAGGAACACGACTCGATAAGCCAAAGGGACATGACGGACTCGAATCTCACCTAAGGCGGTTGGAGGGACGAGCCCACGAACTAGTAAATGCGGCGGTTATTGTGCAGAGCGGGAAGGTTGTTTGGCAATATCAAGACTCAATTACTATGGTGATGCGGCAACTTAGCGACGCTTTTATAGAGACATATATTAGAGAAGTCGGCGAAACCGCGTGCCAATCAGTTGGCGGCTACCAAATAGAAGGAATGGGCGTACAGCTATTTGATTGTATAGATGGAGATTTTTTTTCAATCCTTGGCCTCCCTCTCTTGCCACTGCTTGGCTTTTTGCGAAGCCGTAAAGTAGTTGTTTCATGAGCCGTGTCGAGAGCAAAGAAATGCAATGTTAATTCTGGGGTTAACCGGGTCTATCGGCATGGGCAAAACCACAGCAGCAGATAATTTCCGTTGGTTTGGCGTGCCAGTCCACGATGCTGATGCAGCGGTGCACCAANTTATGAATGTCGGCGGGGCGGCGGTACCTTTGATTTCGAGAGCATTTCCTGGGGTTGAGGTCGGGGGCCGAATAGATCGATNAAAACTTGGCGCCATGGTTTTTAATAATCTAGTTNTGTTGCAGCGCTTAGAGGAGATTATTCATCCTATGGTTGCGACTCATAAATACCAATTTATCAAGTCAGCGTCGCGCCGCCGCGCACCGATTGTTGTGTTGGACGTGCCTTTGTTGTTTGAAACCGGTGGTGATGCTGCTTGTGATGCGGTGGTAACAGTCTCGGCGCCAGATTTTGTTCAGACCCGACGCGTATTGGCTCGACCAGGNATGGATCAGCGCCGNTTAGATCAAATTCTTGAGAAACAGATGCCAGATGNGGAAAAACGCCGCCGAAGTGACTTTNTTGTNCCCACNGGTCTGGGGCGGCTNGAGAGNNTGCGNNNTATTCGTAANATAATAAATAANGTNTCNGCNTGGCCAGCGAGACGCTGGCCGCNCTGGNTNGNCCGCCGNTCNCTNNGATNANCCTCGATTTTCTGGNTATAGAAGGAGAACAATAATGCGTGAGATTGTTCTAGATACTGAAACTACTGGCCTGAGCCCAAAATCTGGGGACAGGATTGTTGAAATTGGTTGTATAGAAATTGTCAACCAGGTGGCTACTGGTGAGACATACCATCAATACATAAACCCGAAGCGTGATATGCCTGAGGAGGCGTTTTCTATACATGGCTTATCGGCGGAGTTTTTGTCTGATAAACCCGTGTTCGCCGATATTGTGGACGCGTTTTTGGAATTCGTAGGCGGCGCTCGCTTTGTCATTCACAACGCTGAATTTGATATGAGCTTTTTAAATTGGGAACTTAAAGCGCTGGGGCGAGAACCTCTTGCCACAGATCGAGCGACGGATACTGTGCGTTTGGCTAAAGAAAAATTTCCGGGCGCGCCTGCCAGCTTGGACGCCCTCTGTAAACGGTTTCAGATCGATAATTCAAACCGCCAGTTACATGGTGCGTTATTGGATGCACGCTTGTTAGCAGATGTTTATCTAGAACTTATTGGTGGACGACAGCGCGACCTGTCTCTCCCTGGTCAGCATGCCACTCTAGAAATCGAGGCGGACGAATCGAAACCGGAACGACTGGCTCGGTTGTATTCTGCAAGCCCTGATGAACTGAGTGCCCACGAGGAATTCGTTAAGAAAATTTCAAACGCTATTTGGTCGCAATAGGGCCGGCTAATACACCGTTTGAGCAATCGATTTTGGATCAGTCGGGATCGTTGTTGTTTGCCTTGGTTTGTGAGGCAAGCTGCTGTTGGTACATGCCGGCAAAGTCCAGCGGTCCAAGCATAAGCGGCGGAAAGCCGCCGTCACGCGACACATCGGCAAGAATATTACGAGCGAAGGGAAACAAAATGCGTGGGCACTCGATCAATAGAACCGGACCTCTAACTTCATCCTCAACATTGACGGTGAATAACCCGCCATATTCCAGTTCGAGCACAAACGCTGTCTCACTGCCAACGGTGCAGGTTGCTTCCACCTTTAAAACTACTTCGAAGATATTATCCTCAAAGCCCGCGAAATCNACGTTGACACCAATTTTAACGTCGGGNTCTTCTTGCTGCATTGCTGCAAAAATGCCTGGTGCAGTTGGGGCCTCGAAAGACAGATCTTTGGTATACTGAGCGTTGACNATGATTGGCGGNACGGCCTCCTCAGGCGGGGCGCTATCCTCGTTGGGCGACAATTCTTCTGCCATAGAAACTCTCCGTATCTGGTGGGCTTTGGCTAACATGGATGATCTGTAACGACAACTACGAAAGACGACGCTTCAGAGATCGAGTCCTAGCCCTAGCTAGACTGATGGCAGTAGTTTCGAGCCAAATTCCTACGGCGATGAGCGGTGTTCCGTGACGTCAGCGAACTCGCCCTCGATAGTTTGTTCGCGCGGTTGGCTGACCGCACTGTTAATGGCGGAGATACGAACCTGAACAAAACTGACGATGGAGTTTATAAAAAAATGGCGGATCAACGGGATCAAAAATAAGCAACCTGCAGCGTCAGTTATAAAACCAGGCGCCAACAATAAAGCGCCGGCAATCAACAAAGACAAACCGTCAAAAATCTGAAGGGCGGGAAGGCACCCAGCGCGCACTTCATTTTGCACTTGGCGAAAAATAGCCATGCCTTGTCGGCGAACCAAGATAGATCCGAAGATTGCGGTGGCGANAACGGCTCCAATGGTCGGCCACAGACCCNATCGGCTGCCAATTTCAAAGAATATGGCAATCTCGGCAATGGGCAGAATAACCACAGCGGCAAGAATCCAAGGCAGCATGCTTGTCCTTTGGGCTAGGGGCGCCTATCTAATANGTATTCCCAATGGATGNTTCTGTCGAGAACCATCCAACGGAATGTTCACCTGTTGGTGGACCTGCCCGATGGAAACAGTTAACTTGTCATTATCAGNACTTAAATAAGAGAAACTTGGGGANCGGTAGCGGTCCAAGACAAAACGCCAAAGGAGCCGAGCGACGGCGATGGGCAACGGATTTCAGTTTATAGATATTATTTTGTTCGCAATGATCGCGGCTTTTTTAATTCTGCGACTGCGTGGCGTGTTAGGACGTCGTGATGGTCACGAAGGTGGATATCAGGATTCGTTAAAGACGGATCCCCGAGAAGAGCGTCCNGATGACAAGGTTGTGCAGATTTCCCACCCCAGTTCCGATNTCTATTCGGAACCCGAAACCATAGATGCGGAACCNGGTCCTACCGANGAGGAGCGGGCAGATGAAGCGTTGTTGTCAGGGATTGCAGACCTTCGTGTCGCTGATCCTAGCTTTAACGCAGAAGATTTTCTGGTTGGCGCACGGGTTGCTTTTGAAATGATTCTTGGCGCTTATGCGTCAGGCGACCGGGAGGTCTTGGAGGGTCTTCTGAATCCAGAGGTGTATGAAAATTTTCGCGCAGCAATNGATGACCGCGAGGCCATGGGTCATGAGATGGAAGAAACACTGGTTGGCATNAGCTCGGCTGATATTGTTGAAGTCTTCATGGANGGCACGCACGCCCACGTCACAACCAAGTTTTCTTCCGAACAAGTCCATGTGTTGCGAGATAGCGCAGGACAGGTAATCGAGGGCAATCCCAATCAGGTGACTGATGTGGTGGATTTCTGGACCTTTGCCCGAGACACCAGCTTGCGCGACCCAAACTGGCATTTGGTGGCGACGCGCAGCCTTGATTGACCGGACGTTCAGGGTTCGGTTTGCGCACCTGCTTTTTCTTTTGGCCGGCGCTTTAGGTTTGGCTGCTTGTGGCTTCCCGCCTGTCATCGAACAGAANCCATTAGGCGGGCCGCCGGTAAATCCTGCGGAGGTCTCAGCGGGTTTTTCTATATTTCCCGTAGCCTTCAAAGATATTCCGGGCTGGAGTGCGGATCGGCAAAGTGATGNGCTGCCAGTTTTCTTGCGTAGTTGTTCCCGTTTGCGTAAGCAGTCGCCAGATAGTGCGATGGGCTCTCGGGTGGAGATGGGACGACTGTCCCAGTGGGTTCGCATCTGTGATGATGCGAAGATCATTCGGTCTGGGAACGAGGCGGAAGCTCAGTATTTTTTCGAAAGTCGGTTCGTGGCTTATCGGGTCTCACATAATCATGGCAATACAGGCCTGATAACCGGATATTACGAACCGGACTTGCAGGGGTCGTGGACTGCGGATGTACGNTATCGTTTCCCGCTTTACGCCCTGCCGAAAGACTTAATTTCCTCGGATCTTGGTAAGTTTGACTTAAAGTGGAAGGGTGAGCAGATCGCTGGCCGTATGGATGATAACCGCTATGTTCCCTATTACTCTCGGGCGGAAATTGAACAGGGGGCTCTCCGCGGGCGACAATTAGAGATTGTATGGGTCGACAGTGCGATTGATGCCTTCTTTCTNCANATTCAAGGATCTGGGNGGGTGACCTTGCCGGATGGAACACACGTGCGTCTTGGCTACGCCGGTCGCAATGGGCGAAGGTACACCGCGGTTGGGCGTGAGCTGGTGGCCTCCGGTATCATGCCGTTGGAGGACGTGACCATGCCGACCATTCGTGCGTGGATGTTGGCAAACCCAGTCGCCGCAAAGGCGCTGATGCATAAGAACAAGTCATTTGTGTTTTTTCGCGTCGTTCGGGGGGATGGGCCGGTTGGTGCGCAAGGGACAGTCTTGACGCCAGGTCGGAGCATCGCGGTCGATAGAAAATATTGGCCACTAGGTGTACCTGTTTGGATAAATACTACCGATCCAGGTACGCATCCGGCGGTTCCATTGCGACGACTAGGCGTGGCGCAGGATACTGGTAGCGCGATTAAGGGGGCGGTTCGGGCGGATTACTTTTGGGGCCACGGGAATGCTGCTGGTAACAAAGCTGGAATTATGAAAAGCCGTGGGCGCATGTATATGCTTCTGCCGCGCATTGCTGCGATTAACCCGCCGTCTTGAGGGGACAGAATGGAACAAGAGAGGAGATTGGGGGATCACCCGCAGGTTGGAGTGTTTGCGACTTGTTTGGTGGACTTGATTCGTCCTGTCGTGGGTTTTGCCACTGTGCGCCTTCTAGAGCGGGCGGGGTGCGAGGTTTCGGTACCGGCTTCGCAGACATGTTGCGGGCAGCCAGCATATAATTCTGGAGACAATGTATCGGCTATTGCGATTGCGCGTAAGGTGATCACCACTTTTGAATCGTTCGATTATGTAGTGGTGCCGTCTGGCTCCTGCTCAGGCACCTTAAGGAAACATTATCCCGAAATGTTTGCCAATGATCCAAATTGGGCGCCGCGTGCAGAAAATTTATCAAAAAAGACCTATGAGTTGACCCAATTCCTCGTTGACGTCATGCGGATAAGCGATGTGAGTGCAAGTTGGCGAACTAATGTAACCTATCATGATTCATGTTCCGGTCTTCGGGAGCTGGGCATAAAAAGCCAACCACGAATCTTGCTGCAAAGTGTCGAAGGGCTAACGTTATCGGAGGCGGTAGAAGCTGAAACCTGTTGTGGTTTTGGTGGCTTGTTTTGTGTGAAATATGGCGACATCTCAGATGAGATCGTTGGAAAAAAAGTGGCGGATATATATAAAACCAAGGCTGATATGGTATTGGGCACAGACTTAGGTTGCCTAATGAACATTGCTGGGAAGATGAAACGCCAAGGCAGTAACATTGAGGTCCGCCACGTGGCAGAAATTTTAGCTGATTTACACGATCACCCAGCCATCGCCGCTCCTGGCGGTACAGGGGACGCATGATGGAACCACAAATTCGACAATTCAAGGGTCGCGCTCGGGAGGCTATAAATAACAGAAATTTGCAAAGCGCTCTGGCTAAACTGTCGAGCGGATTTCCGGCGCGCCGCCAACAGGCTGCCGCGCGCTTGCCCGAATTTGAAGCGTTAAGAGATGAGGCGCGCGCCATCAAGGACCATGTTTTGGAGAACCTGGACATCTATTTAGAGCGTTACGAGACTGCGGTTTTGTCAGCGGGTGGCCAGGTACATTGGTGTGTTGATGCTGAGGCGGCCCGCGCCAAAATCTTGGAGATCTGTGAGGCCGCGGGGGCCAAGACGGTTACCAAAAGTAAATCGATGATCGGCGAAGAGATTGCCATCAACGAGCACCTGCAGGCCAAAGGCGTGACGCCGGTAGAGACGGACCTTGGCGAATACATCATCCAGCTGCGCGATGAACCTCCCAGCCATATCATCGCGCCGGCCGTGCACCTTACTATGGACCAGATCGCTGAAACATTTAGGACCCATCACGAAGAGTTAGATCCTTCGCGTGTATTGGATGAGCCGCGAAAGCTTCTGGAGGAGGCTCGAGCTCAGCTACGAGACCAGTTTATCGCCGCGGACGTCGGCCTGACAGGCGCCAACATGCTGATTGCCGAAACCGGCTCTAACGTCTTGGTGACTAATGAGGGGAACGCAGACCTCACTTATTCGTTACCCAAGGTCCACATCGTCATCGCAAGTCTGGAGAAGATCGTTCCCACTCTGGAGGATGCGGCAACCATTCTACGGGTTCTAGCTCGCTCGGCAACGGGGCAGGAAATGTCTGTTTACACCACCTTTTGCACGGGTCCTCGACGCGAAGCCGATACCGATGGTCCGGAAGAATATCATGTGGTTCTTCTAGACAATGGCCGCTCGAAACTTATCGGCACGGAGTTTAGGGAGATTCTTCGATGCATTCGATGCGGCGCTTGTCTCAATCATTGTCCAGTATACCAAACCGTGGGTGGGCATGCCTATGGCTGGGTCTATTCAGGGCCCATGGGTTCTGCGCTGATTCCAGGCCTGATTGGTCTGGACGAATCGTCTACTCTTCCCCACGCCTCAACGTTGTGTGGCCAATGTGAAAGCGTGTGTCCCATGCGGATCCCGTTGCCGCGTATGTTGAGGTCCTGGCGCCAAAAGCAGTTTGAGACAAAACGCTCCGGCATTTTTGCGCGAGCTGCGCTTCGTGCTTGGGCGGCCCTGGCGCTCAGGCCAGGCCTGTACCGCCTGGCCATGGGCCTTGGCATCGCTGGACTTGGGGCTTTGGGCCGCCAGCGAGGCCGTTTCGCCTGGCTGCCGATGGCTGGCGGCTGGACTGCCGGACGAGATTTTCCGGCTCCCACTGGTGACACTTTCGTTGGCCAATGGCATAAAGGTGCACGCGGAGACGCAAGTGGCGCGTGGCGGCGGAAACAAGATTCATGAGTGTCGATCGTGCGGCCATTCTTGGTAATCTTAAGCGCGCTCTCGACCATCCAGACCGGGACATCACCGCGCCGGCTGCGCGCATAGCTGCGCACCAAAATAATTTGATCCCCGCCCGCGGGGCCGGC
>PBOR01000018.1 GCA_002724395.1 Rhodospirillaceae bacterium | reverse complement strand
CCGTAGTAGTCCTTTCAACGAGTATTTATTAGCATTTATAGAACGGGAATTTTAATGTCGAAGGTTTGGAGTTGTAATGAGTGGGATCCATTGGAAGAGGTGATTATTGGCACTGCTACTAATGCGCGTTATCCTTTTGCCGATCCCAGCACGCGTCTAGCTGAGTTTCCAGAACGCGAGCTCGATGAAATACCGCAAGGACCTTTCCCGCAATACATTATAGACGAGGCGAATGAAGACCTCGAGACATTCGCTGCTGTTTTGGAGCAGGCTGGCGCAGTGGTTAAACGCCCCGATGTGCTGGATCACGCTGCCACCTTTAGCACAACTGCTTGGCACACACAGGGGTATTACAACTACTGCCCGCGTGATATTTTGTTATGTGTAGGAGACCGGATTATTGAAACACCATCGGTTATCCGTGGGCGTTCTCAGGAAATGTTCAGCTATCGCGATATACTCCTAGATTACATGCGATCTGGTGCGCGTTGGTTTAGTGCGCCAAGGCCGATGCTGCTGGACCGGCTCTTTGATTTTGAACCGGGAAAGCCGGTACCGCGTAACGATGAGCCTGCTTTTGATGCAGCAAATATACTTCGATTTGGTCGCGATCTTCTTTATCTGGTCAGTAGCACCGGAAATGAACTTGGAGCACAGTGGCTGCAAAGTATCCTGGGTGATGAGTTCCGGGTTCATTTATTAAAGTGCGCTTATTACGGCAGCCATATTGATACGACTTTAGTAGCTTTGCGGCCGGGCCTACTGCTGGCAAATCCTGAACGGATAAATAAGGATGATTTACCGGAATTTTTGAATAAGTGGGAAGTAATTTACTCACCCCCAATGGAAGGCTTAGAGAGGTTTGATGATGCGTATCTCAAAAATGCCATAGGCAGCGCATGGATCGATATGAATTTATTTAGCATTGACCCGGAGACCGTTATTGTCGATAGCGACCAAAAAGGGCTAATTAGGTTACTAGAAAGTAAAAGCCTTAATGTCATTCCGGTAAAGTTGCGGCATTCCCGTATGCTTGCTGGTGGCTTTCATTGTGTTACCCTGGATACCAAAAGAAGCGGAGAACTTGCAACATATTGAATTGAAATAATTAATAATTTTTTGATTTAGCAACGGTTTGGCAAACATTTTTAAAACAATGTACCGGTGGATTACTTTGCCTTAAGACGTCACCGCCCAATATTTTTTCCCAACTTGATAAAAAAGCCAGCGGCCTGCAAGTCGGGGGAAAAAGGGTCGAACTTTAACTAAAATATGACATACTTAGATAGCGATTGATTTTAATTTTTCGTAAATATTACGGGGTAGGGAAAATATGGCTAAGTTCCGGGCATCAAGAGAATTTGTATCACAAGTAGTTGAACATGGGCTGTTTCAAAAAGCAATTATGACTCTGATTATCTTGAATTCTATAGTGCTTGGACTGCAGACATCGCCAGAGATAATGAGTTACATTGGTACAGAAATAAATTTATTTGACGAAGGTGTACTGGTTATATTCATTATTGAACTTGGGCTGCGAATTTATGCAAAAGGTATGTTTTTTTTCCGAGATCCATGGGGTGTCTTTGACTTTCTCGTTGTAGCAATTACCCTCGCTCCGATAAACGAATCACTTGCAGTTCTTCGTGCATTAAGGGTGCTAAGAGTTTTTCGAACAATTTCAACTGTACCACGCTTACGCAGAATTGTTGCTGCTCTATTAAATGCGGTACCTGCAGTAGGTGCGATAATAGCTTTGCTTCTGTTGGTATTTTATGTTTTTTCCGTGATAACGACAACATTATTCGGACAGGAATTCCCAGTATATTTTGGTACTATTGGTAAATCTATGTTTACCCTTTTTCAAATTATGACGCTAGAAAGCTGGTCTATGGGGATAGTCAGGCCTATCATGGAAATTTATCCATGGGCGTGGATTGTATTCGTCATCTTCCTTATTGTTTCAAGCTTTACTGTACTGAACTTATTTATTGCTATTATTATTGACTCTATCCAGACATTAAATAACAACGAGAAGCAAAAGGATATTGGTGATTTAGGTTTCAACAAAGATGTCTTAACAAGTCAACAAGAACAGTCTTTGGCCCTATTAAAGACGGAATTGGAAGATTTAAAACGCCTCATTAAGGAGCAGTCCAGATAAGAGCGTACTACTTAAAATTTTGATAAAGGAGCTTTTCGATAAAAAGCTTCTAACTTCTAAAGTATGATATAAAAGTTGAAATAATTGGGAAATGTGCAATAATTTGGCCACTGGCTAGGACGCTTGGATTCGTATAGACAGGAAATTAGATTATAGTTGATAAAGGAATGTAACATGGCGGCTCAAACAATTGACGAATCGGCAGAAGTGTTAGACGAAAACTTTGAAGAAGAAATAGTATTGGAAAATCACGAGCGCGCAGGAAAAGTAGTAAATAAGTATATTCCCTTTTGCGCTGGGGCCGCACTTATACCGGTCCCCGGTGTGGATTTAGCCGCTATAACCGGCATACATGTAAAGATGATCGCAGATATATCAAAAATTTATGGTATACCGTTTAGTGAGGACGCGGCAAAAAATATCATTAGCTCTTTTATAGCCGCAGCGATACCCTCGAGTATGGGGTTTGGCTTGACCCAGATAGCCTCGAGCATGTTGAAAGTTATTCCTGGACTAGGCACCATCCTCGGGATGGGCGCAGGAGCGGCTTTCGCGGCAGCCTTTACTTTTGCGTTAGGAAGAGTTTTTATTCAGCATTTCGAGAGTGGTGGAAACCTGATTACGTTGGATCCCACAGCTGCTGGTGAATATTTTAAAAACGAATTTAATAGTGCTATGGCAGACCAAAAGTCTGGGGACAAAAAAAGTTAAAATCATCCCAATAGACCGTTGAAGCAAATGCGGATGTATTTTAAATCGGGCCGGGGCTACTAAATTTTGTCTGGTGAGGAAAAGTATTAGACCATGTTTCTATCAATAGGCGTCTTGCTCTATCTCTTGGTTTGCTTTTTTGTAGGGTTTTTAGGAAGAAATACTAAGCTAGGGGGGTTGGGGACAGCACTTGCATCCATGCTTTTCACGCCCTTGGTAACTGCTGGCCTGCTAATGCTAACAAAACCAAAATCTGATCGTCCTAATAATTAAATTTGCGCTGAGATGTCGCCGTTAGGAAACAATGTTGAACTTATTCCCGATCGGCCATGCTGGTAATAGGGTATAATATCCCATGAAGAAGCCTGTTCTACTCTCGTTTCTTCTAAAGGAAACACTTGTTTCCCCGAAGAAAGCTATCGTCATGGCATTTGTTTCAGGTTCTTCCAACTCCTTGATTCTTGCGATGATCAATGCTGGGGCCCAGCACGCTGAAAACTCAGAGATCCGCCCTTTATATGCCTTAGTATTTATCGTCGGTTTTGTTATGTACTATATTTCAGAACGCTGGCTGTTAGGCGAAGCTGGCGGTCAAATGGAAATTATTATTCATCGCGTGAGAACACGCATAGTCAAAGCGCTAACCGGAGCTGAGCTGAGGGACGTCGAGAGACTTGGTAGGTCTATTATCTATCAAAACGTTGCGCAACATACTCAGACATTATCACAAGCATCGTCGACAATAGCTCTAACTCTTCAAAATGTGNTTATTGCAGTATTCGCTACTATTTATATTGGGTATTTGTCGCTAACAACACTTGCCATTCTCGCAACAAGTATTGGTTTAGCGGTTTTTGTTTACTTTAGAAGATTTGGAACTATCGATTATGATGCTCAAGTGTCACTAAAAGTAGAAAACGATTACTATACCAGCGTTAGCGATATAATTGACGGTTTCAAAGAGAGCAAAATNAATAGTTTTAAGACCAGAACGCTGATGGAACGCTCAAGAGAACTAAGCGCAAGGGCTGCCGACGGTCGTATAGGTCTCGCGCGCGAATATGCCGCGCATTTCGTTTTTTCGAATTCTGTTTTTTTTCTACTGCTCGGAATTATGGTGTTTATTACCCCAGCGTTTGGCAACGAGTATTCAAGCGTTGTGCAAATGTCTACAACTGCTGTACTCTTTATAATCGGTCCTATTTCTGGAGTTGTGGGATCAGTTCCCTTGTTTAAATCCGCCACGACTGCGGTAGAAGAGATAATGGCATTGGAAAAGAAACTGGACTCCTTAAGAAAAGAAAATGCTGGACNTGTAATTGACGCAGATATTCCCGAGAACAGGAAGTCTTTAGAAAAGTTTTTTGATTTTAAAATTATTGAGCTTAGAAATGCGTTTTTTGAATTTGACAAAAACCCTGCCTATCCTGATCACCCCTTCACCGTTGGGCCAATCAGCATCTCGATAAAAAGGGGCGAGACACTTTTTATAACAGGTGGAAATGGTTCAGGGAAAACAACATTGTTACGTCTACTTACCGGGCTGTATCCACTTGCATCTGGTAGTATTTTTATAGATGGCAAAAAACTTAAACGGACCGATCAACAAAAGTTTAGAGAGTTATTCGCTGCCGTGTTTTCAGACTTTCATTTATCNCGTTACCTTGATGGTGTGCGCGAACTTGACCAAGATTTGTCGGATCACTTGCATGAATTGTTCGAGCTTCCTGAAAATGCTGTTGTGGAAGATAAAGTTTTCGCTACCATAGACCTTTCTACGGGGCAACGTAAAAGATTAGCCCTAATGACAGCAATCCTAGAGCAGAAGAAGATTCTTGTTTTAGACGAGTGGGCCGCCGACCAAGATCCAGTATTCAGACGAAAGTTTTATTACGAAATTTTGCCCAAACTTAAGAAGGACGGGATAACAATTATAGCGATAACTCATGATAGTAGGTATTTTAACACCTCTGACAAGCAAATACATCTGGAAGAAGGCCGCTTAGTGAACTTTGACGCGGAGAAGTTCAATGATTAAATCTATAAAGTCATGGGTGAGAAGAAGTTGGATAAACCTGCTTGGCTTCACAATAATAGGACTTTTTCTAACTATCGTTCTATATAACAGGATCGTGCACACCATCGAGCCCGGCCACGTTGGTGTAACGTGGTATCGTTTTTTTGATGGCACGGATACTTCGCCTGAAGGGGTTCTGTCTGAGGGTATACACCTCATATTCCCCTGGGATAGAATCTACATTTATGATGCTAGATTGCGAACAACTGATATCGAAGTCGAAGGTCTGAGTAGCGACGGCCTAAAAATTTCGGTTAATTTTATCGTTCGTTATACCATCGTAGCAGATAAGGTTGGCTTCCTCCATAAATCAATTGGCCCAGATTATGAAAAAATACTAATTCGGCCACAACTAAGGGAGTTGGCACTTTCCTACCTAAGCAAAAACCAAGCTTCAGACTTATACTCAGATCGTCGAAGTCGTGTCCAAAAATCTATAGAGGCTATGTTTTCTGAGGCGATGAAAGGCGTTGAATCAAATACAGAATTCACTGATTATTATATCAAAACAGAAGATGTGCTTATGGCACATGTTAAACTGCCAGGATTTGTCGCTCGAGCCATAGAGGAGAAAGAAAAAGTCCGGCATATTAACGAATCCTATGAATTCCGTTTAATGTTGGAGGATAAAGAACGGCGTAGAAAGCGGCTTGAAGCAGAGGGAGTACGGTCTTTTCAGGAGATAATTGGTCCGGGTATTACAGAGAGCTATCTTCGCTGGCGAGGAATTCAGGCCACCCTCGAACTTGCAAAGTCCCAAAACACCAAAATTGTGATTATAGGGGATAAAGATGGTCTCCCGCTGATTTTAAATACGGAATCAGACGGAAACATGTCCCAAACGCCTCAAAAATCAAGCATGATACCAAAAAATTCGAAACTACCCGCTAGCGAACCATTCCAAGGGGGAGAACCTTTTCAAGTTGAGGTAGAGAGTACTAAAATAGCTCCGTCGTCTCCGCTAGAAACCGAAGAAATGGTCGAGGCCCAAAGCAATACCGCTGTACCTTTTGCAGTACAAGGAAAACAAAAGAAAGAGCCTGAGGGCACGAAGGAGATGCGTTTAGAACCCAAAAGTAGAGCAGAAAACTTTCTCGATAGATATAAGCTTAAGATAAATTAAAAAACTTATACACTGGGTTGTCAAACGTTTTAAATGTAATTGAGAAACTATATGTGCAAGTAAATGCTGTGATTAAAGGCAACAAAACGAAGAGCAAGATGAACAAAGCTGACAGGGTAAAAGCGCTTAGCGACGTGAGTCCAAGCTCAAGAGGAGTTGGACTTGTAGGAGCTGGCGGCTTTATTCCAAGACGATTTTATAAATGGCACCACGGTTTATTTCCAGCCTCGAGGCGTGCTGGCGGCCGAGGCTTGCGGGCAACAAGACTACCTTCTTGGATAGAAAAAATTTTAAGAGAGAAAAAATAAATATAAAACCCCTAATATAATTTAGTGACCCGCAGCCGCACCTTCCCATGCATAGAAAGTTGAATAGATAGCCCAACCAAGTAAAGCGAATGTAATTATTGGTTGTAATATTCTAATTGTGACTTCTACAGTCGCCGCGGCCCCGTCAGGTTTTTGTTGATACATATTATTGATGAACACGCCACTCAATAAATTCAGGCCAACCACAATAATTGCTATCAAAAATAATTCATCTATAAAATTAAGGTAATGCGTGACCGGTATTTGGTCAGCGATAGAGAACTTTAACGCAAAAATTGTCAAGATTAGGGTAAGTTGTCCGCCTATCCGCCAGTCAGCATTTGGTCCAAATTTGAGCGACGCAAAAAAGTTAATAAAACTTGAAAATAATATCACAGCACCAATCGGCAGAATTATTTTCTGCAACGAATCTATGAAGTCGTGTTTTAAAACAAAATGGAATTTGTTATGCGAGAAGATAGCTTCATGAGTGCTTAACCGATGGTCATCTTTTACTTCGAAGTATTTCTTAGATAAAGTCCAAGGTCCTTTTATAACCTCTTCGTTTTTATATCCGTGTCCCAATTCAAAATATATTGGCTCTAAGTGCATCTCGTGAGCCTCGTGCGTAAATGCAGAAATATCTAACACCAAATCCAAAGTGCCAAAAGGATACTCGTGTATATCGGCATCGATTGCTATCTTTGTTATAAACTTTTCAAAGATTTCAAGCGT
>PBOR01000013.1 GCA_002724395.1 Rhodospirillaceae bacterium | reverse complement strand
GGACAATTCATCGGTTTTACAGCCAGCATCCGCTCTTCGGATTCGGCGATAAACATATTCTCCTGGAACTTATCCCAATGGCCGGACGCTTCCCAAAGACTGCGATCAATCAATTGTGGTGTTTTTACTTCAACATAATTTTCCGCTTCCAGTCGCCGCCGCATGTAGGTTTCTAAGAGCCGGTAAAACGTCCAACCCTTCTCGTGCCAAAAGACCGAGCCGGTTGCCTCTTCTTGCAAATGAAACAAGCCCATCTCGCGTCCGAGACGCCGGTGATCACGCTTCTCCGCTTCTTCGAGCATATGCAAGTAGGCTTTGAGTTCTTTATCGTTTCTCCAGCAGGTACCATAAATTCGTTGCAGCTGTTCATTTCGGGAGTCGCCGCGCCAATAGGCGCCTGCCACCTTTGTCAACTTGAATGCCTTGCCAAGTCTCCCAGTTGACGGCAAGTGAGGGCCACGACATAAATCCAACCAATCGCCTTGTCGATAAATCGTTATTTCTTCGTTCGCTGGAAGGTCTCCTATGATTTCGGCTTTGTAATGCTCACCAGCATCTTTGAAAAAGTCTACAGCCGCATCACGCTCCCAAACTTCGCGGACGATATCCTCGTCCCGATCAACAATTTGAGCCATCCGCTTCTCGATTTGTTCAAGATCCTCTAGCGTAAACGGAGTATCGCGCGCAAAATCGTAATAAAAACCACCTTCTATAGAAGGACCGATTGTGACCTGCACGTCGGGATATAGTTCCTTTACCGCCTCCGCCAAAACATGAGCGCAGTCATGGCGGAGCAACTCCAACCCTTCTTCGGAGTCACGAGTAATAATAGCGATACTGGTATCGGTTTTGATGGTCCGAAGCAAATCCCATTGCTCGCCATCCACAATGACCGCGAGCGCCGCTTTCGCCAGTCCCGCACCAATAGATTCAGCTACCTCCATTCCAGAGATCGGCCCATCAAATTGCTTTTTACTGCCATCCGGCAGCGTTATTGCTACGCCGTTACCCATGCCTAACCCTGTTCTTAACAAAATTTGTAAATGCCATGATCTTTAGCGCATGCCTTTTCGCTGTTTTGCCCTCGCACGTCAACGGCATTGCAATGCCGCTTCAACTTCCGCCACCGCCAACCCCTCCAACGCGGCACGGCGTAATATCTTAACCGACAGTCCCCGCTGGCCGCATAAATCTGGATTTGAGGCGTGCGAATAAAGTACTACGGAAGGGCATCCCACGGCCGAAATGATATGCATCGGCCCCGTATCATTTCCAATTGCACCAATTGCAAGACGCGCTAAACCGGCAATATCAAAAATATTAGTTCTTCTGCCTAGATTCCGGGCTTGCCTGCACTCACGCGCAATTGCGTCCAGAACATCCCTTTCTTCCTCACCGCCTAACAACACCGGAATACGCCCCCATGCAACAAGGTCATTAGCTAATTGGATATAGCGTTTGACGGGCCAGCGCTTTTCGGGTCGATGGGCCGCACCTCCTGGCACGATCAAAAAATATTCATCTTCCAATCTGAAACGCGTCGTGTCGGCATCAAACCAACTCAGGTCCGGTGCGAGAACGGGTCGAACGCCAGCCATCGTTAACTGTTCAGCCTGACGTTCAATAGTGTGCATGAAATTGCGATCCGGATTAGAGTGCGGGTGCGAACACCCATTGGCTATTCCAGACCACTCGGGCCGGGGCCTCTTAAAACTGCGGTAAAAGGAACTACTACGCTTAGAAGTTTGAAGATCGTAAACCCTTTTGAAGCCGCCTTGGTTGAAGAATTTTCGTAACTTATGACGCGTGCCAAACCGCCACCACTCGGGCCGGCTGTCAATCCACACAGCGTCGAACCACCCGGTGGCATTGCCAAGCGCAGAAAATGCCGGCATCGTCAAAAGTGTAATGTGTGATGAGGGATGGTGTTCTCGAATGGCCTGAAATGGGGCGAAGGCCTGCACAAAATCACCCAAGGCACCAAGCTTAACGACCAGGATTCTCTCTTCAGCAGTGTTGCTCACGCAGATATTCCTCACGTAGCCGAGGCCGGGCTCTCTTCCAGGGCCGTCGCTGTGGATACCGATTCGGAGAGAATTTCTTCATAAACATCTAAAGTACTTTTGCACATTTGAGCACGAGTAAATTTTTCTCTTACATGTGAGATAGCTTTTTCCGCAAGTTCTTCGCGTTGGTTAGTGTTCAAGGCAAGGACCACTCTTAAAGCAGCTGCCAGCGCCAATGGATCGCCAGGAGGCACTAACCAGCCTGTTTCCCCATGAATAATCAGTTCGTTACTTGCGCCATGATCTGCGGCTATGACAGGCTTACCCAATGCTTGCCCCTCAGCCATCACCCTACCAAAACCTTCGGGATCAGTTGACGCAGAAATAACCACATCCGCCAACATGTACGCCGCCGCCATATCGTTACAATGACCAACAAAATGGACTATACTCTCCAGCCCGCGACTTTTAACCAAACCCATTAATTCTTGCCGATACCCGGTTCGGCCCTGGTCATCGCCGACAAATAAACAACGCACCTTTAGTTCCCTAAGCGCTGCGAGTGCCTCAATCAGAACCGACTGGCCCTTCCAACGAGTTAAACGCCCCGGCATCAAGATTACGGGAATGTCATCGGGCAACCGCCACTGTTCTGCAAGGCTGACTATCCGCGCGGCGGGCACTGCTGCGGGTTCAAGCTGTTCTATATCAATGCCGCGATGAATGATGCGCAGACGCGCTGGATCAATTTTATATTCCGCTTTTATATGATCAGCAATGAAACGGGAAATAGCAATTACCCGCGCGCCTTTAGTCATGATCGCATTATAACGGCGCTTTAAGCCCGAATTGATATTATAGGTTCCATGAAAGGTCGTAATGAAATGCGCTCCAGTTTTCAAACAAGCGGCACGGCAACTCCAGGCGGGCGCTCTGCTACGCGCATGAACGATTTGCACATCGAACTCACGAATAATTTTGATTAATCTCCTTGAATTTAACCACATTCTTAAAGGGTTCTTGGAATGAACAGGCATTTTAAAATGACGCGCACCAGCTCTATCCAGGTCGCGCACCATGTCCCCACCACTCGACGCAACAAAAGCTGTACCGCCGGCCTCCATAACCGCTACTGCGATATCAACACAACCGCGCTCTGCACCACCAGTTTGAAGAGAAGGTAATACTTGCAAAACGACCGGCCCATTGCGCTTTGCCATAGTTTTGTCCGACCTTACCATGTTGGATTTCGAATTCCCTAACTGCCCCAAAAAGCTTTGTATAATACCGATCACTTAAGAGGATATCTCATATGGCCGATACGCCAGCAAGTATTGCTTGCGAAGACGGAGTAAGATTAGCCTTTCATCATAACCCGGGATATTCCCCGGGCGTAATATTTTGCACCGGATTTCGCTCGGATATGACCGGTGGCAAGGCTGTTTCGCTCGGTGCTTTTTGCCGCGACCGTGGCCAACAATACACGCGGTTTGATTATCGTGGGCATGGTCAATCGGGTGGTGTTTTCGCCGACTCCACCGTTGGCGATTGGCTCAAAGATGCTTTGACCATACTCGATTCGGTAGCTACGGGCCCACAAATTGTTGTCGGTTCATCTATGGGCGGCTGGATTGCCTTCCTTTTAGCGCGCGCGCGGCCAAACAGAATTGCCGCCATCATTACCGTAGCGCCGGCGGTTGACATGACCCAGCGTACACTCGCCAATCTTCCCGACGACGCGAAACACCAGCTTGGAGAAAAAGGCGTTTGGATGCGCCCATCCCAGTACGAACCCGCCGGGTATCCAATCACGCAGAAACTTCTTGAAGAGGGTATTAACCATAATTTGTTAAGCGACCCTATTCATTTTGACGGACCAGTCCGAATCCTACATGGCATGCAAGACGATGCAGTACCTTGGTGGCTTTCCCTCGATATTTCGGACGCGCTAATTTCCAACGACGTTAAAATAACCTTCGTCAAGGATGCCGATCACCGCATGTCGAGACCCAATGATATTAAACGACTGCTTAAATTAGTTGACGCTCTTTCTTAGAGGTCACTCTTCGACCAATCAGAATAAGCGCCGGGTCCTTCAAAGGAGGCCTTGCAAACCTTCCCTATAAGTCGGCCATTTTAGCTCTACCATCAGGTCTTTCTTAATACGTTCGTTGGAGACGCGCTTATTGTCCGCATAAAAACTTCGTGCCATCTCGGAAAGGTCCGCTTCATCGAAAGAAAGAAGCGGTGGTGGCTCTACCCGCAATAGCCTACAGGCATATTCAATGACCGTTCTTGGCGCCGCAGCCTCATCGTCACAAACATTATAGGAGGCACCAGGATTAGGATTTTCTATCGATGCTTTGAGAATTTGGGCAATATCATCCACATGGATACGACTAAATACCTGGCCAGGTTTATCAATCCGCCGAGCACGACCGGACCGCACGGTCTCCAGAGCATTACGACCTGGCCCATAAATTCCTGCAAGTCGAAACAGATGAACCGGCACTTGATGGGCACACCAAAGATCCATCCAAGCGCACTCTGCGGCGACCCTACGTACGCCGCGCGGGCTTGTAGGCGTTAACTCCGCGGTCTCATCCACCCACTCACCTTTTCTGTCACCATAAACACCGGTCGTAGACAAATAACCTACCCACTCAAGGTTGCTTAACTGAGCAATATCATCTTTATGATACCGAAGAACTGGATCCCCTTGCGGGCCTGGTGGTGCTGAAATGACCAAATGGGTAGCACTCTCGAGCCATTTCTCAACGCGGGAAATAGGCTGTTCGCCATTAAAAAATAAAGTCTTCACGCCGATCTTATTGAGACACTCCGTCTTTTCTTCACTTCGAGAAGTGCCAGCAACAGTCCAGCCGTTGTCGCTATCAATAAGATCACGAGCCAACCGTTCGGCAGAATAGCCGAGCCCAAAACAAAAAAGATGCTTTTGATCATTGCTCATGTAAATTCTAAATTTCCTCTCTTACAAAAACGAAAGAGATGGTGGACCTTAAAGATCGAATGACAGGAATAATATAATGAAACGAACCTGCTTTACCTGTCGCCTAGTTTTATGTGTGCCTGCGACTATTATTTTTCTATCTTTCCCAATCAACGCGCAAGTAATACCGCCAAAGGAAAATCATTTAGCCGAACATGAAAATTACCGAAAATGCATGCAATTAGCACGTATTGAGCCGCATAAAGGTTTTGAAAGAGCGCTTAATTGGCAGGACCATGGTGGCGCCGATGCCGCGACGCATTGTGCCGCTGTGGCGCTTATTTATTTAAAAAGATTTAAGGAAGCAGCAATCCAGTTAGAGACGATGGCACAAAAAATGCCAAAATCTACCCCGAATACCGTGCGAGCTGAAATCTTTGCCCAAGCTAGTCAAGCCTGGCTGGATGCTAATAATCCGATGCGCGCTTTTAAAGTGCAGTCCGCCGCCATTGAATTCGACCCCAGAAATGCACAGCTTTTTGTTGACCGGGCAACAATACATGCGGAAAAAGGACGGTATGTAGATGCTATCAAAGATTTAAATGAGTCATTAAAATTACAGCCCAGTTTTGCGGAAGCGTTAGCACTCCGTGCTAGTGCGCACCGCTCTGCCGGCAACATGGCTGCCGCAAGGCAAGATATTATAAGCGCCATCTCCATCGACCCAACCCATGCAGAGGCGCTTCTAGAAAGCGGTATTTTAATGCGACTAGCAGGCGATAAAGACGGCGCACGGCAGGACTGGCTTAAATTAATCGAACTTCATGAGGGTTCTCCAGCTGCAGATACAGCAAAACGAAATCTCGAAATACTCGATGTAAATACTCAGCAATCGGTTAATTAGACCTCAGCGCTGCAAGAACGCTTCAACCGCGCTTCGAAGGCTAAAAATCGGGATCGGCATAATGCCTTGGCGGTGGGTAACCAGGAATATGGTCGCCCAAAATATCGCGAAAACTTGGCCTCGATTTCAATCTGGCATACCAGTCTTTTGCAGGCTTATGATCATCCCAGGGCACATCGCCCAAATAATCGATGCAAGACAGATGGGCAGCGGCTCCAATATCCGCGTAGGTTAGAGAATTGCCTGCTAGCCACTGCCGCTCTTCCATAAGCCAGCCAATATAATCCAGATGGTAATGAATATTGGCGGAACCTGCTCTGATAGACTGAGAGCTTGGCTCACCCATATTCAAAAACCGCTTCAAAATTTTCTCATCCACTAATTTGGCGGTTACTTCTTTTTGAAACTTTTCGTTAAACCACCAAATAAGTCGTCGCGTTTCTGACCGTTCTATTGGGTCCACGCCAAGCAACATAGGTTCAGGATATTTTTCATCGAGATATTCTGTGATAGCGTAAACGTCACAAACTGCTACACCGTCGGTTTCAACTAAAACCGGTACTGATCCGGCCGGATTCAATGCAAGAAACTCCTCTCGACGTTCCCAAGTTTTCTCGAGCTTCATGTCGAATTGAAGTTTTTTTTCTGTAAGGGCTATACGAATTTTCCGACAGGCGGGAGAGAGCCAAAGATGGTAAAGCGTGCGCATTAAATACCTATACAATTTGAAGAGGCCGAACGGAAAATTTAGTTTGTGAAATGATAATAGCGTAACAATGTAATTCTCTTAGTATGTTATCTATTTATTTTTCACACGAAAATGGGCGTATGTCATGGAGCTCTATCAGCTCATAATTCTTGCTTTAATCCAGGGAATCACTGAATTTTTACCCATTAGTTCATCAGGACATCTGGTCGTGGCCTCGAAAGTTATAGGTTGGCCGGACCAAGGCCTCACCATCGACATCGCACTCCATTTCGGCACGCTAGGAGCGGTTTTAGTCTATTTTTGGCGTGATTTGTGGAAAATCCTTATCGGGGTTGGTAAGGGGTTCCTCGGGGAACCAAACCAAGATACCAAGCTAGCCCTCAACTTAGTGATCGCAACCATACCAGTTGCGGCTGTGGGCTTTACAGCGCGAGATCAGGTGGAAACATATTTTCGTAGCATCGAAGTTGTTGCTTGGGCAACCTTCGGCTTTGGCATTTTACTTTGGCTGGTGGACAAAGTGACATTAACTCTTAATCGAATTGAACACTTATCCATTTTACATTCATTTTTTATTGGCCTAGTTCAGCTACTCGCCTTCATCCCAGGCGCTAGTAGGGCCGGCGTTACCATGACTGCGGGTCGTTTACTCAGCATGGAACGTTCAGATGCTGCACGGTTTTCCATGTTACTATCTATCCCGACCATAGCAGGCATAGCAGTATTTGCTGGACTGGATCTCTATCAAAAAGGGAACTTAATACTGCAAAAAGAATCCGTGATTGCGGTAAGCTTGTCATTTATCTCAGGGTTAATAGCCATCACACTTATGCTCCGATGGCTTGCCCGTGCGAACTTCACGCCATTTGTAATTTATCGGCTATTCTTAGGCGCGTTTTTACTTTATTGGGTGTATCGCTGATCAAGCATTGCTAAAGCGGCTAAAGCGGCCGCCCTTACAATATTGATCCAAATAGCTGGGCACAATTGATTCCACAGACGTAGCGTCTATGCCCAAATCAGCAAGGCTAAAAGAACCTTCATTCACAACATTGTCAGACCGCAACAAGATAACCTGGTCACGAGTTAAGGGTGGCACAGGTAATAACTCAGTAAAGAACGCAACGATGGAGGCTATCCAGAACGGGAGCGGGACCAATAAACGGCGTCGACCGGTTTCCAACAGAATCAGGTCTAAAATTTCTTTAAAACTATACACTTGTGGCCCACCAAGCTCGTAGGTTCTATCCAAAACGTTGTTGCTGTCGATCACCTGTACTATTGCATCTGCTAAATCGCCGGCATAAATAGGTTGGAATTTGGTTCCCCCATCCCCATAGCAATCAAGGGTGCCATTCCTTATGGAGGGCAGAGGGCAACCAAAAATCGGGAGTGCGGGAGCGACGCAGACCATTTCCGCAAAGCGGTTAAAAAAATCATCCTGCGGTCCAAAAACTACGCTCGGACGAAACACAACCGCCGACCCAAAAGCCGCTCGTACAGCATTCTCGCCCGCCGCTTTACTGCGTGCATATGCTGATTGCGAATCTTCCGACGCGCCTAGAGCAGACACATGAACGAGTTTTTGCACGCCTGCATTTGTTGATGCCTTTGCGATGTTTTCCGCTCCTTTTCGGTGGACCTCATCGAATTTTTGCTTGCCGCTCTCAAATAAAATTCCTATCAGATTGACTACACCGTGAGCGCCTTCAATGGCAGCTGAAACAGATGCTTCATCACGAATATTGGCTTGCAGCGGAGTAACCTGTCCCACATCACCCATAGTTTTCAAAAACAGAGCACTTGCGGGTTCTCGCACTGCGGCGCGCACCAAATACCCTTGTGTGGCCAATCTTTTCACAACGTAACGACCAATAAAGCCCGATGCGCCAAATACTGTAATCAGCTTTTCTGCCATGTTGATCCTCGAGTTAGAGCTGCATAATACCATCATTCACATTGTCAGATATACAAAGCCCAGCTACGCAAAACCAGCGGAAATGCTGTTGACAATCTCCCTCTGCCCAGCCAACACTCTCGGCTCTTTAGCCCAGGTGGCGGAATTGGTAGACGCGCAGGTTTCAGGTACCTGTGGGGGAAACCTCGTGGAAGTTCGAGTCTTCTCCTGGGCACCATAATTCTAAAGCGTTTTTCCCTCTATATTTTCGGGGGGCGACGAGTATGGCTTTAGAGTAGCGTTTTGGGCCCTGTGAGCGGTATTATGCTCCAACCTCAACGGTTAACGATTTAGGAAGATAGTTCTTTGAGCCTTTACTTTCATCGCGGTGACTTACCGAAAGATATCGATCTCGGCAATATTGTGGCAGTCGACACGGAAACCATGGGACTGAAACAGTCGCGTGACCGGCTTTGCGTCGTGCAACTCTCCTCCGGTGATGGAAATGCGCATGTGGTACAAATCCCGAAGGACCATGAAGGTGCCCCGAATTTGGTCAAGCAATTATCTAATAAAAAAATAATTAAACTTTTTCATTTTGCCCGCTTCGATTTAGGCGTTCTACAATTCTATCTAAATTGTGATTGCCGGCCAATTTGCTGCACGAAAATTGCCTCTAGGCTTGTTCGCACGTTTACAGACCAACACGGTCTAAAGGATTTATGCCACGATCTTCTCGATATCGATATATCTAAACAGCAACAATCATCGGACTGGGGAGCCCCTGATTTAAGCCAAGCGCAATTGGAATATGCCGCAAGCGATGTGCTTCATTTGCATGAATTATGGGAGAAGCTAAAAGAAATGCTTATTCGCGAGGGCAGGCTTGAATTGGCACAAGCAGCTTTTGATTTCTTACCGTACCGCGCTGCGATGGACATTGCCGGTTTTGAAAATGACGAAATTTTTACGCATCATTAGAAAAATTCCATACACCCCAAAAGCCAACAGCCTGATCGGTAATAGTAAAATGAAGGCAACGGAAAAACAAAAACAGCAGCGATCTAGCGCGCCAAAGACTAAAAAAGCCGGACAAGCAGAGCATGCCTTAGCCTCCGCAACGCGTGTTTTACGTTTGGAAGCAGAGGCCATTTTAGAGATAGCTGACAGTCTTTCTGGCCCCTTTAGTAATGCTGTAGATTTACTGCACAAAGTAGAAGGAAGAATCATAGTAACCGGAATGGGCAAGAGCGGTCATATTGCTTGTAAAATTGCAGCCACTTTGGCATCCACCGGTAGCCCAGCTCAATATGTTCATCCCGCCGAAGCAAGCCATGGTGATTTGGGCATGATCACAAGTGAAGACGCGGTTGTAGCGCTTTCTAAATCTGGCGAAACCTCAGAGCTTCGAGACCTCCTTGAATTTTCAAGACGATTCTCCATTCCGCTTATTGCAATCACTAGCCGCCTTGACAGTACTCTTGGCGAAATGGCTGACACGGTCTTGCAGCTCCCAAATGTGCCAGAAGGATGCCCGATGGGGTTAGCTCCCACCACATCTACAGCCGCGAGCCTAGCAATTGGGGATGCCATCGCTGTTGCCTTATTAGAACGAAAGGGCTTCTCGACAAATGATTTTCGCGTCCTGCATCCAGGCGGTAAATTAGGTAATAGCCTTTTACGGGTTTCCGATCTGATGCATTCCGGCGATGCCGTTCCCACGATTTCCCCGACAGCGGCGATGAGCGAAACAATATTGGAAATGACAGCCAAAAGTTTCGGCTGCGTCGGTATTGTTGATAGCGGCCAGTTAATCGGGATTGTCACAGACGGTGATCTTCGGCGACACATCGAAGACGACCTTCGCGCATTCACTGCTCAAGACATCATGACCACAGCACCGCGCACGATCCGTCCACAAGCCCTGGCAGCAGAGGCTTTGGCCGTTATGAATGAAAAATCGATTACAAATTTGTTTGTGGTAAATGAAGCCACAGGCGCACCAGTCGGCGTGCTGCATGTTCACGACTGCTTGCGTGCCGGCGTGGTCTAAGCCATGAAAGATCCCATGGGTACACCAAGTATAGCACACTCATCATCGCGGAGTGCCCAACGCGACCTGGCCATTTCAGCGCGCCAGAACGTCAAAATGTCTCCTCTTTATGGCAGGTTCGTAGGCACCATGCGTGTTCTACTGCCAACCGTAGCAACAGGCCTAATACTCCTTGTTTTAGTATGGCCTCAATTCGAAGATCAACAACGGCGTTTTACCTTCGGGCCCGCAAAAATAGACAAAAAGGCAGCTAAAAACCTTACCATGTTAAACGGTCGATACGCAGGTATGTTGGAAGAAAAGCCATTCACTATTACCGCAACCAAAGCACATCAGAAAAATGCCAAGGATATGGAATTCTCGCTATCAGGACCTAAAGTAGATATCATGATGAAAAATGGCTCCTGGGCTGCCATAACCGCAGAAGACGGATTTTATAACCACAAGAAGCAAATTTTAGAGCTTTCGGGCAGCGTAAATGTCTTTCACGATACTGGTTACGAATTCCGCACTGCAAATGCTGTTATCGACTTGACCGCAGGAGATGCGCATGGTGTTGACCCTGTCGCGGGACAAGGCCCACTGGGTAATTTGAAGGCGGAGGGATTTGTGCTCTTCTATAAAACCAAACGGATCATATTTAAAGGTCGCGCAAAACTTACTTTATTTCCAAACCGGATGAAAAAAGGATGACTAATAGCCTTACGGCTGGATTTTTGAGCATTTTCTTTTGGTTTTTGAACAGCGTCGCCATTGCACAATCCGTCAATATCCCTTTGACCGACGGTTCGAACGGTTCGCCGCTTGTGATCGAAGCAGATGAAGGCCTCGAGTGGATACCGAAAGAAGGTAAATATATTGCGCGCGGTAATGCCCGCGCAAGCCGTGGCACCGTAAACCTTCGCGCCGACGAACTTATCGCCCATTATCGCGATACGAAAGATGGTTCCGGCCAGGAAATGGTTCGTCTCGACGCAAAAGGCCGCGTGAAAATCATCTCCAATAACAAGGGAGAAAAAGACCGGAAGGCCAAAACCACTGTGACGGGAGATGTAGCTGTTTACCATGTGAAGCAATCAGTATTCGTTCTGCGCGGTAAACGCCTTAAACTCGTATCCCCTCAAGGTACGCTCACCGCAAAAGATAGCTTGGAATATTGGGATAAAAATCAAATCGCTGTCGCGCGAGGTAATGCTGTGGTATCACAAGGAAAACAACGTTTACATGCAGACATTCTCACCGCCTACATATCCGAGCCGCAAGTCGAGGGGACGAGAAAGAAAGGCGCACAGAGGGTCAGCCGCGTCGATGCTTTCGGCAACGTGCATGTTTCCGTGCCTAACGCGATCATTCGTGGCGACAAAGGAGAATATTACCCGGATAAAAGTGTCGCAACACTCAGCGGTAATGTAAAAATTACTAGCAATAAAAACCAGCTAAATGGCGATGTGGCTCGTGTAAATCTAAAAACCGGCATTTATCGATTGGTCGGTAAACGCGTAAAAGGTTTGATAACCCCGGGTAGGACGCGATAATAATGGATATAAATCTTCCTTAAATTACAAACGTGCTAACAAAGTGACCCAAAATCAACCACCACAAATTCCATCCAAAAATCTGCGATCTGCAGGACCACGGCTAGTAGCGCAAAATTCTGGCCTGGCGGTGCGTAACGTCGGCAAACAATTCAAAAAACGCCCAATCCTCCGAGACGTAAGTATGTACCTCCAGCGCGGTGAGGTCGTTGGTTTATTGGGGCCCAACGGCGCCGGCAAGACAACCTGCTTTTATATTACCACCGGGTTAATCGCCGCAGATTACGGAACCGTACTGCTTGATGGACAAGATATCACCACGCTACCTATGTATCGTCGCGCCCGACTCGGGATCGGCTACCTGCCGCAGGAACCTTCGATTTTTCGTGGCCTCAATGTAGAACAAAATATTCGTGGCGTTTTAGAGGTTGTTGAAAAAAGCCGCGACCACCGTGAAGCAATGTTGGAAGCATTGCTAGCGGAGTTTTCTATTACCCACCTGCGCCGAACCCCATCTTTAGCGCTTTCAGGTGGCGAGCGCCGCCGTGTGGAAATAGCACGTGCATTGGCTTCTCAACCAAATTTTATACTTCTCGACGAACCACTTGCGGGTATTGACCCAATAGCGGTTCGTGATATTCGAGAGCTGGTCATTCACCTAAAGGATCGGGGCATTGGGGTCCTGATCACTGATCACAATGTGCGTGAGACGCTGGATGTGGTCGACCGTGCGTATATTCTTCACGATGGTCGGTTGTTGATGGAAGGCCGCCCAGACGAAATCGTAGCGAACACCGAAGTTCGCCGCGTTTATCTTGGGGAACGGTTCAGCCTTTAACGGCAGCCGCCTTTAGCCATGGCCCTATCGCAGCGTCTTGATCTGCGGCAATCGCAAAGCCTTGTGATGACACCGCAATTGCAACAAGCAATTAAGCTATTGCAGTTCTCAAGTGCCGAGTTGCGTGAATTCGTCGAAAACGAGCTCCAACAAAATCCGATGCTGGAGCGCGACGAATCGTCGGGTGATAATAAAGGTAGTGAAGATCGGGCACCCGAAAAACCTGAGACTTCTAGTCAGAATTCTACAACATTAGAAATGCACGAAGGTGCCGGCACTCCTGATAGCTTGGAACACGTCACTGGCGAAGCCGCGTCCAGCGAAGGCGAGAGCCCTCTGGATATAGATCATAGTGCTATTTGGGAAGGCGATGGCCCAAACGATGGCCCGGAATCGTCAACTGATACAAGTGGGCTGGATCAAAATATTGGCCTCGACAGATTTAATAGCGGTGCAGGTGGACGGCCCGATTTTACTGCACCAATCAGTGATTTAGAGGCAACACTTAGCGGAACGAAGACATTACGGGACCACCTAACAGAACAATTGCAAGTAGACATTGTTGACGCCGGAGATCGGCTCATCGGCAGACATCTAATAGAGTCTCTAGATCAATCGGGTTGGATCAGCAATCCTCTGACAGAAATTGCCGAGTTTCTCGGATGTCCCAAAGAGCGTGTCGAAAAAATTTTGCTAATCTTACAAAAATTTGACCCACCTGGAGTGTTTGCACGCGACCTTCGAGAATGCCTTGCACTACAACTAAAAGATCAAAACCGCTTCGACCCGGCTATGGCAACGCTCCTCGAAAATCTCGACTTGCTAGCAAGGCAGGATAAATCTGCATTGATCAAAATTTGCGGTGTCGATGAAGAAGATTTAACTCAAATGGTTACTGAAATCCGCGCTCTTGACCCCAAGCCTGCGGAATGCTTTGAACAAGAAATTCTGCAAACCGTGACGCCGGATATATTTATGCGGCCCCACCCAGATGGGGGTTGGATCGTGGAGCTGAACTCCGAAACGCTGCCTCGCGTCCTTGTAAATACGGATTATTACGCCCGCATCACAAAGGAAGCGCGCAATAAGGACGAAAAAGAATATATCAGTGAGCATTTTCAATCCGCAAATTGGCTCGTTAAATCCCTGCATCAGCGTGCAACAACCATCCTCAAAGTCTCCCGTGAGATCGTCTTACAGCAACACAGCTTCTTTTTGAATGGTGTAGAACACTTGAAGCCTTTAATCTTGAGAGATATTGCTGAAGCGATTGAGATGCACGAAAGTACTGTTAGTCGCGTGACATCCAACAAATACATCCATACGCCGCGCGGTACGTTTGAGCTAAAGTACTTTTTCACATCGGCCATAGGTGGCACTGGCGGAGGCCAATCTCATTCTGCCGAATCGGTGAGGTACCGTATCAAGTCATTGATAGATGAAGAATTACCAAACGCCATTCTCTCTGATGATGGTATCGTTGCAATACTAAAAGGTGATGGAGTTGATATTGCCAGACGTACCGTCGCAAAATATCGCGAGGCTTTAAAAATACCCTCCTCCGTTCAACGACGACGCGAAAAAAACAAACAGTTATAGAATGTAAATGATCCTCTCAGGGCTGTTTCATTGCCCTTGTAAAGTCATTCAAAGACAATTATTGACAGCTATTTCCGCCATGCTTATGGTCCTGTCCTCGAAAATCTCCGCTCACTGTGACATGCTCTATAAGCGTGAAATAGCATTACCAGCTGGGCACATTCTCATTTGAAATAACAAATAAAATTTAGCCATTTTCTAGGGGACGCTGCTAAAATGAATTTAGCCGAACTGATTAAACCGGAGACTGTTTTTTTAGACCTAGCAGCTGGGTCGAAAAAACAAGCGCTTGAGGAGTTATCTAAACGAGCTGCTGCCGAGACAGGTTTAGAAACCCGTTTCCTATTCGATATCCTAGTTGACCGCGAGAGACTCGGGCCAACGGGAATAGGTAAAGGTATAGCCATTCCTCATGCGAAAATTACCGAACTTCAAAAGATACACAGCTTATTTATTCGTTTGGAAAAACCAATAGATTATGAGGCGTTCGACGAACAGCCTGTAGATCTTTTATTTGCAATATTAGTCCCCGAAAACTCTGAATCTAAACACCTAACATTATTGGCTCAAATCTCCCGCCTCTTGCGGGACGACGACATATGCTCGAGACTTCGTCAAGCGCGCAGACCCGAGAAGCTATACTCAATTTTGACAAATACGACGACCCGCCAAGCCGCTTAGTGCACACTCATCGGGAAAAATTCATTTTCAATTGCAGAGGCTACCGCTGTTTCGAAATCATCCACGAGCGCTACGGGTCTGCCGTCAGCAAGATTTACCGAAAATGCGATTTTAGAATCAACCGTAACCGGCTTCACGTAAACAATTTCATCCGCTCCCAACAACGCTAAATCTTCAATAGTGATAGTGCGCAGAAATTTGGTGTCTTTTTCAGCATCTATATCTGTATCGGTCATTCCCTTAATCCACTTCCACATCAACCGCTGTCTTTTTGCGGCCAGGCTTCTTCTTTTCAGAGTTTATTTCTATTGTCTGTACACGTCTTTCCACTGAAGGGCGCATCAAATCGATGTGTAAAAGCCCATTATCCAGTTCAGCGTCGCTTATCTCTATCCCATCCGCAAGTACAAAAGAGCGAATAAACTGGCGCGCGGCAATACCTCGATGTAAATACATACGGCTTGCCTCATCGATTTGCTTGCCGTGAATACGCAGCTGCCGATCTTCCACCTCAATCGTCAGATTATCCTCACTAAAACCAGCAACCGCGAGCGAAATACGCAAACCGTCTTCACCAATTTGTTCAATATTATAGGGCGGGTATCCGTCACCTGAATTTTTAGAAATGCTCGCCAACATACGCTCCACATGGTCGAACCCGAGCAGTAGTGGACTATTAAATACCGTTAATCTTGACATATCGCAGTCTCCTCCTATGAGCGAGTCCTGTAATCGGGCGGCATTTTGAGGCAATGCCTAAAAGTTTAATTCGGTTGAACAGGGCCCAACGGCACCCTATTTTGTCTAACCATAACCCTTTTTCAGAAAGATATTGGTCCCTAAGACCTATTTTTCAAGATCATTCCAATGCGTTATCATACAACAGAAAAACTTGCTCTATTGCGCCATCAAAATACTTGCAAAGTCCGACACTATCATTTGATCAAGGCTCAACACCGCATCGCGAATAACTTCCGCTTTATCCCGTTTCATAATAAGCATGGCGTTATCCATGTATTTTGCTTCAATTTCCGAAGCAGTTAACGCACGATCCCCGGCACCGCGATTGACCCTCTCATGATGGACGTATTCGTTGCCATCTTTAGTCGTCACCAAGATGCCACCGGAATAATAATCCGGATAGCCAGTCTTACTGTCTAATTCATAATCAACTTTTGCTGCTAAATTCAGCACATCCGGGTCTCGCAGAATGTCCTCTTCAAGTTCGGTTAGGCCAAATTTACCCCTATAAAAACACGCCGCTACCATAAATTGAACTGAAAATTTAGCATCATAATCGCTAACCGGCTTCAATTTCTTAACCAGCGGTTCGGCAATTAGATTTACCGCAATTTCGGGTATTTGTACTCGAATGCGCTCGATATCGTCGGGCCCAACGCCATGATTGTGATGGACAGCGAGCGCCGAATCCGCAATTGCGTGGGTAAAATGACAAGTCGGGAATGGTTTGACCGCTGTCACCGCCGTTTCCCAGACCTCGCCAAGACCACGAGTTAGGGCATCATAATCCACATATTTCTCATCGCCATGCAAATGGGTTTTGTAAAGACCGAACCGGCCCTCATACGTGTTGGTGGGCCCGACAAAGCCATTTTTAGCCATATAAGCTGCGGTAATACCAGCCGCTCCCGCCCAACCGCCGTGAATGCGTTTATTCCATCCACCTTCTTCGACAAACTCCATACTTGCCGCAGCCGTACTTCCGGCAAAACCTTGCGCCATAGATAGTTGATCCACATCCAGCCCCAACAACCGGCCAACAGCAAGCGCAGTCGAAAAATGTCCGCAAACGCCAGTCGGGTGAAACCCGAACTTATGTAAACCGCCATTTGCCGCCATGCCGACCCGAATGACATTTTCCATTGCCAACACATATGTGCTGAGCAGCGCCTTTCCATCGAGATCTAAACGCTCGGTCATACCCAGCGCTGTCGTGAAGGAACTCGCGGTCGGGTGAACTACCGAAGTCATATGTGTATCGTCATAGTCAAGACCGTGGACAAGGGCGCCATTCATAATAACCGCATCCCTGAGCGGTAATTTTGCTGCGCACCCGATCACCGAGCTTGTGCCACCTTCGGAAACCTCTTGGAGACCAGCGAGAATTTTACTTGCGAAATCATAATGGGTGGACGCATAAGCAATACCGACAGCATCAAGAATCAGAAGCTTGGCCCGTTCGCGAACGACTTCTGGGATATCTTCGTATCGAAAAGCGCAGGCAAATTCTGCTAATTTTCGCGCAATGGGTTCAGCACTACCTCTTTCAGGCTCCGTTGCTAAAGCACCTACAGGCATTATTTTCTCTCCACCTATTTAAATTCGATACATCGATATTTACCGCATCAACCTTCACTATGGAAGGCGCGTTACGGTACCAGAAGAGCAGCTCGCTGGACTTTATTTCGGGCAGCCATGCCTTCTATCGCTTGTTACTTTGGAGTACCAGTATTGTAAGAATTTTCCATTCTTTCCTGGTCATCAGCCCAGTAACCGGTGTTAATTGGCGTGTGAAAGGGCCGGCCGTCTAACAAATAATTAGCAAGCCCAAATACCCCGAGGATTAGACCTGCTGCAAAACTAGCAGTTAAGTGTAAATGGCGCATCCGAATTCTACAGCAATTTTTTATTCATATTGAATCCAAATTGACTAATAAACATGGCTACAGCTGGTCCGGATTGGGGCTTTTCAACGGATTGAATTGGGCAGATTTAAGACTGAGGGTCCTTCTTACTTCCACCCACTGGCCATCGGAGCATGCTTGCGTTACCGTTCGTCATATTTTCTAGATTGAGGCAAAGGAGAAGTCCGTGGCAGAAATTCGCATGATGGCAACAACCGGCATGGTTGGATATGGCTACACTGAAGAGGCATTCAAACGCGGTCTTGACCAAGGTCTTGATTTTATTGCCGCTGACGGCGGGTCGATGGATCCCGGTCCACATTATTTAGGCGAAGGTATTCCTTTCGTGTCCCGCGCAGCAATCAAGCGCGATTTATCACTAATGCTCGAAGCATCGATCGAATATGACATTCCCATGCTAATCGGATCTGCCGGTGGTGGGGGGGGAGAGCCGCAATTAGCGCTCATGCAAGAGATTATTAAGGAAATTGCTACAGAAAAAGATCTTCATTTCAAAATGGCGGTTATTCATTCAGAGCAGCCGCTTGAGGTTTTGAAGAAAAAGCGCGCAGCGGGTTTGATCGAGCCTTTGGGGCCCATAAATGAGCTTACAGATGATATAATTGATGAAACCCATCGTGTGGTCGCCATGATGGGCGTTGAGCCTTTCCAAAAGGCTATAGAGGACGGCGCACAGGTTATTTTAGCTGGACGTGCTACTGACGCCTCAATTTATTCGGCCATTCCTTTGATGAAGGGTGCCGACCCGGGCCTCAGCTGGCACCTTTCGAAGATTATCGAATGTGCCGGTCAAGTAACAACACCAAGGCCCGGCCAGGATTGCGTGCTTGGCACTTTGCGGGATGATCATTTCTTGGTCGAGCCGGGCCATCCCGATAAACGATGCACGCGGATGCGTATTGCAGCCCATACATTATATGAAAATCCGAGCCCCTATCATCTGGAGGAGCCGGATGGCACCTTGGTGACAACGAATTCAGAATACGAACAGCTTGACGAGCGAATTGTTAAAGTAAGTGGTAGCCGCTTCGAAGAAGCTAACCGATATACGGTCAAATTAGAGGGCGTAAAATCTTCTGGCTTTCGAACGGTTTTTATGGCTGGCGTCCGAGATCCAATTTTAATTTCTGTAATTGACGAATTTATCGCCTCATGCCACGAGCGTGTTGCCGGTGAAGCGCGAAATCTAGATATTTCGCAAGATCAATATCGGCTCAATATTCGCGTTTATGGAAAAGACGCCACTATGGGCCCAAGAGAGCTCGTGAAGGCAACGCAATCCCATGAAATCGGCCTGCTGGTAGACGTCCTAGCTGATGATCCAGAAATTAGTAAAGCGATTATGGCAAAAGCACGTTATGCCCTGCTGCATACCGACTTTCCAGGTCGCAAATGCATCTCCGGCAATCTTGCCATTCCCTTTTCACCCTCCGATATGCCAGTCGGCCAAACCTACGAGTTCAACATATGGCACCGGATGGAAATAGAAGATCCATTGGCACCGTTTCCAATTGAAATAGTGGAGGTCTAGACTATGGCAACACTAGCGGAATTGACTTCGGTACTGCGCTCTAAGAACGCCGGCGCCCTGCTATGCACGCTCGATCTCATGTTCGAAGAAGAAACCTCTTATAAACATGTGCGCGATAGCGGTGTTATCACGCCAAGCCATATTGCAGCGTTGTACGGGGTTTCTGATAACGAGGTATCGATCATACCTTACGATGTCGCTTATGCTATAAAAATCACCATTCCTCGTTTGCACAAATCTGGCGATCCGGATGATTCCGATATTTATGGTGCTCAACAGCATGCGCCTCTGTTAAATATCGAAATTCCAGACTAATTTGCGCTAAATACGATACATGGGCACACAACCGCTCCCCTTCGAAGACGTTCAGAATTTAGCTGTTCGGCTTGGCACTAACAGTGAGATTATCCAAGGTCGGAGTGGCACCGTCTCTGCGAAAGAAGCCGGCTTAATGTGGGTGCGCGCAGACGCTGCTAGTTTGGCTATTGCTGATCAATCCGATATCTTTATTCCCCTTCGGATCGATCAGGTGCTAAGGGGCATTCAAACGAATAGAGACAACCCAACCGAGTTAGCGACACTAGAAGCCGACATGGGGTTGGAAATCGATCAAATTGTCCAACCGCTTTCCATAAGCGCATTGGATGCATTGTTCCCGCACCGCATTGTCGCACAAGTAACCCCGCCGAATATTATCGCGCTTTCTACCTTGAATAACGGGCTTGAAACAATTCGCCAGCGATTAGACGGTTTGCGTTTCGCAATCGCCCCCTTTGCCCCTCCCGGCGCACCCCTTAACAAAGTAATCGCCCGTACCCTGGGAGAGCTACCCGAGATGCCTGATATTCTGATTGTTGCACGTTGGAATGTCGTAGTTGCAGGCAACACTTGCAATGAAATAGAAGCACGCCTTAAGAATGTGATGGATCGTTTGCAAATTCCGTCCCGTTCGTTCCCCCAACCTAATATCGCGAGCTTGGCCCAAAGACTTGAACACGAACAAGAATGGCGTCTGCCGGAACACCAAGAGATCCACGCAATGGGTTGTGATCCGATATCGCTTGAAATTTGTAGAAAAGGGCTTCTAACCGGTTGGCAGGCCATGTCGCTGGGTCTCAAGATGCCTCTAATGGAGCCAAGCGAGAAGTTCTGGCAAGCTGGTTTACGCCATGAAAAAGGCTATCAAGAACGGCCGGGTTATTTAGTTGTGCCCGATGAAGGTGTAGTCGTGGCGGCTGATTTGACGCCACACACGGAATCGCTTCTAGCGGGATTCAGTCGTACGCTCCAATATTTGCCTAATTCCACTAGTCATCAAACATTGACTACAGATGAAACCGAAAATTTCATAAAATGGCGGCGCGATAGCCTGCAAGGAGAGGTAGAAGACCGAGTCTCACCTTGTTTAAGTACAAAGGTTTGAATTTTGGTATACAACACGCTCTGAGCGTAAATTCATAAAGCTAAAAAATAAGGGGGCCCTTTATGGGTGAAATCATTCAAGCCAACGGCATCGCTATAAACTACACACTTGAAGGGCCAGCAGATTCACCGGTTCTCATGTTTAGCAATAGTCTTGCCTCGAATCTGCACATGTGGGATGGCCAGGCCGCCGCTTTTTCTAACGAATATCGAGTTTTACGCGCTGATACACGCGGCCACGGCAAAACTGAAGCTACCTCTCCTCCTTATTCGATTCAGCAACTACTGGAGGATGCGCTCGGCTTGCTCGATGCACTGAATATCGAAAAAGTTCATTTTTGCGGTTTATCGCTCGGTGGCATGATAGGTCAACGCTTCGGTGCCTTTAATGGAGACCGGCTACTAAGCCTAACCATATGCGACACCACATCACAAATGCGCGACCCCTCAATTTGGGACGACCGCATTCGAGCGGCCAAAGAAAAGGGTATGGGCGGTATCTGCTCAGCCACCGTCAGCCGGTGGTTTACCGAAGCCTTCGTTGCAACCGGCAATCCCATCTTGGACGAGATAGGTGAAATGATCAAAACTACTAAACTTGATGGCTTTGTAGGTTGTTGCGAGGCCATAAAAATAATGGATCAAGTGGACATTCTAGGTGACATTAAAACACCGACCCTAATCATCAACGGGAAGCAGGATATGAGTACTACTGTCGAGGCAGCGCAGTTCCTAAATGATAATATTACAGATTCAAGACTACTAGTCCTTGACCCCGCCGCGCATATGTCAAATGTGGAGCAAGCAGAAGCTTTTAATAATGCGCTTCGTGCTCATTTAGATACTAACACAGCATAATTTTGGAGATACTTTATGAGTGATATAAAACCGTCGATCGCCATTATCGGCGGCACAGGCGATTTGGGTTCGGGCCTTGCACTTCGTTGGGCAAAAGCCGGATATCGCGTAATTATTGGATCTCGGTCAAAGGAAAATGGCGAGAAGGCCGCTAAGGAAACCACAGCAATATCCGGGAGCACGGTCTACGGCGACGAAAACGCTAGTGCCGCTGCATCGGCAGATATTATTGTACTCACTGTCCCATTCTCTAATCATCAATCGACCCTAGAAACAATCAAAGGCGGCGCCCAAGGCAAGATATTAGTCGATGTGACGGTTCCGCTAGTGCCACCTAAAGTCATGCGCGTACAACTACCTAGTGCTGGATCTGCCGCTAAAGCAGCGCAAGACTTTTTGGGGGGAGAAGTACGCGTCGTTTCAGCCTTTCAGAATATTGCTGCGGATTTACTAAAAGATTTTTCTGCCAAGATCGACTGTGAGGTTCTGGTATGTGGTAACAATAAAGACGCGCGCTCTCAAGTGGTCGCACTGGCCGAGGCAGCGGGTATGGTGGCGTGGCATGCTGGGCCAATCGACAATTCAGCTGCCGCTGAGGCACTCACATCGTTGTTGATATTTATTAATAAAAACGGTCCGGTAACCCACGCGGGCATTCAAATTACAGGTGACCCTAAACCGTGACGCCAGCGCGGCTCGAAATCATAGCGCTAGAAGATTTTCCGCTAGTTGGACCAGGAGACGACATAGCCCAACTCCTCATCCATCATGCTCCAAACAGTGGGTATTGCGATGGCGATATTTTGATTATCGCGCAAAAAATCATCTCAAAAGCCGAAGGACGTTTCGTCGATCTAAAAAGCGTATCGCCTTCAAAAGAAGCCGCAGCCCTTGCCTACAAGACAGAGAAAGACCCACGGCTGGTTGAATTGATACTATCGGAATCAACCGAAATCGCCCGGCACCGGCCCGGTGTCATAATTGCGGTACACCGACTCGGCCTTGTCCTGGCCAATGCCGGAATTGATGCGTCCAATGTGGGAAAGGACGATGACCATGTCCTGTTGCTACCGGTTAACCCCGACCAAACCTGTAGTGATATCCGCAGCAAGGTACAGTCAGAAACCGGCGCAAACGTTGCTGTCATCATAAATGACAGTCTCGGCCGCGCGTGGCGGCACGGTACAATGGGTATCGCGATAGGGGTAGCTGGTTTACCAGCCTTGTTGGACCTCAGGCAAAACCCCGATCTACATGGGCGTAAGCTGCAAGTCAGTATCGTCGGCATTGCAGATGAACTGGCAGCGGCCGGATCAATAGTTCAGGGCCAAGGAGCCGAAGGCAGGCCAGTTGCTTTGGTCCGCGGCCTCGACCCGTTTGAACAGACATCACCCGCGTCAGAAATTATTCGACCCGCTAATGAGAATTTGTTTCGATGACACGTTGTATTGCGCTATCCGGAGGAGTCGGCGGCGCCAAATTGGCACTGGGCCTATCAAAAATTCTTACGCCCGACGAGTTATTGATCGTTGCAAACACCGGTGACGATTTTGAACACCTTGGCCTGACCATTTGTCCCGATATCGACACTCTACTTTATACGCTAGCCGGGATTGCTAATCCCGATACAGGCTGGGGCCGCGCAGACGAGAGTTGGGAGACCATGAAAACTCTCAAGGCTATTGGCGGTGAAACCTGGTTCCGCCTTGGGGACCGAGACTTAGCGTTACATTTAACCCGCACGCAGCAACTTGCTTCTGGGGAAACCCTAAGCGATACGGTCGCAGGTCTCGCCAAATCACTTGGTCTAGAACACCCGATTATTCCCATGAGCGACCAACCAGTACGTACCATGGTGAGAACCGATATGGGTGAATTGCCGTTTCAAGAATATTTCGTCAAGAATCAATGCTTACCTAAAGTCTCTGGCTTTCAGTTTGCCGGCGTCACCGACGCAGAACCAAACCCACGTCTGATGGACGCATTAAACGACCCACGCCTCGAGGCTATAATTTTCTGCCCCTCTAATCCATTTATAAGCATCGACCCTATTTTGGCTATTCCCGGTCTGCGCGAAGCTTTAAAGGCTTGCTCAGCGAGTGTTGTCGCTGTTTCTCCCATTATCGGTGGCAAAGCTTTGAAAGGCCCTGCTGCAAAGATGCTTCTAGAAATGGGTTTTGATACAACTTCCGCTGCCATTGCTGAGTATTATGGTGACTTACTGCATGGCTTCGTAATTGATTCTAGGGACAAGAGTTTGGCAAATGATTTACAAACCAAGCGTCGGCATGTACTCGTTACAAATACCGTAATGAGATCGATTGAGGACCGCGTGGTGCTAGCCCGGGAAACATTGGCAATTGCAGAAAGAACCTAAACACCGCAGACTGTGTGACAAGCTCAATTGCTCTGCTATAGTCACGATCTCTTCTCAATAGGCTCCAACAATCAAGGAGCGAGCCATGTGGGCTATCCTGCCCGCGAAAAACTTTAACCACGCGAAAGAGCGTCTTGCACCGTCACTAACACCGACGGAGCGTCAGGCACTTTTCGGCGCCATGCTAGAAGATGTTCTAGCAGCGGCCACTGGTGTAGATATGCTAGAAGGCGTCCTAGTTTTAACGCGTGATGAAAAAGCAGCGACCCTCGCAAAAGCCTATGGCGCGCGCGTGGAAAGTGAACCTGCCAATGACGGTCAAAGCGCTGCCGCCGAACGCGCCGCCAATATCTTATTGGCCGTTGGGGCCCACGGCGTCCTAACGCTACCCGGTGACACGCCTAACATTTCCCCATTAGAAATAAAAACCATCCTCCAGCGGCACGGGGACGCCCCTGCTATAAGTATCGTGCCGTCTCATGATGGGCGTGGCTCAAACTGCGTTATTCTATCGCCGCCAAAACTCATTCCCTTTCATTTTGGTCATGATAGCCTTACCCCTCATCTCGCAGAGGCCAAGGCGCGGAATATTACGCCCAACATTATTGATGATCTGCCCGGTATCGCACTAGACATCGACACACCAGCCGACCTCGCCACATTGCTTGACACCCCCAATCAAACTCGCGCACGTACCTATCTAAACGAAAGCGGCATCGCCGCACGGTTCAAGACGGAATCTGGACGAGCAGGAGCCGCTTAATGAACCACCAAGATATCCTTAGCGCACCCATAGATACTCTCATTGAGCATGCTGGCGCTCTGCGTGATCAAGCGCATGGACCACTGGTGAGCTATTCGCGAAAGGTTTTCATTCCACTGACAAAACTTTGCCGCGACGTCTGTCACTATTGCACTTTCGCGGAATCCCCGCGCAAAGGCGAACGGGCCTACCTAAATGCCACAGAAGTATTAGCCCTTGCAGAAGCCGGACGGGAGACGGGGTGCAAGGAAGCGCTTTTTACGTTGGGTGACAAACCAGAAAACCGATATCGGATAGCAAGCGAAGAATTAGAATCATTAGGCCATGAATCAACGCTTTCCTATCTCGCAGAAATGGCGGCTCTGGTATTTAAAAAAACCGGCCTATTGCCCCATGTGAACCCGGGTGTAATGACCGAGCAAGAGTTGACAGCTCTCCGAAAGGTATCGATTTCGCAAGGCATTATGCTGGAAAGCGTTTCCGCACGCCTTTGTGAGAAGGGTGGACCACACTGGGGATCGCCGGACAAAGATCCGGCCATTCGCTTAGAAACCATAGCTGTAGCAGGAAAGCTTAATATTCCTTTTACTTCCGGCATTTTGATCGGGATTGGCGAAACCCGCGCCGAGCGACTGGAGTCTTTTGCAGCTCTAAACGATCTCCACCAGAAATACGGCCATATTCAAGAAATTATCATTCAAAATTTTCGCGCCAAGCCAAACACTAAAATGGCTGCAGCGACCGAGCCGGATTTAAACGAGTTAGTTTGGACCATAGCCGCCGCCCGCATTATTTTCGGCGCGGAAATGAATATTCAAGCTCCTCCCAATCTTAGCCCCGGAGTTTTGCCGAAATTAATAGACGCAGGTATTAATGATTGGGGCGGCGTTTCTCCAGTCAGTCCGGATCATGTAAACCCAGAAGCGCCATGGCCCCATTTAAATGCTCTAGATCGGGAAACCGCCAAAACTGGCAAGCGATTGACCGAGCGGTTAGCCTTGTATCCTGCTTATGTGCAATCACATGATCAGTGGGTCGATAAAAACTTAATGCCCAGCGTTCTGGCTCTAAGTGACAGCGAGGGATTTGCCCGGAGTGAGGACTGGACGCCTGGTGCCAAAACAGCGGTCCCGTCTCTCCCATATTCGGGTGGCAAAAATATCGCACTCTCATCGATCATAAAAAAAGCCGCCAGTGGCAAGCGCCTGACCACCGATAATATTGTCAGCTTATTTAGCGCACGCGGCAGTGCATTCTATGAGATTTGCGACGCGGCAAATCAGTTGCGCGCAGAAACCGTTGGTGACACGGTCACCTATGTCACCAACCGAAACATCAACTATACCAACGTGTGTTCCTATCGATGCCAATTCTGTGCTTTTTCTAAAGGAAAGCTCAGTGAAAATTTTCGTGGGCGGCCTTATAATCTCGATTTGGAGGAAGTATCTCGTCGCGTTCGTGAGGCCTGGGCAAGAGGAGCGACAGAAGTCTGCATGCAAGGCGGTATCCATCCGGAATATAATGGCGCCACCTATTTGAAACTATGCGAGACGGTAAAAAAATCCGCCCCCGCTATTCATATCCATGCCTTTACTCCGTTGGAGATATCGCAAGGTGCCAGCACATTGGGGCTACCAATTAAGGAATATCTCCAGCAACTACAATCTGCAGGGCTTGGTACATTACCAGGTACTGCAGCAGAAATTCTCGACGATGAAGTGCGCAGCATCATATGTCCCGATAAAATCAACACAGCCGGTTGGTTGTCGGTTATGGAAACCGCGCATGATCTCGGTATCCGCTCGACTGCCACAATAATGTTCGGTCATGTAGACCATCCCATCCATTGGGCGCGTCATCTTCTGCGCGTGCGTGACCTACAAGAACGTACAGGCGGCTTTACGGAATTAGTGCCTTTGCCTTTCGTGCCGATGGGAGCACCGATTTATCTGAAAGGGCGCGCCAGGTATGGCCCTACTTACCGCGAAGCTATTCTCATGCATGCCATCTCGCGCCTCGCACTGCATCCAGTGATCCCAAACATTCAAACTTCTTGGGTCAAAATGGGAATCGATGGAATGAAGGCCTGCCTCAAGGCCGGTGCCAACGATGCGGGAGGAACGTTGATGAACGAAACAATCACCCGCGCTGCCGGCGCGGAACACGGCCAAGAAATGTCACCGATAGCGCTAGAGGCAACAATCAAAGAATTAGGGCGCACACCCGAACAACGTACCACCCTTTACGGATTAGCTCCCAGTGAACGCCGTGCCGCCGCGCGTCAGGCCATTCCGTTAAAGCCGGTAGTGAACAATGCCGCGACCAAATACGCTCGGTCCTCCAAGCGGTCCCTTAGCGCTGCCGAATAACGCTTAAGCGCTCTTCACTTTAGGCATCACTTCATCAGCAAACAAATGAAGAGATTCAAGCATTTGGCTTTGCGGCATGCCCACGCCTTGCATGCCGAGCACCATATGAGTGACGCCAAGGCGTTTTTCATAACCTATAATTTGTTCAGCAACCTCGTCCGGCGAGCCGAACAGGAAACGGTCGCGCGTTAGTTCGTCAAAATCTAGATCAAGATTATCATCACCTTCCGGCATCGCCTTGTCTTGGCCCCACTGATGATACACCTTATATTTTTCTTCTAAATAAGGCCGGGCGATTTCCTTCGCTTTATCACGGGTTTCTGCCACGAAAATTTCGCGCATGAGCGGAAGTTCACTCGGGAAAGGTTTGCCAAACTCATCAAGTGCACTCTTATAAACATTCAGCTGACGTTCAATCGTATCCATGCGTTGATGGGGATTGATAAACCAGGTGTCAGCCAATTCCGCAGCGCGCCGAACCGCTCCATCCGCGTTTGCACCCATCCAAATCGGTGGATGTGGTATTTGATAAGGGCGCATGGAGAGCGTAGTGTCGACCAGATTGAAATGAGAACCTTTCATGGTCACATGCTCTTCAGTCCAGAGACGCTTAATCGCCTCTAAGTTTTCAATCAGCCGCGGCACCCGTTCGCTCTGATGAGTGCCAAATCCCTGAAACTCTACATCCCGATAACCAAGGCCGCAGCCGAAAACCATACGCCCGCCGGACATGACATCGAGGGAAGCCATCTGTTCAGCGATATCAAGCGGCTTGTGAAGAGACAGCAGGATAATGCCCGTCACCAAACGTAATTTTTCCGTTTCAGCCATAGCGCGAGCTAAAAACGGCATCAATTGAAACTGCTGCAGCGGATAGCCCGCATAATGCATACCGCTAAGTAAATCACTGAAGCCTAGTTTTTCGATAACGCGCACTTGTTCCATCAACTCATCAAAACGCGCTTTCAGATCTGGTTCGTCCTGGCGGTACTGTCCGCGAATGAAGAGGCCGTATTTCATTCCAATATTCCTTCCTCTTTTTAGATTGCCTAAAGGCCCTGACGAACTCGGGGCATCACATCTTCGGCAAAACGATGAATACCTTCCATCACCAAACTATGCGGCATGCCGGGCCACTGACAACTCGTGATAAAATGGTTGGTGCCGAGGACATCGCAATAATCGACGATTTCTGCGGCGACCTCATCGGCAGTTCCGAAGATAAACCTATTTTCTAGTAGGTCATCAAACTCGAGGCCCAGTGTGTCACCTTCGGGCATCGGCTCCGATTGCCCCCAAGCATGATAAGTGGAGTATTTTAGGCCGAGATAGGGACGCACCAATTCTATTGCCTTTTCCCGTGATTCGGCGACGAAAACCTCACGCCGCAGAGGCCACTCGGCAGGAAAAGGCTTTTTGTATTTGTCCAAACAGCGTTTATAGAACTCAACCTGGCGAACCAAAGTATCCTTGCGATGGTGGGCGCTGATATACCAAGTGTCACCCAGGCGCGCGGCACGATCGACCGCCACGTCGGCGTTGGCGCCAATCCAAATTGGCGGATGCGGCTCCTGCACGCAGGGCATGGATACCGAAGCGCCGTCGAGCTCAAAATATTCGCCCTTCATGGAAACTTTATCTTCGGTCCAGAGCCGCTTGATCGCTTCTAAATTTTGTTCGAAACGAACAACGCCGGTGCCTTTCTGAATATTGAAGGCCTTATATTCTACATTGCGATATCCAAGCGCTGCTCCAAATACTACCTTGCCACCCGACATTACGTCCATGGTTGCAAAATATTCTGCAATCTCCAACGGCTTGTGCAACGATAAGAGCACAATCCCCGCAATCAGCCGCATGCTGGGCGCCTCCGCCATCAACCGACACAAAAGCGGAATTTGCTGAAATTCAAAAAATGGATCGCTAGAGTAGTGATTGCCTTTAGCAAAAGAGGAATAGCCAAGCTTCTCTAATAATCGTACCTGTTCAATCAGGTCGGCAAAACATTCACCCATATCTTCATCGCGGGTGTGCTGGCTTCGTGTCATATAACCGAATTGAATGTCAGTCATATTTTTTCCTATCCGACTTAAGCGGCACGAACTTTCGGCATTACCTCTTCCGCCACCAAGGTAAGTGTATCAAGCACCTGGCCTTGCGGCATACCCACACCTTGTACGCTCATAATGATGTGGTTTACGCCGAGTTCTTTATTATAACGGATATATTCCGCCGCAACTTCGTCGGGATCGCCAACAATAAATCGATCTTTTGCCAGCTCAGCATACTCCTGAGTAATGTCGCGGTCTTCTTCTGGCATCACCTTGTCCTGCCCCCATGTTTTATAGGCGTCGTACATACCTTTGATATAGGGCGCAGCTAACTCTACTGCCTCGTCATGAGTCGGCGCGCAGAATACTTCTCGTCGGATAGGAAGTTCAGTCGGAAATGGCTTACCTACCCTGTCGAGCTCAGCCTGATAGACATCTATTTGGCGCAAAAGTGTCTCGATCTTTTGATGGGGATTGAGGTACCAGCAGTCTCCCATCCTTGCTGCACGCTGGATCGCTTTATCTGCATTCGCGCCAATCCAAATTGGAGGATGCGGGTCCTGTTGCAAAGGCACGGATATTCGTGCTTCGTCAAGCTCGAAAGTGGAACCCTTCATCGAGACTTTCTCTTCCGTCCACAGCCGACGAACTGCAGTAAGATTTTCCTCGAACCGCCTTACACCAGTGCCTTTCTTAACGCCGAAGGCCTTGAATTCCACATCACGGTAGCCAAGCGCGCAACCAAAAATCATGCGTCCGCCAGACATCAAATCCATAGTGGCGAAGTAGTCAGCAACTTCCATTGGGTTGTGGAGCGCCATCAATACAATGCCCGCATTTAGGCGCACATTTGGCGCTTCCGACATGACCCGACAAAGAAACGGTATCTGCGTCATCTCCTGATGCGGGTAGGTAGAGAAATGCGAGCCCTTAGTGATACAGTCATAGCCGAGCTTATCGATAAGACGCGCCTGTTCCATAAGCTCCTCGAAGCGGACGGTCATATCGTCATCCCAATCGAACAAGCCACGCAACATCACACCAAATTGCATATCCATTAGCTTTATTTCCTCTCTTTTTGCGCGTCTTTAAGCACTTTTCAAATTAGGCAGAACCACTTCGCCCAGCAAATGCAGGGATTCTAAAACCTGACCATGAGGCATGCCTGCGCCTTGCGGGCTGGCAATAATATGGTTCACACCCATGGTCTTATGTAATTTAAGTAGCTGTTCTGTCACCTCATCAGGTGAACCCAAGACAAAACGGTCATCAATTAATTCCTCCCAATCAAGATCAAGGTTATTGTCACCCTCAGGCATTACCTTGTCCTGACCCCAAGAATGATAAACTTGGTATTTCAAACTGATTGCCGGCTTGGCCAGCTCAAGCGCCTTTTCACGGGTCTCAGCAACAAAAACTTCCTTTCGCATAGGAAATTCATCCGGGAATGGCTTGTCGGCTTTGTCGAGTGCACGCTTATAAACATCTAGTTGGCGCAATAAGGTATCGTTGCGGTTATGGGGATTTACATACCAACAATCACCAATCTGCGCCGCGCGCTCAATTGCTGGGTCGGCGTTGGCCCCAATCCAAATTGGCGGACGCGGTTTTTGTACCGGCTTCAAAGAACATGATGCGTCTTCCAATTCGAAAAATGTACCCTTCATCGTAACCTTATCTTCAGTCCAGAGGCGCTTGATCGCTTCAATATTTTCTGTGAAACGGCGCACGATCTCTTTTCGTTGCACACCAAACGCTTTCAATTCTACTTCACGGTAGCCGAGAGCGGCCCCGAATATGATACGCCCACCGGAGAGTACATCCATGGTCGCTGCAAGTTCCGCGTAATCAAGAGGCTTATGCAATGCCAACAACACGATGCCCATATTGAGCCGCATATTTTTGGTTTCCGCCATAGCGCGTGACAGATACGGGACCATCTGCATGTCCTGTAACGGCGCGCTTGAATAATGCATACCTTTAGTGAGACACGAGAAACCAAGCTTATCCGCGAGCCTAACCTGCTCGAACATCTCCTCAATACGCACTTGCATGTCATCCTCTTGCGGGAATTGCCCGCGGGTCATCAAACCTAGTTGGATATCAGCCATTTCACTCCTCTCTGAAGTATGCTGTGTAAATTATATTCCCTGACGAACTTTAGGGAACACCTCTTCAGCGAGCATATTGATGGTATCGAGCGCCATAGATTGCGGCATGCCTGGCCATTGGACACTGAATACATGATGGTTGATGCCGGTCTCACGGCTATATTTGATAATCTGTTCGGCAACTTCGTCGGGGGCGCCCAGGAAAAAGCGATCCTTGATTAATTCATCAAAACCGACATCAAAGTTGTTATCGCCCTCTGGCATAACCTTGTCCTGGCCCCAAGCATGATAGACCTCATATTTTTTTGCCAAATAAGGCTTGCAGAGACGTAAGGCCTCCTCTCTGGAAGATGCAACAAAGCATTCACGACGGCCTGGAAATTCTGTCGGAAACGGCTTCTTTTCCTTATCGAGGGCACGCTTGTAAACATCAATCTGATGGCGAATTGTATCCATTCGATTATGAGGATTCACATACCAACAATCGCCAATCTTAGCCGCACGTTCAATGGCTGGGTCAGCGTTGGCGCCAATCCAAACAGGCGGGTGCGGGTCTTGAATGGGTTTCACCGAACAGCTGGCATCGAGTAACTCGAAGAATGTCCCTTTCATTGATACTGAATCTTCTGTCCAGAGCCGTTTGATTGCTTCCACATTTTCCGTTAAACGGCGAACGATTTCCTTCCGTTTTACACCAAAAGCCGCCAACTCCACCTCGCGATAGCCGAGAGCCGCACCAAAAATTACTTTGCCGTTTGTCATCACATCAAGTGTTGCAAGCTGTTCAGCAATTTCGAGCGGCTTATGCAGCGCCAACAGAATGATCCCGAAGTTATGCCGTAAATTAGTCGTTTCGGCTGCCATGCGCGAATGAAAAACCATCTGGTTGAAAACCTGCATAGGCGATGAGGAGTAATGCATTCCCTTGGTCAGGGACGCAAAGCCGAGCTTGTCGATTAGACGAACCTGTTCGATCATCTCCGCGAAACGAATTCGCATATCTTCTTCTTGCGGAAATTGTCCACGAATCATCAATCCAAACTGCATATCAGCCATCAATCAAGCTTCCCTATATTGTGTTTATCCAGCTCACCTTTTAACCGCCCCGACACCGCAAAAGCAAACATGCGCATATCTGAAAGCGCCGCCCAAACCGTATGTGGGCGCACCAGGGCATTGTTACCTTCGATGAGGGGGTGGCTCGCGATTGCAACGCCATAGCCACCAACAATACCCACCAGGATTAACCACCAAATTTGCGTGATAACCGCAGCTAAGGCACATCCCACCCCGATCACGGTTGCAAAATAATGACAGGCACGTGTTCCGGGCTTGCTATGGGCGCGCAGGTAAACCGGCCAAAATTCTTCAAATGTTTCGTATCTCTGGGACATTCAGATGGTTCTCTTCGATGCATTACCACCGGCACCGTAAGGTACGCCCGCAGGTAAAACAAGCTAAGCAGAATTGCTTTAATCACGCAGTGAGTTTAGGCATTGGACGAGACGTATAACCCATTTGGCTAAGCCAAAGAATAGAATCCGTTAAAGATTCTACGATGGGACGATGCGGCACACCCAATTCCGTCAAAGCCTTTGAGCTGTCCAGAATTGCTTCAGTTCCCGCCAATCGCACACCAGTTAGCGGCGCACGCGGAGGCTTACCAGTAATCCAATCAGAAACCGCCTCATCAATAGTTGCAACCACATAGGCTAACCAATAAGGCACTTTTCGCTTGGGCATCTGCAAACCTGTCAGCTCTTCCAATAATTTCAAAAGATCACTGAGATGAATGTTTTCGTGACCAAGAATATAGCGCTCACCGATACGACCTTTCTCAGCTGCCAGAATATGCCCACGCGCAATATCGCGGACGTCATTCATATTGAGTAAACATTCCAAAAAAGCTGGGTGCTTACCGTTAAGAAATCCAAGCAACATTCTTGTAGGTGGCGTAATACTCAGGTCACCGGGGCCCACCGGTAAAGTTGGGTTTACAATCACAACCGGCTGACCACGGTCGGCTGCTTCGAACGCAATAGATTCAGCTCTGAACTTGGACCGGCAATAGGCCCCCGGCATATCCCGCAGCTTTCGCCGGACCGTTTCATCAACTACCGACCCGGGTTCAGGTTTCTTACCGATTAAGATCGATTCCGTAGAGGTAAAAACAATACGCTCCAGCTCAAACCTACCAGCTTCACGCAAAACCACATCGGTGCCGTGGCAATTTATTAATCCGAAACGGGTTTTGTCTGGCAACCAAAGGTTTGGATTGCCAGCAACATGATACAAAACATCGATATCCGAGAGCGCTGCTCGAACACAATCGCTGTCGGTGATAGAGCCTTGAAAAAACTCTACGCTTTTATCGAATTGCCCATTAGTTACGATATCCAGCACGCGCACACGATGCCCATCCGCCACCAATTGGGTGACCAAATGTCTTCCGATAAACCCCGCGCCTCCGGTAACCAGACAAGCCTTTTCGCCTGTCATGTTTTTCAAGTCCCTTTGAAATCCAACAGAAAATAATGGAGTCTTACGCCTCTATTGTTACTTCTAAGAATCCAACCTAACCCAACCCTAATTTTTCAGCCACGCCAAATTCAATAGCAAGGGCGGTTAGTTTCTCCCACGTCTTGTCTTCTACAAAAATACCGTCTTTCAGTTTTTTCTGCGTTCTGATGTGTTCTGGCTCACCTGGGTAATAGACGCGCTCAACACCAGGCTGTGGCGGGGTTGTATTCAAGTACTCAGCAAATTCGGTAACTTCCTGTTTGAAGGTTTCTAAATCACGGAAAGCAGCTACGTTAAAGCACGCCATGAATGTGCCGTCATTGTGCTTGCCTTTCGGATCAATACCGAAGCCGAGGCCGGGCAGCACACCGGACATCAATTCGACCATAGCCGAAAGCGCATAACCTTTATAGCCTTCTGCACCCCCCAGCGGCAAAATTGCGCCACCAGCTCGCTGCTTTGCCGGATCCGTTGTAGGATTACCATCGCTATCAATAAGCCAACCTTCCGGAACATGCTCGCCGCGGCTTAGAGCCACTTCCAGCTTTCCCGAGGCACCAGCGCTAGTAGCAAAATCAAAGAAGAATGGTCCGTCTAAATTGGACGGCATCGCAATACAAATCGGATTAGTGCCAAGGCGGGTCTCTCGCCCGCCAAAAGGTGCCACTGCTTTATTCGAGCGGCCAGAGTCGGCTGTCATCATACAAATCATCCCCTCCTGAATAGCCATCAAAGGATAATCCGTAAGCCGGCCCACGTGGCTCTGCTGATAAACCGTCGTTGCAGCAACACCACATTTTTTCGCTTTCTCAATAGTGATTTTCATAGCACGCTCTGATACCACATAGCCGAAACCCCAATTGCCGTTAATGTGCGTTGTGCCCTGGGTTTCGCGTTCAATCTCAAACGGCGCGCCCGGCACGATGTGCCCATCTTTAACGCGCTGAATATATGTCGGAATCTTAATTATGCCGTGCGAGTCATGTCCCGCCAAATTAGAATCAATAGAATGGCGTGCCACAATCTTTGCTTCTTCTTCGCTAGCGCCAGCACCAATCAATAGTGCCTCTTCAATTTCTAGTAACCGATCAGCCGTTTCAATTGGCATCTTAACCTCCCTTTGATTTTAAATTCATAGCGTCATTGTAAAGCCTAATAACCAGACTTGCCATCCCGCGCCTCAAACGAAATAGTTTCAACGCAATGATTTACGCCACCCAGTATCCACAGCCTCACTCTCAGAACAAAACCAACGCTCCCCTTTACTCTCATTAATATTTGTCCGACCATAATATCGGCCGCTCGGCACGTGGTATATGCGCTCACCCGACCTGGATATGTTGCCCTTGATCTTACAATCTGCGCTTTCTTTGGTGAATTTTTGTGACAGCCTTTTCCCTCGACGCCAGTCCCAAGGCTTAACAAACAATCCTGCCCACACCCCTATGCGGTCAGCTTTGGCTGAGGACTCTGCCCCCACATAATCCGACGAGTACTTCCGATAAGCGAGGGCTAGTCCCATTTTTACCAACGCCTCTCCGACGTCCATCCCATCTACTGAACACATACCAACAATTCTACCGTATCGATCTGTGCTTCTTGCAATACAAGAAACGAAATTGTTTTGTGTCATCGTGCGCAAGGCCTGAGTGGCTCCCGCGCCGCACAGCCACTCCGCATTATTTCTCAAACATGTCTGTCGAGTTTCGGGTGCATCTATCCCATGAATGCGGATTCGATTGCTCCCAATTTCAAGCGTGTCGCCATCGACCACACGCGCAGGACCAGAGATGTCCGATCCCAATGCAGAAGAGACTAGCGATACAGTCACTGTGAAGTAAACAAAAGCAAAAACCCAGATGTGTTTCGCAGATTTACGACCCTGATATAAGTCAATGGTGCTCATGAGGTTAAATGCCATTCCCCCATTGGTGAAATACGGCAATTGGTGAAGGCTTGAGAAATATTGGTGGAGCCGGACGGAATCGAACCGACGACCTCTACAATGCCATTGTAGCGCTCTCCCAACTGAGCTACGGCCCCACAATCGGTTCGCACCAGCTTTACAACAGGTGCGACAAAAAACTCTTAAAAGACGATGCACTTGAGAGGCAAGAAAAAATCAATAGTGAATATAGTTCCGGGGTATCCATCAGATTGGAAGTCAGTCAACCGGTTTAAGCGCTAGACATCTTCCTTCTTTCCTTCCGGTGAATCGACGACAACTTCGATCACGTCTTCCCCGCCCAAGTCACTTGCATCTTCCAACACCGCTTCATCATCAGTATCATCTTCAACGACTACAGCTTCATCGTCAACATCCCCCGCCTTCGTCTCCGCGACAGCGGCTTTTGTTTCGGGCGGCACTGATCTCGAACGCTTTAAACGCGTTAATTGTTCAGGTTCAAACGTTGAATTGCATTTTGGGCATTCGATCAGACTTTTATTCAAATCATAGAATGCCGCCCCGCAGCTAGGGCAAAAGCGTTTTAATCCCCATTCAGGTTTGGCCACAATCCGCTCCATTCTCTCTAATTTACTGGTGCGCCAATTGCCACGATCAGCGCTCGGGGGCAAGAGCAAAATTCATTAGTGAACATCAAACATGGCTGGAGCGCTACCATCGTCTTACAATATCGTGTTAGAGAAAGCCTAAATTTGCAAAAACCAATGGATATGATCAGGCAACAACACATTTCTCATGAGATCATTTGTTTCACAACCAGTCGATGCAATTAACGGCAACGTTTCCATACCAGGCGATAAATCTATTTCGCATCGCGCCGTCCTTTTTGCCGGTCTAACCGTCGGCCAAACTCATATTCAAGGCCTGCTTGAGAGCGATGATGTTAAATGTACTCTCAAGGCCATAACCCATTTAGGCTGTTTTCCGAAAAAGCGTGGGCCAGGCGACTGGGTCATATCGGGCCGCGGTATCGGTGGGCTTAGTCCCTCTAACAGTGTTTTAGATATGGGAAATTCGGGCACGGCAGCCCGTCTATTGCTTGGTGTACTCGCAAGCCATCCTTTCACGACTTTCATGACCGGTGACGAGTCGCTCTGCAGCCGCCCCATGGATCGGGTAACGACCCCGCTCGGACATATGGGCGCCCAGTTCTTAACAGCAGATGGTGACAAGCTGCCGTTGACAGTAACCGGAGCACAAATAGCACTACCTATTACTTACACATTGCCAGTGCCGTCAGCACAGGTAAAATCCGCTGTCCTATTGGCTGGATTAAATGCGCCCGGGAAAACTACAATTATCGAACCGGCGGCAACTCGCGATCATACAGAACGAATGCTTCGTCATTTTGGCGGCCACATTCATATCTCCAAAGCAGCAAATGGTGGCAAGGAAATTACAGTTACTGGTCAGCCCGAATTATTACCATCGTCCATAAACGTGCCAGCCGATATAAGTTCCGCTGCCTTCCCATTAGTGGCAGCGCTTATTTTGCCGAATTCTGAAATATCCCTGCCTGCCGTCGGAATGAACCCAGGTCGCATTGGTTTGCTGAAATCATTGCAGGAAATGGGCGCAAATATAAACATAGAGAATGAACGAACCGAGGGTGGCGAACCTGTGGCGGATTTAATGGCCCGCTCTAGCGAACTGCACGGTATTAAGATACCGGCAGAAAGAGCGCCATCAATGATCGACGAGTATCCAATCCTAGCTATTGCCGCCGCCGTCGCCGAAGGCCGAACAGTTATGCATGGATTAGCGGAACTCAGAGTTAAAGAAAGTGATCGATTAGGCGCTATTGTCGATGGCTTGTCAGATGCTGGTGTTGAGGTTGCTCAAGACGGAAATAGCCTCACCGTCGAGGGGTGTGGCGGACGGCCAAGAGGTGGCAACACCCTAGTTCAAACCCACTACGATCATCGTATTGCAATGAGTTTCCTGGTGCTTGGGATGGCGAGCGAAAACTCAATCACTATCGACGACGGAACGGCTATTTCGACAAGTTTTCCAGGATTTATTAAACTGATGAACCGCATTGGCGGAAATTTTTCTGAAACTGTTGCATCATGATCATTGCCATAGATGGCCCAGCTGGGTCAGGAAAAGGGACCCTCGCACGCAAACTTGCAAACGCGTTAGGCTATGCGCATCTAGATACCGGAAAGCTTTATCGCACGGTGGGAATGAGTGTCGTTGAAGCCGGAGAAAACCCCGCAAACGAAGAAGCCGCCCTCCGGGCAGCCCGATCGCTGGAACCACAAATGGTTGTTAATAAAGACCTTTTAGGGGATATAGCAGCTGCCTCAGCATCAAAAGTAGCCGCAATAAGATCAGTCCGCGCTATCCTGCTGGCCTTTCAACGTGAATTCGCCAACGCTCCACCCAACCGCGCAAAGGGGGCTGTGCTGGACGGACGGGACATCGGCACTGTAGTCTGCCCGGATGCTGACATAAAACTCTTCGTTACAGCATCCACAGAGGTCCGTGCAAAACGTCGTCATAAGGAGTTGCTAGACAGAGGCGAGCCCAGTATATATTCGCGCGTCCTGCAGGACATGAAGGTGCGAGATAAGCGAGATGAGGGTCGCGCAGTCGCACCACTGAAACCCGCTCATGACGCTTTGGTAATAGACACGTCGGAGCTTGACGCTGATGCAGTTTTTGAAACTGCAATGAATATTGTTTCGGAAGATGCATAACCTGCAAGACATGGATTTAAACATCAACGGTTTATAGCCGGGAAATTGGCCTAACCGTTGGAAATTGGAAAAATGCCGAAGATAATTTCGGCGGTTTGTAACCAGAGAGGAATTTGGAACATCATGCCTGCGGTCGCAGCTGAAAAAGAAAGTTTTGAAGACCTTCTTAATGAGTCGTTAGGCGCAGCCAACGGCCTTGAAGGTAGTGTTATCAAAGGGCTCGTCATTGCGGTGGAGAACGACTTCGTCGTCGTTGATGCCGGATTAAAATCGGAAGGGCGGGTGCCACTAAAGGAGTTTGGCGCGCCAGGACAGCTTCCTGAGATAGGTGTTGGCGACACGGTCGAGGTGTATCTCGAACGTATGGAAAATAAGAATGGTGAAGCCGTTCTATCACGCGAAAAAGCACGCCGCGAGGAAGCCTGGACGGAATTAGAAAAGGCTTTCGAGAAAACTGAACGAGTTGACGGCGTCATTTTCGGACGAGTAAAAGGTGGCTTTACTGTCGACTTGCAAGGCGCTGTAGCATTTTTGCCGGGCAGCCAGGTAGACATCCGTCCAGTTCGTGACGTTGGCCCTCTAATGGGCAATAGCCAGCCATTTCAGATACTAAAAATGGATCGCAGCCGGGGCAATATCGTAGTGTCACGCCGGGCCGTACTTGAAGAAAGTCGGGCCGAACAAAGAAGTGAGCTCATTGAAAATCTAGAAGAAGGTCAGACCCTTAAAGGCGTAGTCAAAAACATCACCGATTACGGTGCTTTTATCGACCTTGGTGGTGTCGACGGTTTGTTGCATGTGACAGACATTGCTTGGCGTCGTATTAATCATCCGTCGGAAGCCCTGCAAGTAGGCGAGACTATTGATGTTCAGGTTATACGCTTTAATGCAGAGACCCAACGGATTAGCCTTGGCATGAAACAGCTCGAGTCCGACCCCTGGGACGGTGTCGATTCCAAGTACCCGCTCCAAGCACGCTTCAACGGTCGTGTTACTAACATTACTGATTACGGTGCCTTTGTGGAACTTGAGCCTGGGATTGAAGGCCTCGTGCACGTATCCGAAATGAGCTGGACTAAAAAGAATGTTCATCCGGGCAAAATAGTTTCTACCAGTCAAGAAGTCGAAGTCATGGTGCTTGATGTTGACCCGAACAAACGTCGGATCAGCCTCGGGCTGAAACAGTGTATCGATAACCCTTGGGAAAATTTTGCGACCCTTCACCCGGTCGGCACAGAACTCGAGGGAGAAGTTAAAAATATCACCGAGTTTGGATTGTTCGTTGGGCTACCTGGCGAAATTGACGGCATGGTTCATTTATCAGATATCGATTGGGAGCAGTCCGGCGAAGCAGCAATTGCGGATTACTCGAAAGGGGATCAGGTTAAAGCCAAGGTCCTCGATATCGATACCGACAAAGAACGGGTCAGTCTTGGCATAAAACAATTGAGCGAAGACCCATTTGCCGCCGGCATTGCCAATCTACGCAAAGGATCGATTGTAACTTGCACGATTACTAAGGTGCAAGATAATGGAGTCGAGGTGAGCATCGAAGAAGGCCTCACCGGCTTCATTCGACGCGCTGACTTGTCACGCGACCGCGGCGAACAACGCCCCGACCGATTTGCCGAAGGCGAAAAGGTGGATGCCAAAATTACCAACATCGAAAAAGGCAGTCGTAAGCTATCCTTATCAATAAAGGCGAAAGAAGTCGAAGAAGAGAAAGAAGCTATGGCGGAATATGGCAGTTCCGACGCAGGTGCATCTCTCGGCGACATTCTAGGAGCTGCGTTGAAATCAAAGGAGGCAGAATCTGGGAACACGGATGATCCGGCCAAGGATGAGGTAGAAGAAGTAGCTTCGGAACCTACACCTGAGGAGGAAACTAGTGTCGAATCAACAGAAACTAACGAAAAAGCAACTGAAGACACAGATGAAAAAGAAAAGTAGGCACAAAATCGGCTGAATTTTGTTCAAACCCTATTTCCACGCACTGCTAGGCATCAGGGAATCTCTAAATTTTATGGGCTTCGCGCTTGACGGCGTCAAATAGCTCTGGCACGGTTATCGTATAACTTTCGTTCCAACAAAAGGTTTATGCGATATCCATGCATGAGGATACGCTATCGTCAGGGGGGATGGGTCTATGACAAAGTCACAACTTATACAACGTATCTCGGAGCTTAATCCGCACCTCTTCCAACGTGACGTTGAGCGCATCGTTTCGACTATTTTTGGTGATATTTCGTCTGCGCTCGCAAATGGTCGCCGTGTTGAACTCCGTGGCTTCGGTGCTTTCTCCGTTAAAAAACGAGGTGCCCGCATAGGACGCAACCCAAGAACTGGCAAAACGGTTCATGTCGATAAAAAAGCTGTCCCTTTTTTTAAGACCGGAAAGAAACTGCGGGAGATGCTAAACCGCCCTTAAGTTCGGAGTTAACACTGAAAAATGACGAGAAACGGCTATGAATTTTATTCGGTGGGTCGTCGGTGCGTGTTTTATTATACTCTGCGTCATATTTGCGGTTTCAAATCGCCATCTTATTAATTTCTATTTTTGGCCATTTCCTTTTGCATTTCCGGTACAAGCTGGGCTAGCAATTTTATTGCCTGCGTTCATCACATTTTTATTGGGTGGCCTATGGGCTTCCCTGAGCAAAACAAAACTGTGGGCTCGTGCGAGGCAAACCGAAAAACAAGTGGTGCAATTGAAGTCTAAGCTTCAAGACATTCAAGAACAGTTGCGCCAAACAGAAACCCGCACCTATGGTGAATCTCGAGATAGACAGACGATGCCAACACAAAACTCACTCCAATCTCAACAACAGCAGAATCAGTAGCTGTTAAGCACCCAATGATAGCCAAACGTTTTTTGTCTGAATGGTATTATAAGAAAACCCTTCCGGTATGGCGTACGCTTGCTATTGACCAAGAGCAGGGGGGATTCCACGAAGAATTAAATGCGTCTTTGGTACCTGAAAGTACGGGTGGTAAACGCATGATGGTACAGGCACGTCAGATTTTCGTATTTTCCCATGCATACTTACAAACTCGAAACCCCATTGATCTGCAAAATGCCGAGCGTGGCTTCCAATTCCTGAGCCAATACGGACCTCATGCTCAGGGAGGGTGGCATCACAAGGTCGACCGCAAGGGCGATCCGGTTGATCCCATGCGGTATTTATACGACCACGCCTTTGTCCTATTCGCTATGGCCTGGTTCGGCCGAGCCAGCGGTAGTACCGTAGCCTTGGACGTCGCTGATGCAACAATTGACTTTATAGAAACAGAAATGGTGCACCCCAAAGGTGGTTATGTGGAATCAGCTCCTAATGCACTGGATAACCTAGATAAGCCTAAGGAGCCAAGGAAGCAGAATCCCCATATGCACCTACTCGAGGCCTTTTTAGCCCTCTTTCAAACTTCAGGAGACGATTGGTGGCTAGAGCGTGCATCGAGAATAGTTGCTCTTTTGAAGCGCTATTTTTTTGTTGAAGGCAGCCTACGAGAGTATTTTACCGATACTTGGGCACCCGTGCCGGGCGCAATGGGGCGCATCACCGAACCCGGCCATCATTACGAATGGGTATGGCTTTTGCACCAATATGCAGCACTCACCAACGATATATCGATTATACCCATAGCCACCGACTTGTATCATTTTGCAAACGCAAACGGTGTCGATGAAATGTCTGGCGGGGTCTTTGATGAAATCTCATCGAGTGGTCAAGTGCTTAAACCGTTCCGCCGCCTTTGGCCCCAAACAGAAAGCCTTAAGGCCCACAGTGCCCGACGCCGGTTTGGTGAAAAGGAGGCAGCATACAACTTAGAGCAAGCAATTGAAACGTTACACCAACATCACTTGGAAGCTATGCCTAACGGTGCGTGGCGCGAACATTTAGGCAAAAGTGGAGAACCCTTACGGACTGATATTCCTGGGTCTAGCCTCTATCACCTTGCCATGGCGATCGCCGAACTTGACGCCTTAGTCGATACGGGAATTACTTTCGACAACAGGTAATTTATATTAAAGAGGCAAAACCTTGGAGCTTACGCATGCAAAATCAGATTTTTGCCGCTATTGATACCCAAGATCCCGCGCTCGCCGCTGGTTTGACCGCTGCACTAACCGGCGTTGTAAGCGGGGTAAAAATAGGTTTAGAGTTTTTCAATGCCAATGGTCCCGATGGTGTTCGAAGAATAGCTAGTACTGGTGTGCCGTTTTTTCTAGACCTGAAATTTCACGACATACCTAACACCGTCGCCGGCGCTATTCGCGCTGCTGTCTCACTTAAACCAGCCATCCTCAACGTCCATGCATCCGGCGGCGCAGCCATGATGAAAGCCGCTGCCACTGCAATAACCGAAAGCGCAGATGCTTTAGGTGTTGTCAAACCAATGCTAATAGCAGTAACCGTGCTAACAAGCCTCGACGACGATGACCTTGCTGCAGTAGGACAGCAAGGGGTATCAGAGGAACAAGTGGTTCGTTTGGCTAAACTTACTGAAGATTGCGGTCTCGACGGCGTCGTCTGCTCGCCGCTCGAAATAAGGGCGATCCGCGCGGCATGTAACTCTGAGTTTAAGTTAGTTGTGCCTGGCATTCGCCCGGCAGGTACCGAAGCCGGCGACCAAAAACGCACCATGACGCCCGCTGATGCAATCAACGCCGGAGCGGATTATTTAATCATCGGCCGACCAATTACCGCAGCCGACGATCCTGCTAAAGCGGCCCGTACCATTGCAGCTACAATCACGCCATGACCACCACTGCTAAAATCTGCGGTATTAACGACCCAATTACCATGTCCGCTGCCATTGATGGCGGCGCAAGCCACGTAGGGCTAGTGTTTTATGATAAGAGTCCACGCGCAGTGACAATGGAACAAGCAAGTAAATTGAGCGATCAGGCACAGGGAAATGCCGTTCGTGTAGGGTTATTCGTTGACCCAACTGATGCAACTTTAGAAACTATATTGAAGACTGTATCACTCGATCTCTTGCAATTGCATGGGACCGAGACGCCAAGACGCACAACAGAAATTAAGACCCGTTTTGGACTGCCTGTTATGAAGGTCTTATCAGTTGCCGAAAAAGCAGATGTGGAAAAAGCTAACACCTATTTGGATGCCGCAGATTGGCTCATGTTTGATGCCCAACCGCCAAAATCTATGAAAAACACACTTCCGGGAGGCAACGCAATCTCGTTCGATTGGTCGCTTTTGACCGGAAAATCTTGGCAAAAACCCTGGATGCTGGCTGGAGGGCTAAACGCCAACAATGTGAGTGAGGCCATTCGATTGACGGGTGCGTCTGTTGTCGACACATCTTCGGGAGTGGAAGACAGGCCAGGCCATAAAAATCCGGCCAAAACTAGGGCCTTTCTCAAAGTGGTAGCGACGGCATAAATAGCGGGAATGAGCTCACAGCTAAGGTAGACTTCGCCTTTACGGTGCTGTATTACGCCGGTTCCGCGCTTGAAAAACATCTAGAAAAAACCGCGAGCCCGACTAACCATGTTAAAGCCTAATTCTTTTCGATCCGGACCTGACGATCATGGTCATTTTGGTATTTTCGGGGGACGTTACGTCGCCGAAACGCTCATGCCATTGATTTTATCAGTCGAAAACGCTTATGAAGCTGCGAAAGCAGACCCAACCTTCCAAGCGGAACTTGATTGTTTGTTGACCCATTATGCTGGCCGCCCGAGCCCACTTTATTTTGCCAAACGACTAACAGAGCATTTCGGTGGTGCAAAAGTATATTTCAAGCGTGACGAACTTAATCACACCGGATCCCACAAAATCAACAATTGCCTCGGTCAGATACTCCTCGCAAAACGTATGGGAAAGACGCGCATCATTGCGGAAACCGGCGCCGGACAACATGGAGTAGCGGTAGCAACCGTTGCTGCCCTCTTTGATTTTCCTTGCGTCATTTACATGGGTGCAACAGATGTGGAACGTCAGCAACCAAATGTCTTTCGCATGAAGTTGCTTGGCGCTGAGGTTGTGCCGGTTACAAGCGGCAGCCAGACCCTTAAAGACGCCATGAACGATGCACTCCGTGATTGGGTTGCTAATGTGGAAGATACATTCTATATCATCGGCACCGTTGCCGGCCCACACCCTTACCCTGCAATGGTCCGTGATTTTCAGTCGGTTATAGGTTCAGAAACCCGTGAACAAATGATGGAAGCCGAAGGCAGGTTACCGGACTCGCTGGTTGCCTGCATCGGTGGTGGCTCTAATGCAATGGGCTTATTTCATCCATTCTTGGATGACAAAGGCGTACAGATGCTCGGCGTCGAAGCAGCCGGCAAGAGCATAGATAGCGGAGCCCACGCAGCCTCGCTAACTGGTGGCCGACCCGGGATTCTGCACGGAAACCGCACCTATCTGCTCCAAACCGATGACGGCCAAATTAAAGATGCACATTCTATTTCTGCCGGGCTCGATTATCCGGGGATTGGTCCCGAGCATGCCTGGCTCAAAGACAACGAACGGGTGGAATATGTGTCCGCAACTGATACGGAAGCACTCGAAGCGTTTCAATTATGCGCCAAACTAGAAGGTATAATACCAGCCCTTGAACCTTCACACGCCCTTGCTTACGTCGCAAAGGTTGCAGGCGCTTTGCCCCCGGACCACCTCATTTGTATGAATATGTGCGGGCGTGGCGATAAGGATATTTTCACCGTAGCAGATATGCTAGGTGTCAAGATATGACAGGACGCATCGACGCGCGCTTTGCCGAATTAAAGGCCGCAGAACGCGGCGGCCTAGTGACGTTCTTAACCGCAGGCGACCCAAACCCAGAAACTGCGCTTGAAATTATTAAAGGGTTGCCGGCTGCAGGTGCTGACATAATCGAACTCGGCATGCCGTTCTCTGACCCAATGGCAGACGGGCCGGCTATTCAAGCATCCTCCCAAAGAGCGCGGGCTGCAGGCATGACGCTTAAAGGGACACTCGATCTTGTCCGCGCCTTTCGCAAAGATGATATGAATACGCCCATAGTACTGATGGGTTATTATAATCCAATTTATAGTTATGGCGTTGATGAGTTTCTCAGAAACGCCTGTGAGACGGGCGTTGATGGCCTAATCATTGTCGATCTGCCGCCTGAAGAGGATAATGAATTGTGTATTCCCGCTCTAAATGCGGGGCTAAATTGGATTCGATTAGCAACACCAACAACTGATGCCAAACGGCTGCCTATCGTTCTGACAAACACTAGTGGTTTTGTATATTATGTTGCCATCATGGGAATTACCGGAACTGCATCTGCCAATAAAGGCGATGTTAAAAAGGCAGTAGACCGGCTGCGACAACATACGGACTTACCGATAGGCGTCGGCTTTGGCATCAAAACACCCGAAGACGTTCGCGCCATTACGTCCGTTGCAGATGCAGCTGTTGTGGGCTCTGCCATAGTCAATGTTATCGCAACGCATCTTAATAACGACGGAAAACCCACAGACAAGACCGTCAATAATGTGCTGCAATTTGTCAAAACATTAGCAACCGGGTTGCACGGCACATGAATTGGCTCACTAACTTCGTCAGACCAAAGTTGAAGAAACTGGTTAAACGTGAAGTACCAGAAGATTTTTGGCATAAATGCCCAGCATGCGATTACATGATTTTTCATCGCGATCTTGAAGCGAATTTATCGGTCTGCCAACAATGTGGCCATCATTTACGGCTTAGCGCTAAAGAACGCCTCAAATTAATGTTTGATGACGGCAAATACCAACGCATTGAGTTGCCAAAAGCACCACATGATCCACTCAAGTTCCGCGACCAGAAACGCTATACTGATCGCCTTAAGGAAGCACGTAATAAGACCGAAGAAAAAGATGCGATTATAGTTGCCCACGGTACGATGGGAAATTTACCTGTCGTTATTGCGGTTCTGAATTTTGACTTTATGGGAGGCTCTATGGGAGCCGCGGTGGGCGATGGTTTAATAACAGCCGCACGCCTTGCCGTGGTTCAACAAGCACCGTTAATTGCCGTTACCGCCTCCGGTGGCGCGCGCATGCAAGAAGGCGCGATATCCTTGATGCAAATGCCAAGAACCATAATTGCTGTTCAAGAAGTCAGAGAGGCTAAATTACCTTATATCGTGGTCCTTGCAGACCCAACCACCGGCGGTGTCTCCGCGAGTTTTGCAATGCTGGGTGACATTCATATTGCCGAAAAGGGCGCAATGATCGGTTTCGCTGGAGCTCGAGTGATTGAACAAACCGTCCGCGAGACTCTGCCTGACGGATTCCAACGCGCAGAATATCTGCTTGAACACGGCATGATCGATATTGTTACGGACAGAAGTGAACTGCGAGATACACTTATACGGGTCATTGCACTTCTTCGCCAACCGACACCTTCTGGTAAGATCTTGACCCTTCAGCAATCAGGCCACGACGAGGCAAGCGAAACGATTGCGCCTCGCACAACACCTCATACATTAGACCCCACCTCGGCCTGATTAAACCTCTCCTAATGGACCACCAAAGCGACGTCATTCTCAAGCGGCTGCAAGCGCTACATCCAAAGCTCATTGATCTTTCTTTAAAGCGAATCAATAGGCTTTTAGGGCGACTGGGGTCACCACAAGACCGTCTCCCGCCAGTCATTCACATAGCCGGCACCAACGGCAAGGGATCCACAATCGCCTTCCTGAAATGCATTCTAGAAGCAGCGGGCCATAAAGTGCATGTCTACACCTCACCGCATCTAGTCCAGTTTCGCGAGAGGATTGTGCTAGCTGGGAAAATGATTTCCGAAGAAGCATTGGCTGAAGTATTAGGTGAATGCGAACGAGCCAATGACAGTGAGGAAATTACATTTTTCGAGATTACCACGGCCGCCGCTTTTCTCGCTTTTGCGCAAATAGATGCAGACATAGTTCTTTTGGAAACTGGTCTAGGCGGCCGGTTGGATGCGACTAACCTAGTAAAGCGGCCAGCAATGACGGCCATTACACCTATTGGAATGGATCACATGCATTTCCTTGGTGATACTCTCGCGGCTATCGCTTTTGAGAAAGCCGCCATACAGAAGCAAGGGGTCCCGTCCATCATCGCCTCTCAGGAGGATTCAGTTCGCCAAGTTATACTAAAGACCGCCACCGCCGTCGGCGCACTGCCATTTGTCTATGGTAGTGATTGGCAAATAACAAAAAAGTCGAACGGCTTTAAATACAGCTCACGAGCCCTTACTTTGCATTTACCGATGCCGTCACTTGATGGCCTGCATCAACTGATGAATGCCGGGACCGCAATCGCCTGTTTAGAACAATTCCCCATCGCTAATGTGACCGACGGAACAATAAAAGAAGGGATAGGAAATGCGGTCTGGCCTGGTCGCCTCCAACGATTGAACGAAGGAAGGCTGATAGACTCTCTACCTCATGGCTGGGAACTCTGGCTAGACGGCGGACATAATCCAGCTGCCGGCGCGGCACTTGCACAGACTATATCTGCCTGGCAAGGCCAACCAACCCATCTGATCGTTGGCATGATGGAATCCAAACAAGCGGAAAGATTTCTAAGGTTTCTCTCTCCGCACGCTGCAAGCCTAAGAGCCATCGCAATTCCCGGTGAAGCGGCCAGCGCACAAGCCACAGAAATTGCAAGGGCGGCGCGAATCGCTGGGATCACAACCGAGACGGCCTGCAATTTTCAATCTGCTATAGAGAGTATTTTGGCTAACGAGTCTGGTCCCGCACGTATTCTTGTGTGCGGTTCGCTTTACTTATTAGGCCATATTTATGGCCTAAATGGAAACGGTGGACCATAACACTTAGTAAAGAGTTATAACACTGATTCTACCCATTGTATGATTTGACTTTTCGGCAACGCACCCACTTTCGTCGATGCCACTTCCCCGTCCTTAAAAATCATTAGAGTAGGAATTCCACGGACACCGTATTTTGACGGCGTATTAGGGTTATCATCTATATTGATTTTGGCCACCGTTACCTTGTCGCCCATATCCGCTGCGATTTCTTCTAACACCGGCGCTATCATTTTACAGGGACCACACCACTCAGCCCAAAAATCTACAAGTACTGGCCCTGCAGCCTTCAATACATTCGCTTCAAACTCATCGTCACTTACCGCTAACGTGTCAGCCATAGAAGGTCCCTTTCAAAAAATTTTAGGATACCAATGTCCATTCTAATGCATCCCAATCCTCTACTTTCAATCTAAGGAGCCACCGAATAGGAATCAAGCTGCACATCATCAAGCACCATTATACTGGGGTTCTCGGTCCACAGCATTGCACATTTGACCTGGCGGTTCGGCCAAATACCACGCAATACCGCCCGGTAAGCTGCCATTTGCCTAAGGTAGACTTCAGGAACACCGCCTTTAGACTTAGGTGGGGGGCGCATAGATTTGTAGTCAACCACCAAAACTTCATCATCCCGAACAATTAGCCGGTCAACCTGCCCCGCTACTATCTCCGGCCCATGTGCCATTTCCACCGTACCAATAAGCGGTACTTCCGCCTTTGAATTTGATCCGAACAAGTCACTGAACTCCGGGCCATCTATAACAGTCAAAACCGTTTCAAGGATGTTTTCCTGTTCTGCCGACCCCAATCCTAGCGATTCGCCACCCAACAACCTTTTAGTCACCAGACGCCGTTCATTTGATGGCAGATCTGGCAATATCTGCAAAAGCCGATGGATAATAAGACCGCGCTTGAATCGCCGGCCATCGTCATCACCTAATGGAGATGCTGCCGGTGGGTCTTGAACTGGACGAGATGGCGTTAATGGCTTCGGCGGCGTCGTTTCCTGTGGCGCTAACGCGTACATCCAGTCAGGCAACGTTCCGCAATTTATTGTCCGCCGACTATCTGCAATATGTTTTTCAACCTTGCGCCTTTGAGAGGTTTCATATCGCAATCCTTCTCCCTTCCAGCCTCCGCTGATTAGCACCCCAAAATCGAAAGATACTGACTCCGCTGTTGTCGAGAGGCCATCGCGGATCAAAGTATACCAACAATCTTCAGATGGGGGCCGACTGCCATGATAACCGCAAACATAAAGCCTATCTTCAGCACGCGTCAGCGCGACGTATAATAGACGTCGGTATTCTTGGTCACGCCCTGCTTCTGCTTCTTCCCTTAAATTACGGCATAAGCGGGGCTCAAACTGACGACGAGGTGCCCAAAACGGCAAGGAATCATGCCACAAGACTTCTGGGCTTGAAACAGGCTTCGCCATAGTGTCAGGTAAAATAACGACCGGTGCCTGAAGGCCTTTCGCACCATGGACCGTCATAACACGGACTTCGTCTGCAGAACCTTGCTCAAGATCGCGTTTAATTTCGACTTTTCCCGCCGCCATCCAATGCAGAAATCCCTCTAGGGACGGCACATGAACCGACTCATAAGTCATCGCCAAATTCAAAAATTCATCTATCGGATCGTCAGCTTCCGGGCCTAGCCGCGCCAACATGGACTCTCGACCACTAGCTCCGGTCGGAACCGGTTCCGCAAGTAAACTGGCAAAAAGCTCGTAAGGGCGATCACAGTCAGCCTTCGCTAGCAAATTCTTTAACCAATCACGCACACTTGCAAATTGTGATTGAGTTTTAGCGAATTGTTTAAGCCGACTCCAAATACTGTCGTCCCCGCGCCCATGAGCCAGCTGAAAGAGTTGTTCTTCATCAAATCCAATAAACGGCGATTTTAAAATCGTCGCCAATGTCAAATCGTCCTCCGGCAGTAACAAAAACCGTCCGAGCGCATGCAAATCCATAACTGCGAGTTGATCGGCCAGCATCATTCTATCAACACCGGCCACTGGCACATTGCACGCCTTTAGCGCCGCTACAATTTGTTCCATAAAGCCGCTACGACGGCGCAGCAAGATCATAATGTCGCCCGCCCGCATGCTACGACTGCGGTCGGGTAACATTTCAACGTCTATCCAAGCCTTGATTTTTGCCGCAATAAGCGCAGCTAGGCGGCCCGAAGGATTATCCTCTACCGCCCGCTCTATCGGTGGCACCCAAGATTCTTGTTGTTCCGTAAGCGCCGGGCCAATTGGCGGCCAAACTTCCACCAACCCGGCCGCCCCTTTGCGAAAAGCTTGATGTTTTAGACATTCCGCGCTTTCAACCACACCATTATTTGCCGGTTGGGTGGAAAATATCATATCGACAGTATTCAAGACTGCATCGGTGGAGCGGAAAGAAACAGACAAATCGAGATCTCGCCAGTCCCTTTGTACCGCGCGTGCTTGAACAGAAAAACCTTTCCGGTATTGATTAAAAAGAGCTGGTGCAGCTCGCTGAAAACTAAAGATGGATTGTTTGACATCTCCGACGGCGAAAATAGTACGCATTTCCGGTCTAGCGCTATCACCGGAGAAAAATTCTTCCGCAAGTGCAGCCACAATATCCCATTGTTCCGGATTGGTATCTTGCGCTTCGTCTATCAAAATGTGATCTAAACCGCCATCCAGCTTAAACAAAACCCATGGCGCGATTCCCGGTCGGCGCAATAACCATTGAGCGCGATAGGTCAAATCATCATAATCTAGACAGACACGATGGCGTTTTATACTTTCATAATCACTCAGTAGAGCTGCGCCCAGATGCAGCAGCGATATAGAACTTTGGGCTGTCAAAACGGACTTAAGATGTTCTTGCACATTGTCTAGACGTTCAGCCTCCCGAGCTAAAATCTCCTCAGCGTTGGGATTTTCCTTAGCAGCGCCGGCAGTTATAAGCCGCGTACGGCGTTTACCGCCTCGGGTAAAGTATAGGTCGCAGTACGCAACAAATCGAGATGCGCGGGTCAGCGGATCAGCGGCTAGCCAATCCATTAAGAACTGTCCTCGCGGTTGATCGGTTTTTACTGTTCCCTGCAATAGCGCTTTTGCAGCCTGCCTTAAAGCAGTGCTATCGAATGCCACCGCATCAACAGCCTCCGCCCTAACCGTTTCCACCGTTTCTTTTTCAGAAACTCCAAGTGCCTGGCGAATAGAATCGGCCGTCCGATCAATACCACCGGAGTCATCTAAGACGCGCTGCAGTTTTCCCCTGTCTCGCTGAAGAACAGATATCAAATTGGCGAATTGATCCTCTTGTACAAAACAACTGAGCACAGATAGGGAATCAGCCAACTTATCATCACTGTTAGCAGCCGCTAAAACACGATCACGTGATCGAATCATCAGTTCAGCTGCTGTGCGTTCATCCATAACTTCAAAATGCGGCGGGATGCCAGATTCAAAAGGAAACCGCGCAATCAATGATTCGCAAAAACTATGAATTGTTTGAATTCTCAACCCGCCAGGAACGTCAAGTACTTCGGCAAATAGGCGACGCGCCCTGATTATCTCCCCAGGATCCGGCATGCGACCCAATAGGGTTGATAATAAACCATCGAGAGTTTCCGGATCAGCCACTGTCCAAGCAGCTAGCCGCTCAGTCACTCGATTGGCCATTTCTGCAGCCGCCGCTTTCGTGAAGGTTAGGCATAAAATACGGTTCGGCAATGCACCGCCAAGTAGAAGCGTGAGGACGCGGTCAGTCAGAACCTTGGTTTTTCCACTCCCGGCGCTGGCCGCGACCCAGACGCACTTTTCTGGGTCCGCCGCTTCGCGCTGTTGAAGATCTGGATTAAGAACGTCCTCCGTATCAACCATTGCTTCCTAGTCACCCTCCACATCAGCCCATTCCAGAATACGCTCCAGATGCTCAAAATCGTTGTAACGCGGTCGGTAGGCAGGTGCCGGGATGGCTTGATATGCGGTTTCAGCTTTACTGAAGACCTCAAGGAGCCTTTCTAAACCCACAAGCGCATTCGTCGACAAGGCGCCATCATCATTCGAAAAGGTTCTAATCTCGCCCGCCGGGTCGCCACCGGTTAAACGCCAGTAAGCGAGCGTCTCTACATCGCCACCATCCATCTTCTCAAAACCACCGCATATAGCGATCGCTGCCTCCAGAGACAATTGCGGCGAATAGCCAAACTCCACTTCCTTGCGCGTGGGGACGGCACCTGTTTTATAGTCGATGATCTCCATACCGCCTTCGGCTCGCCGATCAATTCGATCCACGACAGCGGTCAAAGTAAACGGTCCATTCGCAGTAGAGATCGTAATGTGCCCCTTCCCCTCCGATAAAGATTGGCTAATACCGGCACGTCGGCCGCGTTCTTTTTCGACAAACCATTCCGCTATGCGTTCGAACCGCGGCCACCAGAATGCGCGAATGGCTGGCCGGCCCAATGACCCACCAAAAACCTCCTGCCCTATGTCAAGCAAAGAGGTCAAAGCATCATCCGGAAAGTGATCGGCATGTTTGCGCAAAAACACATCCAAGGCTTCATGAATAATGGTACCCCGATCAGCAGCGCCTGGATCCGCTTCCAGTGGATCCAGTTTTCTTAAATTCAGAATATTTCGCGCGTATATACTGTAAGGATCGCGCATCCATTCTTCGATCCGCGTGACCGATAATTTTTTGGGTCGGGCTGCTAATGGCGGTATTGGTGCCGGCGGTAACATTCGTTTGGTCTGTTCCGGCCGGCCCAACATTTGATGCCATCCTATCCATTGGTGAGGCGCAGTAAGACCGACATCATGACCCGCCGCAGTAAGAACTGATCGCAAACGGCTTAGCCATCGAGTCGGCACGGTAGGAGCGCCGTCCACCTTCCGAGCACGGGTTAGAACAACCTCAGGGCCCGCCATCGCTTGCGCAAAATCGTGCGCTGATAGACCGATTCGCTGTTCCGGCGAAGGGAGTCCAAATTGCTGGAGCATGGGCCTGCTGAGCCAGGGATCAGGATTTGGCTCTCTTGGCCAGCTTCCTTCATTCAGACCACCAATAATTAAACAATCCGCCTGCTGCATACGTGCTTCAAGTGGCCCCCAAATATTTAAACGTGGATGTTTTTTATGGCGGGGGCGCACCACATTTCGTCCCAACAATACTTCCAGAATGGCGGGATACTCTGCCGGTGAGCGCACCAAGAACGAGTCGGCCGATGCGCGGAATTCGGCGAAAAATAGCGCTAGTGCCTCACCGTTCTCGCCGGCCCACAAACGGGTCGTACCCGCTTCTGTATCCGTCGTCGATAAACTTTCGGCGATAGCGATATGAGCGTCTACGATTTCATTTAGTGACGCCTTACGTGTAGCCAATTCGATGACAGGCGACACACACCGTTCCAACGCGTCCAATAATGCACTAAGAGAATGCTTCATATCTTCATTTAGCCGACGACCACCGGCCGACGCCAACACACTGCGCAACCCATTTATACCGCCAAATGGACGTGGCCCTCGAAGGACATAGCGATCAAATAGACGAATTAAAGATCTAAAACGTTTAGGTTCATAGCCTATGGCAGCTAACGGGTGCTTACTAAAAGCGAGGAATGCAACAGGAGCAAAGTCCTCTTCCACCATAGCCGCAATCAAGCGCATAAAAATAGCTGGCGGTGTTTCAGATAGAGGTATGCCGGAGGAATCATCTATGGAGATATTCCAACGGCCAAGGGCCGCAGCGACACGCCGTGCGAGGCGCCGGTCGCTCGTTACCAACGCACCGGTTTTGTCATCAGTCTCCAGGACATGCCGCAGCAAAAGTGCAATAACACCAGCTTCTTCTGTTTCATTAGCGCATTCTAGAAGCGACAGGCCAGATAATGCTTCGGGTGCGATTTTATCAAGAGATTGCCAGGCAGTTGTTGTTTCCGCGGGGCGCAGTGACTCTCTAAGGAGGCTTATGCGGGATGTTTCATGACGAGCCCCCGCTTCAGACAAGCCTTCAACACACCATTCGATAACATCCGTGCGTTCTATTGGGATACGTTTTAGAAGATTAGCCATCGCAAATTGGGGGTGGGTCGGTTCCTTCTCAATAGCCGACCAGTTCTCCTCATCGCTATGAATATCAAGGCCCGGTAACACAATACGTCCAAGCGGTAGACCTGCTATCACTGTCAATAAATCTGCTGTAGCAGGGATACTACCCGTGGACCCGGCGGCAATGACCTCGCTTTGCGGTGGACTGCCCATCCATTGCTCGGCCTTTCCCTTTAACAAGCGGTTGCGCCGCTCGATAGGTTCGAGAAACCCTAACGCTTCGACCTCGAGCGGCCACGCTTTGGTGAAATGGCGAAGAAATTCTAATGTTTCCTGCCAATGTGCCGCTAAATCCTCTGGAACTAGCGCTTCCAATCCCTCAAACGACAGACGTTCAGTCTGTACTTGATCCAAGAAACGCGCCAATTCACCGGCTAATATCAAGGCATGATCTGGAGCGGACACTAATCCTTGTTCATCGGTGTCGGGCGATCGCCAAGAAAGAATTCGGTCCGCCAAGGTCAAAATACGCCTTATATCCGGCATTGCTGGCGGGAGCGTCGCTAAATCCAGGCTCGGCGTCTCCTCAAGCGCCATACCTTCTTCATCCGTGTCACCCAGAGCCCTTAGCGCAGGCAAGATCAATGGTGCACCGCCGCGTTGCCGCAGAAAGGCTTCAGTTAACGCACGGCACGCTCGGCGGGTCGGCAATAAAATGGTATAATCTGCCAGCCGCAGTTGATCATCTGCGGTTTCATTAATAAGCCCAGCCGCCAAAACATCGACAAACGAACGATTTGCAGAAACCGTATAAACCGACGCACGGTGCGCCTTGTGAGAAAATTTTACCATCAATCTCTAAGCCGGCTCAACGGCCATTCACGGCATTATTGCCTCGTACCATAGTTTCCTCAACTAACTTCAATTCTTCCGGCGTACCCACATGGTACCAGTCTCCGTCATGAACAATGGCAAAAAGGCGCTTTGATGCCTCAGCTTTATCGTAAAGAATATTAAGGGAGAACGGTCTACAAGGCGCCTCTGCAAATAACCGCGGGTGCAAAATTTGGACGCCTGCAAAAATAAAGGCGGCAACTTGGTTTTCGCGACGGCGGTGCGCCAGATTATTTGCATCCAAATGAAAATCGCCTAAGCCGGAATAGTGAAGCAACCGCGGTGTTGGATGAAACAGAAGCAAGGCATCCATTTTTTTCCCGTCCCATGCTGCGGCTAGCCTATCAAGTGCCGGCGTTGGCCCATCGGTCCAAAGTACATCACTATTTAGCACAAAAAATGGTTGCTTGCCCAATAAAGGTAGCGCATGGGCGACGCCCCCCCCTGTTTCCAGTCGCTCTACTTCGTGCGAAATTTGTACCTCCCGGCGAGCCGCCAAATAGGCTTCTATTTTCTCCGGCAAATAGTGCGTATTCACCACAATTTTCGAAATGCCAGCGCTATCTAGACGCTGAAGGTTATACTCAATCAATGGTTTTCTTAGGACCGGAACCAACGGCTTAGGAAGAGTATCGGTAATAGGTTTCATGCGGGTGCCAAGGCCCGCTGCTAAGACCATAGCGTGCGTGAACGAAGTCACAACGTTTTTTCCAAGCTTGGAATGACACGATGATCGCCGGGAACAACTTTCTCGAACCACTCCCTCAAAGGGGCCAACGTCGGGTGTTCGAGATTTCCCTCAAGCCAACGCCACACGCGACTGATATTGTTAAGATAATGAGGCTTCCCATCGCGCAGGGCTAAACGGGTGAATATGCCCAGTATCTTAGTGTTTCGTTGTGCACCCAGCACCGCATATGACGCAAAAAAACAGTCCTGATCCAGTTTGGGGTGTGCGGCGCAGTAATACTGTAATAGTTTTATCGCGAGGGCATCAGGAACGTCTCGACGAGCGTCTTCAAATAAAGATACTAAATCGTAGGAAGCCGGCCCAAGGACTGCGTCCTGAAAGTCCAATAGGCCACATGCAGCGATACTGGGTCGGTTTTTTAACCACATTAAATTGTCGACATGGAAGTCTCGCAAAACCAAAGTTTCTGGGACCGCACGTGCTTGCGAAAAAGCTGATAGCCACAGGGCAGTAAACTCAGACCGTTCTCTATCCGTAGTATCGATGCCTCTAACAGCCGGCAAATACCAATCTGTAAAAAGAAAGGCTTCTTCGAGAAATTTAGAGTCATCATAATGCTCAATATCTTCGGCATCCTTGGAGTCAAAGGCACAATGAAGATGAATTAGAACGTCCACCGCAAGCTTATAAAGCTCAAATTCATTAGCCCCTTCGCTTAAGCAGCGAGAATATGTTGGATCGCCAAAATCCTCCAGTAAAAGCAAACCAGCTTCCACATTTTTTCTAATAACTTTCGGTGCACTCAGGCCGAGTGATCTAAGTAAATTTGCTATGCTGACAAAAGGACGAACATCTTCCTTAGGCGGGGGAGCATCCATGAGAACCGCGGACAATTGGCCGTTACGAAGTCTATCATATCGTCGAAATGAAGCATCCCCGGCCAAGAAACTACGTTCAGCATACTGCCATCCGGATGCGGCTATAAACCGCTCAATTTCTTTGGCTCGTTCAGTCATTAGCCGTTGCCTCAAACACAGCTAGTATGGACTTGAAGCGTTTGCTCCAGCCTTCGCCTACCTTAATTTTTAGATGTCGTTTTTCTGAGCACGCACCAGCCACTTCTTTAATAAGAATATCGAGCCGTTGTTCTGTTTGGGGGATGGAAGCCCGTTCTGGCCATTCGATTAGCGACACCGCATTTGCCATTGCATCTTCAAACCCCAACTCCTGCACCTCATTATCGGATTCTATACGGTACAAATCATAATGATAAACAGCTAGCTGGGGAGAGGCATAATGTTGCATCAGTGTAAAGGTCGGACTCGGCACAACCTCATGGGGTTGAGTTAATGCCCTAATAAAAGCGCGAGCAAATACGGTTTTTCCGACCCCCAAAGTACCGGACAAACCGATAATGTCACCGGCTACTGCCTCCGAAGCGAGGCAAGCTGCAAAGGTACACGTGGCGGCTTCATCGGGTAACTCGATCATCGTGGTTGCGGGTCCTTTATTTAGTCTGGGGTGGTTCCTGCGGGAAGTGTTGAGGATGCCATCGTGGCCTTATTGATAATTGCTTGAAATTCGACTAGCTCGATGCAGTTTGATCAAAAACTTGGCAAACATAAGGTCAAGGACTGGGGACAATTCTCATGGTTGGGTATTACCCACTTTAAACTTTTTGAACAACCAGTCTTTGTTCTAGGGATCGAATTCTGGCAGAGCATCGGTGGTAATGAGAGTCAAAACTCCTCACGCAACGACTCGGCTAAAAACGAACGACGCTACCTTCAGTTAAAACGCTTGCCGCATTCGATGTAAAAATGCCGATAGCCTGGCACAGAATTGATGGTTTACCGTACACTTGACCAATTGGAAAATTCCGCCATCATTTTGTACCCCACCGCCACTCTTTAAGGTTCTAAGAAGCAGTGATTAGATGAAGAAATACCGTGTTGCCAAAGTTGGAGAACAGAGTTGGCGATTTTAGTAACGGTAATAATCGGGCTTAAAGGGCCCAGTCTCACTAACACCGATATAGGCCGCCTGTTCTTTGGAAAGCGTACTCAACTTTGCGCCAAGCTTCGATAGGTGCAGAAGGGCAACCTTTTCATCAAGCGCCTTAGGCAATACGTAGACTTTATTTTCGTATTTCTCATAGTTCTGCCAGAGCTCGATTTGCGCCAGGACCTGATTGGAGAACGAAGCCGACATTACAAAGCTCGGATGACCTGTCGCACACCCGAGATTAACCAAACGTCCTTCTGCCAGCACCAACAATCTTTTGCCATCAGGGAATTCCACTTCATCCACCTGGGGTTTTACATTATGCCATTTATAATTTTTGAGATCGGCGATCGCGATTTCCGAATCAAAATGGCCAATATTACAAACAATCGCCCGATCCTTCATTTCACGCATATGATCAAGCGTAATCACATCTATATTGCCCGTGGTTGTCACAAAAATATCACCGGTAGGCGCAGCCTCTTCAATAGTCGTTACTTCATAGCCCTCCATGGCCGCTTGCAGCGCACAAATGGGATCTATCTCTGTCACTAGTACACGGGCCCCTTGGCCCCTCAGACTTGCCGCAGACCCTTTACCCACATCACCATAACCACACACTACTGCCGTTTTTCCTGCTAACATAACATCGGTTGCTCGTTTAATTCCGTCAATCAAGCTCTCACGGCAACCATATAAATTGTCGAATTTGGATTTTGTCACCGAATCATTGACGTTGAACGCTGGAACCGCGAGGGTGCCATTTTTTTCCATTTCATGCAGGCGATGGACACCAGTGGTGGTTTCTTCAGAAATTCCACGCACGTCTTTCAACAATTCAGGATATTCTTCATGCATCAAAATTGTCAGATCGCCACCATCATCTAGCACCATATTCGGTACCCAACCATCGGGGCCAATAATGGTTTGGTTCATACACCACGAATATTCTTCTTCAGTCTCACCTTTCCAGGCAAAAACAGGGATCCCTATCGCCGCCATCGCAGCCGCAGCCTGATCCTGCGTTGAGAAAATATTACAAGAGGCCCAACGCACTTCGGCTCCCAAAGCTACAAGTGTTTCCATCAAAACGGCAGTTTGAATCGTCATGTGCAGGGACCCAGAAATACGCGCACCATCCAGCGGCTTCTCATCGCCGAATTCATCACGTATTGCCATTAAACCCGGCATTTCTGTTTCTGCTATTGCAATTTCTTTGCGGCCCCAATCGGCTAACTCGATATTCGCGACTTTATAATCCTGCGTTGTAGCCATTAGGACCTCTCTTAAAATTTCTGGAAATTAGTGTTAATCGCGTTACCCACATCTCTTGTGACGGGATATAACAGCGCCCAGGCAAATATTGCAAGAAAAATATAACAATATCTTTATATCGTTATGAATAGATGACTCTGCTAGGTATCTATTTTAATTATTGGATAAAACTCATAAATTCCCTAATGTTAGCTGCTTTAGATTTTGCGTATTTATAGCTCCAAGACATTTTTTTCGCGATTTTGCCATTGACTGATCCGGAATAATACTAACTTGCTGTCCCCTCCCAACTGCAGAAGATAGCATGGTTGGTTTATTTAAATGCAGCCCCAATTAATAGCGCTCAGCAAGAAATAAATTGTCTCCTAGATCTTCTCTACTTAATCGATTCAGCGATGACTAACCCGTTTAAGATTGCTTTTGCCATATTCCCAACATCTAATCTTCGTGAAACCCTTCAGACACCAAAGTCGAGATCGCGTCTAATGCCAAAGACGCCTCCTCGCCCGTCGCCCTAACGACGATTATGCTACCTGGGCCCGCGCCCAACATCATAAGACCCATAATTGAGTTTCCCGGCACCTCCATACCATCTTTCGAAACTGTGATTGCCGCGTCGAATTCGCCTGCAAGGCTTGCCAGCTTTGAAGCTGCGCGCGCATGCAGACCTTTTGCGTTTACGATTGTGAGTTTGCGGCTTGGTCTACTAGCCATATTTAACAGCGATACTTCTAAACCACGCCATCGGATAATAGTTCAGACGCTACATTTATATATTTACGCCCTGCACTTTGGGCCTCTTCCACCACTTCCGGTAGAGCCTTGGACCCTCTGATTGTTGCCAATTTTATAAGCATCGGCAAGTTTACACCAGCAATCACCTCCGTTTTATCCTGGTCTAACAAAGAAATCGCTAAATTCGATGGCGTACCCCCAAACATATCGGTCAACAAAATGGTGCCGTCGCCGGTTTCAACCGATTGCACCATATCCATAATTTCTTGGCGCCTCGCCTCCATATCATCATCAGCAGCTATACATACGGTCGCAAAATGGGTCTGCGGACCAACCACATGAACCACCGCTGCCAAAAACTCTTCCGCCAATCGACCGTGCGTTACTAACACCACACCAATCATCCACTCACCTTTTCGTTCGACCTTTCATTCATCACACCATATTGCTACCTGCATTTCGATGTATATCTCTATGTTGTAACCTCATGGACCAACCATTCTGGTCAAGCCATTCCGCTAATTCGACTGCTATATAGACAGACCTATGGCGCCCTCCAGTGCACCCTACTGCTATAGTGAGGTAACTTTTGCCCTCCCGTTCATAGCGCGGCAAACATAACCTGAGCATAGATTTTATGCTTTCAAAGTATGCATTCAGGTCCGCATCCCCCTTAATAAAACGCTGAACATCATCATCTTCGCCGGTGCGATCTCGCAAAGCATCCTCATAGTAAGGATTGAGCAAAAACCGAACATCAAAGACCAAGTCAGCCTCCCGGGGCACCCCATGACGAAACGAAAAGGATGTTACACACAAATTCAACCCCGGGCTCCGGTCCAAGGCAAAGTGAGCCGAAACAATCTCTTTTAATTTAGCCAACGTAGTCTCAGTTGTGTCGACAATTAAATCCGCCCGGCTGTTAAGTCTAGCGAGAAGACTTCGCTCTAATTTGATCGTATCGGACAGGGGACGATCCGCATCGAGCGGATGCCGGCGGCGCGTTTCCGTGTAACGACGAACCAGCACTTCATCATCGCAATCGACAAATATAGATGTGACCGCCCGATCCCCACTCGAAGTTAGCTGCTCCACCTCATCAATCACGAGGTCAACCGCAAAATCGCGCGTCCGAAGGTCTATACCTATCGCAATTGGGCGTCCTCCACCGAGTAAATTTGCCTGTTCAGGCAAATCAACCAGACGGTTGAGCATTGACAGCGGCAAATTATCGACAGCCTCATAACCTAAGTCCTCCAAAACCTTGAGGGTCGCTGTCCGCCCCGCCCCCGACATCCCCGTCACCAATACTACTCGCTCACCCATCAGTCTTTCCTTCGGAGTCGGTTAAGGCCGGAAGTGTAAATCCGCTTATATAATCACCCTCTTCCGCCGAGTCCCCTAAGATTTATCGCAAATCTGATTTTGGCAACCGCAGATGCCTCAAACGCTGAAATAAAAATAACAGGCACTGTAACACCCAAAATTTCCATCGAATCTGATTCCGGTAAACGCTCAATCTCGTTTTTGGGCCGAAGCAATACCACCATACTCACACAAACTTTGGGAATCACGGGTACATCAACAATTCCTATTCCCCTAATCTCCAATCGACCAAATAGTTGCGGCGGCGCTTCCGCAAAGACTTGGCCATTAGCAACCCGCAAAATCGCTTGGTCATCAGCCACTAACCTTGCACCCACCTCTAAAAACCGTAACGCTAAATCAGATTTACCGCTACCGGATTTTCCTTGCAGCAACAAACCGTTACCATCAATCGCGATCACAGTGCCGTGGACAGATTTGCAACGTTCATCCATAACCGCTTTACTCAATCGGTAAGGTTACGGTAAAGCGCGCGCCCGACCCTGTTTCGCTATCATCACCATAATTTTCAGCGACTATACTGCCATTATGTGCCTCGACGATCTGTTTCGAAATTGAGAGACCCAGCCCCGAATGTGTTCCAAATTTCTCTCCTTCTGGGCGCTCCGTATAAAAACGATCAAATATGGCTTCGCGTTTACTTTCAGGAAATCCTGGCCCTTGGTCTTCAATAATGACCTTCACCGTGTCATCAATTTCTGACACCGTCACAGTTATAGTTCCACCATCTGGGCTAAAGCTTACTGCGTTGCCCAAAAGATTCCTAAAAACCTGTACCAGCCGCCCCTCTGCACCGATAATTTTAAGGGCAGAATTTTCATCAGTCACCAACGTCACCTTCGGCGCATCACTCTCTGCAACCGTCTGATGGACATCCACCAACGCCTTCATCATACGCCCCACTTCCACCGGCCCCATTTCCTCACGGCTAAGCTCCGAATCTAAACGGGACGCATTCGATATATCCGTAATAAGTCGATCAAGGCGCTGAACATCTTCAAGGACAATACTCATTAACTGCTTTTGCTGTTCTGGGTCTTTTAGCCGGGCCGCTGTCTCAACTGCGCTTCGCAAAGAAGTCAGCGGGTTCTTGATCTCATGGCTCACATCCGCGGCAAACCGTTCCGTCGCATCCATCCGCTCATGCAGTGCATCGGTCATTTCGCGTAATACGCCAGACAAATCGCCAATTTCATCGCCACGTGCGGAGAAATCCGGTATCTGCTGAGATTCACGGCCAAACCCTCGACGCACTCTTTCGGCAGCCGCAGCAAGATGTAAAATTGGACGGGCGATCGTACCCGCAAGGTAAAAGGATAAAAGAGTGGTTACCACCAACGCCAGCGCAAATATAGCCAGCACCTTCAAACGTAAATCCCGAATAGCCGCCTCAATCTCGGTCGCATCTTGGGATAACATCACGGCCCCAGCCACCCGGCGATAGTGTTGCACAGGAACAGCAACCGACAGAACCAAACCACTTTTCCCGCCCGTCCGGACCGCCCCAATTATATCACCCGAAAAGGCCCGAATGACCTCCTCATAATTGGTCGCACGCGGTGAAGCCACCTCTTTATAAGACTGCAATTCATCGTGACGCGGTATCCAATCAATACTCAGTTCGATAAGGCCTAGCATCCAATCAAAAATATTCTGCTCTTGGGTCGGCGGGTCCAGCATCTCCACCTGAATCGCGCCCCCTTTTCCAAGCTGATTACTATCGGCGATTTGTTCGCCGTTGATGACAAAAAGCCTAGTCCGTAACTTCGGTGTATTGCTTAACCGGCGAATAATGTCCCGCGCCGTAATCGGGTTTATGAATTGGCGTCCCGAACGCGTCGCTTGAACCGAGGTTTCCCCAATTGCGGCGGCTACAAGCCGACCTTTATCGCGCATCGCCTCGAGTTCAGCATCAATAAGCCCATCCCGATAGGGGCCTGAATAAAACAAAAATCCCACAGGAATTAGCAAGGCAACTACGTTAACCGCCAAAATACGGGTCGTGAGAGGTGACACCGCCCATCGCTTCCGCGAACCCGTCTTCCGAGCGGGGCTCTCCCGAGGCCCCCAACGTAATTTTGGAGCTAGACGAAACAAGCGACTGATTACGGTAGGCGAATTTCTTTCCTCACCGTCTTTAGTTATCTTTTCTTTCAGCGGCCCTGCCAATTTACCCATCATGACTCGCTATATCGATATCCAACGCCATAGAGCGTTTCTATTTGCGCAAAATCTTTATCTGTTTCACGGAACTTGCGCCTTAACCGCTTTATATGACTATCAATCGTGCGATCATCCACATAAATGCTTTCGCCATAGGCGGCATCCATTAATTGATCCCGTGTTTTAACGTGGCCAGGGCGTTGCGAAAGAGATTGCAACAGCAAAAACTCCGTCACTGTAAGCTGGATTTCCGTGCCATCCCAACGACAGGAATGACGCTGTGGATCTAGTGCCAACTTGCCACGCTCAATAAGCCCTTCACTCACGCCCTCTGCCATCTCACTGGGTAATTCGGACCGCCGCAAAATTGCTCGAATACGTTCAATGAGTAAGCGCTGCGAAAATGGCTTTTTTATGTAATCATCAGCCCCCATTCGAAGGCCCAGAATCTCATCAATTTCATCATCCTTAGAAGTAAGGAATATCGTCGGTAACTGCGAATCATTGCGCAAGCGCTGCAGTAGTTCCATACCATCCATGCGCGGCATCTTGATATCGAGTATTGCAAGATCAGGCGGTGCCGTCTTGAGTCCGCTCAGCGCTTCTTCGCCATCGCGATAGGTCACAACTCTATAGCCCTCAGCCTCCAGCGCCATGGAAACAGACGTCAGAATATTTTGGTCGTCATCGACAAGCGCAATCAATTTTTGCATATAAACCTTCCCGCTTCATTCTAGCCTCTGCTTCTTATATCGAACAATCATACAGTCCCGTGACCCGAGTTTGGCATCATTGCGGCAAAGTTGGGGCAAATTTTTAACTCCACCCTAAGGCGCGACAATCGAGCGCATCCATGCGTCGATATGCCCCCTCCAGTTTGAGGGTTTACCGACTGTACAAATACAGAGAAATTTGAACAGTTTTCGGCTCAAATGCTGGTACGACGGATTAATCGTATGGCGAGCCCTATGTGATAATGAGACGTACCGCATCTATATCAGTTATCTGTGTATCTCTTGCTGCACTTATCACTATTGCGGCGGCAGCGCTGCTTATTTGGTATCAACTAGGCCAACCTAATAGTAGTTTAGGCTCTCCGCAGAAAGTTGGTTTTAAGCCGGTCATTGAAATCGGCGGCCCCTTTACCTTGACCGACCATACCGGTGTAAAGGTGACTGAGGCGAGCTTTCAAGGCAAATATATGCTGATTCAATTTGGCTATACATTTTGCCCCGATATTTGCCCAACAGGACTCTCGACAATTACTGCAGCTCTGGAAAAACTTGGCAGGGATGCCAATCAAATTCAGCCAATTTTCGTCACCATTGACCCCGAACGAGACACACCGAAAAAGTTATCAAGCTATGTGGAGCATTTTTATCCCGGACTAAGAGGACTTACCGGAACGGAAGTCCAGATCGAAAATATCGCCAAGTCCTATCGAGTATTTCGCAAAAAGGTTGGTAGTAGTGTCTCTGGTGATTATCTGATGGATCATTCAACTTTCACCTATTTTATGAATCCAAAGGGGAAATTAGCTCTTATGTTCCGCCATGAGACCAACCCAGACATTATGGCCAAGGCAATTGCTGACGAGATTCACGGTAGAAGTTAGACGTTTGATAAAAACTCGTTTAACAAAGAGTGCTAAAACCATTGAGCGGGTAAAAAAACAAAACAGGGGAATAAGAATCCCAAAGCAGTTGGAAGAGATTGTCGCAAATTGTCGCGTAGCACCGTTAGGGCAACACTAGCGACAATAGAACACAATGCAGCCAAGCAGCCCTACGCATCATTGGTTTTAGTCGCCTGTCGTCAGGATTCTATGCCGGTCTTATTGCTGTCCGACCTTGCGGAACACGCTCAAAACATTAAAAAACCAACAGGCTTCTCTCTTGATCGACCACACGGTCGGCTTGGATAACCCGCTAACTGGCTTGCGCGTTACTCTGCAAGGCGATATCACAAAAAGTGATGCAGGATTGGACCGACAACGGTTTATAAACCGACACCCTAGTGCAACTGATTATGCAGATTTCAGCGATTTCTCATTTTATACCTTTGCCATTAAACGTGCGCATATGGTCGCTGGGTTTGGCCATATTCATTGGGTTAAAAACATTCTTATCCGTTTCGACCCAATAAATTTCGGCGCACTTGCGGACGCAGAAGCGGATATTCTTGCGCATATGAATACCGCCCACTCCGCCGCAGTCAATTTATTTGCCCAGCTGGCAAGTAAGGAGCAAGGGCCGTGTGTAATGACGGGGATCGACCCGGAAGGTGTAGATTTGCGAGCAGGCGGGCAGGTGGCGCGATTAACCTTTGATAAACCCATTTATGATACCGAATCCGCCCACTTAACGTTAGCAAAACTTGCCAAGCAAGCTCGAGAGCATTCTGTTTAGGTACAAATGTAGCCAGGAATAGTAACATTTTTGCAGCCGCGACATCTTGAGCGTTATTCTCTATTGATTTGCAATTCGATATCAATGATATGTAGACATTGATTTGGGGAATGCGTTATTCGCAATAGTCGCAAACGCGGCAGCGGATAATTAGAGGAGCGCCAGCGTGACATCATACAGCAATAACGGGCTTGAAGCCCAAGGCGTAGTTAATGCCAAAGACGTTCATTGGAATTTAACGACAGAGCCACTTTACGAAGCGACGATAAAAGGAAATCACGGCAAACTATCAATTGGTGGTGCGCTTGTGGTGGATACCGGCAAACATACAGGCCGGTCGCCAAATGACAAATTTCTCGTCGAAGAGCCGTCTAGTAAAGATGATATTTGGTGGGGCCCAATTAACAAGCCCACTGACGAGGCAAGTTTTGAGAACTTACATCGCCAGATTCTTTCCTATTACCAAGGACGCGAACTGTATGTTCAAGACGTGTATGCGGGCGCTGATACAGCACATCGGCTCCGAGTTCGCGTAATTACGGATGTACCCTGGCACAGCCTCTTTGCGCGGAACATGTTTATTCGCCCTGAGACGGAAGAGCTTGCCGGGTTCGAGCCAGAAATGGTTATACTGCATGCACCTTACCTACACATGGTTCCAGAGCGGGACAATACTAACTCTGAAACCGCCATTATGATGAATTTTGCCGAGAAATTGGTGCTTATTGCTGGAAGTGTCTACGCGGGCGAAATCAAAAAATCTGTATTCTCCTATCTTAATTACCTTTTGCCGGCTAATGGTGTGTTGCCCATGCATTGCTCGGCCAATATTGGCTCAGCAGGCGACGTTGCCATTTTTTTCGGGCTGTCCGGTACAGGCAAAACGACTCTATCAGCAGATGGTTCTCGAACGCTCATCGGTGATGATGAGCATGGTTGGTCGGATAATGGCATTTTTAATTTCGAAGGTGGCTGTTATGCCAAGGTCATTAATTTATCAGCGGAAGCCGAACCGGAAATTTACGCCGCCTCGCACCGCTTCGGCACTATTGTAGAAAATGTGGTGATGGACCCAGTAACTCGCACACTCGACTTGTTCGACGATAGCAAAACCGAAAACACCCGTTCGTCTTACCCAATCGATTTCATCCCCAATATTGAAATAAGTGGCAAGGGCGGCCAACCAGATAATGTGGTCATGTTAACAGCAGACGCGTTCGGTGTGTTGCCTCCGATCAGCCGTTTATCGGCTGATCAAGCGATGTATCATTTCCTATCGGGCTACACGGCCCGCGTGGCAGGCACTGAGAAAGGCGTAACCGAACCGGAAGCCACCTTTTCTACATGCTTCGGTGCCCCGTTCATGCCACGTCATCCATCGGTCTACGCTAAGATGCTTGGCGAAAGAATCGAAAAATCTGGGGCTAAATGTTGGCTGGTCAACACCGGTTGGTCCGGCGGTGCTTATGGTACCGGCGAGAGAATGAAAATTGCTTACACGCGCGCCATGGTTAGTGCAGCCCTAGATGGAAAACTCGCCGAAGTTGCCTCCAAAGCGGACCCAAATTTTGGTGTGATGGTCCCGGAAAATTGTCCAGAAGTGCCAAATGATGTGCTGAACCCGCGCAGCACCTGGAAAGATAAAACCGCATATGACTCGACGGCAAATAATCTCCGTGGTCGGTTCGAGTCAAACTTTAAACAATTCGAAGAATATGTGAATGATGATGTTAAAAAGGCAGGGATTTTCTCCGCAGCTTAACTCTTTTCGTATATCTCTTTTTTAGAAAAGGCCGGCTGATTGGAAGCGACTGGTCGGCCTTCTTATTGCTGCAAAGCGAAGCTCAGGTGCGGGGCTGCCCTCTTAAGGCTCTTGATATTCCATACATAAACGCGAAGCTTTCCAGAAGAATATTGTTTATCTGCATTATGTCTCAAAACTCGCGCATCGGTCTGTATGCGGAGCCGGCCATTGGCCATTAAATTTGCCTTCTCAAGCGTTTCAATCAATTCTGTGTTCGGCTTATCACCAAACACCTTTATCAAAAAACCCTCTCGGCCTTTGCCCTTATTGGGAATGCGGCTAATACCGAGCATACGAGAGTTAAACCTGATAAAGTTATAAGACCGCCCCTTATCTATATTGCTGGAGCGTTTGTATTTGACCTTAAACGTGGCGTCGCGAATGTGCTCAATATTTGCCATGCGTTCCTGAATGGTTGCTCCAAAACCAAAGGCTTTGTCGCGCGCAAGATCGCGCCGAATGAGGGCAACCTTTTCCACTCCCTCCTGATGTGTAATTTCCTTCCGCGCCAATTGCCGCAATAAGCCAAGATGGGTAAGCTTCCCGTCATATCGGAAAATATAATTACCGCGTTTATCAATCTGCAATTGCGCTTCGAAATCTGTCGGGAGATAGCACCCAGCAAATAAAAGTGCGACGCACAATAGCGAAACCCGCAAAATTAGGCTCATTCACCAGCGCCCTTAGGGACAGAGACCCCGATCATGCAATCGCGCGTTACAAGAGCAGCCAAATCTGCTTCTGCCATTTGTTCAGCGCCATCGGGGGGCATAGGCAATACGATAAATCGTAAGTCTGCCGTGCTATCATGGACGCGGACCTCAACATCATCAGCGATCTCAGTCCCAAACTCGGCCAAAACTACTCTTGGTTCATGCACCATCCGGCTTCGATAGGCGCGCGACTTATACCAGTCCGGCGGCAGCCCAATGAGCTGCCTCGGATAACAGGAGCATAACGTGCAGACTATTACATTATGCAAGTCCACCGTGTTTTCCAACGCTCGGATCGGAATATCCCCGGCCTCTATGCCCACAGCTTCCGCCGCTCCATTAACGTCTTCCAATAAATGTTGTCTGAAGGATGGGTCAACCCACGCTTTCGCTACCAGCGCGGAACCTTGTGCGGGAGTTCGAGAATCCTGAAGTTCGATTTGCCGGCGCAGCGCTTCGGTCGTGAAGACACCTTTCTCAATCAGCAAGCGCTCTAACGCTTCGGCCATTAATTGGTGGGTAGAATAGGGGCTATCCTCAATGTCTGGCTGGAAGGTGCGACCATGATCGTGATGTTGCACACTATCGCTCACGATTTTGCACCTTGTGGCTCTAACCAATGCTCATATATATCAAGCACCGCTGAATCCTGCTCGGGGCCCTCATAATCTGGCCACAAATCGAGTTGGCGAAATCGCACCCGGTAGAGCGATAATTTAGCCCCGTTCTTTTGCCCAAAAGCAAGTTCTTCCGGATTGGCAAAATTACCTACATAAGATTCCACAACACCTGGTTTCCCGCGAGCGTAGAAGGGAGTTCGAATATGACCTGGCGGAAACGCCAAGCGTACCAGGACCGGATCACCTTCACCAAATTGGCTTTTCATGATTTTCTTACCTCTCGCCATTCCCGCTCAACTGTCGCCATCATACGGCCCAACTCATCAGTCGTGATAACGCCTTTTTCCTGAAGCAAGCGCGTCACCGCAGCCGTCCAGCGCTCATAATAGTTCAAATTGTCATATACACCCGGCCCCAATGTCTCAATCGCTCGGCGCAACTCGTCAACGCTAAAATAGTTTTGCTTCGACAACAAATTGCGAATCGCATCAATTTTCTTTTCCCAGGGCGCATGATTATGGTCATTAGCATCTACCGAACCTGCCTCCAAACCGCCCATATCATGCACCGCTCGCTGATGCGCCATCAATCGCTCCTTCCAGTCTCCAGTATGCCAACACACTTTAACTGCGCAAAACAATTTGCCCAATTCACCGTGTTTATTCCAATGGAATAAGACAATGGTGATAGGCGGGACGCGCCTTAAGGCGCTCAAACCACCCCATAAGATTTTTCATATCACCAGCCTGATCCGGGCACAACTCAACCCAGCGGCGCGTATGAACCCCAAGCGGTATATCCCCTACCGTAAAGCCACAGCCTGCCACATAATCTTGTTTCGCAAGGAGCTCATTCATGATGCCAAAGCACTTCGTGCAATTTTTTATTCCAAGCGCCACTTCATCCATATTTCTGGTTTCATCCGTCTCGCGCACAAGATTGCGGAAAATTAAAACCATGTTTGGGCCCACCGTAGTACTCAACCACTCCATCCATCGGTCTGCACTTGCGCGGGTTTGCGGGTTCTCAGGCCAAATTGAAGAACCTTCGCCGTGCTTTGCGGCTAGATAGCGGACGATCGCGTTCGATTCCCAGAGCTCGAACCCATCATCAATAATCGTGGGGACGAGCCCATTAGGGTTTTTAGCCAAATAGTCGGCCTGGTCGTTCTTTCCAAAAGGACCACCCACATCCTCTCGGTCATAAGCAATTCCCAGCTCATCACAAAGCCAAAGCACTTTCATGACATTCGATGAGGTTTTGCGCCCTAATATTTTCAACATTTCTGACATTCTCCTTGATAACTTTAAGCCAATGGTTGCATCACGTGGCATTGGTACGCCGGCCGCGCGGCCAACCGTTCGTACCAAGTATCTAAATAAGGCATCTCAGGGCGCTCTGGAACCATCTCACGATACCGGTACACCGCACAACCAAGCGGTATGTCACCCATGGTAAAGTTGTCGCCTGCAACAAATTTTCTGTCTGACAAATGAGCGTTCAAAATATCCCACCAGTGACCGATTTCTGCCAACCCCTGTGCCGCTGCCTCTCCGCTACCATCGGGCGAGCCCGGCCTAAAGCGATTATGAAATATAGAACGCAAGCGGTATTTGATGTTTTGCGCCATCCATTCCATCCACTTATCCGCATTAGCGCGAGCTTGTAGATCCGCTGGATAAAGCATGCCAAATCCATACTTTGCCGCCAAATATCGAATGATGGCATGCGATTCCCATAAAATGAATCCATTATCGACAATGGTGGGAACCATTTGATTGGGATTAAGTTGCAGATAGGCCGGATCATCCAACCTGCGATAGCCAAGCCCAGAAAGCTCCACCGTATAGTCAAGCCTTAGCTCATCTAAACACCACAAAACCTTGATTGAATTTAGCGAAGTGGGACGACCCCAGATTTTAAGCATTTACTATCAATGAGCCTCGTCCCAATTGTCCCCGACTCCAACCTCAACGTCGAGTGGCACACTCAATGATACGGCCGGCCCAACCGCATTTTCCATCACCTGAGAAATTATCTCTATCACACCGTCTACTTCCAACACCGGTGCCTCGAATAGCAGTTCGTCATGCACTTGCAGTAACATTTCAGCTTTCAGTTTCTTTTTTTGCAACGCTTGGGGCACGCGGATCATAGCGCGTTTTATTATGTCGGCCGCGGTTCCTTGCACTGGCGCGTTGATCGCCTGGCGCTCCGCATAATTCCGGGTCATATGATTTTTATCGTTTATACCAGGCAAATGGATGCGGCGGCCAAACAAAGTCTCGACCATACCCGATTTACGGCATTCCGCTTTGAGCCGCTCCATATAATCTTTTATGCCCGGGTAGCGTTCGAAATAGGCCTCAATATAGACCTTCGCTTCCTTCTGCTCTATTCCCAGCTGGCGCGCCAAACCAAAAGCACTGATGCCATATATGATCCCAAAATTAATGGCCTTTGCTTTGCGACGCACCATCGGCTCCATCCTTTCGATTGGTACGTCAAAGACCTGTGACGCCGTAATAGCATGAATATCCGCACCATCATGGAACGCCTGAATAAGTGCATCTATGCCCGCCATATGTGCGACCACGCGAAGCTCGATTTGACTGTAATCAAGTGAAATTAATTTGCACCCCTCCTTCGGGACAAATGCTTGGCGTATCTTTCGCCCCTCTTCGGTTCGAATTGGGATATTCTGTAAATTTGGATCAGTCGACGACAAACGTCCCGTCTGAGCACCCGCCATAGAATAGGACGTATGGATGCGGCCTGTTTCCAAGTTAACGTCTTCCACTAAGGAGTCTGTATATGTGCTCTTGAGTTTAGAGAGCTGTCGCCAATCGAGCACGCGGGTGGCCAGGTCATGACCACCGGCTGCCAAATCCTCCAAAACTCTCGCATCGGTTTGATATGCCCCCGTTTTAGTTTTTTTTGCCCCGGGCAACCCTAATTTATCGAAAAGAATCTCACCGAGCTGTTTTGGTGAACCAACGTTAAAGTCCTCGCCGGCAAGCGTTTTAATCTCGTCTTCAAGTCCTCCTAGCCGCTGTGCAAAGTCACGGCTCAACCTCTTGAGCATTGCCTGGTCGACCCGAATTCCTGCCTTTTCCATACCTATTAGAACTGAGATAAGGGGCCGCTCGATGGTTTCATAAACAGCAACCATCTTTTCTTCAACCAGCTGCCGCTTGAACTGGCGATGTAGCCTAAGCGTTATGTCAGCATCCTCCGCTGCATAATCGCAAGCCTTTTCCAATGGCACATAGTCAAACGTTATCTGTTTCTTTCCCGTACCCACTACATCTTTATATTTAGTGGTTTGCAGCCCCAGATGGCGCTCCGCCAGCGCATCCATGCTGTGCTTACCCGCACCGCCCTCGAGGACAAAGGAACACAGCATAGTGTCATCGACTGGCCTTAGAGTTACCCCGTTGCGTAAGAAAACCAAAGCGTCATATTTGATGTTCTGCCCAATTTTCAGAACAGAAGTATCCTCCAATAGCGGCTGTAGAAGATTGAGCACCTTCTTCCGTGATATTTGCTTTGGTGCCTCAGCAATCTCGTTTTCGGCCTCTCCTAGGTCAAGGCTACCCTGAGCACCCGTGCCTTTATGAGCAACGGGTATGTAGCACGCCCTCCCCGGCTCAACTGACAACGAGATACCAACCAAGTCGGCCGCCATGGCGTCGAGAGAAGTCGTCTCAGTGTCGACCGCCACAAATCCTTTTGCAATAGCCTGATCGATCCACGGCTGCAATGATTGTTCATCCACAACCAATTCATAGGAAACATCTTTAGGAGGCGTATCATCCGTACTTACTGTCCCCGCCGCCTCAGGTGCCAAACGCGTGACAATTGATTTAAAACCCTGCTCAGTCAAAAAAGCGACCGCTCGCCCTATATCCATTTCTTTACGCACGAATTCGCTTAAACCAAATTTAACCGGCACATCTTGCTTCAATTGAACCAATGACCGCGAAATACGCGCTAGGTCGGCGAATTCGAGCAAATTCTCCCGACGTTTATTTTGCTTAATCTCGCCAGCACGCTCCAACAGCGTTTCTAAATCACCAAATTCGTTAATGAGTAAGGCAGCTGTCTTTACACCGATTCCCGGGACCCCGGGTACATTATCCACCGAGTCGCCTGCCAGAGCCTGAACCTCGACGACCTTCTCAGGCCCTACGCCAAACCGTTCGTAGACCTCTTCTTTACCGATACGACGATTCTTCATAGTATCCAGCATCGTTACATTTTCGTTAACTAGCTGCATCAAATCCTTGTCGGAGGAGACAATCGTCACTTTCGCGCCGGCCTCGGCACCGAGCCGCGCGTAGGTAGCAATAATATCATCTGCCTCGTATCCCGGCATTTCAATCGCCGGCAATCCAAATGCTTCCGCCGCCGCCTTCACTAGGGAAAACTGCGGGATCAATTCATCAGGTGGCGGTGGCCTGTGTGCCTTGTAGTCAGGATATATATCGTTGCGGAATGTCTTGCGGGCGGCATCAAAAATAATGGCGATATGGTCTGCGTCACTATCGTCTACAAGCTTCATCAGCATTTGCGAAAAGCCATAGACCGCATTAACCGGCGTTCCATCGGACCGAGTCAATGGACGTACCGCGTGAAAAGCACGGAAAATAAATCCCGAACCATCTACCAAATAAAGATGTTTCATAAGGCGTCCTTAATAATTTCACCGATTGGCTTACTTAGGGTAACAATGCAAGGTCCGAATATTGGCCACAAAATTACCTTTCGCAGTGGGTTAGGTTTATTGACCTCTAATGAGCCGTAGCAACGTCGGGTCCCTCCTTGAGGACGAATCGACGCCCACAATATGGACAATCTATAAACTCCTTATCTCCCATATTAAGGAAAATCCGTGGGTGGGAAGAAGCCCCCCCGCCCCCATCACAGCTAATTTCGCGTGCGGAAACTTCAATTTCTTCAGCCGGCTTCATACTTTTTCTTACCCCTTTTTACCTACAAATTTGCGACCTCCAGTTGACCGGTCACAAGTCCGGATGATAGCGAATGCCCGACGACAATCAATCTCTGAAGGAATTCCTATAATATGCCCCCTGAATTTGCCGTCGAGGTAAAACAGCTCACAAAAATATATACGGGCACAAAAAAACGCGGAATAGTATCCGCCCTAAACGAAGTAGACCTCAGTGTGCCGCAAGGGTCTGTTTTTGCACTACTGGGGCCGAACGGTGCGGGGAAATCTACACTCATCAACATTCTTGCCGGTTTAGTGATCAAAACATCGGGTAGCGCACGTATTTGGGATATAGATATTGATACAAGGCCCCGCGACGCCCGGGCAGCAATAGGTATCGTGCCACAAGAACTTAATTTGGATGCATTTTTCACACCGCGCGAATATCTTGAAATGCAGGCAGGACTTTATGGGGTGCCGCCTACAGAAACTAGAACCGACCAAATACTTGAGCAAGTGGGCCTTACAGAGATGGCTGATTCTTATGCCCGTACGCTGTCAGGCGGTATGCGTCGACGCCTGTTGATTGCAAAGGCAATGGTTCACAACCCGCCCATCCTAGTCTTGGATGAACCGACGGCCGGCGTAGATATCGAACTTCGCGAACAACTTTGGGAAAATATTCGCGCACTAAACAAGGGGGGAGTTACCATTTTGTTGACGACCCATTACTTGGAAGAAGCAGAAGAACTCTGCGATCGAATTGCCATCATCAATCATGGCTGTCTGGCTGTTTGTGAAGAAAAATCGGCCTTACTGGCAAGAATAGATAGCAAATCTCTGACGGTGACCCTCGGCCAACCCTTGACCGAGGTACCGCAGCCACTTGAGCGTTTTAATCCCGAGCTATCAAATTCAGGCGAAATCACTATACGCTATCAAAAAACCCTCACGAATGCCGGTGAAATTCTCGATGCCTGTCGCGCAGCAAATCTGTCAATCGATGATATAAAAACCGAGGAAACAGATCTAAGTGATATTTTCCTCCAGCTCACGAAGGGATATACGCCGACCGGCCTTTCGAACCAGGAATTCAGAGCTAAATGAATGCTAGGGTAGCTTTGTTCGCCCTGAGCCTGCTATTTTGCAATGCATGTTCGCCAAGGATCATCCTCCCCGGAGAATCTATACAAAGCCCAACGATCGAAAATGATCGATTTATTATGGCGGACGGGGCGGCACTGCCGTTACGTCGCTGGAAACCCGCACTAAAATTTAAAGCACCGAAGGCCGTTATAATCGCGCTTCATGGATTTAACGATTATTCAAAAGCATTCGAAAACGCGGGTCGATTTTGGGCAGCGCATGGTGTTTTTACTTATGCATTTGACCAGCGCGGATTCGGAGACGCCCCCTTTCCCGGGCGTTGGCATGGTGCCAACGTATTGGTGGATGATCTCGCCGAGATAGCGGTTCTGGTGAGAAAACGTCATCCGGGCACCCCACTCTTCCTCCTGGGCGAAAGTATGGGAGGCGCGGTTATCATGGCAGCTGCGGATGCCAAATCCCTGCCGAAAATTGACGGCATTATCCTATCTGCCCCTGCAGTTTGGTCTCGCAGTGTTATGCCTGCTTGGCAAAGAGTTTCGCTTTGGATATTTGCTCACACTGCACCGGGCCTTCGTATCAGCGGCAGCGGCTTTGGGCGAAAACCATCTGATAATATCGAAATGTTAAAAGCATTATCACTAGACCCCAAAGTCATCAAAAGAACCCGAATGGATGCGGTTCACGGATTGGTCAATTTAATGGATAAGGCACTAGCAGCTACACCAAAAATCTCCGGCCCCGCGTTGATTTTATACGGGAGACACGAAGATATTATTCCCGACGCAGCCCGAAAAGCGCTCGAAGCTCGCCTTCCTTCAGATAATTGTCAGATTCATGTCAAAGATTATGAAACCGGCTATCACATGCTGTTGCGTGACCTCGAAGCCAGGATAGTCTGGACAGACATTATAGCTTGGGTTTCGAACTCAGTAGCAACGCTCGCATTGCAAACTTCAAAGCCGCAGAAGAAACTAGCATGCAAGCCCCGCTTGCCTTAAATTGCCGCCCGAAACTAGGCGCCCGTAGCTCAGCTGGATAGAGCGACGCCCTCCGGAGGCGTAGGTCAGGGGTTCGAATCCTCTCGGGCGCGCCAATTTTCATAGCAAACGCGGAAATAGACATTATGAAACTCAATATTGGAGGAATCTCACCCGCTACAGGTTGGAAAACCATGCATCCGAGCGGGGAAGCCGATATAAAGGGCGATTTTAGCGATCTTGGTCAATTCGAAGATGCTTCGGCAGAAATAATTTATAGCTGCCATTTCTTGCAGCGGCTGGGCTATAATGAAGAGCTCCCTCAAGCAATGACCGAATGCTTCCGCATTTTACAACCTGGCGGTGAAATCATGATCGCGGTCCCTGATATGGTGGCACTAGCAGCGCTTTTTGTGCACGATAAAATAACCCCGGACCATCAATGGCACCTAATGCGAATTCTCTTTGGCGGTCAAATGGATGACGATGATTATAATGCCATTGGGTTTACTGCCGATTTTTTAGCATCTTATTTCACCAATGCTGGATTTGAAGATATAAAATCCGTGGAAGATTTTGGCCTTTTCGAGGATGCCAGTCAGGAAAAATTAAATAACATTTCTGTTAGCTTAAATATGAAGGCTGTGAAACCCGTCTAACGGGGAGCCTGTCACAAAGGCTTTTTATTCTTTTATGTTTGGATACTCTATAGGGATGAACATCCACCAAACTTCGCCAACAAAAAATAAAAACAACCACACCGCCGCAGCGCTTACGCGAGGGTTAACTCGGTATTTTCGCGGTTTGGACCAAGTTTGTATCAGTGAGTTCGCCCTAAAAAACCGGCGGCGCGCGGATATAGTCGCGCTAGATCAAACCGGCGTCTTTACAATCGTGGAAATTAAATCCAGCCGCAATGACTTCATGACCGATCACAAATGGCAGGATTACCTCGAATTCTGCGATCGTTTCTATTTTGCCGTTGACCAATCCTTTCCCAGCAAGCTAATCCCACCTACGTGCGGCCTTATCATTGCGGATGAATATTATGCGGAGATTATCCGCGATTGCCAGGTCAAGAAAATGCATTCGGCGCGCCGTAGAGCGATGACTTTGCGGTTTGCGCGAACTGCCGCCCAACGACTGATCAACTTAACCGATCAAGGGCCGCGTGAGCTACTTTCGGATTAAGTATCATTACCCATTTTTTGAATTGTACTTGTAGTACTGTGACCATCCAAAATCTCGGCCAACAAGACCTCACCACCCCATGACCGAACGGCCGAAGCACCAACCACCTCATCAGCCTTATAATCTGACCCCTTTATCAAAACATCCGGCCGCAAACATTCAATCAATTTCAGGGGCGTTTCATCATCAAAAATCAGAACCATGTCGACCATCTCTAAACTAGCTAAAACTTTAGCTCTACTAGATTCATTTTGGATAGGCCGGCCTGGGCCTTTTAAGCTACGCACAGAGGTGTCACTATTGAGGCCGACAATTAATCGGTCACAAGAATCTTTTGCTTGGGACAGTAAAGAAATATGGCCCGGGTGAAGCAAATCAAAACAACCATTTGTGAAACCACAACGATACGCCTTCCGGCGCCAGCTTGTGATCTTACTGGTTGCTTTATCTAACGTTTGGATTTTGGTTTCTGCTCCCAGCATTTCAGTTTCATGCAAGATAGATAGTAATTCTGACGGATAGACGGTCGCGGTGCCGATTTTCCCAACCACCACTCCGGCTGCAATATTAGCGAATGCGGCACCAGTTGATAGAGAGGCGCCGGTTCCAGAAGCGGCCGCAATTGCAGCCACTACCGTGTCACCCGCGCCGGAAACATCAAACACTTCGCGTGCCCGAGCTGGCAAATGATCAACATTCTCGGCGGTGACCAAACTCATTCCCTGCTCACTTCGCGTCGCCAGCACCGCCTCAACCCCAGCCGTTTCGATTATGTGACGACAGGCGACGACTACTTCTTCTTCCGTATCTGTCGCCATGCCGCTCGCCAGCGCTAGCTCTTGCCTATTTGGAGTTAAAACGTCGGCGCCCTTATAGCGGGCGTAATCGCGCGCTTTTGGGTCGACAAAAATCATAGATTTAGTTTTTTCGGCAACCCCGATGAGGGAGCGTATAAGCCCATCGCCTAACACGCCCTTACCGTAATCGGAGAGCACCAAAACACTATTTTCTGAGGCCAAAAATTCTGCGACAGCGCTCAGAACGGCTTCTGTAGTTTGGCAAGATAAGGGCTCAATTGTTTCCCTATCCGCTCGGAGCAATTGCTGCCCGGCAGCGACGTATCGGGTTTTGATTGTCGTAGGCCGCGTTGTTTCTTTTATAACAGAGGGCGTAACGCCCGGTGTATCTTCAATAAGTTCACATAACCGGAGTCCGGCCGCGTCATCTCCAACAACCGATATTAAGGTAGCTCTGCCGCCGAATGCCGATATGTTACGCGCCACATTGCCAACACCGCCTAACATCTCAGTCTCCCGCGTCACACTGAAAATTGGTATCGGCCCTTCTGGCGAAATTCGCTCAACATCGCCTTCGATAAATCGATCCAGCATGACATCGCCCACGCAAACTACATGCGACGAAGCCAGCCGTCCCAATAAAGAGGATAAGCTACCAATATCAATCATTGGGACCTAACCACCGCAATCCTGGAGCGGCAAATCGTACCGAAACAAACAAACGCTTATGCTTTCGATTATTTTTATGATGCCCCGAACCACTATTCCAATAACACTCGTACAGATAACTTTTTTGCCCGCGAGAGCCGTATTTGCAGTTTTCTTTTCGAAAAAACCTTCGCTCATAAAATTCTCCAGAATCAACAGCCTCCTTAGACATCGCTCTGTGTAAATACCTGCTCACACAATCAAAGTTTTTTGATCTGGTATCAATTATTCTAACGCTGCAACAGATTTTATTTTTCATAAAATATCGTTTTGGATTCTAAAAGCCCCCAAAAGTAACAAACTCAAATTCGACAAGCCCCCATAGATTATCATTGATAGCCGGGCTAATTCCGAGGTGCATGTTTATTCAATATGCGCTGAAGCGTTCGCCGGTGCATTTTTAACCGACGCGCTGTCTCAGAAACATTACGATTGCATTGTTCGTAGACGCGTTGAATATGCTCCCATCGTACACGGTCTGCAGACATGGGGTCCTCCGGCGGCGGCGGCAAGGGCCGCTCTGTTTCCAATAAAGCCGCGGTAATGGCATCCGCATCCGCTGGTTTTGGCAAATAATCGACAGCACCTGCTTTGACTGCCTCCACTGCTGTTGCAATATTGCCATAGCCCGTCAGCATGACGATACGCACATCTACTCGTACCTCCCTAAGCGCTTTTACAATTTCAAGACCATTACCATCTTCCAACCGCAAATCGACAATCGCGTAAGCGGGCGGTCTTTGGGAAGCGCGGTCAATACCCTCAGCCACGCTCGCAGCAACTTCCGGAATGAAGTTTCGCTTCTCCAAAGCACGCGCGAGACGATTGCGCAAAGGCGCATCATCATCAACGATCAACAAAGTACGATCCGCGGGCAGGCCTTGAGATACATCGTTCAATGACCTTCTCCTTTTAACTGTGTTACTTCCAAAATAGCCCTTGGCCAAGTAATGACAACCTTCGCGCCTTTTTCATTGGTGAAGGTCAAATTTGCACCGGTCTTTTGCAATAATGTTTGTGCAATAAAAATACCTAATCCTAAATTCTCACCGTCGGCTGTCCGGGTCGAAATATACGGCTCGCCAATTGCCGAAAGCACCGACGGTGTAAACCCAGGACCATCATCATGCACTATGAGACTCACTTCATCCAAATCCCAATATAAACATAAGGACACAGATACTTCTGCAAATTGTATCGCGTTTTGGATCAAATTTCCCAAACCATGCACTAGCTCAGGCCCATAGGGAAGGTGGGGTTCTTCACCTTCCACTAGTTCATCTATATGAACGGCCACGGCCACACTTTCAGAATTGTATGGAGAGAGCGCCGTCCTCACCAAAGCCAAAAAAGGCAGACTCGCAAACGGATTGGTAGCGACAGCTTCCGGTGTTTTTGCAAGACCGGTTATAATTTCCCGACATCGATCCGATTGGCTCAGTAAAAGCTCAACGTCTTCTGCAATTGGACTATTCTCCGGAACTTCCTGCGATAGCTCCTTTGCTACCACCGCAATTGTAGCTAGTGGCGAACCTAATTCATGAGCCGCAGCCGCGGCCAGGCCGCCCAAGGCAGAAATTCGCTGTTCGCGGGCCAAAGAAGATTGCGTAGCCGCTAACGCGTCGGACATTCGCCGCGCTTCTTCAGAAACAGACCATACATAAGTGGCAATAAACACTACGGCGACGGCTAATGAGGTCCAAATTCCCAGTAGATATGTCGGCTCCAACGCGAGCGGCAAGCCACTCCATGGTAATGGCAGATGATAGCGTCCCAGAAGCGAAATACTCAACATTGCCAATAATATGAGCCCAATCGTAGCGCTTCGCGAAAGGATCGTTGCAGATACCATGGCGGGTGCAATAATCAATGTCACAAACGGGTTTGCAAGACCGCCGGTCAGGTATAACAATGCGCTTAGTTGAACGACATCGAATCCCAAAAGAAAAACCGCTTCGTGATCAGAAATTCTCTGACGACCTTGGCCACGCCGTGCCAGAATCAAATTAGAGACTACCAAAGCAATGATCGCACCCAGACAAGGAACCAACGGCAAATTGAAACCAAGCCCAAAGGCAACCACCATCACTGTTGCGGTTTGTCCCGCTGCGGCCACCCATCGCAATAGAATTAGTGTTCGCAAATGTAAACGCCCTGCCTGGATTACGCTCAATCCCGAACTGCCGCTGTCAAATTGATAGTTATCCTGCTTAAACATCGTTACTACATCTGCCTCATTCGTTTAAAAGCCCTTGCCAAATCAACTATTCGCCAACCATATAACCCTCATGCTTGAAGGAAACCCAATCATTTCGGTAGCCGGCCTTTCGAAAAAATTCGGCACAGTTTGCGCTGTAGACAACATCAATTTTACCGTTAGTGCCGGTTCAATAACCGGTTTGCTTGGTGGAAATGGTGCCGGCAAGTCCACAACTATCGCTATGTTACTAGGTTTAATTATTCCCACATGCGGCAAAGTCGAAATATTCGGAGTCGACATGCTCAAAACTCGTCATGCAGCATTAGCGCACATGAATTTTTCTTCGCCATACATTGATCTTCCTCAGCGATTAACAGGCACGCAAAACCTTACAGTCTATGCACGATTATATGGGCTTTCAAACATTTCGGACCGCCTAGCGCAGCTATCTGAAGAACTGCATTTATCGGCTTTCATTAACCGGCCTTACCGCACCTTATCATCTGGTCAGAAAACACGAGTTATGCTGGCAAAATCCCTTTTGAACGAACCCAAGCTTTTACTGCTCGACGAACCGACCGCAAGCCTCGATCCCGACACTGCTGACTGGATTAGGCGATATCTCGCTAACTATCAACGCCGCACCAACGCAGCCATCTTATTAGCCAGTCACAATATGCCGGAAGTAGAGCAGTTGTGCGATCAGGTGCTGATGCTACAAGGTGGAAATATCATCACACGGGGCACGCCGGCTGAGTTGATCAAGACGCATGGAGCAGGAACTCTCGAAGAGGTATTCCTGGCAGTTGCTCGACAAAACCAAAAAAGCGGTGCTTCGGAGCGTTCAATATGAAAAACAGATATTTTCGAAGTTGCGAATTTTCAGTGGGCCGAGTCTATGGATTGGTGTTGCGATACTGGTATCTGCTTAAAGGGTCCGCGCCGCGCCTATTAGAACTCGCCTACTGGCCAAGTATCCAACTCATTTTGTGGGGATTTATTTCCCAATTTTTTCTTTCCCAATCATCCGCGCTCGCAGGCGCTGCCGGTGTTTTAATTGGCGCAGTACTTCTGTGGGATATCCTATTCCGTGGTCAGCTCGGGTTTTCCATCTCATTTCTTGAGGAACTCTGGTCGCGTAATCTTGGCCACTTGTTTGTAACACCATTGCGGGCGCATGAATTCATAGCCGCACTAATGACTATAAGTTTAATTAGGGTTTTGATTGGCGTCGGCCCTGCCATCCTGCTTGCAATTCCACTTTATCACTTTTCTATATTTGATCTGGGGCTACCACTCATCGCGTTCTTCGCCAATCTGATGATGTTCGGTTGGGTAATAGGCTTGTTAGTAACCGCTCTGCTAATGCGAGTTGGCCTCGGAGCGGAGAGTGTTGCCTGGGCCTTGATCTTTCTTATCGCACCAGTAAGCGCGATTTATTATCCCGTAACAATTTTACCCGATTGGCTTCAAGTTGTGGCCTGGGCGCTTCCGCCAGCGCATATTTTCGAGGGTATGAGAGCCATCCTAATTAGTAGCACTTTTGACGTCAAATTCTGGCTAAACGCATTTGGACTGAACGTCTTTTATCTCACAGTGAGTAGTGTGATATTTCTGCACAATTTCCGTGCCGCTCGTCAGGATGGAAAGCTCCTGCAAATGGGCGAATGAGAAATTATTAGATGATTATAATTTCCGGCTAACTTGCGCTTCTGTGAAACTTGCCATGCCCGTATGACAGGTAATCGCACCGCGTAATACGCCCAACGCCATGACCGCGCCGGAAGCCTCGCCTAATCGCATACCAAGTTCCAATAAAGGAGATTTATCGATGCATTCTAGCAAACGACCATGAGCGGGTTCCGCCGACAAATGGCCGACGATGCAATGATCAAGGGCTTTGCTGTCTATTTTATGCAGAACCGCAGCGGCCGCCGTAGCCGCGTAACCATCGAGTATCACGGGAACACGCCCGATGCGCGCGGCTATCACCGCACCAACTATTGCCGCCAATTCATGGCCGCCAAGACGCCGCATGACCTCAAAGGGGTCGTCGAGGTGTCCATGGTGACAATCAAGTCCAGCAATGACAGTATTAATTTTACGGGTTAATGCACTATCGGATACGCCAGTGCCAGGGCCGGTCCAATCTCGTGCCTCGCCGCCAAACATAGCGCAACATAAAGCAGCGGCACTTGTGGTATTCCCGATGCCCATTTCTCCTAGGCAAACTGCATCGATACCGTCCTCGACCGCCATCATGCCGTAAGTCATGGCTCTGGCGCACTCTTGTTCACTCAAAGCTGGTGTCTTGGTAAAATCAGCGGTTGGTTGATCAAGCGCCATCTCATAGATCCTCAACTCCGAATCATATAATTGGCATAGTTGGTTAATCGCGCCCCCACCAGCCTGGAAGTTTGCCACCATTTGCGCGGTTACTTCAGCTGGATAGGCCGAAATATCGTGCTGTGCAATGCCATGATTACCGGCAAAGACCGCAACGCGCGGTCGCTCTAACCTAGGGGGGTGGAGTCCTTGCCAGCTGACAAACCATTCGGTTAGCCCTTCTAATAAACCCAGCGACCCTTCTGGTTTTGTAAGTGCTTTTTCTCTTGCCGCCGCCGCGGCGGCGGCGGCATCATCGGGCGGTGGTAAGTTGTTTAAAAGCGTTCGAATTTCATCTAGTGATGCGTCTGTGGTTCCATTCATCGAAAATTTCCATCGATTTTTTCCAATTCTTATAGTTCCCTACTGTACGAAGAACGATTTTGCAGCAAATAATATAGTAATCATGACCGAGACCCCAGAATCAAACGCGCCCGATGCGCAGCAAAACACCGATGAAGCGCCTACAGACAGTGGCGATTCCCTCAGCTCTAAAGGCAGCCCGGGCAATTTAACTTCGGGAAAATCATCCGTCACTTTTGATGAAGCCCTCGTGCTTGACAGGCGGTTAGGCGAATTTGTGCTCGCAATTGGTTTTTTCACACGCCTGCCCGTGCCATTAGACGAAGAAACTGCAGCGCGCCCGTTAGCCGATGCTAGCTGGGCATTTCCGATTGCCGGATTAATAATCGGCCTTTGCGGCAGCGCTGCCATCGCATTAGGGATAGGATTAAACTTACCGCCTCTCGTGCTCGCATTTCTGACCATAAGCTTGATGGTTTGTTTAACCGGCGCACTCCACGAGGACGGATTATCTGATTGTGCGGATGGATTATGGAGTGGCAAGGACAGCAAAGAACGCTTAATAATAATGCGTGACAGCCGAATTGGTGCCTTCGGTGTTATCGCCTTGGTGCTTATGCTAGGGTTAAAGGCAGCGGCGATCGCGCATCTACTCACCATTGCAGGAATGTGGAACACGGTTCTGGCAACTCTAGCAGCAGCAAGCCTTTCGCGCGGTTTTTTGCCTTGCATTATGCGTTTGGCGCCACTCGCTACTGAGAAAGGGCGAGCCGCAGATGCGGGAAACCCAAGCCAACAAGACATGTTGATCGCAGCAGGCCTCTCTGTATTAATTTGCCTTCTATGTTTAGGGTTTGGGACTACCGTACTCTCGCTTTTTATAGGTGGCGGTTTATGCGCAGCGTTAACCGTCATCGCTATTAATCGCATTGGCGGCTACAATGGTGACGTGCTCGGTGCGCAGCAACAAATTCTCGATGTCACAACCTTAACTATCGCTTCCGCGATTCTCTAGAAAGGGCTGTTTGAAATTTCTATAATCGAAACGCGTTGGTGGTGGGTGCGCCACGCTCCAGTGATAGGAGACGAGGGTCGGATTTATGGGCAAACTGATCTTGCGGCAGATGTCAGCGAACTCCCTATTTTCAAACGGCTCAGTGAAATTTTACCCCAAAACCCGGTCCTACTAACGTCCGACTTGCAAAGGACAACGCTTACAGCCAGTGCAATCGCCGAAGCCGGCTTAAACCTGCCCGAGCCAATTAAAGAGCCAGCCTTCAGAGAACAACATTTTGGGGTTTGGCAAGGGTTGAAACGCGATAAGTTTAGAAAAGAAAAAGGCGCGATGATGCACCAGTTTTGGATAGCTCCTGCTTTTGAACGCGCTCCGGAAGGCGAAAGTTTTGCGGACCTCGTCGCTCGGGTCGTGCCCGCCATCACTCGCTTGACTGCGGAGCATGCCGGGAGTGATATTTTGTGTGTAGCACATGGCGGCACCATTCGCGCCGCACTTGCCTTTGCGCTGGGACTGGCCCCAGACAAGGCATTAGCGCTGCGCACCGCCAATTGCGGCCTTACCCGGCTAGACCATATACTTGACGAAAACGGCGATAATGCCGGCGTGTGGCGAATTGTAACCGTGAACCACGATCCGGCAACCTAATATCTAATCAAATAGACACAACAGTGCATAACAAGCCCCGAACCATTGATCGAAAATGTAGTAAAGTACTAAATCTGAGACCAGTCCAATGGCAAGAATAGGAGCAGCTACATACGCCACAAAATAAATCCATGCCCACCGCGTGAAACGAGGTCCCGGAAGGTAAATTCCTTTAACCGAGCTCGCCTTTTTGAGCAAAAAACCAAGTAATCTCATTTAGACAGTATAGCGAAGGAAATCAGTCTCTTGGAAATAAGATGGGACGCAGCCTCACGAACGGATTGGAATCGCTATGTTGCGGATGCCAGCAAATGTCCGTTCGAACAAAGCTGGTCTTACGGAGAAGCAATAGTCGCTACAGGCGGCGGGGTAAAACGCGCTATATTTCGTAAAAACCACAAACCCGTCGCGTTTGCCCAACTATTCACAAAAAAAATTGGAGCAATCGCTACCATTGTTCAGCTTTTACGAGGTCCGGTCTTTTTGACCGAAACAACTGATTTAGCAGATCGATTCGATGCCCTGCGGTTGTTGAAAGAAAGCGATCTAAGATTAAGTCGCATGATAAAATTTTGGACACCGGAAATCCTGGAATCGCCGAATAATGGTTCTTCATTCCAAAATCTCAAATTGCGCCGTGTTATGACCGGCTACAATACGGTCTGGCTGAACCTTAACTCCGATTCTAAAGGGCTTAGACAAAAGCTAGAGGGAAATTGGCGAAATGGCCTCGTAAAGGCAGAAAAACAGGGTCTGAAAATACGCGCAAGCAGTGACCTGAAAACTATCGAGTGGATAACAAGTATCTACGAAGCGCTGAGAAAAAAACGCCGCTTCGGCGGACCATCTGCCACCCTTCTTCGCGCCGCGTACCAGTGCGCGTCAGATCGCAGCAACTTCATTGTCTTACAAGCGAGCCTCAAACACGAATTGGCCGCTGCCATTTTGCTTGTGCGGCATGGCACATCAGCAACCTATGTGATCGGCTGGAATAATGACGTGGGCCGGCGAACCAATGCAAACACGCTGTTACTCTGGCAAGGTATGCTTATCCTAAAAAATGAGAATGTCAGCTCCTTTGATTTAGGCGGGATCGATACGCACTCCTTACCCGGCATTGCTCGGTTTAAACTTGGTATGGGGGGCGAAATTGCCAGCTTGGCAGGCACATATTTTTGATGAAAAAGCTCGTAATTGAGTATGATCACCACCAAATGAAGGATTACGCCGCTATATTGCCGCCAACCGATCAAGGATAGCGCAACCAACCCGAAGGAGACCCTTTGATGAAAATTACCGGTGCCATTGCCACTTTAGTTTTTGCCATCTTTGTAGCAGGCAACGCTCTCGCTGGGTCTTCACTTGATGAAAAAGAATTGGTAACGAAAGCGCACTATACAGTAGAGCGCATGTCTCAGGACAAGAACGTTGGTCCAAATGTGCGCAGCCTAATCAAAAGAGCTAAAGCAGTCATGGTTTTTCCGAACGTCCTTAAGGGCGCCTTTTTCTTTGGCGCTGAAGGAGGCAACGGGGTTCTGGTCGCTAAGAATGCCAGCGGAAATTGGGGCTATCCAGCGTTTTATACGATGGGATCAGCTAGCTTCGGGCTGCAAATAGGCGGCCAAAGCCAGGAAATTATATTGTTGATCATGTCGGAACGCGGCCTTTCATCAGTTTTAAGTAACGAAGTTAAATTGGGAGCTGATATTAGCGCCGCAGCAGGTCCGAAAGGGGTTGGCGCTGAAGCATCAACAACGACGAATCTACGCGCCGATATTTATTCCTTCTCGATGAACCAAGGTGCTTTCCTAGGCGCGAGCGTTGAGGGGGCGATTATCCATCCCAGAAACGCCAAAAACCATGCCTACTACGGTAATCCAGGAGTGAGCGCTGAGGATATTGTGTTGCATGGCAGATATCAAAACGTACATGCGGATAAACTTCGGGATTCATTGCGAAAACTAAGATAGCTTCTTTATAAAGAAATTAAAGACAATGCAGCAATAAAGACACCATTCTTCAAACAGGCCGCGACAAACAAATAGAGCGAACGTTTTATATCCTCGGCATTTAGTTCGGCACGTCCGGCCCCAATCCATGCCGTCTCCTCATGCCCTTCCGCATAGTAGCGTGGGCCACCAAGCGCAAAACCAAGAGCGCCGGCCAATGCAGCTTCCGGCCAGCCGGCATTTATCGATGGATGCTTTCCAGCATCCGATTTAACGACGCGAATGGCCTCCAAGGGATCTCCAGCGGGTGTCGCAATGCTCGCGATTACCAGAAATATCATAGATAACCGAGCCGGGACCCACATGACCGCATCATCCAAACGAGCCGCAATACGACCAAACATTAAATAACGCTCGGATCGATAGCCAAGCATACTATCCATAGTATTGACAGCTTTGCAGAATAGTAGGCCCGGCAACCCAAATACCAAATACCACAATACTGGGGCTATAACCGCGTCTGCAAAATTCTCGGCAAGCGTTTCGATTGCAGCGCGTGCAACACCTCCTTTGTCTAGTTTCTCAGGGTCGCGCCCCACCACATGAGCAACGGCCCGCCGAGCAGCCGCTAAATCTTCTCTGTCCAATGCCGCCGCAACAGCACGAACATGGAGGTATAAGCTGCGCTGCGCGACGAGAATAGTTATAATCAATAGTTCTAGAACCCAAAGCCGATGGGCTTCGATGAAAACCCTCAGTCCCCAGCCAACCGCTATCGATAGGACCGAAATAAAAACTACGAGGAACCCGCCGCGCATTAGCCGGGTTTTATCACTCCGATGTGCGCGGTTCAGTTTCGCTTCCAAAACACCGATTAGACGTCCGAGAGCAGCGATAGGGTGTGGTAGTATTTTAAAAACCCACCCCAGCTCCCCAACCAAAGCATCTAACAACAAAGCTACAAACAAAAGTTGGTATTGATCCGGCGCAAACCCGTTGATCCAAATCATGGCGGTACTTCCATCTGTCGTTAGATCAATGGTTAAATAAGTTAATAAAAGCTTTTAGGCACTCAAAATGTTGTTTGACAGTTATGTCATGGTTGATTGGAGCGGCGCCAACGCACCGAGGACCGGTAAAGATAGTATCTGGGTCGCTATTCTTTCGAGCCGTCAAAACCGTCTCCGATTGGCCCATTTAAAAAACCTTTCAACACGCTGTGAAGCAACGCTGTGGCTCGGCAATCGCCTGGCAGCATTGGCAAATAGAGGGGACCGAATTCTGACTGGATTTGATTTTCCTTTCGGTTTCCCTGACGGCACTACTCAAGCGCTAGGGTTATCAGGTCTGCCATGGCGTCAGATGTGGCAGTTATTAAGCGATAAAATTGAAGATGACCAGCACAATCGAAATTCGCGTTTTGACGTTGCGGAATATCTCAATCAGCGCCTAACGGGAGAAGCATTCCCCTTCTGGGGTAATGTGCGAGAGGAGGACCGACGATACTTATTGCGGCGCGGACGTCGGCCGCATAAACCAATGGATCTTGCTGAACAGCGCATTGTCGACCAGCGGGCACCAGGTGCTCAACCCGTCTGGAAATTAGCCGGAGTTGGTTCTGTCGGCAGCCAGACTTTAACGGGAATTCCCAAGGTTTGGGCTCTACGTCGTGACCCGCGGCTTGCTTTCAGAACTCAAATTTGGCCATTCGAGACAGGGCTCAATTACAGTGCTGCTGGGCAAATTATATTCGCAGAAGTATATCCCTCTCTATTCCCGGTTAAAGAAATACCAGGAAAACCCAAGGACGCGGCACAGGTATTGGCTGTGGTTAAATTCTTAGCAGCTCTAGACCAGCGTGGCACGCTCGAGTCGCTATTTCGCGGAGATATAGCATTATCAGAAACCGAAAAAACCGTCGTAGAGCGAGAAGAAGGCTGGATTCTCGGGGTTTCGGGTGCATTCGAAAAATAACTGGAATCCGCATCACTTCCGTATACATTCGCCCCTTCTAGATACTTGTATCAATTTTTGGCTTGGACAAATATGGATTTTCGTGACCTTAATGCGTTGCATGCTGCCCACGATTTAGTCGTGGAAATTCACGATGTGAGCCAGTCATTTCCTGCAGACAATCAGTTTTCGTTAGGCAAGGCCATTTGCTCAGCTTCTCTGGAGGTCCCGGCCTGCCTTGCCGAAGGATGCGGACGGGGTAGCGAAGAAGCACTAGCGGAAGCAATCAAGAATGCGTCAGGGGCCACAGCCAGGTTAGAATATTTTGTGCTGCTTGCCGGACAACTAGGGTTGATTGATGAGGAAACCCTTGGTGATTTAACCGAGCTTGTTACCGACCTAAAAACAGAATTCACAAAAGCCAGCGCTCAATAATCAACTAGAAGCGCCAGCCTGTCTCAGCATAGGCTCAATTTGTGGATTGCGCTGCGCGCGCGCCCAATCCATAGGGCCCCGGCCTGTATAATCTCGAATGTTAAAATCAGGTTTCCACTGCAAAAGCAGCTGTACTAATTCGATTTGGCTATTTTTCACAGCCTGCATGAGAGGCGTGAGCCCTTCATTGTTTTGATGATTCAGGTTAGCCTTTGCGGTTAATAATACCTTGGCTATTTCATATTCGCCTTTTACCGCCGCCCAACTCAGCGCGGTACGCCCAAAATTATCCGGTACATCAATACGGGCTTCAAATTGTAACAATGTCTCGACAATATCCAAGTGACGGCCGATAGTGGCTAGTATCAACGGGCTTTGACCTTCCTCTGATTCTTTTACATTTGGGCTAACTCCCGATTTCAACAGATAGTCTACCGATTGCCAATCCCCAGCACGGACAGCCCCCAAAATAGGGCTGGGCCCGACATCTTGAAAATTAACACCGCCTAATTGTGCGTGCACAGCTGTTTGGGGAACCAAAGCAAGTCCGTAGGTCAAAATCACACACAGCACTTTCAAAACAATTATTTGCACTTTCCTAAGCTTAAAAATCACATCCAACCTTATTTTATTGCAATTCAATATAAACATTAGACCAATTCTACTTATCAACAATTATTTGAAAAAGCTGAATGTGTCATCGCCGAAAAAAACGGATAATGATAGAGTGCTAAAATGCCTCTATCGCGCCCCTCTAACGGACTCATTATCGCCGCACCGTCCAGCGGATGCGGAAAAACAGTTATTACACTTGGCATTCTAAAAGCACTCAAACTAGCCGGTCATCGTGTCGCCTCGGCAAAAGTTGGACCGGACTATATCGATACCGCCTATCACACGGTTGCTACTGGCAGACCTAGCTATAATTTAGATTCTTGGGCAATGAGGCCCAAAACACTGTTGGGATTATGCACCTCACTCGATGAGTGCGCAGACCTAATCATTTGCGAAGGTGCGATGGGCCTGTTCGACGGCGCCAATTCCGGGGTGGGCTCTACAGCAGACGTCTCTGCCCTAACCGGATGGCCGGTGATTCTTGTAGTGGACGTAAGCGGCCAAGCCGCATCAGCAGCAGCTGTAATCCAAGGCTTTGTAAACCACCGGCCCGACATCGACCTATTGGGCGTCATATTCAACCGCGTTGGTGGACCGTCTCATCGCCACTCCCTTGAAACCGCAACACTTCGGGTAAACCCAGAAATTAGTATTCTTGGGTTTGTGCCACGCAACGAAAGTTTGTATCTACCAGAACGGCATTTAGGGCTGGTTCAAGTAGCCGAACAGGAAGATTTCTTGCAGTGGCTAGACACTGCATCCTCTACCCTTTCCATACATATCGATCTCGCACAGATCGCCAATCTTGCGCGGCCTAGGTGCGCCGGCTTTCATCCGCCTCAAACACCACTGCCGCCATTGGGTCAGCATATCGCGATCGCAGACGATCCAGCATTTTCCTTTACGTATAATTCCGTTCTAGAGGGGTGGCGACGACAGAATGCAGAAATTTCTTTTTTTTCTCCATTATACAACGAGGCGCCAGCTCAAGCCGCAGACTCGGTCTATTTACCGGGAGGATATCCAGAACTTCATGCCGCTAAACTTTCCAGTAATCATGTTTTTTTAGAAGGCCTCCGAGCAGCGGCTACAAAGGCGTTCATCTATGGCGAATGCGGCGGTTATATGGTTTTGGGCAAAACCCTCACTGACAAAGCCGGCAAAAAATATCCCATGGCCAACTTACTCCCGTTAGAGACTACTTTCAGCGATCCAAAACTCCAATTGGGCTATCGTCGTGCTAAAACTACGAAGGCAACACCTTTTGGTCCAAAAGGAGGAGAATTCAACGGCCATGAATTTCATTATTGCCGCACAATAGGGAAATCCCCACCAGCAGATGCGCTTTTTGAGTGCGAGGACTCCACAGGAAATAGTATTGGCCAATTAGGTATGCTTGCGGGCCAAGTTGCAGGATCTTTTATACACCTGATAGACAGAGCCAAATGACCGACAAGCCATTTTGGAAGAAAAAATCACTCAAAAATTTATCGCGTAGCGAGTGGGAGTCTTTATGCGATGGCTGTGGACGCTGCTGCCTCCATAAAATCGAAGATATTGATACCGGTGAAATTGCCCTAACGAATGTATCTTGCTGCTATCTTGACCTAAAAACCTGCAGATGCTCCGACTATGAAAACCGCCAAAAAAATGTATTGGACTGCGTCAACCTGACAGCGGACCAAGTGCCGGATCTGAAATGGCTACCAGACACCTGCGGGTATCGCTTGGTTGCGGAAGGGAGAGACCTTCATTGGTGGCACCCGCTTCTATCAGGCAAACAAGACACTGTGCACCGAGCTGGCATTTCGGTTCGTCACAAAGCGATTTCCGAAGACGAAGTAGATGATATCGAAGATTACGTTCAGCAGTGGATTTCCAATAAGGATAATATTTTTAAAAAACCATGACCTCTTTGCCCAAAAAGCTAGATGGTTTGGATATTCCTGTGGTCATTCGACGGTCGCCTAAGGCGCGCCGAATTTCACTAAAAATTGATTTTTATAACCACACCGCAATTCTCATCCTCCCGCGTCATGCTTCCGAAACAGAGGGGCTAAAGTTCGCTGCACAACAGCGCCAATGGATAGCCGCTCAGATCCAAAATCTACCCGAGCTTATTCCTTTCGCCGACGGCGCCATCATTCCAATACGCGGCGAGGATCATAGAATCATCCATAGGGGCAAAGGGCATGGCATAGTGCGGAGCACAGACAAAAGTCTTTCCGTTTTTGGCCAACCGGAACACTTGGCTAGTCGCCTGAAAGATTGGCTAAAACGCCAAGCGAGGGAGGATATCAACCCTTTGGTCATCGCAAAAAGCACAAAGCTAGGGAAAAGGGCCGGGCGCATTTCTATTCGAGATCAAAAAACCCGATGGGGTAGTTGTTCGGCGAATGGAAATTTGTCCTTCAACTGGCGTCTTATTCTCGCACCGCCTTTTGTTTTGGATTATGTTGTTTCCCACGAGGTTGCCCACCTTGCAGAACACAACCATTCAAAAGCCTTTTGGCGGCATGTTTGCGAGTTGACCGAATTTCGACGTGACGGCCAGGAATGGTTAAGGCAAAAAGGAAAAACGCTGTGCCGGTATGGTTAGGCCTAAGTTGGAACACAGCTTAAGGTCTGTCATGTAATTTAAAAACAACCCCGGGCAACGGCCTTGGAGGCAGAGTGCGGTGTGCTTTTATCATAATGCGTTTCCAGAGGTGGGCCGGTAACGAGCCTCCTGTAATCCCCATCATAGGCGACGCATCGTCATTGCCCATCCAAACACCAGCGACTAGGTCTCGCGTATAACCAACAAACCAAGCATCCCTATTGCCCTGGCTGGTCCCGGTTTTTCCCGCTGCAGGGCGCTTGAGACGCGCCGCCCGCCCGGTCCCCCATGCCATCGACGCATGAAGAAGGTCGTTCATTAGCGAGACGTGCCGCTGCGCGACTATACGGGGAGCTTGCTCTAATTGGCGTCGATATAAAACTTTATTGGCAGTATCTCTAATTTCCAATATGCCAAAAGGCAAAACACCGAGGCCGTCATTAGCGATCACTGCATAAGCTGCTATAAGCTCAATCAATTTCATTTCGTATGCACCAAGCGCAAGAGACGGATCAGATCCAAGCTTACTAGTTACGCCCAGGCGTCGCGCAGCCTGCACCACCCTTTGACGCCCGACGCGTTCAGCAACGGCTACCGCGACAGCATTCGAGGACCGCGCCGCGCCTTCGCGCAGCGTCATTTCCCCTCGATGTTTACGGTTATAATTACGCGGCGACCAGCCGTGTACATCAACTGGCCGATCATAAACTCTGTCCTCTGGCATTAGGCCACTTTCAACACCAGCCAAATAAACAAACAATTTAAATGCGGATCCGGGTTGACGCTGCGCTTGTGTCGCGCGGTTGAATTGACTTTTCGCAAAAGCAGCACCCCCCACCATTGCACGAATGGCACCGTTTGGCTTCATGGATAAGAAGGCCGCTTCGCTTACGTTGCGGCGTTTAGCACTATCAAGAATTTGTTTTACATTCCGTTCCGCTTGGCGCTGAAGCGTTGCGTCTAGTGTTGTTCGAATGATCAGGTCACCGCTGGCCGCACCAATCAGACCTCTTGCTTGAGATAAAATCCAATCTGAAAAATAACGAGTGTTGAGACGGGTCGCTGGACCACGTACCGTCAGTACTCTCTTTCGGAAATGCTGTTTCGCTTTATTTTCGCTCAACCAACCGGCCGCAACCATATTCCGTAAAACCTGATTCGCTCGTTTTGCAGCGCGTTGAGGATGTTGGGCTGGGTTATAACGATTGGGCGCCTTTAACAATCCGGCAATTACGGCCGATTCATACAACGAAAGCCGCGTTGCCGATTTCCCGAAATACGCCTTAGCGGCAGCGTCCACACCATAGACATCGGCACCAAGATAAACCCTATTTAAGTAGATGGTTAGAATTTGTTTTTTTGTAAAACGGTATTCGAGCCAAAAAGCGAGCAATGTTTCACGGATTTTTCGGCCGATCGTCCGCTCCTGGGTCAAAAATAAGTTCTTTGCCAATTGTTGAGTTATTGTACTACCACCCTGGCGTATAGCTCCCGTAGAGATGTTGCGAATGGCAGCGCGTAAAACGCCAATAAGGTCGATCCCAAAGTGATCGAAGAATCGACGGTCTTCGGTTGCCAGCACTGCATTTGCCAACATTGGGGGCAAATTTTTTATTAAGATAGGTTGGCCATGTACACTGCCATATCGAGCCAATAATGTGCCATCTTCGGCGAGAATACGCACAGCAGCCTTGCGCTGTCCTGCATCTCGCAAATCCGCAAGCCTCGGTAAGCTAATTGCGTACCAACCAATCAATAGCCCGCCGCCAATCATCACCCATAAGAAAAGTGTAAGAATAAAACGTATGATCCGATACCGTCTTACAGGTTTTCTGCAATGCCCAACTCGCCGGGCCGAATTTTGCTTTTTCCGGTTTGCCATTGCCACCAAATTTCATAAATACCGCATATTGTAGCAGGTGATAGTGCTATTTATACATATTGATCTTGCCACACAAACCGCCCCGGATAGGCCAATTAATTTCTTTGTTGGGAACTATTATTTCGCTTATTGTGGCTCTCAGAACGCATCTCGAAGAATGCATTAGTGATGAATACTATCAGAACCCGTACCCAAATTATCGAACGGCTGAGGGCAGCAAAATTGCGACCGACTCGCCAGCGGCTAGCGCTAGCTAGACTGCTTTTTGAGAGAGGGGACAGACATGTCACCGCGGAGCAGCTTCATGCGGACGTAATCGCAGCTGGCATGAAAGTTTCTTTAGCCACAGTCTATAACAACCTGCACCAATTTACCCGCGCAGGTTTATTGCGGGAAGTTGTTGTGGATTCTGGTCGATCCTATTTTGATACTAATACCGCGAGCCACTTCCATTTTTTCCACGAGGCTACCGGAAGACTTGAAGATATTCCGATCGACGACCTTGTCTTGGGAGCACTGCCCCAACTTCCCGAAAATACCAGCGTCAAGCGTGTGGATGTGATTATTCGCATCCGGTAGGTATTTGAATGCAAAGACCTATTAAATTCTAGAATCATTCTAGATAATTGACTTGTTTTTCAGTTTACCCCATATAAGTTCTTGTCTAGCCATCTATGGAGAAGGTGCTCTGTAGACATCGTAGCGACTTTGATTTTAAAAGACTGAGGAGGGACAAATGTCCTTAAAAGGCACAAAAACTGAGGAAAATCTCAAAGCGGCATTTGCAGGCGAAAGCCAGGCAAATCGGCGTTATCTTTATTTTGCGCAAAAAGCGGATATTGAAGGCTACAACGATGTTGCTGCTGTATTCCGCTCAACTGCAGAGGGCGAGACCGGCCATGCGCATGGCCATCTGGAATTTCTCGAAGAAGTTGGCGACCCGGCGACCGGTGAGCCGATTGGCGATACCGCCAGCAACCTGAAAGCCGCTATCGCAGGTGAAACCCACGAATATACGGACATGTACCCGGGCATGGCCCGTTCAGCTCGGGAAGAAGGGTTTGACGAAATCGCCGATTGGTTTGAAACTTTGGCAAAAGCCGAGAAAAGCCACGCCGGACGATTCCAAAAAGCGTTCGACGAAGTCTCCTGATTAAATTTCTCTGTTGAAAGGGCCGGCGTGCGAACAAGCCCCGGCGCTTTCAAAACTTTATACTTTAACTCTAAGGTAACGCCATGAGCGAAGGCAGCCTTGAAGCGCCTATACGACATCCTGTTGACTGGAATAACCCGGACTTCTTCGACGAAGACAAGTTAGACAAAGAGTTACGTCGTGTCTTTGACATCTGTCATGGCTGTCGCCGTTGTTTTAACCTTTGCGATAGTTTTCCCCGTCTTTTTGATCTAATTGACGAGTCAAAGACCGGTGAACTCGATTCTGTTGACAGTAAGGATTTTGAACCAGTTGTAGATGCCTGTACGCTTTGCGATATGTGTTTTATGACTAAATGTCCTTACGTACCACCGCATGAGTTTAATTTAGATTTCCCGCATTTGATGCTGCGTTACCGTGCCATCCAGCATGCAAAAAATAAGCCCAGTTTTTGGGAAAGCCAACTCACAGAAACCGACCGAAACGGGAAGCTCGCAGGCGCGGTTGCGCCGATTGCAAACTGGCTATCAAAAGAAGGGAATCCGCTGACAAGGCCTCTTGCACAGGCAGTGGCGGGCATTCACAAAGAGGCCGCCCTGCCCAAATTCAATGGGAAAACGTTAACTGCGCGCGCAGCCGAAGGGCCAATAACACCCAGCAAAACTTCCTCGACCAAGAGCCGTAAAGCCGTCCTGTACGCGACCTGTTTTGGAAACTATAATTCACCCGAAATCGGCGATGCCGCTCGTGCGGTGTTGGCCCACAATGGTGTGGAAGTTCAGGTGGCCTATTCCGGTTGTTGCGGTATGCCGCAGTTGGAAAAAGGTAATATCGCGCGTGTAGCGGAGAACGCGAAGCTGATTTCTGATGATTTAGAAAATTGGATTGACAAAGGTTATGACGTGGTAGCGTTAGTTCCATCATGTGCGTTGATGATGAAATTTGAGTGGCCACTCATCCTACCCAATGATCAACGTATTAAAAAACTAGCCCAATCAGTCTTCGACCTTTCGGAATATGTAGTAACCATCGCCAACGATAATGGATTAGCTGATGGCCTCACTCCACTAGACGGTGGTGTATCTCTCCATCATGCGTGCCATGCTCGCGCTCAAAACATGGGCGCTAAGGCGGCAGAAATGTTGCGCCTGTTGCCTGACAACGATGTCGCCGTTATCGAGAGATGCTCGGGCCATGGCGGCTCCTGGGGTATTATGAAAGATAATTTTGAAACTGCCCTAAAAGTGGGAAAACCAGCTGCAAGACAAGCAACCAAGAATGACAAAAGGTTTATTGCATCCGAATGCCCACTGGCAGTCGAACATATCGCACAAGGCGTCAACCGGCTTAACGAAGAACCGAGCCAAATGAAGACTGTTGCTCATCCCATTTTGCTGATGGCTTTAGCCTACGGGCTCATGGACGAAAATTTCCAATTGTTCACGAAGGATTAGAGCTGTGCCACGTACCGAAATCACCCGCGATGACCTCATGGAACTTGCCGACTACTCCTCCATCCGCAAACAAAAACGCCAAGAATTATCGATCATAAAAAAAAATCGCCGCGTCGAGATCGGCCCGGTTGCTACAGCCTATTTCGAATCCTACGAAACGATGTGGTGGCAAATTCAGGAAATGCTCTACATTGAAAAGGGCGGTGAAGAGCAGATTGCCGACGAACTAGCAGCTTACAATCCGCTCATTCCGAAAGGGCGGGAATTAGTGACAACGGTTATGTTTGAGATCGATGATGAAATTCGCCGCCGAAATTTTCTCAGCCGGCTGGGGGGCGTAGAGGAAACTATGTTCATTGAGTTTTTTGGTGAAACCGTAATAGGAGTGCCTGAGAAAGATTTAGACCGTACCAGCACGGATGGCAAAGCATCTTCGGTACAATTTATCCACTTTCCGTTCTCAGACGAACAGATCAAAGTGTTCCGCACTACTAATAGTCAGGTGATGGTCGGCTTCCGCCACCCGGAATATTCTCATATGTGTGTGCTGCAAGATGCGGTCCGCCAAGCGCTATCAGCAGACTTTGCCTAAGCCCTAGCGAATTTGTTCTTTAGGATAGAGGCCCCAAAGCCCTTTTCGTCGGATCCAGCCAGCATGGCCGCGAGCAGAAACCAAACACCATTCCATGTCGCACTTCTTAGCCAAAACAATCATATTGCTGGCCAATCGCGCGACGGCCGGCGCGCTATCGCTTGGTCTACGTCGCATGGTTTTGCCATTGCCCTTCAATAAGAGGCTGCGTTTGGTTGCAATCATCGCTCGATGCACCCAACCTTCACCCCCTTCCCAATCACGAATTTTGCGCCAGGTATCGTATTGGGCGATCACTTCGACCGGGGCATGGCGCTGAATAAATTTCCATTTCACATGATAACGCACACCGGGCCCAGCCCGCACGTTCACATCATTAGCGCGCAAAGAAGCATACCGCTGCACAAGCTTGCCTTTTTTTGTCTTTTGTGCGACCGCCTCAACTGGATTAAGAAAAGCGAACAACGCTGCTGCATAGACAAAGAATTTTAAATGTTTGCTCATATCGAAAACGTCAAACTTAGGACCCTCATATCACCAATATTGGTTGATATAGCATATTGGGCCTATATGACCCCAGTATTTAGCCACCCCGCGGGCAGCGCATAACAGCCATGAGACGTTTGCCGGTCGCCATAGAAATTCCCTACTGTGACCCACTTTTGGCATTTTCACTATTTGCCGAAGATCCATATAGCGCTTTTCTAGATAGCCCAGAAAATAGAGGGCGATTTGCCTATATTGCTACAGAACCTATCTCCATCATATCTGCGTGCCACACCTCCCCAGATAATAGCTGGTCCCAACTTGAAGAAGCGTTAGCTGATTTTAAATTAGAGGCAGACCAGTCCTTACCACCTTTCCAAACTGGGATGATTGGGTTTTTTGGCTACGGTCTCGGCCGACATTTGGAACGGCTACCAGCGCCCCGGCAGACTGGCGATAGCCTGCCGGAATTCTCGGTTGGTCTTTACGACGTTATTGCGGCGTTCGACACAGTTGAGAGACGCAGCTGGGTAATTTCTAGCGGCTATCCCGAGACCGATGAGAAGCTTCGACGCGCCGCCGCAGAACAGCAAGCGCACAAAATGGTAGCCCGAATTTCCCTCGCTCCCACTGCGCTGCCACCATCGCCAACTGCTACAACCATATGGGAACCTGAGCTTAGCCGCGCCAATTACGAATCAAAGGTCAACCAAATCATCGAGTACGTGCGGGCCGGCGATATTTTCCAGGCAAACCTTACTCAACGCTTTCTCTGCACCAAACCGGATGATTTGAAGCCTTTTGATGTTTATCGCCGCCTAAGAAAAGAGAGCCCAGCCCCCTACGCCGCCTACCTGGCTTGCGGTGAAGGTCAGTTTGTTTTGTCCGCTTCGCCTGAACAATTTTTACGCCTCAACACCGACCGTATTGTCCACACTCAGCCAATCAAGGGGTCGCGACAACGCAGCTTGTGCTTAATGGAAGACAAAGCCTTCGCCGAAGAACTACTGAAAAGCTCAAAAGACTATGCCGAAAATCTAATGATAGTCGATCTCTTACGAAATGACCTTGGGCGCGTGTGCCAGATCGGGTCCGTTGAAGTACCTTCCCTTTGCCAGCTCGAAAGTTTTGCCAACATGCACCACCTGGTCTCAACGGTAACCGGCAAACTTAAAGCTGATGAATCCGCACTATCGTTGCTCCGAGCATGTTTTCCCGGCGGATCAGTAACCGGCGCCCCCAAAATTCGGGCCATGCAGATTATTCACGAGCTCGAACCAGTGCGGCGGGGGGCTTACTGCGGCTCCATCGGATGGATCGGCTTTGATGGTGCGATGGAAACTAGTATTGTCATACGAACACTTATTATCGACCGTGATAAAGTAATCGCACAAGCGGGAAGCGGAATCGTCGCAGATTCAGACAACGCGGAAGAATATGAGGAAAGTCTATCTAAGGCTGCAGCGCTATTACGTTGCCTGGACCCAGACGGCCGGAGCAAATTGTGATTACTTACCTCAATGGAGTCTTGATAAAAGAAGAGGAAGCAATGGTCTCGTCAAATGATCGAGGCCTGACGCTGGGCGATGGCCTGTTCGAAACAATGCGAGTGCGTGACGGCATACTCGAACGAATCGAGCTACATACAAATCGCTTGCATTATGGTGCCGCCTATTTAGGGATACCGGTTCCATTGAATACCGCCGAATTAGATAGGGCCTTGAAAGACACCTTAGTCGCCAATGAACTCGAGGAAGGGGTGCTGCGGCTCACCCTGACGAGAGGCGCGGCCGGGCGAGGCTTGACCGTTGCACAAAACAATCCGCCTACTCTAATTATTACGGCTGCTGATATGCCAAAGTCGCCAGATCCAGCAAATGCCTGGATCGCAAGGACTATTTCGCGAAATGAAATGTCGCCTTTGTCGCAACTTAAAACTATTAGTTATTTGGAGAACATCATCGCGCGTCGCGAATCCGACGCTAAAAACGCGAATGAAGCGATTTTACTCAACAGTAAAGGCTTTATCGCCGAAGCAACAATTGCAAACCTATTTGTCGTAGTAAACGGCCGACTCATGACTCCACCGATTGAAGACGGCGCCTTGCCGGGTGTAATGCGCGCCAACATTCTTTCACAGCTTGACTGCATTGAAGCCTCTATTAAACCGCAAATATTCAGCGAAGCGAGCGAAGGTTTCCTGACTAATAGCCTTAGCATTCGTCCACTGGTTTCCGTTGACGAGGCCCCACTAGGCAACGGCACCGTGGGGTCGGTGACCAAACAAATAATACAATTGTTTGGTTAGATTTCCGCTTTACGAACTAACGATGTAATCTGCGGTGAGTCACCACACAACGGACAATCAGGATCACGGTTTACCATAAGTGTGTTAAAACGAGCCGACAACCCATCGTAAATAACCAATTTTCCAGACAGGCTTTCCCCAAGACCCAAAATTTCCTTGATGGTTTCACTTGCTTGGAGCGTCCCCATAACGCCCGCCACGGCACCGAATATCCCCGCTTGCTCGCACCTGGGAATAGACCCAGGTGCGGGTGGGCTCGGAAAAAGACATCGGTAGCAAGGATGATTCTCGCCATCCAAATAAGGTTTAAAGGTGGATAATTGCCCCTCAAACCGAAGCAACGCCGCAGCCACCAGTGGCTTTTCAGCAAAATAGCACGCATCGTTTAACAAATAACGCGTCGTGAAATTATCGGAACCATCTACAATCAGATCATATTGGTCAACCAAATCTGGTGCATTCTCCAGAGTGAACCGCGTACGGTGGGTTTTGATAGTAATATCTGGATTAAGCTCCGCTAATCGCTCTGCTGCACTTTTAACTTTGGGTTCACCGATAGTTTCTTCCCCGTGAACTATTTGACGTTGGAGATTGCTCAAATCTACCGTATCGAAATCTACTATGCCAAGGGTACCAACCCCGGCAGCAGCTAAATAAAGTAGAACCGGCGACCCCAGCCCTCCCGCTCCCACAACGAGCACACGAGCGCTTAGAAGAGCAACCTGACCCTCCTTACCAACTTCCTCCAATGCAATATGGCGAGCATAACGTGATTTTTGCTCAGAATTTAATTTCATAACTGCACTTAAAGCCCTTCAAATAAAGGTGTTGAGAGATATCGCTCTGCGAAAGATGGCAGAATCACGACAATCTGTTTTCCGGCCATTTCTTGGCGAGCACCCACTTCAAGGGCCGCCGACAAAGCGGCACCAGACGAAATACCAATCGGCAACCCCTCTAATTGAGCAGTTCTCCGAGCGGTTTTAAAAGCTGTTTCATTCGCAATTGTCAAAACTTCATCTATTAACGTTCTATCCAAGGTAGATGGCACAAATCCAGCCCCAATTCCCTCGATCATATGGGCCCCGGGCGTACCTCCTGAAAGGACAGCGCTATCCTCCGGCTCAACTGCCACCAAACGCAGCGAAGTATTTCGTGGTTTTAATGTTCGCCCACAACCAGTGAGGGTGCCGCCCGTGCCGACACTCGATACAATTACATCGACACAACCTTCTGCATCGGCCCAAATCTCTTCCGCCGTGGTCTTTGCATGAATCTCAGGGTTAGCCTGATTATGGAATTGCTGCGGCATTACAGAATTTGGAATTTCCCCAACCAAAGTTTCTGCCCGTTCAATGGCCCCCGCCATCCCTCGATTTGCCGACGTGAGCTCTAATTCAGCACCTAGCAAGCGCAGCATCTTTCGGCGTTCGTCCGACTGTGACTCGGGCATCGTTAAAATTAAGCGGTACCCTTTCGCTGCCGTCGCAAACGCCAACGCAATACCTGTATTGCCTGAAGTCGGCTCAATGATAATGCTGCCGGGCTTTAATTTACCCGAGGCTTCCAACGCTTCGATCATCGCGAGTCCGATTCGGTCTTTTACCGATCCCATCGGATTAAAAAATTCTAGTTTCGCCAACAATTGCGCGTCGATCGCCGCATCCTCAGCCAGGCGCGAAAGTCGCACCAATGGGGTCGATCCAATCGTTTCCAAAATGCTGTTATAAATTCGACCACGCGCCATTAAATGGCAAAATCCATGGGTATGTCTGCCGCAGATTTAACGCCCGCTTCGCGCGCTTGCACGCAGAGGTCTTCAATACTAATTGAATCAAGCCGCACAAGAGCCCGTTCATGAAGGTTTTGCCAGATAGGGACCAAAACGCTTTGGCCGAGCGCCGAACCTGCGGGTTTTTCAAAAAGACTAATACTTCCGTCCAACTTGCCAATTACGCGCGCTATTTCGCCTAAAAATATCCGCCGCCGCTCTCTGGCTAGGCGATAGCCGCCACGTGGACCCCGGACCCCACACAAAACTTCTGCACGCACTAAATGTTGCAAAACATGCTCGAGATAACGCCGGGGAATACCTTGGCGTTCCGCGATTTCACTACTTTGCACAGGCCGGTCCGATGTGTTGTAAGCAATGTCTAAAACCGCTTCGATGGCAAACATCAATTTTCGCGTCAACCGCATAGCCTCATCCACTCTTGACGCCCGTTGAACCGAAGCCCTCTTCGCCGCGCGTAGTCTCCGGCAAGGTTTCGACCTCGTCCCAAATCAACTGCGAAACTGCGGTAATTACTAATTGGGCGATACGCATGCCGCGCTCTATAACGAAGGTCTCATCACCATGATTGATGAGAATAATGCCAACCTCACCACGGTAATCTGCATCGATTGTACCTGGCGAATTCAGCACTGTGATACCATTCTTATAGGCCAAACCGGAACGTGGCCGGACCTGGGCCTCATAGCCACCTGGTAACGCGATGGCGAGGCCGCTTGGAATTAGCGCCCGCTCGCCCGGGGCAAGCGACTTAGGCGCGTCGATTGCCGCCATTAAATCAAGGCCAGCGCTATCCGCAGTCGCATAATCGGGCAACGGCAAGTCCGCACCATTCAGCAACTTTATTACAGGAACCGATATTTTGTTCATGCTACTTGGAGAAAATCAGAAACGCGGCGGGCCAACTTTTGAGCCGCATCAGTTTTGGTCATCCTTTCCCAGCTTTCGACACCTTCCTCATGCGCCAAATGTAGAGAATTTTCGTCACCCCCAAATGTACCGGAAGAAGGCGAGACATCATTTGCCAATATCCAATCACAGCCTTTCTCGTCTCGTTTCTTCACCGCATTTTCAATCACATTCTCAGTTTCTGCAGCAAATCCTACCACTAAGCCTGGACGCTTATTACCGCTTCGCTTAGCTAGTGTCGCGAGGATATCAGGGTTTTCGGTTAAATTTAGAGATAGGAGTTGATCACTAGATTTTTTTATTTTCTGAACGGAGGTTTCCGCGACCCGCCAATCGGCAACTGCCGCAGCACAAACCGCAACGTCCACCGGCAATTGAGTTTTGCAAGCCATTAACATTTCCCGAGCAGTTTGCACATGCACGGTTTTTAGACCCTCGGGATCGGGCAAGGAGACCGGTCCAGAAATTAGAGTCGTATCGGCACCTAAAGCCGCAAGCGCTTGCGCAACCGCGTGCCCTTGTTTGCCCGACGACCGGTTCGCGATGAAACGTACTGGATCGATTTCCTCATGGGTCGGACCGCTAGTCACCAAAACCCGTCGGCCTAAAAGTGGCAAATCATTCGCCTTTTCAATAAAAAAAGCGTCGACCGCTTCAAGTATTTCCGGTACGTCGGACATTCGCCCAGCTCCAAATTCACCGCACGCCATGGTGCCTTCAACAGGACCAACGGGCACAACGCCGCGAGCAACGAGGGTTTGAAGGTTTGCTTGAGTGGCGGCATGTTCCCACATGCGTACATTCATCGAGGGGGCTACCATTACAGGTTTATCGGTGGCCAAGAGAGCCGTAGTTGCTAAGTCATCCGAAATACCAGCGGCCATCTTTGCAAGAATATTGGCGGTGGCTGGCACAACTATGAGTAAGTCTGCGTCCCGCGAAAGCTGAATATGCCCCATTTCTGCCTCATCGGTCAGCGAAAACAAGTCACTGTAAACTCTATCTTCTGAGAGCACTGACAAGGAGAGCGGCGTTACGAATTTACTACCGCTTTCGGTCAGTATGCATCGCACGAGCAAGCCCCTTTCCCGCAAGCGGCGGATGAGCTCCAAGCTCTTATATGCGGCTATTCCACCCGAAATTATAAGTAATACACGTTTTCGCATCAGCTCGTTTGCAAAATCCATCGACTTAACAATTTACACAGTTTCAGTGTGTTAGAACAGTACCGATTCGAGCACTTGAGGGCAAGCGTTTCGCCATCCAAGCCGCAACGGTCTGACTATAGATTTTAGCAAATCGATTCACCTTACATAAGCGGCTGGCTGAAATTTATTATCTAGCTATAACCTCGATTAAAATAGCTACTATAGAGATAACAAATGCACCAAGTACTAGAGGCGCGCACCCTCGCGCGCCACGGACCGTGCTCAAAAAAGACCGCCGGGCCAACGCTGCATCCCTTTCGGCAGCCAAGTGAGAAAAAATAAGATCTAGACGATCAGCTATGCTTGGCAGACGACTAAGGATTGAAGTGAAACCCTCAATCCCTTCCTTCAGGCGGGCTTCCGGCCCCCGATATCGCCGCATCCATTTCTCTATTAAAGGGCGTGACAATACCCACATGTTAGAATTTGGGTCCAGCTTTCGGCCGACACCCTCCGCAACTAACATCGTTTTTTGTAAAAGTAACAGCTGTGGCTGTACTTCCATTTGGAAAGTTCCAGCAGTCTCAAATAAGCGTGATAGCAGTTGAGCTATGGATATTTCGGCCAATGGACATTCAAATATAGGTTCAGTTACGGAACGAATTGCCAGCGCAAACCCGTTGCGGGACTGGTTTGGAGGCACTAATCCAGCGTCAAAGTGAATATCGGCGACCCTTTTATAATCCTTACGCAAAAATGCCAAAAGCATATCCGCTAGGTAGTACCGAGTGGCGCGGTCTAAGTACCCCATTATCCCAAAGTCCACAGGCATCAGAACGCCATCCTCGGTCACGAACATATTGCCCGGGTGCATATCAGCGTGGAAAAACCCGTCTCTAAAGACCTGGTGAAAGAAAGCAGCCGAGGAATTTCTCAAAATTTCTCGGCGGTCCAAACCAAACTCATCTATTTTATCTATATCATCAATACGAATGCCATAAATACGCTCTATCGTTAGAACTCGATGGGCCGTCCGACTCCAATCGACAGCCGGCACTCTAAACCCAATTTCATCACGCATAGAATCACTCAATGCGGACGCCGCGGCAGCCTCTAAGCGCAGGTCCAGTTCCGCACTTACGGTCTTTTCAAATTCACCAACTACCGCGCGGAGTTTAAAGCGCGCAAAGCTTGGCAGCCAAATCTCAACGCACTCCGCCAACCAAACGAGTAAATCGATATCTTTAGCAAAGGCTTTCTCGATGTCAGGGCGCAGTATTTTTACCGCCACCTGATTGCCGTCAACCGTTTCAGCAAGATGAACTTGCGCAATAGAAGCAGCAGCAATAGGCTTGGTGTCAAAACGATTGAATAAACTTTTGATGTTACTATTTAATTCTACCTCAACGATAGAGATTGCGACATCCCCATCAAAGGGCGGTAATTGATCTTGAAGCTGTGCCAATTCGTCTGCGGTTTGCCTACCAATCAAATCCGCCCGCACCGCCAGAGATTGGCCAAACTTCACAAAACTTGGACCCAACTTTTGTAACGCTGCGGCAAGACGAGTTCCAAAGCCATCTTTAAAGTCTTTTCTGCTTTGAAACAATGATACAGCAAACCGTGCGGCAATGTGATGACCTTCAATATTGGGAAGAACACCATAACGACCAAGCACTTTCATCATGCGGAACAAGCGGTAACTATTTAAGAAAAAACGGCGCATTGGATCAAGCACACCCAATCTTACAATCGCCAACCAGAATGGATGGCTACGACGCCGCAGGTTAGATTGCGCCACGACACCAACTCCAGGCCGCTATTTTGCATCATAGAGGCTAATTCGGCCTGCTGCGGAAACTTGCGAATGCTTTCGGCTAGATACTGATATGCCCCGCGGTCCTTGCCGACCCAATGACCTAATTGGGGCAATACGCTAAAGGAATAACGATCATACACCTCAGCGAGCCAGGGTATTACGACGTGACTAAATTCCAGGCATAAAAACCGCCCGCCTGGTTTTAGAACGCGGTACGCTTCCATTAAGGCCTTTTGAGGCTCGGTAACATTCCTCAACCCAAAGGCAATTGTATAGGCATCCACGGAGCAATCCGGCATGGGTAGATTCTCAGCATCGCCAACACACCAATTAATCCCGTGAAAGACCCCGTGGTCCATTGCACGATCCCTGCCGTGGCTCACCATCTGTTCATTAATGTCGCAAATAGTGGCTTTGCCGCCACCGGCTTTGCGAAACCCAAGCGCTACGTCACCGGTGCCGCCGGCCACATCCAATAATTCCATATGCGCCGTAGGACGAAGCCAATCAATCAGAGCCGCCTTCCAAATTCGATGGACACCACCAGACATCAGATCATTCATCAAGTCGTAGCGCGGCGCTACCGAATCAAAAACTGACCGCACAAGGCCAACCTTCTCATTACGCGCGATCTCATGAAACCCAAAATGAGTCCGATCTGCACTTTCCATTCTATCTTCTTTGATATCTTCTGACATAATCGAACGATAGCGCACCGCCTCCACGTTTGCTAGAACTGGAAACTATGCCTGAATTACCAGAAGTAGAAACTGTTTGTGCTGGCTTGCGGCCAATAATGGAAGGGCGAAGGCTCAAAGTTGTTATCCAACGTCGTCTCGATCTTCGGTTTTCCTTACCAGCGGGTTTTGCAGACACACTCAAAGGCGCCAAGGTCCTTTCGGTCAAACGCCGCGCAAAATACATCTTAATCAGATTAAACATAAATATTGTGTTGATCATCCATCTCGGCATGTCAGGAAGAATGATTCTGTATCCAGAAGCGGCCCCACCCGCGGGTCGACATGACCATATTGAGTTTATTACAGACGACGACACAACCATTCGCTTCTGCGACCCACGAAGATTTGGTTTCATGGATTTGGTGCCCCTTGAACAGCTCTCTAACCACCCAATGTTAAGGCACCTTGGCTCGGAACCGTTATCCGATGATTTCAATATTGCTTCGCTCAATAAGAAGCTCAAAGGCAGGCGCATGCCGATAAAAACGGCTCTGCTTGACCAAAAAATTGTTGCGGGGCTGGGTAATATATACGCATGCGAGGCGCTCTTTCGCGCACGCATTTCGCCTCGACGTCTTGCCTACACAATACCAGGTGTAAGATCCAAGAGATTAGTTACTGCCATCAAGGAGGTGCTCTCCGAAGCTATTGCTGCCGGCGGTTCTAGTTTACGAGATTATGTTCAAACCAACGGAGAATTAGGATATTTTCAAAAGCAGTGGGATGTATATGGACGCGAGGGGAAACAATGCAGCGCTATGCCATCGGAACGTGGGATCAATCGCTGCTGTCCTAATGGGGTAAAACGGATTGTGCAGTCTGGACGATCGACCTTCTATTGCACAAAATGGCAACGATAACTAAATATTCTTAATGATGCGAATAATAACGATAATTTTCTCAACAATTTTAGTATTCACAGCCGTATCGGCCAAAGCTAGCGAGTTTTTGACCGGCTTCGATGATGTGCCGGTTATGCGTGGCATGGCACAAGTCCAAAGCCAAGATCTCGTATTCGACACGCCTGGAGGCAGGATTGTAGAAGGCTATGCAGCCGGCAGTGTCACACGAACTGCTGTAGAGCGGTTTTACCGTTCGACGCTACCGCAGCTGGGCTGGGAAAGTTTAGGCAACCAGGAATTCAGTCGAGATGGCGAACGACTGCGAATCGGATATACTGGTCAAGATGGCGACCTGACAGTAAGATTTATCTTAACTCCTAAAAAATAATTAGGCGATAGATCGCGGATTTATAACCGTGGCTGCGTCAAGTCCAGCCTAGGGCGGAAACAGCAACGAAACTAAAGATCTTAACTCACGCTGCTAGGGGGATTTTTAAAATGTCCTACGAACATATTATTACGGAAATACGCGGGCCGGTTGGGCTTATCAAATTTAATCGTCCTAAAGCGCTAAACGCTCTTTGCGAGTCACTCATCAAGGAACTGGACCATGCTCTTAATGGGTATGAAGATAACAATGCCATTGGCGCAATTGTCATCACCGGTTCTAAGGAAGCATTCGCCGCGGGGGCCGACATAAAAGAAATGTACGATAAAACCTACATGGACGTATATTTAAGCAATTTCATAACTGAAGGTTGGGAACGCGTTTCCACTTGTCGCAAACCGGTCGTGGCCGCTGTAGCCGGTTACGCACTTGGCGGCGGGTGCGAAATTGCCATGATGTGTGACATCATTCTTGCTGATGAAACGGCAAAATTCGGCCAGCCAGAAATTACCATCGGCGCCATACCTGGCGCTGGCGGTACACAAAGGCTAGTCCGCACTATTGGAAAAGCGAAAGCCATGGAAATGTGCCTCACCGGCCGCATGATGGATGCAGAAGAAGCTGAGTACGCTGGTCTCGTTAGCCGAATTGTACCTGCGGATCAGCTATTAGACGACGCAATAAAAACAGCAAAAAAGATCGCATCCATGTCTCGTCCCATTTCAATGATGGCAAAAGAGGCGGTCAATCGTGCTTACGAAACGACCCTCTCAGAAGGGCTACTTTTCGAACGCAGGGCATTCCATTCGTTGTTTGCGACCGACGACCAGAAAGAAGGCATGAAAGCATTTGTGGAAAAACGGAAACCAAAATTTACGAATTGCTAATTTCTGCTCCTGTTGGGAGCTACTCTTGCGCTTGACGATACTAGGGCAGCGGTCTATAAGCCGCTGCTTGAGACTAGAACTCGGCGTACTCAACTAATTTTATCAGGTTTTACAATGGCTCATACTGTTTCTGCACGCAAGCGCGTGCGTCAATCTGAGCGTCGCAAAGAGAGAAATAGCGCGCGCACAAACCGCATCCGGACCTACATTCGCAAGGTTGAGGAAGCCATCACACGGGGCGATAAGGAGGAAGCGCAGGCTGCCTTCAAGGCTGCTATGCCAGAATTCCATCGTGGCGTGACAAAGGGCGTCTTCCACAAAAATACGGTGGCACGAAAGCTGTCCCGTCTTAATAAGAATATCCGCGCGCTAGCATAAAAAATTTTCCGATTCCCAGAATCGGTTCCCGAGTCGCTCGTCATCTAGCCGCAGGTAATGCCGAGACACATCTTAAACACTCGGTTTCTTTCTGAAGTGGCCCAAAAAATTCCGCCACTCCAGAAATTTCGGTGGCAATTTTGCCAACACGTACATGTCAACTAATTTATTTATGATTCTTTTGCTGAATTTCTGTGAATCCCATTGCAGACAAAATGAGGCGTGGTTAGAGTAGTGTCGCTATCCGTCAGGGAGGCCATCGAGAATCAACCCGTCATCATGGGGCAGAAAATGTATTCGCATGTTCCAAAAAATAAAAAAATGACCTACGGAACATTGTTTCATAATATCAGATTGCATACGTAATACGCTAGCCAATCATGCTTGAGCACCATTATTTTCGGTGCATATTGTAATGCGATCTTTTAGTGCGGAAAGGTAGCCCGCTGATTCTCAAGACCTTGCGACAAACCGGCTGTTATAGGAGGTTTGTTCGCTAGACTAATGGTCATCATTTGACGTTGGGATAATTTTTTAGGGGCTTCATGCCCCGTTGGGGAAGAGCGTTAAATGATTGATAGTTTGCCCGGTCAATGGGCTCGAGTTCGGAGCCGACTGCGTGCGGAATATGGTGAAGCTGCATACAGAAGTTGGCTTAAACCATTAACTTTAAGTGGGCTCTCTGGCGAATCTGTTCAGCTTTCAGTGCCTACGCGCTTCATGCGGGACTGGGTGGAGGCACAATATGGCGAAAGGCTGGTCAACCTGTGGGCCAGTGAGAATAGCAACGTCAAGAAAGTAGATATTTTGCTAGAGGGCAGTGCTGCTGCTCAAGTTGTCGAGAATCAAGCGGCGACCCTCATTCACGAACCAGCTAATCAGGTGGTTCGCCAACAAGACGATATTAGCGCGCCGCTCGATCCGCGATTCACCTTCGACAATTTTATTGTCGCCAAACCAAACGAACTAGCCTTTGCCGCAGCGCGTCGTGTTGCGGAAGCTGAAACTGTTCCATTCAATCCATTGTTTTTGTATGGCGGCGTTGGTCTTGGAAAAACCCATCTCATGCATGCCATTGCCTGGCATATTCGCAAGCGCAATCCGGAACGTCACGTAATTTATCTATCCGCCGAAAAATTCATGTACCAGTTCATCCGAGCGCTTCGCTACAAAGATACCGTTTCCTTCAAGGACCAATTCCGCAGCGTCGATGTTCTTATGATTGATGACGTGCAGTTTATAGCGGGTAAAGACAACACCCAGGAAGAATTTTTCCATACCTTTAACGCACTAGTCGACCAAAACCATCAAGTCATCGTTTCAGCAGATAAATCACCAAACGACCTTGAGGGTATGGAAGACCGAATGAAATCACGACTGGGTTGGGGCTTAGTGGCCGACATTCACCCAACCACTTACGAACTACGCCTCGGCATCCTTCAAGTGAAAGCGGAACAGCTTGAGGTGGAAATTCCACCTAAGGTCATGGAGTTTCTGGCACACAAAATTACATCAAATGTGCGCGAATTAGAAGGTGCACTCAATCGCATTGTGGCTTACGCTAATCTCGTCGGTCGACAAGTCAGTCTCGAAGGTACTCAAGAAGTTCTTCATGATATTTTGCGTGCTAATGACCGCAGGGTTACTATTGAAGAAATTCAAAAGCGGGTATCGGAACATTATAATATTCGCCAATCAGAAATGTATTCAGCGCGGCGCGCGCGCGCGGTAGCCAGACCCCGCCAGGTAGCCATGTACTTATCTAAGCAACTGACATCACGCTCCTTGCCTGAAATTGGTCGAAAATTCGGCGGCCGAGATCATACCACGGTAATGCACGCGGTTCGAAAGATCGAAGAATTGCGCGCAACCGATAATACGTTTGCAGAGGACATTGAGCTGCTGCGACGTATGTTAGAGGGCTAAAAAACGGAAATTCGAGCTATCATTCGCAGATCAGCAAACCTGATCCTTTCTTTCAACTTTTTCAACACCATAGACATAATCGGCATTTGTGGGTAAATCCCTAAATTTGCTGCAGTCGTATTTTGTCTATGCTATAATCTGAAATCATTTCCGTATCGGAACATGAGAATTAGTTTTAGGCAAATTGGTCCGGTATAATCAAAAATTTAGGGACAGAGTTCTTCCCGCATTTACTATTGGTAAGAGACACATACAGCAATGAAACTGACAATTGAACGCACAGCACTGCTACGATCCTTGAACCATGTGCAGAGCGTTGTCGAAAGACGCAACACCATTCCCATTTTGTCGAATGTGCATTTTTTAGCCGAAGATAATAAATTGGCTTTGACCGCAACAGATATGGATCTAGCCATTATAGAATCCGTAGTATCGGCATCCGAGAACGGCGGTGCAACGACAGCCCCTGCTCATACTCTTTATGATATTGTTCGCAAACTACCTGAGGGGGCGCAAATTGAGCTCGACGCGAGCGGTGGAAAAGATGAATTGGTTCTAAAATCTGGCCGGTCCCGCTTTACATTGCAGACACTTCCAACTTCAGACTTTCCACAAATGACTAACGGGGATTTGCCGACAGCTTTTACGCTTCCCGCTAACGACTTGAGAATGCTGATTGACCGTACGCGGTTTGCAATTTCCACCGAGGAAACTCGGTATTATCTGAATGGTATATATTTCCATAAGGCAGATGCTGACGGTATTTCTGTTCTCCGGGTTGTCGCAACCGATGGGCACAGGCTCGCACGTGTAGAGATGCCCTTGCCCAATGGCGCGGATGGGATGCCCGGCATTATTGTTCCGCGCAAAGCGGTCAACGAACTCCGTAAACTCATCGACGAGGTGGAAGAAGAAGTTGAGGTATCTTTATCGGACACAAAAATTCGATTCGCGTTTGGCAACGTGGTCCTTACCTCAAAGCTAATTGATGGCACTTTTCCTGATTATGACCGAGTCATTCCCGACGGCAACGATAAGACACTTGAGGTGAATTGTGACGATTTTGCGGCAGCTGTGGACCGGGTCGCAACAATCTCCACCGAAAAATCACGCGCTATCAAGCTTACCGTCGAGCCCGGCAATATCATTTTATCTGCCTCAAGTCCTGAAAGTGGGACCGCGTCAGAAGAAATTGAGGTTGATTACGCTCAAGAACCGATAGAAATCGGGTTTAACGCCCGGTATCTGCTTGATATAGCACAGCAAATCGAAGGGGCGATGGCGCAATTCGTTATGGCAGACTCTGCCGCCCCAACAATCGTTCGCGATATGGACGACCCAACAGCACTATACGTCCTCATGCCGATGCGGGTCTAAGTGAGCGGAGCATCGGAATCTTGCGGACATGGCGCAATCCAGAATGATTGTGCGACGGTAAACATGGCGACAGAGAACGCTGCGCGCATCGCTATTCATAAAATCACCTTGACGAATTTTCGCTGCTACAGACGGGCAACGTTGGAAAGTGATCACAGAAGCGTCGTTCTAACGGGGCCTAATGGAGCTGGAAAAACAAATTTGCTCGAAGCAATTTCATTGCTAACGCCAGGCCGTGGATTACGCCGCACCAAATTAGAAAATATAGTTCGGCGGTCGAAGAAAGGCGAAGTCGGTGTGACTGGATGGGGTATTGCAGCATCCGTTGGTACACCGATTGGGCCCGTAGAGATTGGCACCGGGCAAGAAGCTACTGATGACCGGCGGCGCAAAGTACGGATCAATGCCGTCGATGTTTCCAACCAAAATGCACTAGCCAACCATATCAGCGCGGTTTGGCTAACCCCACAAATGGACCGATTGTTTTTAGAGGGTGCCTCTAATCGGCGACGCTTCTTTGACCGACTCGCATATGGCTTTGACCCAGCGCATGCGGGCCGGATCACGGGCTATAATCACGCGATGCGAGAGCGTATACGCCTTCTACGAGATGGTTCGAGCGACGATGTTTGGCTTTTAACGCTTGAGAAAACTATGGCAGAACGTGGCGTCGCCATTGCGGCTGCACGAAGAGAGCTTGCGGCACGAGTCGCCAAGGCATCAATGTCCGCGCCTGGCCAATTCCCAGTTGCCGCCGTTGCTTCTAAGGGATTGCTTGAGGGCTGGCTCGACAAGATGCCAGCCTTAGACGTCGAACAACGCTTTGGAGAATTACTGAAATCTAATCGAAGGCACGATGGTGAATTAAGTCAAACCTCCGCTGGCCCCCATCGAAGTGACTTTGCCGTGTACCACGCCGAGAAAGGCCTGCCAGCGGATCAATGTTCTACAGGCGAACAAAAGGCACTATTAATAGCAATTATTCTGGCGGATACACGTTTGCAGGCCAAAGAACGAAACCGCACTCCTTTGCTGTTGCTGGATGAAGTGGCCGCACATCTGGATGAAAAAAGGCGATGCGCGCTATTCGATGAAATTTGTTTGATGGGGGCGCAAGCTTGGCTAACGGGAACAGATATCAGCCTGTTCGAGTCTTTTAGAGACCGCGCGCAATACGTTGCTGTATCCGATGCCTGCTTAACCGAAACGCCAAATGCGTTTGCTGCATAAGACCGCAAAGTTCAAGAGGAAAGCATGATTGAAACAGCTGTCACCAAAAGCCCGGAAGATAATGCCGAGGATTATAGCGCCGACTCCATCAAGGTGTTACGCGGTCTAGATGCAGTAAGAAAGCGTCCTGGCATGTATATCGGTGATACCGATGACGGGACAGGCCTTCACCATATGGTATTTGAGGTGGTTGATAATGCCATTGATGAAGCAATGGCAGGTCACTGCGATCAGATTGATGTCGTGTTGAATGGTGACGGCTCAGTCAGCGTTACTGATAACGGCCGCGGCATTCCGGTAGATATACATGACGAAGAAGGTGTGTCCGCTGCGGAAGTCATCATGACCCAGCTTCATGCAGGTGGAAAGTTTGATCAAAATTCGTACAAAGTCTCTGGCGGTCTCCACGGTGTCGGCGTCTCGGTCGTAAACGCCCTGTCTTCCGAATTACTCTTGACAATTAAGCGCAACGGCAAAACTCACGAAATGGCCTTTAAACACGGCGATACAGTCAAAGCCCTTGCTGAAACCGGCGAGTGCGGAGATGAATCTGGAACGATGGTGACTTTCATGCCGTCAAAAAAGACATTTACGCAAACCGAGTTCGACTTCCAAATTCTAGAGCACAGGCTCCGCGAGCTCGCCTTCTTAAACACCGGTGTTCGAATTGTGCTTACAGATGCCAGAAAACCAGATCCTGACGTAATAGATATGCAATATGAAGGAGGTATCGCCGCCTTCGTCGAATACATAGACCGGACCAAAACGGCTCTAATAAACTCGCCCATTGATGTGCAAGGAGAGAAAGACGGCATAACAGTTAGTCTCGCTATGCAATGGAACGACAGTTATCATGAATCCACACTTTGCTTCACCAACAACATTCCACAGCGCGACGGCGGCACACACCTCGCTGGGTTTCGCGGCGCACTAACGCGCCAAGTAAACAGCTATGCTAATACGTCAGGCATAGCAAAACGAGAAAAAACCGCCATTACCGGGGACGACGCCCGCGAAGGCCTCACATGTGTGTTGTCGGTAAAAGTTCCAGACCCTAAATTTTCTAGCCAAACTAAGGATAAACTAGTTTCATCTGAAGTGCGACCAGTTGTCGAGTCAATCATGAATGAGAAAATGGGCGAGTGGTTCGAGGAACACCCCTCAGAAGCTAAAAAGATCGTCCAGAAAGTCTTCGAGGCAGCCGCCGCACGCGAAGCGGCTCGCAAAGCCCGAGAACTCACGCGACGAAAGGGAGCACTCGATATTGCCAATCTACCAGGTAAACTGGCCGATTGCCAATCTCGTGACCCAGAAGAGTGCGAGCTGTTTATCGTCGAAGGCGACTCTGCTGGCGGGTCCGCAAAACAAGCTCGAGAACGGCGGTTTCAAGCAATTCTTCCATTACGCGGTAAAATTTTAAATGTGGAGCGGGCGCGGTTCGATAAAATGATCGGCTCCGCGGAGATCGGAACATTGATTGCTGCGCTCGGCACGGGCATCGGGAAAGAGGATTTTGACCCAGACAAAGTCCGCTACCATAAAATTATTATAATGACTGATGCTGATGTGGACGGAAGTCACATACGAACCCTACTGCTCACCTTGTTTTATCGACAAATGCCACAGCTAATAGAAAGAGGTTATTTGTACATTGCTCAACCCCCGCTTTATCGTGTGAAACGTGGCACTTCGGAGGTCTATCTGAAAGATGACAGAGCGATGGAGTACTATCTTCTCAGGGAATGTCTCGACGAAATTACCCTGGAATTGGCGGATGGTAGCAACATTGCCGGAGACGATCTCTGGTCGCTCATTGAAGATGCACGGGTCGCACGAAATCATATGGAGCCGATCATCCATAAGGTCGGCGAGCGATCTGTGGTGGAACAATCGGTCATCGCGGGTGCTTTGAGTCGCGATATCCTAAACGATGAGGAGAACGCGGCCGCTGCCGCGAGCTATGTAGCCGCACGGTTGAATAAACTCGCGGATCCCTTAGAAAAGGGCTGGAGCGGCGTCCCAAGCGAAGACGGCGGACTACTATTCCAGCGCACATTACGCGGTATTACACAAAAACACCTGATCGACGGCGATCTTATTCGCAGCCGAGACGGACGCAGTCTCGACCCAGGCGTGGACGGTAAAACCATGTTCAAAGGCTTAATAAAGGTCTATGAAGATTTCCCAGTACTTAAAACCAAAACCGAAGAAATACGAATTGAAGGCCCCGCAACGCTGATCCAACAATTAACCAAAATTGGCCGAAAAGGGCTCAGCTTTCAGCGTTATAAAGGGCTTGGTGAAATGAATCCGGAACAATTGTGGGAAACCACTATGGATGCGAATGCACGCGTGCTTCTGCAGGTAAAGGTCAATCATGTTGATGAGGCCTCGGAGGTTTTCTCGACGCTGATGGGGGACTTGGTAGAACCCCGTAGAGATTTTATTCAATCCAATGCTTTAAGTGTTGAAAATCTAGATATTTAACCAATGTACCTAAGATCAGCGTTTGATAGGTTTACATTGAGTTATGCTGTCACGTGAGATATTGGTATCAAGCTGGATCAGTGAATAAATCGGTAAATGGCCTTGGCTTTTAAACAACAAAACAGTTACAGCTTGGAAGATTTGCTTGATTGCGGGCATGGACGGCTATTTGGCCCTGGCAACGCTCAGCTTCCTTTACCACCAATGCTGATGTTCGACCGGATAACACATATTTCAGATGATGGTGGAAATTACGGCAAAGGCGAAATTGTTGCGGAATTGGACATCAAGCCGGATTTGTGGTTTTTCAATTGCCACTTTGAAGGTGACCCTGTGATGCCTGGGTGCCTAGGGTTGGATGCCATGTGGCAACTTGTTGGTTTCTTTTTAGGCTGGAAAGACGGTCCAGGAAGAGGCCGGGCCTTAGGTGTAGGCGAAGTTAAGTTTTCTGGTCAAGTTCTCAAAACCGTTAAAAAAATCACCTACCATATTAATATGAAGCGCGTCATCATGCGCCGATTGGTAATGGGCATTGCCGACGGTGTCCTTAAGGCCGATGGAAAGCCCATTTATGAAGTCAAAGATATGCGGGTTGGCCTGTTCACACCACAAGAATCAACCTAAGGAAGGCTTGCGGAACCCAAAATGCGACGCGTAGCAGTCACTGGCCTGGGTATTGTATCCAGCATAGGAAATAATAAAGGCGAAGTGCTCAATTCTCTTAAAGAAGGGAAGTCAGGCATAGAATTCTGTGAAGAATATAAGGAGCGCGGGCTTCGTAGCCACGTGCACGGATCAGTAAATATTAATATTGATGACCATGTAGACCGAAAAATTCGACGCTTTATGGGCGATGGGGCAGCCTATAATTATATAGCAATGGTAGAAGCCATTGCAGATGCGGGCTTAAGCGAAACAGATGTTTCAAATGAAACGACTGGAATGATTATGGGCTCTGGTGGCCCCTCAACCAAGAATTTGCTGCTCGCTTGGGACACCGCCCGTGAACGCAACCCAAAGCGGATTGGCCCCTACATGGTGCCAAGAACAATGTCGAGTACTAATTCTGCCACCCTTGCAACACCTTTTGCCATCAAGGGTGTAAACTATTCAATAAGCTCCGCCTGCGCCACCAGCGCACATTGTATTGGCAATGCAGCAGAACTCATCCAATGGGGTAAACAAGATATTATGTTTGCTGGTGGAGGAGAGGAGCTGGACTGGACGATGACGTCCTTGTTCGATGCCATGCCAGCATTATCGGCTGGTTATAATGCTACGCCACAAAAGGCCAGCCGCCCCTATGATGTAAACCGAGATGGTTTCGTCATTGCCGGCGGCGGTGGCGTCGTTGTTCTTGAAGAGCTTGAGCACGCTAAAGCTCGCGGCGCACCAATTTATGCAGAAGTTGTAGGCTATGGTGCTACATCGGACGGTTTTGATATGGTGCAACCTTCAGGCGAAGGGGCAGTTCGCTGCATGAAAATTGCTATCGGTGGAATTAGCGAGCCGGTAGATTACGTCAACGTGCACGGTACATCCACCCCGGTAGGTGATATTAAAGAAATTGAAGCTCTTAAAGAAGTCTTTGGCGATGATATGCCCACGATCAGTTCCACCAAGTCTTTGACGGGCCACTCGTTAGGTGCAACCGGGGTACACGAGGCAATTTATTCGGTTCTTATGATGGAAAATCGATTTATATCAGCTTCTGCCAACATCGAAAAGTTAGACCCTGGCGCTGAGGGCGTGCCCATAGCGCGCAACCGTCAAGACAATGTAAACCTTGATTGCATTGTTTCCAATAGCTTTGGGTTTGGCGGTACTAACGCAACTTTGGTTTTTAAGCGCCACGGCATATAAAATAGTCAATTTTCCTGGGGGGAGGGAAGGTCCCTCCACTCGCGCGGAAACAAAGCGAAAGTATTGACGTATGACCACAGGCAAGATAATGGCTGAACGACGCGGGCTGATCATGGGCGTCGCAAACGACCATTCAATCGCTTGGGGCATTGCCCAAGCACTGCACAATGCGGGTGCTGATCTTGCCTTTACCTACCAATCAGAAGCGATTGCGCGACGGGTAACCCCATTAGCAGAATCAGTTGGGTCGGATATCATTCTGCCGTGTGACGTAACGGATACTGGAAGTTTGGATTCCGTGTTTACAACGCTTGAAGAAAAGTGGTCGAAGCTTGATTTTATTCTGCACGCTATCGCCTACTCTGACAAAGAGGAGCTCAAAGGAAAATATGTCGATACTAGCCGCGATAACTTCCGAACAACGATGGATATCTCTTGTTACTCCTTTACAGCTATCGCTCAACGCGCCGTCCCGCTATTAAACAAAGGCGGCGGGCTGCTGACACTCACTTACTCCGGGTCAAAACGCGTTATGCCTAATTACAATGTCATGGGTGTCGCAAAGGCAGCCCTTGAAGCCAGTGTCCGCTATCTCGCAGTGGATTTAGGCGGAGTCGGCGTAAGAGTTAATGCAATTTCGGCGGGCCCAATGCGCACTCTTGCAGGTTCTGCAATTGCCAGCGCCCGGACTGTCTTCAAATGGCAAGGCGAACACGCACCTCTGAGGCGCAATATCAGCCTCGAAGATGTTAGTGGTGCCGCACTCTATTTACTGTCGGATCTCTCCAATGGCGTAACCGGCGAAATCCATCATGTAGATGCCGGCTACAACGTAATTGGGATGGTCAACCTATCAGATGACTACTCAGACACCTGATAGGCTTCCCTGAAGTTTATTCCGCATAGCCCTAATCGCGACGTGGTCCCCTATCTCGGCGAGGCTCGCGCTCTTTCCTTTCCACGGGGATTTCTTCACCTGACTCCTGATCAACTGCACGCATGGAAAGTTTCACTTTCCCTCGGCCATCAACAGCCAGAACAAGAACTTTCACAGTCTGTCCCTCCGAAACCACATCTCCAACAGAAGGTACGCGTTCGTTAGCCAATTCGGAAATATGGACAAGACCGTCTTTACTACCTAGGAAGTTAACAAAAGCGCCAAAATCAACAATTTTGACTACCTTACCTTCGTAAATCGTACCCACTTCAGGCTCCGCCACGATTGACTGGATCCAATCAATAGCTTTTTGGCCAGCATCAGTATCGACAGATGCTACTTTAATCGTGCCGTCATCTTCAATATCGACTTTCGCCCCTGTGGTCTCGCAAATTTCGCGAATAACCTTGCCGCCCGTGCCAATAACTTCACGAATTTTTTCTCGGGCGATCTGGAATGTGATGATACGCGGCGCATTATTTGCTACGTCCTCGCGCGCCGAATTAATGGCTGCCTTCATTTCTCCTAAGATATGCATGCGACCGTCCTTAGCCTGTGCTAATGCGATCTGCATGATTTCTTTAGTAATAGACGTAATTTTAATATCCATTTGCAATGAAGTGACGCCTTCTTCAGTACCGGCAACCTTAAAATCCATATCGCCAAGATGATCTTCATCTCCCAGAATGTCAGAGAGAACAGCAAATTCGTCTTCCTCTTTGATCAATCCCATAGCAATACCCGCGCAAGGGCGCTTTAACGGTACACCTGCATCCATTAAGGCCATGGACGAACCGCAAACAGTTGCCATGGAAGACGAACCGTTACTTTCTGTCACTTCCGAAACAATTCGCACTGTATAAGGAAAATCCTCATGATCCGGCATCAACGGACGAATTGCGCGCCAAGCTAATTTACCATGGCCAATTTCGCGGCGACCTGGGGAACCCATACGTCCCGCTTCACCGACCGAGTAGGGCGGGAAGTTATAATGGAGCATAAAGTTACGGCGATACTCACCTTCAATAGCGTCGATAATCTGCTCATCCTGTCCGGTACCAAGTGTTGTCACCACTAGGGCCTGAGTTTCACCGCGGGTAAACAAAGCTGAACCATGGCTTCTATCCAACACTCCGACTTCGCTCTCGATAGGTCGCACAGTGCTTGTATCACGACCATCGATGCGCTTGCCGGTTTTAAGAATATTACCGCGAACAACATCTTTTTCTAATTTTTTGAAAAGTGATGCCGCCATATCAACGTCTTTTTCTTCTTCAGCAAGGGCGGTCATGAGATCACTCTTCACACCTCCAACCGCTTCCATACGTTCCTGCTTAGCAGTAATCGTATATGCATCGCGCAACGGTTTTTAAGCTCGATCTTTCAGCACCTCCAGAAGATCGTCTTGACCTTCTGGCGCAGCAGGAAGATCCCACGCGTCTTTAGCACAACCTTCAGCCATCCTAATAATCATATCAATTACCGGCTGAATTTGCTCATGAGCATATACGACAGAACCCAACATGACCTCTTCATCAAGTTCGTTCGCTTGACTCTCAACCATCAAAACACCATCGCGTGTGCCAGCGACAACCAAATCTAGGTCTGACTCTTCCAGCTCCTCCTGACGTGGATTAAGGATATATTCCCCATTCTTGTATCCAACTCGCGTCGCACCAATCGGGCCAAAAAACGGAACCCCGGAGATTGTCAGAGCCGCGGAAGCGCCAATAAGGGATACCACATCAGGATCATTTTCCATATCATGAGCCAGAACCGTACAGACAATTTGGGTTTCATTCCGAAAGCCCTCGGGAAACAATGGCCGGATCGGACGGTCAATCAGGCGTGACGTCAGAGTTTCTTTCTCACTCGGGCGTCCTTCGCGCTTGAAAAAACCGCCAGGAATCTTGCCGGCAGCAAATGTTTTTTCTTGATAGTTAACAGTTAGCGGGAAAAAATCTACACCCGCCCGCGGCTGTTTAGCGGCAACTGCCGTACACAACACTTGAGTTCCACCGTAAGTCGCCATTATGGCCCCGTCAGCCTGGCGCGCTATTTTTCCTGATTCCAATACTAAAGGACGTCCGCCCCATTCGATTTCTTTTCTTGTAACCTTAAACATAGATATTTCCTTCACATACCAACTGCCGCGATGCCATTTTCCATAGCGCGGCCTGCAACGGCCTTAAAATACAAAGGTCAGACTCATTCCGACCTTGACCCAATTTACGCTGCACCTGTCCATATTGATAACAGAACAAGGTGGAGGACCTGACGGTCAAACACCTATGAGGAGGGTCGTTGCTAACTCCTCAGCGACGTAATTCGAGACGCTTGATCAGCGACTCGTAGCGCTTAACATCTTTTCGCTTAACATAATCCAGGAGCCGCCGTCGTTGACCAACCATCATCAAAAGACCTCGGCGCGAATGGAAATCTTTCTTATGCGTTTGCATATGTTCAGTCAGATTTTGTATCCGTTCGGTCAAAACCGCGACTTGTACGTCTGCCGAACCCGTATCGCCCGGCTTCGTCGCGTACTCTTCAATAAGTTCTTGTTTACGTTCTGGCGTAATCGACATCGCATACTCCTTTTTTAAAGGTTTAATACCCTGAAAGGCCGAATCTCACCCGCGCAGTATTTCGCAAGAGCTACAGGCTTCCCGCGATCCGTTGTTAGGACCGTGTCCCCTATGCCCAATTCAGCTACGCGTTCGAGATCACCTTTCCGAAACAAAGCCACCGGCTGGCCATGGCGCAGTTGGCTTGCTTCGGTACCAGTTAAGGCCAGTGCCGGGATGTCGTCCAGCGCGGTCTCAATTGGCAAAAGGCACTCTAAAACGGCGGCAATGTGCCCAAATCCCTGCAGTTCGTCCAGTGAAATCGAGTCACACAACGAAAACGGCCCCACTCGCGTACGCCGCAAGCTTATCAAATGCCCTACTGTGCCAAGAGCAACAGCCAAATCGCGCGCCAACGAACGCATATAAGCACCCGCCCCGGATACAACATGAAACACTGCTTGCTCATCATCAATAATCTGGGCCAAGGAAAGGTCGTAGATTTTTATTTCTCGCGCAGGAAGCAATACGTTTTCACCCTTCCGGGCCAAGTCATAGGCACGTTTGCCGGCGACTTTAATAGCAGAAAATGAAGGCGGCACCTGATCGATCACGCCCTTAAAGGACGATATAACACCCTCGATCATTGCTCGGTCAGGGCGCTTGTCCGACGTTGCGACCACTTTGCCCTCACGATCATCTGTTGAGGTGGAGACACCCCAACGCACTGTAAATTAATATTCTTTAGTATTATCAATAATATAGGGAATTGTCTTGGTTGCCTCACCCATAGCAATTGGCAATATTCCCGTCGCCAAGGGGTCTAAAGTACCGCCGTGACCCGCTTTTTGCGCATTGCTTAACTTCTTTAAGATTGAAACGGTTCTCGTCGACGTAACACCTTCCGGCTTATCGACAACAAACCAACCATGCACTGGGTCGCCCTTGCGGTGTCGCCGTCCCATTGTTACTAATCCGGTTTACTGTTTTAGGGATCTTAGGTCGCGAACAACAGCGGGATCGGCCAAGAGTTTATCGATGTCCCGCGCTGTATCAAATGAAGTGTCTCTAAGAAAACTAAGTTGCGGCAAATATTTTAAATGCAATTTTCGCCCCACCTCATTGCGTAAATATGCCGCAGCCCGCCCGAGTGCTGTAACAACCGCATCCTCTTCACCACCACCTAGCGGTAGCACAAAAGCGGTCGCATTGCGCATGTCGGGACTAACGCGCACCTCCGAAACGGTGATGGACCGGCCGACTAAATCGGGATCACGCAGATCACCTCGCGCCAAAATTTCAGAGAGAATATGCCGTAATTCCTCGCCAACACGCAGCTGGCGCACCGAACGTTCCCTTTTTGTTATCATGATTCCCTACTCTAGGATCAAGCGCATAGCCTGAAACGTTTTCAGAATAATTCGGCCAGATCAAAGTGTCCGGGAGATTGTTTCAACCTCGAAACATTCCACCATGTCGCCTTCTTTAATATCATCGTAATTCTCAAACGCCATACCGCACTCATACCCCTGCTGCACTTCGCGCACATCGTCTTTAAAGCGTTTTAGTGTTTTGAGGCTGCCTTCGTGAATAACTACGTCGTCCCTTAACAACCGGACCTTCGCGCCGCGCTTTACCTCGCCTTCGGTCACCATGCAGCCGCCAATTTTGCCTACCTTTGATATTCCGAATACTTCGCGAATTTCTGCATAACCAATCTGTTTTTCACGAATCTCCGGCGCCAAAAGGCCGCCCAATAAATTCTTCATATCATCAATCACATCATAAATGATCGAGTAATAGCGAATGTCAACATTATCGCGCTTGGCTAACTCTCTAGCTTGCGGATTGGCTCGCACATTAAATCCAATAATGACACCTTGAGACGAACCAGCTAAAGCAACATCGGACTCGGTTATGCCGCCTACCCCGCGATGCAACATGTGAACCTTAGCCTCGTCAGTTTCAATTTTGTGTAAGGATCCAATAATCGCTTCCAATGACCCCTGTACATCTGCCTTAACTACCAGCGGCATCTCTGAGCCATCTCCCGCCTTTATTTGATCAAACATCTGTTCCAGCGTCCCGCGAGCACCAGCAGCCATGCTCATCTGGCGATTTTGGCGCTGACGATATTCGGCAACCTCGCGCGCCCGGCCCTCATCTTCAACTACATTCATAGGTTCGCCGGCTAATGGCGTTCCCTGCAGTCCCAAAACCTCAACAGGCTGAGAAGGCCCTGCTGAGTCGATAGAATTACCGCGGTCATTGATCATGGCACGCACCCTGCCCCATTCGGAACCGGCCACAAATATATCACCCTTCATGAGCGTCCCACGCTGAATCAATACTGTCGCAACGGATCCACGTCCTTGTTCCATTTTGGCTTCTACGACTGTTCCTTGAGCCGGGCGGGATGGATTCGCCTTCAATTCAAGAATTTCTGTCTGCAGCAAAATGGCTTCTTCTAACTTATCGATATTGGTTTTTTCTTTGGCGGAGACTTCCACATCAAGAACATCACCACCCAATGATTCAACAACGATTTCATGGCTCAGCAGTTCATTACGTACGCGATTAACATCCGCGCCAGGCGTATCTATTTTATTAATAGCAACGATGATAGGAACTTCAGCCGCTTTAGCATGACTAATGGCTTCCGCCGTTTGCGGTTGGACACCATCATCGGCTGCAACAACCAGTATTACAATATCTGTCACACCGGCCCCACGAGCCCGCATCTCAGTGAAGGCCTCATGACCTGGCGTGTCCAAAAAAGTAATGGCTTTTGCGGACTCAAGTACAACCTGATATGCGCCGATATGCTGCGTTATACCACCGGCTTCACCTGCCGCTACGTCAGCTTGCCGCATTACATCTAAGAGTGAGGTTTTCCCATGGTCTACATGCCCCATAACCGTCACTACAGGTGCCCGTGCTTCAAGAGCATCTTTATCATCCTCAACACCTTCAAGTCCTAACTCCACATCTGCTTCTGACACCCGCTTAATCTTATGGCCAAGCTCGTTGACCACAAGTTCAGCTGTGTCCGCGTCAATGGCTTGGTTCGCAGCCGCCATAACACCCAGGCTCATAAGGGCCTTGACCACTTCCGGAACCCGGATTGCCATGCGATTAGCGAGATCGGCAACAGTGATCGTTTCGGGCACCACAACCTCTCGCACCTGTTGTTGAACCTCGCCCTTTAATAGTTCGGCCTGCTGACGTTTACGTTCGCGCTCTTGGGCTCTACGAACGGCAGCCAGACTGCGTACACGCCCCTCATCACCATCTTCCGCTTGTCGAAGCGCATCTCCAATGGTGAGTTTACCTTGCATCCGCCGTTTCGGCTCATCTTTAGTCCGGCGCGGGCGCTTTAGCTCTGCTTTGGATTTACGAGGGGTTTTTTCGGATTCGGGTGTTTTTTCACCCGCTTTACGTATGACGGGCTCTCCGCCCGGTGGCGGGAGCATGCTTGCTTCTTCCTCTGCTCTAAGGCGCGCCTCTTCTTCAGCTTTGAGGCGCGCTTCTTCCTCTGCACGCCGCTTAGCTTCCTCTTCTTCCTGTGCCCGCTTTTTGTTTTCTTCGTCAAGCTTACGGCGTTCATCTTCCAGTTGATCGAGGCGACGTTTTTCAGCGTCCTCCGCCGCGCCATGAATGGCCCGCATACGAGCCGCACGTTCTTCCTCTGTTAAGTTACCGGTTTCGGATAGCTTTTCTAATTCCGGCTGCGGTAAGCTTTTTTCTTCCGAAACAGCCCGCATCCGGCCCGCGGAGTCGCGGCCAAAGGACCTTTTCTTTTTGACTTCTACCATCACCGATTTTGACCGGCCATGGCTAAAGCTTTGCCGCACCTGACCAGTTTCCACCGTCTTCTTGAGCTCAAGTGTCCCGGGTCGATTTAAACTAAGCTTGCCTTCTTGTTCAGACTTCTGCGTCATGCCTAACCTCGTTCAAGGAAGGCTTACCACGAAACTCGGCAAGCCGACGACCGTCAATTTTAATTTGGGATGCCAAACCGCCAATGGCAACCGCCGCATGGGCCGTTCTTTCGCGCCCAAAGACAACACCCATCTCACTACCCGAAAGACAATCCACCTGAACCAGGCCCGTCGCAAGGGAAGATAATTTTTTTTGCGCATTAAAGGAAGCATCACTTGCCGTTAGCACAAGTGCAAAACCTCCTTTACTCACATTCTCTAAGACTTTCTCATATCCCGCGATAGCTTGCCCCGCTTTTCGAGCAAGCGACAAATGCCCTTGGACACGTTCTAACAGTTGGCACTCAATATTCTTACTAAGGTTTTCTGGGATATTCACATCTGTACGAGCCGCCCGATTGAATAAATTTTGATTGATCGCAGCATCGATTGTTGAACGCACTGCCCCTACCCATATTCCGCGCCCACCCAATTTGCCACGAATATCTGGAACCAACTGCTGTTTCGGGCCTACCACAAACCGGATCAAACGATCTGTCGGCAAAGTCTCGCCACTTACAATACAGCGCCGCTGCAGCTGACTTTGGCCTAGCATGGTTTCAAGTACGGGCATCTCTCAATAACAGCCTCTACTGCACTCTCTATTATTCGTCCGCCGTTGCATTTAGCTCTATCCCAGGTCCGGCAGCCTCACCATCATCAACTTCTATTTCTTCCTGGGGGGCCAATGCTGCGGCAAAATCCTCTTCAGAAATCCAGCCTGCGATGACACGGGCACGCAAAATGAATTCGTTAGCATCAGATTCGGTCAACTTAAATGTTCTCAGCAACCCATCTTCCGGCCCCGTGAGCTCATCAGCCGCTAAATCTGCAAAATCTTCAAGCGTCTTGATTTTGGCCTCTCCCAACGCCACAGCCATCTGCATGGTCATGCCAGGAAGAGTCTTCAATTTTTCTTCGATACCAAGTTCACCAACGCGCTCTTCTAACCGTTCGTTTTCTTTAGCTAAAAAATTACGCGCGCGGATACGGAGTTCTTGGGCAACCTCATTATCAAAACCTTCGATCGACAACAATTCTTCTTCTGGCACAAACGCAACTTCTTCTATGCTGGTAAAGCCTTCAGAAACCAGGAATTGAGCGATAACATCATCCACATCAAGCGCATCAACAAAGGTTTGGCTGCGCATTTGAACTTCTGCTTGGCGACGTTCTGATTCTTGTTCTTCAGTTAAAATATCAATTTCCCAGCCTGACAAAGAAGACGCTAAGCGCACATTCTGTCCTCGACGCCCAATTGCCAAACTCAACTGTTCATCCGGCACGACAACCTCTATTTTTCGCGTCTCCTCGTCTAGAACTACCTTGGCCACCTCAGCCGGAGCCAGAGCATTCACCACGAAAGTAGCCGGATCTTGCGACCAGGGGATGATATCTATCTTTTCACCTTGTAGCTCGGCAACCACCGCCTGTACACGACTGCCCCGCATGCCAACACACGCACCGACCGGATCGATACTGCCATCATGAGATATAACGGCGATTTTTGCCCGGCTACCCGGATCACGCGCAACGCCTTTTATTTCGATAATACCGTCATAAATTTCAGGCACTTCTTGGCCAAATAGTTTTGCCATGAATTGCGGGTGCGTGCGCGACATAAAGATTTGCGGACCTCTTTGTTCACGCCTAACATCATAAATGTAGCCTCGTACTCGGTCGCCACGGCGATACTTCTCCCGCGGCAATAGTTCTTCGCGTCTAATTACGGCCTCTCCTCGGCCCAAATCAACTGTAATATTGCCAAAGTCCTCTCGCTTCACTAGGCCATTAACGATTTCTGCTACACGGTCCTTAAACTCTTCGTACTGGCGCTCACGTTCGGCTTCACGCACGCGCTGCACTATTACTTGCTTTGCTGTCTGGGCCGCAATACGACCAAAATCTATCGGCGGCAGAGGGTCTACAATAAACTCTCCGACTTGAAGGGCCGGGTTGCGCCTTTGCGCATCCTCTAAGGTCAATTGCGTCGCTTCATTTTCTACTTCAGCGGCCACTTCGAGATAACGGGCCAAACGAATTTCGCCACTACTGCGGTCTATTTCAGCTCGGATATCATTTTCCTGACCATATTTAGAGCGGCCGGCCTTTTGTATAGCCATCTCCATAGCTTCAAGAACTTCGTCCCGTTCTATGCCTTTTTCACGCGCAACTGTTTCTGCAACACTCAACAGTTCGGTTCTCGGCATTGGGGTCGCGCCTGCGGTCTCCATTAGTTTTTATCCTTTTTCTTTAGCTCTAGTTTACTACAGTTTCCGCCATCTGGAGTTCATGAGCTGCCACTAATTCATCAGTTAGTACAAGTTTAGCAGTAGCTATTTTACCAAACGGCAGTAGGGTCTCACCGGCCTCCGTCGATAATTTCACGACGCCATTCTGGCAGCCCAGCAAGCGCCCTCTAAAGCGTCGTTGTCCATCCTGGACGTCCCGTAGTTCCACTTTGGCTTCAAAGCCAGCATACTTGTCAAAATCACGCTCTTTAATTAAGGGACGATCGACCCCTGGTGAACTCACCTCAAGTAAATAAGCGCCGTTTATTGGGTCTTCTACGTCCAATAATGCCGACACATTTCGGCTTACGCGTTCACAATCCTCAACAGAAATTGGCTCCTCATTGCAACGTTCAATCATGATTTGGAGAGTCCGATTTCCAACGGCACCCATTATGCGAATACGCACAACCAAAAAGCCCATTGCTTCGAGGCTCGCTCCAATCAACTCCTCTATTTTGCCTTCAAGCGTCACCTTTACCAAATCCTCAGAATTTTAAATCCAACATTAAAAAAGGCGGGCCACGGGCCCACCCACCTTTATGCTCAAATCTTTACTTTTTGAAACAACTCGAAAATTAAAAGCCACTTCAAACTGGGTTTCTCAGAGCTTTTTACGGATTTTTTTTCCTCTCGACAAGGCCTTTCTTGCCCAGCCGAAAGAGGAACGGGGTCCGCACTGTTTAGACCAGACGCCGAAAAGTTAGATATACACAGGAATCGCCCTGGGAGATCGCTTTCGTTTCGTAGCGAGTCTGCCCAGAATCTGGATATCGTTCTCGCCAGTCCATAGGCCCTTCAACTTGCCATTCAAATGCCGGATGTTGTTGGAAATGCCATAAGGTCCAACGGATGTAGTCCATGTGATCGCTGGCCATTTTAAACTCGCCACCAGGCCTTATAAGTCTCGCAAACTCATCTAAAGTTTCAAAGCCTATAAGCCTACGCTTATGATGGCGTGTCTTCGGCCATGGGTCGGGAAACATAGCATAAATTCGGTCCAAAGTCGCGGGCGGCAACAAACGTAGGAGCAATCTTGCATCATCGGGGAATATTTTAAGATTATTAGGCCAGGATAAAGGCGTCATCGTTCCAACCTTCGCAAGCAAAGATGCGACGCCATTAATAAAAGGTTCACATCCTATGAAACCTATATCCGGATTTTCATTAACTAGAGAAGCCAAGTGTTCGCCCGCCCCAAAACCAATTTCGAGCCACACTTGCCTCGGCGAATCTTGGAAGACCGCTTGATAATTCTCAATCGGCCCATCCAATGCCAACGACATTTGTGGCAAAAGCCGCGATAAAATTTTTTGCCGCGCCGGCTTTAGCGGACGCCCATAACGACGTCCATAAAATCGAAATTTTTTCAGCTCCGCCATGGAGCGCCTTCCGACTTTTAGGTTAAAGCTGCCTTAAGACTGTCAGCCAAGTCAACGCGCTCCCAGGAGAAGCCACCATCATCATCAGGGGTTCTGCCAAAATGCCCGTATGCAGCTGTGCGGGCATAAACTGGGCGACTGAGGTTCAGGTGCTCACGAATACCCCGCGGACTTAAGTCCATAACTTCAGTAATAGCTCCGGTTAATTTATCTTCGGAAACCGCAGCTGTGCCCAACGTATCAACATAGACACTAAGCGGTTTCGATATACCAATAGCATACGCAACTTGAATAATGCATTTTTCGGCGAGGCCAGCCGCAACAACATTCTTTGCCACATAGCGCGCACCATACGCAGCCGACCGGTCAACCTTACTCGGATCTTTGCCGGAAAAAGCACCGCCACCATGAGGGGCGGCGCCGCCATATGTATCAACAATAATTTTACGCCCAGTGAGTCCTGCATCACTGTCCGGGCCGCCTATAACAAACCGGCCCGTGGGGTTTACATAAAACTCTTCTTCGGCGCACATCCAACCATCGGGTAAAGTGGCTTCAATAAAAGGACGGACGATTTCGCGCACTTCAGCCTGTTCAATCTCTTCATCATGTTGCGTAGAGAGGACGACAGACGTGCACCCTACCGGCTTGCCATTTTCATACCGTAGTGTGAGCTGACTCTTAGAATCGGGACCAAGACCCGAGATCTTGCCGGCATGCCGCGCATCCGCAAGCCTTTTCAAAATTTCGTGACTATATTGAATAGGTGCGGGCATAAACTCTGGTGTATCCAGGCAGGCATAACCGAACATGAGGCCTTGATCTCCTGCCCCTTCATCTTTGTTGCCCGACGCATCAACACCAGCAGCAATATCAGCAGATTGACTATGAACCAGGCACTGAACATCCATCTTTTCCCAGTGAAAGTTATCCTGTTCATAGCCAATTTCGCGAACCGCCTTGCGTGCCAAAGAAATCATATCATCAGGTTGAATGGATTCCGGTCCCCGAACTTCACCAGCTAAAACTACCTGGTTTGTTGTCACCAGTGTCTCAACGCCAGCTCGAACGTTATCACCGTATGAGAGAAACAAATCGACAATTTCATCCGAAATTCGATCACAGACCTTATCGGGATGGCCTTCTGAGACCGATTCGCTAGTGAAGAGAAAGTCATCCTGTGCCACTTTTACTCCCCCTTAATTATAATTCACCTAAATCATTCAAACCGCTTTAAATCATATTGCTTGATCATATGCATTTAAGTCAGAGCATATATGCGGGCGGTTTGTGCCAATGTTTGTTGGAACCGTCAAGGCGTTTTCCGTACTGGGTACATGTCACTACCGCTTAAACTTTAGCCTATTCGTAGGGGCTATCTCGGACAAACCATAAGCGCCAAGAATCGTTTCCAGCCCTTTCAAAGACCTGATTGGTCAACCCAAAAAGATTACCCGACTATTTGCAAGAATCATCTTGGAACAGGGTATTAAAAAATTACGACGCCCTTATGCGTCTACACCCCTGTTAGTATTCCTACATTTGTAAAAAAGTAAGCCCACGAGCTCATCCAAACTTTTTCTGGCTTAGCCCTAGCAATGTATGTCGAACTCAGGCTCTAGTCACTACATGCGCGCGGAACGGATTTGAAACACCTATTCCATACTCTAATGACCAGCCAACTGTACCTTTAATCACTCTTCGCCTTTTTTCCGTTTATAGATGCGACAAAAGGGACCTATTACGGTCAGCTCTTCATACTGTAATCCGCTGTATTTCAATGCCTTTCCTATATTTTAACGATAACAAGGCTAAAAACAAAAAAGCAAACACTAATAAATTCGAATGTTGACTATAAAAGGTTGTGCCCGAAGTTTCACTGGGCAAGCGGATATCCAACGCGCCTACATCTCTTAAACCGAGCCGACTCCACTCGCGCCCAAAAGAATCAAACACTGCCGATATGCCAGTATTAGCTGCTCTTACCACCGGCAACCCTTCCTCAACCGCTCGAATCTGGGCTAATGCCAAATGCTGATGCGGCCCTGCGGTAACACCGTACCAGGCATCGTTAGTAAGCACCAATAACCATTTAGGTCTGCTTTGGGGAGACGTTACCCCACCAGGGAAAATGATTTCATAGCAAACCAATGGCCCAAGCGGCGGCAGTCCTTTTAATTGCCAGCGAACCGGGCCCTGGCCCGCTGAGTAGCCTATCAGGCCTGCGGATATCCTTTTGATAGGCAGCCAGCCTTGCAATGGCACATACTCCCCAAAAGGAACCAAATGAAACTTGTCATATTGCGCGGTTACTTTCCCTGTCTCGTCTAGGGCAATAATCGAATTCCAGATTTGGCGCGCAGGCTTACCCCGCTTGCGAATTAAACCGGAAATCAGCGCACCTCCCTTGGGTATAATTTTAACCGCTGCCTCTGTCGCGATTGAGTGCACACCCAGCTGGAAGGGGCTAGCGGTTTCGGGCCAAATTATATGTGTGATCCAAGTCGGTCGGTTTTCCAAACTCCAAAAGAGATGCTTCTGGAAATTTCGACTTAAAAATTGCGGGCGCCATTTATCCCTTTGGGGAATTCCAGCCTGTACCAGTCTCAACCCAATGCCAGGCACCCAATCAGTTCCTTTTTCTGGAGCTTGAGAAAGCCTCATATGCCCAAAAGTAGCCGCTCCTATGGGCAACGCCGAAGCCAAAAAAAGGACTACTAAAACGCGATTTGATTTGGGCATCGCTAAAACAGCAAAAAACCCGGCCGAAAGAAGAGCTAAAAATGTAAGTCCATAGATACCAATCAAAGACACAAATTGTAGTAGGCTATCTTGACCAGCCCATGCCTGGCCCAACAGATTCCAGGGAAATCCAGTTAGCACATGGCCCCGCACCCATTCCATGGCCCCGAGCGTCGTCGCCAAGATAAGGGCTCGTGAAAAATGATCCTGCCCCCAACGAGCTGGGATCGCCGCCGCACCGAAAAATATGGCAAGAAATGCTGGCAACCCCAAAGTAGCAAAAGGGATCATCCAACCATGCTGGCTTGCCTGCACCAGCATCGCATAGCCAAGCCAATAAAGACCAAATACGAAATAGCCAAACCCGAACCACCAACCAGTCGCAAAAGCCGACCGAGATGTCTTCGTATCAGCTAGGCACCATACAAAAATAGGCATCGAAATATAAAGTGCCAGCAGAAAATTTGCTGGGGCCAAGGCCAAAGTAGTGAAAGCGCCGGCACAAAACATCACACAATAACGCAAACGTGCGCGACACTTTGCAAGCCGGTCCGCTATCCGCCGAATCACCTCAAAGGTTCTGGAAACGTAGCCACGATCAACCATCGATCAGTCGGCGATCGCCCAAATTAGTAACCTTTATTCTACGAATACGCCGCGGGTCGGCCTCACGAATTTCAAATTCAACACCTGAATTTTCATGACGAATAATCTCACCGCGCACCGGTACCCGCCCAACAATGCTAAATACCAAACCACCGAGGGTATCGATATCTTCTTCTCGGTCCTCTTCTGATAAGAAAGGCCCTACTTTAGCTTCAAATTCTTCAAGCGTAACCCGCGCATCGGCGAGAACGGCATTATCATCTGATGCGCGAAGTAGTGGCCCCTCATCCACATCGTGTTCGTCCTCGATTTCGCCAACAATTTGTTCAACCAAATCTTCAATGGTCGCTAAACCTCCTATACCGCCATACTCATCCACGACTAATGCCATGTGGGTTCGGGCCACCCGCATTTGTAAAAGTAAATCCAATACGCGAACACTTGGCGCTACATACAAAACAGACCGGATGATATCAGATAATTTTTTATTGGTTTCGCGAGTGGTTGCGGCAAAAACATCTTTTATGTGGACCATTCCAATCGCGTCGTCGAGCGTGCCTCGATAAACTGGCAGACGTGAATGGGCCTCGGCAGCCATGAGCTTCACAATTTCTTTAAGGGGCACCCGCTGTTCAACCGCTATGATATCTGCCCTAGGTACCATCACATCATTAACAGTCAGATCACCAATGGTGAGGACCTTTTCCAACAGCGCACGCTCGCGATCATTAATTGGCTGTTCGCGCTCCTCATGCTGTTCGATAAGTTCTTCGAATGTTTCTCGAATATTAGATCCATTGCGCCCATTACGAAGCATACGTATCCAGCGGCGAACAAACGATGCCTTGGGCGTCTCGGAATCAGGAATGGGCTCTTCAATTCCCTCTGATAATTGTCCGTCACGATTACTCATTCCACAGCATCCACCCATGTGTGGTATGGGTCGCCGATACCGGCCGCAGCCAACACAGCAATCTCAAGCCCTTGCATTTCGTTAGCACTTTCATCAGTCGCGTGATCAAAACCTGCAAGATGCAATACCCCATGTACGGAAAGGTGACAGGCATGATCCAAAAAAGTCTTCCCATGCCTTGCCGCTTCTTCGCGGATAGTCTCAAACCCCAAGACGACATCACCTAACAATACCGGCACACCGTCCGGCAAGCAGGCAGAATTATCCGCAGCGCTGAAGGAAAGCACATTTGTTGGTTTATCCTTATTTCGATAATCCTTGTTCAATCGACTGACCTGTGCATCAGTGGTAAGGAGCATGCTAAGCTCAGCAGAAAAATTACCCATATCAATTTTATGCCACGCGAGTCTTGTAACCTTTTTGATAGCATCGGCAATATTGCTGGGAACATCCCTCTCAACAGCTATGTCGATAGTTACGTCTACAAAAAAAGATTTATCCATCTTTTATTTTGCCATTATTTTTCAAATCCCGCGCTGCGTATGCCCTAACAATACTAGCGACCAAAGGATGGCGGACTACGTCGCCTTCTGTGAACTCAATAAACGCAGCTTGGTCAAGCCCTTTTAGTGTCGCCAACGCATCTGAAAGCCCGGAAAGGGCGTTTGACGGTAAATCCACTTGGCTAAGATCGCCAGTTACCACCATACGGCTATTTCGACCTAGTCTAGTCAAAAACATTTTCATTTGTACTGGTGAGGTGTTTTGGGCCTCATCGAGAATTACAAACGCACTAGATAGTGTACGCCCGCGCATGAAAGCCAAGGGAGCAATCTCAATCTCACCACTTTCAATGCGCTTTACGATCTGATCAGAAGGCATCGTGTCGTGCAAAGCATCGTATATTGGCCGCAAATAGGGATCTACTTTTTCACGCATATCCCCCGGAAGAAAACCCAAATGCTCGCCCGCTTCGACTGCGGGCCGGGACAAAACAATCCGGTCTACATCGCCTTTCAGGAGACTTTCTACAGCGTAACAAACCGCAAGGTAGGTTTTACCCGTGCCAGCCGGCCCCAACCCGAACACTAGTTCTTTGTCCTTCATTGCCTCGATGTATAAGGCCTGCAGCGGCGTACGGGCAGAAATTCGCCGCCGTCGCGTAGTTATAAACGGCCCGTCGCTGCTACACCCCTTCACCGGCTGATTGGCCATTCGCACGGCTGCGTCAACTTCTGCAGAATCCACTTGTTCTCCAATTTGCAATCGTTTGTATAATTGCTCCAGCGCCTTGCAGGCAATTTCTACTGCACCATCAGCCCCGGTTACTGAGAGGCGATTGCCGCGAGAAAAAAGCGCAACCCCTAGTCGCTTCTCAATTTGTACAAGGTGCTTGTCATGCTCCCCAAACAAAGCCACCAACAAGCGATTGTCTTCAAATTGTAATTGCCGCCCGCCATCAGCCTTTATAATAGTTCGTCGGCTCAAGCGCAGATGCCCTCCGCGGACGGCCCCAAGTGTTCGGTCGACACTGGCGCGCTGATAGTTTGCACTTCACCGCGCAGACTATTAGCAAAACATTTCTGTATGCGAACCGACCTCACAGACCCCACCAGCCGGTCAGGAGCCTCAACGTGGACTGGATGCATAAACGGCGAGCGGCCCACAACTTGCCCACGCCTTTTTCCGGCACCCTCAAACAAAACATCGACCGTCATGCCGAGTTGGGTTTGCAAAAAACTATCCTGCTGAGCTCGAAGCAACTGTTGTAACCCTGCCAAGCGTTCATTCTTCACATCCTCGTCTACCTGCCGCCCTTGGTCCGCCGCAGGCGTTCCTGCGCGCGCGCTATATTTAAAAGAATAGGATTGTGCAAAGCCAATTTCCGTAACCAAGCCCAACGTTTTAGCAAAATCAGAGTCTTCTTCACCAGGAAAGCCTACGATAAAATCCGATGATAGTGCTATCTCAGGGCAATGATGACGCAGCTTATCGATTGTCCGCCGGTAATCTTTAGCGTTGTGGCGCCGATTCATGGCCGCCAAGATCTTATCAGAGCCGGACTGCACCGGGAGATGAAGAAATGGCATCAATTGAGGTACATCACCATGCGCCGAAATCAATTCATCGTCCATATCACTTGGATGGCTCGTTGTATACCGAATGCGGTCTAAACCTGCGATCTCTGCCAGGTGCCGAATCAGGCGCCCGAGGCGCCATTCCCCGCCACTTGGAGCATCGCCGTGCCACGCATTTACATTTTGACCCAGCAAAGTAATTTCCCGCGCGCCATCAGAAACCATAGCTTTAGCATCCGCTGCAATAGATTGAGCAGACCGCGACTGTTCCGCACCTCGAGTATACGGCACCACACAGAAGGTACAGAACCGATCGCACCCTTCTTGGATGGTCAAAAATCGCGAAACATCTCCGCTACTGCGTTCTTCTGGTAAGAAATCAAATTTATCGTCCGCTGGAAAATCTGTATCTACAATCCGTTTGCCGGTCCGCAACACAGATTCCACCATTTCCGGCAGACGATGATAAGTCTGTGGACCAAAAACAAGATCTACATAAGGAGCACGCTCTAAAATTTGTTGGCCTTCCGCCTGAGCAACGCAACCGGCGACAGCTATCAATGGGGCCTTGTGGCCTGCTATCACATCAGCCTTCAGCGGCGCCAGCCTGCCAAGTTCGGAATACACTTTTTCGGCTGCTTTTTCGCGAATATGACAAGTATTCAAGATTATCATATCAGCACCGTCTGGTGCCTGTGATACCTCATACCCAATCGGCACAAGCAGATCCGCCATGCGATCAGAATCGTAGGCATTCATTTGGCACCCATAGGTCTTGATAAAAACTGATTTGCCCAAATTCTATGCCCCTACGATATGCGACGTGGCGCGATTAGACGCGACCATTTTTAAACGAAGCATGAAATCTCTTTTCTCAAAAACCCAACAAACTCTTGTTCATTAAATTTACGTCAATCTTCAATCTCAGAGTTCCATATGTCCACATGTCTTGCAAGGTTAGCAATTTAAACTATTTCTCTGATTTTTTGCAGAAGCGTGGGCAATAGGGACTGATATAATTTCCACGCGCCGCACAAGCGCGGAAGAAACACCGCGAGCAACAACCCTTTCACAATAATCCGATAAAAGTTTGCGCGAGCCGAATTGTTTAATATCGATTGGTTCATGAAAAATGATATCAATGCCTAATTTGCCAGTTCCCAATAATTGCCATAGGTGCCCGGCCATCGACATGTCACCATACCAAGCAAATGTCGGCCGCAAACGCCGGCCAAGCACAATGCCGTCCAACATGGAATAGGCGATAGAAACCGGCTGGATCTTGAGCAGTTTTCCACCGAATTCCCATTCGGCGGCGCTAAAGAGAGAACTTTTAAATGGTAATACGAAAGTTCCATTGTGGCTTGTACCCTCTGGGAAAAAAATTAAACTATCGCCCTCCTGAAGTCGCCCGTATATCTCTTCTCGTTGCTCTAAAATTTTTCGACGATCACGCTCAATGAATATTGTACGTTGCAATTTGCATAGAAATCCAAAAAGCGGCCAGTTTTTGATTTCTGCTTTAGCAATAAACGTGGCATCGAGGACCGAGCCCAAGGCCGGAATATCCAGGTAGGAAACATGGTTTGAAGCAAACAATGTCAGCGTATCCGTCGAGGGGGCACCGTGAACCTGCACCTCCATACCAATAGCCCGTTGGCACCATTTATGCCAAAGATGCCCCCAACGATAACTGTTCCTGAACCTCAACCTTTGCGCGGCGGTCTGCACAATTATGATAAAGGCAAAGATGCAAATTAAGGAAAATGCGCGCCTGAACGCGAGTAAATGTGAGATTTTCATAAGGGTTTGACGTTAATCAGAACTAGATTGACCGCAGATTGAAACCTTGTCGCTCGAAATGGCGGGCATACTTACTTGTAATTAGTTTTGTCTCCACAACAATACAGACATCTGTAGTGTTGAATTGCTCATCTATAACCGCGCCATCACCAACAAACCCGCCAATTCGCAAATACCCTTTGATCAGGGGCGGTACCATTTTTACCGCATCCTTCTCCACAATTTCTTTTGGCGGCAATAGGTTCATATCCACGTGACGTTCTGGTAGTGCTTTAGGACGTATTCGTGCTGGCGCGAGGTAATTATGATACAAATAAGACAGCGGTAGTGTATGCGCATCCTTATTTTTGCCCGGCAAACTAGCGCAACCAAACATTAAACGGATGTCATAATTTACGCAGTAATGTGCAATTCCTTGCCATAGTAAGTTGATAACACGGCGATTACGGTATTCAAAGTCTACACATGATCGCCCAAGTTCAAGAATTTCATCGGGAATAGACGTTAATATGTCCAAGTCATATTCCGCGGCGGAATAAAAAGCGCCACACCTAGCTACCGCATCCCGCTTTATCAATCGATACGTACCAACAACCGCTTCCGGGCCGTCACCAATCTTTTCATCAAGTACAAGCAAATGATCGGCGACTTCATCGTAGCGATCAAAATCTTGCTTACGCATCGCCATTTCTGCTGTTGGACACGCCTGCATTTCCTCATAAAAAATTTTGTAGCGTAGCGCCAAAGCCGCTTCTACTTCCCGCCAGTCTCGAGCTAGGCGCACCAGATGGTTGCCATTTCTAATCTCAAAATCGTCCAGTTTTCCGCGGAAAAGCTCTGGTTCTTGAGTAAAAGCCGGTGATGACATTGCTTACACCATGATCAGCTGATTAACGGTTCGACTAGACACTCGACCATCAATGTTACCCTTTTATGTCTACTTTGTGAGTTGTCCTCTCACCCTTTGCCCTTTAGCCGACGCGCATATAATTCCAAACGATGCTCTACCAGCTCATACCCCAGTTGCCTCGCAACCTCGCGCTGTAAGCGCTCGATTTCATCGTTTTGAAATTCAATAATTTCACCAGTTTCTACATCAATCAAATGGTCATGATGATCCACGGAAGAGTCTTCATACCTGGCCTTACCATCACCAAAATCAAGGCGTGTTAAAATACCGGATTCTTCAAATAACCGCACGGTGCGATACACCGTCGCTAGACTTATATGGGAGTCTATTTTTGATGCGCGTAGAAACACTTCATCGACATTAGGATGGTCCTCCGCCCATGACAGCACACGCGCGATAACACGGCGCTGCTCTGTCATTTTTAGACCTTTTTCTTCACACAGCCTTTCTATATTCGCTTCCATGGTAAGTAAGACTCCCGTTTTGGGATGTATAGTACCACAGCTCTTCGATTACCGCATACTTATGGTTTGCGATAACGGAAAAGAAGACAGAAAAATTTGTCTAAATTTCGGCTCGGCGCCGAGACCGTGTACCCAAGCCAATCTCTTTGGCCAATCGGCTCCGCTGTTTCGCATAGTTTGGCGCGACCATAGGGTAATCTGGAGATAAGCCCCAACGTTCGCGATATTCCTCCGGCGACATATCATATGCGGTTTTTAGATGGCGCTTTAGCATTTTCAGCTTTTTGCCATCTTCTAAACACACAATAAAGTCGGGGGTAATAGATTTTTTGACAGGCACCGCAGGTGTTGGCCGGTCAGAAGCACCACCATCAACGCCGCCGATCGTCGCCAGCGTCTTATAAATTTGTTCAATTAATCCCGGCAGGTCGGATAGTGCGACTGTATTATTGGAAACATGTGCCGACGTTATCTCCGAGGTATAACCAAGAAGATCTTCGCGTTTGACCTCAGTAGATGAAGAATCGGTCATTGTTGATTGCCCCTGTTTTTGTTTTTGCCACTTGTGTGACTTATCACCGGCAACACTACCGATGGATCTATTGGCTGAATTATTTAATTCTCAGCTTTATGACGTTAACCTGACAATTATGATGAATCAACACCTACTATTCATCTAAGATTGTCTTGAATAAACATTGTAACAAGCAATGTCGATAAACATCAAGCGATGGATACTGTCCGATTACCATAGCTAATAATCCATTTTTACAGCACAACTTTCATTACAAGAGCATCAACTAATTCACGATTAGCACGTCGATAGTAGTTTTCCCGGCGCCCAACTTCCACGTATCCTGACATCCGATAAAGGTGCTTTGCCGGAAAATTGTCGACACCGACTTCCAAAAAAATTGCTCTTGCCCCTCTATGTAACGCTTGGCTCGCTAAAGCCCTCATAATGGAACTCGCGACCCCGCGACGGCGGAACTCCGGTATAACTCCCATGCTTAAGAGCTCCGCCTCCTCACCAACCGCACGCGCCAGGGCGAAACCGCAGGGATATAAAATCTCATCGTTCGCAAACTCGGCAATAAGTGCCCAACATCCCGTGGGCGCCATCAGATTCTTTATCGATGCTAGCGGCCAAGGCTCATCAAAACTTTGGCCGAAAATTTCCGCCAGTATCGGCCAAAGACCCCGGCCTGCCTCGTTAATGATAATGCGTCCCTCAGCAGGTTTCTTCATTTTAAATGGTCAGGCTGCAAAGTGACGCTCGGCGCTTTTAAATAAATCGGCTTAGGGGCTCCAATTTCCTTAAATTGAAAACGCTCTAACGCAAGTCCAACAAAGTTTTCCGCAATTGGTGGGGACTCGTCAGCTACATAGAACCCTCCATACCCCTTTGCCGCCAAAAATTTACCAAGGCGCCCAGCACCGTCGCCAACGCCAACTATCGGCCCCGGCGGTAACATCGATAATACTTCTGCAGCATTAAGCACCGCTGCTTTGGTCATCTCCGCCCCCCTGCGATCGAACATTTGCAAATAGAAATCATTCCGCTTAGTTTCAATCACAGCAATTAAAGGACCGTTTTTTTGATCGATACCAAATCGTATTGCATCAAATGTGCTTAGCCCCATTACCGGTATCTTGTGCGGAAGAGCAATCGCTTTTGCCATTGCCAGCCCCAGTCGTATGCCCGTAAAAGTACCAGGCCCAACGGTCACTGCGACCGCATCTAAATCGGCAAAGCCGCGGGGCATGGTTTGGCTAGCCTCCTCCATAACTGAAGCCACCATTGGCGCCAACGCTTCGGCTTGACCGCGCTCCATAACTTCAAAGCGAGCGGCGTACACATTGCTATTTATAGTTATTGCAACGGAACAGGCACTTGCAGCACTGTCTAAGGCTAAAATATTTAGCGATTTAACCAAATTAAAAAATCCCTCATAAAGGCAATGCCTCTTGGTCAGCAAGCAGATGAGTGAGATAAACCCGATGCCGAAGTTAAATTTTAATTACGTTACGGAAATCATGAAAGTTAGCTGGCTCAAAAACTGTGCCTCTTTGACAATTAGGTTCGTTTTCCTATTCGGTTTATTTGCCTCAGCCCCGCTAGCCGTAGCGCAAGGTGCAGACTCTGCAGTTGTACTTATGTATCACAAGTTTGCAGATGAAAAACATCCAACCACCTCTCTGACCGTGGAAAAATTAGCTGCGCATATCAAAGAGCTTAAGTCCGGCGCCTATAATGTTATTCCTCTGCCAGAACTCGTCGAAGCCCTCACTGAAAAAATACCAATCGCCGACCGAACCATAATCATTACTATGAATGATGCCTACCAATCAGTGTACAAACACGCCTGGCCAATGCTGAAAGAGGCCGGCCTCCCGTTCACGATATTTGTTACCACGCGTCCTGTCGATAAAGGTCAGGCAGGATACTTATCTTGGAATCAACTAAAAAAAATGGCCGATAGTGGCGTAAATATCGGCGCGAAAACTCATACGCTTGCCCGACTGGCAACTCAAAACACGAAAGATATTCAAAGGGAAATCAGAACCGCCGCGGATTTATTGCTCAAAAAACTTAACGTCAAACCTTATTCTTTCGCATACCCATATGGGCAAGCAAGTAAGAAGGCACAGATTGCTGCACAAATGGCGGGATACAAGATAGCTTTCGGCCAACACTCCGGCGTCATGCACCGACGAACCGACCGGTTTTTTCTACCGCGTTTTTCCTTAAATAATACATATGGGGGTGTAAGCAGATTCCACACCCTCATCAATGCGCAACCTTTACCCACGTTCGATATCACGCCGCCAAACCCGTTGCTGCCAGCAGTAACTAATCCGCCTAGTTTTGGTTTCACTGTGGCAGCAAACATTTCTGGATTAGAACGTCTTGCCTGTTATCATTCGGCTTTCGGTAAGTTGGTGTTACAGCATTTGGGAAAAAGCCGCATCGAAATCCGATTTGCACAGCCCTTTGCCGCGGGCCGTTCTAGAATAAATTGTACAATGCCGGGCACCAACGGCAGATGGCGATGGTTCGGCATGCAGTATTTCGTACCTGACCGTTCTAGCTCACCCTAAAGTGCGACTGCGCGAACCTCGATAATTTCAGGAATATAATGTTTAAGCATGTTTTCGATACCCATTTTGAGTGTCGCGGTTGAGCTTGGGCATCCAGCACAGGCGCCCTGCATCTGCAAATACACGATGCCGTCATCAAAACTCTCAAAGACAATATCACCACCATCCATGGCAACGGCTGGACGTACTCGCGTATCAATTAGCTCTTTGATCTGCCCAACAACCTCATCATCATCCTCAGAAGCGGTGTTAACACTTTGCGCCTCGGTACTTTCATTCATTACCGAGTCGCCAGCAGTAAAATGCTCCATTACAGCACCCAATACGGAAGGTTTCAGAACATGCCATTCTTTTGCCTCGTTCTTGGTCACGGTAATAAAATCATTTCCAAAAAAAACAGCCTCTACGCCATCGACGCCAAAAAGTTTTGCCGCTAACGGAGATTGGGTCTCCGCAACGGCGGCATCGGTAAAATCTGCGGTGCCGGTTTCTAATACGGTTCGTCCCGGTAGAAATTTCATTGTAGCAGGATTTGGCGTCGCTTCGGTTTGAATAAACATCTAGCTCTCCTTTTCCCAAATTAAGCCTTTATACTACAGTAGAAATGGGGACTCGTAGCCAATAGGTCAAGCGCAAAGGAACTAACCGCTAGGGTGCCACAAACCCAATGGTTTTGAAAACATCCGCCATAATCGGCTCGGAAATCGCTCGAGCACGCTCAGCCCCCTTTGCCAGCACATCATCAATATAAGTGTCATCCGAAACCAGTTTCTGCATCTCAGTATTGATCGGCCCCAGGACTGAAACTGCCAGATCGGTCAATTCTTCCTTAAATTTAGAAAATTGCTTGCCAGCATTCGCGGCCAACGCGTCGTCACGGCTCACGTTACTGAGTGCTGCAAATATCTCGATTAAGTTTTGTGCTTCCGGCCGCCCGGCCAACCCATCTGCAGAAGAAGGGAGCGGCTCAGGGTCAGTTTTGGCCTTGCGAATTTTTTGTGCGATATCATCGGCCGTATCCGTAAGGTTGATTCGGCTATATTTAGAAGGGTCCGACTTCGACATTTTATTAGTACCATCACGTAACGACATGACCCGGGTTGCGGTGCCTAGAATCAACGGTTCGGGCTGCGGGAATATATTAGTTTTAAAATCATTGTTGAATTTTTGCGCAATATCACGCGCTAGCTCTAAGTGCTGCTTCTGATCTTCCCCGACAGGTACATGGGTTGCCTTATAGGCAAGAATGTCTGCCGCCATTAAATTTGGATAGGCGTACAAACCAACCGATGCATTCTCACGATGCTTACCCGCCTTCTCCTTGAATTGCGTCATTCGGTTCAACCAACCAAGACGGGCGATGCAATTAAAAACCCAAGCAAGGTTTGCATGGTCAGGGTTTTGGCTTTGATTAAATAAAATATGTTTTTCCGGGTCTATCCCCGCTGCTATCAGACCGGCCGCAACTTCGCGCGTACTCGCAGTCAGCTCCGCCGGGTGCTGAAAAACTGTAATCGCGTGTTGATCAACAACGCAATAAATGCATTCGTAGTCCTCCTGCAACGCTACCCAATTGCGAATAGCACCGAGATAATTACCAAGGTGCAAATTACCGGTAGGCTGGACGCCGGAAAATACACGTTTCATAGTTGCGACCCTTTCGCTTTGGACACGCGGGCTGTTGGTTACTGGTTATATCGGGTTATGGCGGTTGCTTAAAAGCGGGTCAAGCTTTGCGATTAAGACAGCCTGTGTTCTTGCGCACGCGGAATAAATTGACTTTTTGCAACCCGGTGCACGCCTTTATCTGTATTTTCAATAATTCTCGGATAAACCTCTAAAAACAACTGACCTGCCGAAGTTTCTCCCCAAAACCAATCGGCCACCGCCCGGCTATTAGTCTCGCCAGGCTGTGCAGTGGCTGCCTCGAAATACCACGTTTTAACATCTTCGGAGGTAAACCTCAGTGCCTCACCCAGAGTAATGTTATCACGCGGATTATCCGGCGTTCCATCAAGAAACCCAGCAATAAACCGAACTGCATCAACAATATCCAGCTTGCCCACGCCGAATGTTGTCCGACCTCGCTTTTCAACCGCCAGATTATACCAAGGCCTCAAACGGTCAATTTCATCTAAAACTAGCTGCAAAATACTAGCGTCCGTTTCTGCTCGTGCCTGCAAAAAACTTATCGGACAAGTCGAACCGACTTGGTCATATGAATAGCCACTTGGAGGATCTTCGTCGAAGTCATCCAATATAACCGGGCCATCTACGCGCTCAAATAACGCGAGGACCGACCTCAAAACTTTAGTTTGAAAGACGGGTTCATTCGGCGCGCCGAATGGGCGTCCTAGTTCGAAAGGAACCCAAAGTGCACGGGGAGGTCGAATACGTTTTGTATTATCACGCACCAAACTAATACTCACCGTAGCAATCCCTCGTTCTTCCAAATAATGACCTACTGCGCCAACGGCGCGGGTGCAATTAGGTCAGACGGGCACAAGCAGCACTGCATTAACGCCGTCTTCCTTTAGGAAACCCGCTAGCTCGGCGCAGGTAGGCTCTATCTCATGAGGCAACCAACCGGCCCCCATGAGGGAATAATGGTAATCGGCCAAGGATCCTATTTCACCTTTGTCCCGCAACTCCCGGAGCCGGTCGAGCGGAAAGACAACATTGACGTCTTGTTGGAACCCGATACGATCATAGTTCACCGACGTGTGGCTCATAACTATATCGTTGAGATCAATATCACCCGGCAGGACCCTGTAGCCTGTATCTTCTAGGAAAAAGTTTTTGTCATTTTGGCGATGCAAACCTGCAGTAGTAATAACTGCAAGGCGTCGCTCTGCCAACGCCGGGCCTCCAACAAACGGCTCAGTCTCAAAATGCGGAACCTCTTTCTCAAGCAAATGCCGAGCATCAAGCGCACCCATGTCCTTCAAACGAACCAAAGGCTAACCTCCCTAAGGCACTAAAGATTCGTAAGCGCGCGGCACAATACTCTTGGCACCCACCGCTCGAAGCGACTTATTCTCACAAGCACGCATGGAAGATGCTAACTGCAGCAAAGACTTCCCGGCAACGGTCGCCTTCCAAAACCAATCGACGAGCTCGCTGCCAGAGCCACCCGGCTGCGCCGTTGCAGCCTCGAAATACCACGCTTTTAAATCTTCCGCACTGTATTTCAACATCAATGCCAAAGGACGGTCGTCACAAGGACTAACAATGCTAGTGTCTTCGATAAAATTAGCAATAAGTTTTGCCGAGTCACGAATGTTGGCAGTGGCAACGCCTACGGTTGTGCGACACTTTTGCTCCACTTGGAGATCGTGCCAAGGCTGCAGCGACGTCATTTCCTGTTCCAGCTGAGCGCGTAAACTACTAACAATGGTATCAGAATCGATCGGCGCAAGGTTGACCGGACAAACCCAGTCAGACGGATCTTCGAGCTTGCTGCTCGGCGCATCATCCGGAAAACTCGCAAGTACCGGGCCGCTTTTTTCTGATAAAAGAGAGAGGCCGCATTCTAATACGCGGCGCTGAAAACCCGGCTCATTCGGCGCGCCCATAGGGCGGCCCAAATCAAATGGGACCCAAAGTGCGCGAGGGGGGTTCATTTGCTCAGTATGTTCGCGAACCAAACTAATCAGCACAGTCGCTATGCCTTCGTCTTCAATATATCGAGCCAGCCCACCAACGGCGCGCGTACAGTTTGGTCACACCGGAGTAAGGAAAACTGCATTGACCTTATCTTCTTTTAGAAAACCCGCCAGCTCGCGCGCACTTTCCTCTAAGGCCTCGGGTTCTGTCGCCCCCATAAAAGAATAATGATAGTCTGCCACAGACCCTATCGCCTTATCGTTTTCCATCTCTCTTAGACGGTCGATAGGGAACACAACATTAAGATCCTGGACAAACCCAGTGCGATCATAATTAGCAGATACATGGCTCATCAATAAATCCCCTGAAGCAATGTCGCCCGGGATAACACGGTAATCAGTCGCACCGGGATGAAAAGTGGAGTCATCACGCCTCGACAAGCCAGCAGAAGTGATCAGCGCGACTCTCGCACCCTTAAGCTCTGGAGCCCCCGCGAACGGGCTATCAGAAAATTGTGGGCACTCTAGCGCTAAGAGATGTTTAGCTTCTTTTTCGGATAAATCACTCAGCCTGACCATTAGGTGCCCTCCAAATACTAAATAAGCCGAAAGGTGATGCGAACATCCGTCAATTTAACTGCGTCTTAGGGCATATTTTAGGTCTGCGATTCGAATCGCTCCGGTCAGTTGTGCGCAGCCAAAAAACAAAATTAGACCGCCAGCCACAAGAGAGGTCAGCGCAACCGCACGAATTAGCTCGGTCGACTCAAAAATAGCTCGCATCTGATCAGCACCAAACCACAACCCCGCCGCCATAATTGCAGCCGACACAATGACTTTCGTAGAACGGCTCTTTAATTGGCCGTCCGCCTGGAAGTGGCCGCGCCGAATTAACACAACGCCCAACGCTAAGACATTCAACCAAGCGGATAAGGCTGTCGCCAATGCGATCCCGGCGTGAGCCAAAAACTGCATCAATATCATCGCTAGGCCAATATTAACCACCATGGCTACAACCGCTATTTTGACCGGCGTCGCAGTATCTTGGCGCGCAAAAAACCCTGGAACAACTGCCTTTATCAAGACAAACGCAGGCAACCCGAACGCAAAAGCTGCAAGAGCCTGCGCAGTCGCTTTCGCATCTTCGGTAGAGAATTGCCCCCGTTGAAATAGCACCGTAGCAATAGGCTCCGCCAATACCGCCAGCGCCGCCGCCGCTGGTATGCAAAGAACGAGCGAAAACTCGATAGCCCTGTTTTGGGTATTCATTGCTGCGTCCGTTTCACCTGCGTTTAATTGTCGGCTCAGCATAGGCAATAAAGCGACGCCAACGGCAATTCCTACCACCCCCAGCGGAAGCTGGTTGATCCGGTCTGCGTAATAAAGCCAAGAAACCGATCCCTCCGCCAACAATGTCGCTAATATAATATCAACCACCAAATTAATTTGTACTATGCCAGCTCCGATAATTCCTGGCACCATTAATATGAGCAGCCGTCTGACGCCAGGTGTCAAGCGTGGCCGAGGAAGGCGGATCATAAGGCCCGCCCGGTGACATGCAATAGCCAACCATATAAATTGCCCCGCGCCGGCCAAACAAACACCCCAGGCAAGTGCTTGGCCTGGAGCTGCTAAAATCCCAACGCGCACCATCAAAAGGACAGCTATCATAATAATATTCAGCAAAATCGGTGCCGCCGCAGTAGCTGCAAACCGGTCCAACGCATTAAGCATCCCGCCTAACAGTGATAAAAGCGCCATAAACAATAGGTACGGAAAGGTTAACCGCGTAAGCTCTACCGCCAATTGAAATTTTTCTGGCTGTTCACTAAATCCAGGTGCTATCAAAAGCATGAGCCATGGCATCAATAGAAGCGCAAGAAGCGTGAACGCCGCAAGAATACTAACCAGCATACTCGCCACTTGCTCAGCGAACAATTTTGCAGAAAAACGGCCTTCCTGAGTTAAACGTTGGGAAAACAACGGTACAAATGCAGCATTGAAAGCGCCCTCCGCAAATAACCGCCGAAAAAAATTAGGAAACTTAAAAGCTACAAAGAAGGCGTCGGCGATCATTCCCGCGCCAATGACGCCAGCGACCAGAACATCTCTGCAAAACCCTAAAATGCGACTCGCCATTGTCCATCCGCCCAGCGCAAATATCGCGCGATATAACATTTTGGGCGATCCTGTTATTTTAGTATCTGACTTAGGCATTTCGCTTCGGAATTTATTGTAGAAACAAATTTTGATCGTTTTTGTCAATTTTCAACGATTTACTAGTCATTAAGGGTCTCTAAGGGCCAAATTGATACCCTTTATTCTATTTTATGCTGTTTTCGAGATAGGCACTGGATTAGCCGCCAAGCTATCAGCTGCATTCAACGCAGCCAGGATAACAGCGCGCACGTTCTCAATTTTCCCCAATTGATCTACTTTAGTACCAAAAATATCTTGGACATAAAACACGTCTACCACCTGTTCGCCAAACGTTGCGATTTTCGCAGCGTGCACCTGAAGGCTTAAGCGATACAGCGCCTGGGTAACGAAATACAAGAGTCCTGGGCGATCACGGCCATTGACTTCGATAACCGTGTAGCGGTTGGAGGCCTTGTTATCAACCAACACCCGAGGCTCTACTGTAAAAACCTGAAGACGGCGCGGCTGATTTTGCCGTTTTTTTATCTCGGCTTTAGTTTCAAGTTCCCCATGAAGTGCTTGCTCAATAAAAACAGATAACCTAGCCAACTTGTCGGGACGAGCGAAGGCTCCCCCATCAGTGTCTTGAATTAGAAAGCTATCAAGTGCCTTGCCATTAGAAAGCGTATTAATTTTTGCATCTACAATATTAGCGCCGGAAACCGCTAGCGCACCAGCGATTCGACTAAATAGCCCAGGATGATCCCCAGCGTAAATCGTGATTTCCGTTGCTCCTCTCTCCATATTGACCTCTTTGGCAAGCGCAATTGGCATACCTTTCACTTCGGCTTCTCTAATAAAAGAAGCATGCCGAACGAGCGTTTCGTGGTCATAGCAGGCCCAATAAGCCGGATGCCCGCGTTGGCTATGGATTGCGATATCCTCAGTAGCCCATTTCAATTGGGATAACGCTTCTTGTAACTGTCCCAAGGCCGCCTGTGCCTGTGCATCCCGGCCTTCAATCGCCAAACCTCCGGACATTACAGATTCCGCACGGCTATACAGATCCCGCAACAAAGTAGCTTTCCAATTATTCCAACGCCCAGGCCCCACAGCACGGATATCTACAACTGTCAGGCAAAGCAACAATCGCAGTCTTTCCGGAGATTGGACCACTTCGACAAAATCTAGAATTGTTTTTGGGTCACTTAGATCCCGCTTCGATGATACATTACTCATATACAAGTGGTTCAGAACTAACCAGGCAACCGTTTCAGTTTGTTCTGGCGAAAAACCTAACTGCGGGCAGAGTTTTTGGGCCACTTCAGCGCCAATTTCGGAATGATCGCCGCTCCGGCCCTTCGCTATATCGTGCAATAAAACGGCTATATACAAAACCTCACGCGACAAGACTTTGTGGACTAATTCACTAGCAAGTGGATGTTCATCCCTGAGGTCACCATTTTCAATCCGATTTAATATTCCAATGGCCCTTATGGTATGCTCATCAGTGGTGTAGACGTGGTACATATCGTACTGCATCTGTGCCACTACACGGCCGAAGTCGACCAAAAACCGGCCTAAAACCCCTGCTTCGTTCAGCCTCCGCAAAGTAGTCTCGGGGTCTTCTTTGGATGTTAACATCGCCAGGAACAAACGATTAGCCTCGGGGTCGCGGCGAACACTATTGTCAATGCGGGTAAGATTGCGCCGTATCAATTGCAGCGCGGTTGGATGAATATCCAAATCATGCCGCTGAGCAATTTCAAACAACCGTAACATATCGATTGGCTTTTCGGTAAAATGCGTATGCGACTTTACAGCAAGGCGCCCACGATTGACCTCAAACCCCTCAATTTCCCGTTGGAACAGCGCTGGCATTTGGAAAATACTTCGACGTTGATGACGCTCCTCAAGGACGGCGCAAAAGATACGTGTTAAGTCGCCCACATCCTTTGCAATCAAGAAATAATGTTTCATGAACCGCTCAACGCCAGATGTGCCCGCATGATCCGTGTAGCCCATACGTTCCGCCAATAGCGGCTGCACATCGAAAGTAAGACGCTCTTCCGCGCGATCAGTCACATAATGAAGGTTACACCTTAGAGTCCAGAGAAATTGCTGTGCTTTGTCAAACAAGCGAACTTCTCTCGTGGTAAACACTTTTTTGTCAACCAGCCGACCCACATCGGTCACTTTGTAAAGATATTTAGAAATCCAAAATAGTGTCTGTAAATCGCGCAGCCCGCCTTTGCCATCTTTAATGTTAGGCTCAAGCACATAGCGTGAGTTTCCCATTCGTTCATGACGCTCATCGCGCTCAGCCAACTTCGCCTCAACGAAATCTGGTCCGGTCCCTTTAATGACATCCTTAAAAAAACGTTGCCGCAACTCTTGATATAAAGCCTGCTCACCCCAAACAAAGCGGGATTCTAAAAGACCTGTCCGGATCGTAATGTCTTTCTTTGCCTGGCGTATATTTTCGTCTATTGAGCGAGTCGCGTGCCCCACCTTAAAACTCAAGTCCCACAACATATAAAGAATGTGTTCGACCAGCTGTTCACCGCGTGGCGTTTGCTTGTAGGGCAGCACAAACAACAAATCTAAATCAGATTTCGGCGCCAGCTCGCCACGCCCATAACCACCGTATGCAATAATACAAAGTTGGTCCGCTGCGGTTGGATTTGGAGCAGGATAAAAATAAGTTGCGGCGATATCATAAATTACGCGAATAAGCTGATCGATCAGGAAGCAGTGGCTTTTCACCGCAACCGCTCCGTTTTGGTCTTCCGCAAACCGCCCTTCTATTTCTGCATAACCTTGGTTAATTTGCTGTTTGTATAGGGCAAACAGACCATTCCGCCCCTTTTCTTCGACGCCATAAGCTTCAATCAAGTCGACAGCCGCCTCCTGAAATGCGAGGCGATCGATAATCGCGCGGCGATTTTTAACAACTTCCATGTTTAGAGAATTGCGCTAGGTAACGGTCCAATGCAAGCAAAACCCAAAAAACTAAAACGAAATGGCTAATTACGCTGAACCATCAACCGTGATTTTTTTAAGTTTATAGAGAAATTCTAGAGCATCACGCGGGCTCATCTCATCTGGATTGATAGATGCAACACAGCTTTCTACCTCAGACCGCCTATTCTCACGTGACTGCGGAGGTTCGGCCATCGCAGCAAAAAGTGGCAGGTCATTTTTCAATTTGGTGACACCGCTCGATTGCTCGCCCTGTTCTAAAGCAACCAACACTTGTTCAGCACGGCGTATAACGGTTTCTGGTAAACCTGCTAGTTTTGCAACATGAATTCCATAAGATCGGTCGGCGGCACCCGCAGAAATTTCATGAAGGAAAATAACATCGCCTTCCCATTCCTTAACTCGCATCGTGAACGGTCTCAGCGCGTCAAGACGTTTGGAAAGGGCCACTAACTCGTGATAATGAGTAGCAAAAAGGGCGCGACATTTATTGTTCTCATGCACATGCTCAACCGCAGCCCACGCAATCGACAGGCCGTCGAAAGTTGCGGTACCGCGACCAATTTCATCGAGAATAACAAATGACCGTTCAGTAGCTTGATTAAGAATCGAAGCGGTTTCGACCATTTCAACCATAAAGGTGGACCTACCCCGGGCCAGGTCGTCAGCCGCCCCTACGAGACTGAACAAACGATCAATAATGCCTAACTCAGCACTTTCTGCGGGCACAAAACTACCAATTTGGGCCATAATAGCTATCAAGGCGTTTTGCCGAAGAAATGTGCTTTTGCCGGCCATATTCGGCCCTGTCACCAACCACAAGCGCTGTGCATCATTTAAATTACAATCATTGGCGACAAAGGCTGTTTGATCGTCAGCATGCGAAACCGCCTCAACAACTGGATGACGCCCCTTAATCACACTGAATGTGGTGCCATCTACAACTTTGGGGCGGCAATAGCGGCGATTCACCGCCAGTGTTGCTAAGGCTGCGGCCACGTCCAGTGCAGCAAGCCCAGACGCTTCGAGGCTGATAGTTTGACTTTTTGCAACAACTTTATGAACCAACTCGTCAAAGATTTCGAGCTCTAATAACTTTGTACGTTCACCAGACTCCGATATTCGACGCGCTAACTCTGCCAACTCAGTCGAGGAAAACCGCATAGCATTAGCCATGGACTGTCGGTGAATAAAGTCATCACCTATTTTTTCTGCCTGACGCGTAGAAACTTCAATAAAATAGCCCAGCACATTGTTGTTTTTGATTTTCAGTGTTTCGGCACCAGTCTGTTCCTTATACTTTGCCTCCAAACTAGCAATTAATCGCCTGCCTTCACCGCCTATTTTTCTCAGTTCATCTAGCTCCGAGGAATACCCCTCAGCGATGAAACCACCATCCCGTGCGTTTAGCGGCAGATTGTCGCCAAGGGAACGCTGCAGCAGGCAAACCAATGGACCGTGTTTGCCGAGCAAGGCGAGCGCCCCTGTCAAGCCGGTTGGAACAGTGTCTGAATAGTCACGTAATATCACCACCATTTCACTCGCAGCCATCAGGCCATCACGAATTACGGCAATATCGCGAGGCCCTGCCCTATGGACCGAAACACGCGATAGGGCCCGCTCAAAGTCGGGACATTTAAGCAGAGCGGCCCGAACGCTATCCCTAACATTCGACTTCTCTAAAAACCAACTTACCGCATCAAGCCGGTCCGAAATAATTTCTTTATCTGTCACCGGTGCATTTAGGCGAGAAGCCAACAATCTTGCGCCTAACCCACTAACGGTTTCATCAATCGTCGCCAACAAACTACCTTGCCGGTCCCCAGAAAGAGTTACGCTGAGCTCAAGGTTGCGCCGCGTCGCCGTGTCAATCTCCATCATCGCACCAGTTGTCAAGCTCTTCGGTGCCGATAGATGGGGCATTTCACCAACCTGGGTGAGTTCCACATAATCCAATAATGCTCCGGCTGCAGCCAGTTCGGCGCGTGAAAAATCACCAAAAGAATCCATCGTAGAAACATCAAATAGAAGCTGGAGTCGCCGAATGGCATTCGTCGAGTCAAACCGACTATCAGGCAGCGGTACGATAGCGCTCTCCCATTCAGACCAAATCATTTGAAAGGATTCAATTTGATAGATCTTTTCAGGAACTAATATTTCGCCAGGCCCAACGCGAGCGAGCATGGCTGAGAGTGAGGCAGGTAAAAACGGGTTGATGGTCTGGAGAAAAAATTCCCCTGTCGAAATATCAAGCCACGCCAAAGCATGTTCACTACCGGCACGACCAAGGGCAGCTAAGTAATTGTTTGCACGTACATTTAGCAGGCTATCTTCGGTCAGCGTCCCCGGGGTCACCAACCGAACTACATCCCGCCGCACTAAACTTTTAGATCCCCGCTTTTTAGCCTCAGCAGGGTCCTCCATCTGCTCGCAAATAGCGACACGGAAGCCCAATTTTATAAGCCGGGCTAAATAACCATCCGCGGCATGAACTGGAACGCCGCACATAGGAATATCTTCGCCCTTATGAGTGCCTCGTTTCGTAAGCGTGATATCCAAAGCTGCAGAGGCTGCGACCGCATCATCGAAAAACATCTCATAGAAATCGCCCATACGGTAAAACAACAAACAATCGGAATAGGCTTCCTTGAGCTTTAAATATTGCACCATCATTGGCGTGGCTGGAGAGCCTTTCCCTGGCTTTGCCGGGCCACTCTTTATGGGCTGCGCTGTTTTTTTGCTTTCTGCAGGATAGGTGACCACGGTTACAATCAGCCTTTAAAAAATATATATTTTATTAAACAGCTACCTTCGATTATCCGCGCTATTGAACTCATTGACTAGAGCCGCGTAGTTATTATTAAGACAACATTTACCTGATAGCAGTGCTAGCCAGGTGCATCGCTTCGTGTCAAACTAATTTCGATAACTGGCCCTCGCTCAACCGGTGCGGTCCAGTAGCAAAAATAAAACAAAGGGCGGCATCTCACAACAATGTCTGATACAAAAATCACTGACCAAGAAGCACTTGACTTCCACACTCGCGGCCAACCCGGGAAAATTGCTTTACGTGCTACTAAGCCACTAACAACACAACGCGACCTATCACTCGCTTATTCGCCGGGCGTTGCCGTACCTTGCCTGGAAATCGAAAAAAACCCAGACACTGCCTACGATTTCACGTCTAAAGGCAACATGGTTGCTGTCATTTCTAACGGGACTGCCGTTCTGGGGCTCGGTAATATTGGAGCCTTGGCCTCAAAACCTGTTATGGAAGGAAAGGCGGTGCTCTTTAAGCGATTCGCTGATATCGATGGCTTCGACCTTGAGGTCGAAACTGAGGACGTAGATGATTTCATTTCCTGCGTGCGCCTCATCGGCAACGCTTTTGGCGGCATTAATCTCGAAGATATCAAAGCGCCGGAATGTTTCATCATCGAACAAAAATTACGCGAAGAGCTTAATGTGCCCGTATTTCACGACGATCAGCATGGTACAGCAATAATTGCCGCAGCCGGCATGATCAACGCCCTAGATCTAACAGGGCGCAAAATGAAAGACATTAATATGGTGGTAAATGGTGCCGGCGCGTCTGCCATTGCCTGCATAGAACTTATAAAATCTATGGGCGTACCCCATAACAACGTTGTTCTCTGCGATTCCAAAGGTGTTATCTATCTAGGCCGTGAAGACGGCATGAACCAATGGAAGTCGGCGCACGCGGTTCCTACCGAAGCACGGTCGCTTGCCGACGCAGTTAAGAATGCAGATGTTTTGTTTGGCCTCTCCGTTAAAGGAGCAGTATCTGCCGAAATGGTAAAATCCATGGCGGACAAGCCAATTATTTTTGCCATGGCCAATCCAGACCCTGAGATTACACCCGAGGAGGTTGCTGCGATCCGCGACGATGCCATTATGGCGACTGGGCGCTCAGATTATGCAAACCAGATTAATAATGTGCTTGGCTTTCCCTATATTTTTCGGGGCGCGCTGGATGTTCGCGCATCAACGATCAATGACCAAATGAAATCTGCGGCTGCCCAGGCTTTAGCAGCATTGGCGCGTGAAGACGTGCCGGACGAAGTTGATGCAGCCTATGGCGGCAGAAGACTGCGCTATGGGCCAGAATATATCATTCCAGTACCCTTTGACCCAAGATTGATTTCTGCCATCCCGCCTGCGGTTGCTCAAGCAGCGATGGACAGCAAAGTGGCGCGTAAACCGATTGCCGATATGAATGGGTATCGTCAGCAATTGTCAGCACGCCTGGACCCGACTACGTCAAAATTGCAATTTATTTTCCAACGTGTTCGAGCAGAGAAAAAGCGAATTGTGTTTGCTGAAGGTGAAGAAGAACGCGTCATTCGCGCAGCATTAGCCTTCCGAAACGCAGGGTATGGCGAACCCATTCTTTTGGGTCGCGCGGAACGTGTCGAGGAAACTATGGCGTCCCTTGGCATTGAAGGTACTGCAGATTTAGAAATTCACAATGCGGCTTTAAGTACTGATAAAACCACTTATTCTGATTACCTTTTTGGGCGCCTACAACGACGCGGGTTTCTGTTTCGCGATTGTGCGCGACTAGTTAATCAAGATCGAAATATATTCGGCGCATGTATGGTCGCCTGCGGCGACGCAGACGGCATGGTCACAGGTGTTACTCGGCCTTTTGCTGTCGCGTATTCGGAAGTGTCGCGTGTAATAGACGCGAAAGAGGGCGAATGTCCCATGGGCATTACCATTATGATGGCCCAAGAAAAAACAATCTTTATTGCAGATAGCCGCATCCATGAATTGCCGACAAGCGAGGAGCTCGCCGAGATAGCCTGCGGCGGCGCGAACTATGCACGTAAAATTGGGCAAGAACCGCGTGTTGCCTTTTTATCCTTTTCTAATTTTGGCCAACCGAAACGGTCCCAGATGGAGCGCGTACGCAAAGCGGTTTCTTTGCTGGACGAACGTAAAGTAGATTTTGAATATGACGGTGAAATGAATGTGGACACCGCTCTGGATTTTAATCTCATGCAAAGACTCTATCCATTCTGCCGCTTATCGGGGCCAGCAAATGTGTTAGTTATGCCGGAATTACATAGCTCTAGCATATCTTCAAAACTGCTTCAGGCACTCGGTGACGGAACAGTTATCGGGCCGGTGCTAGAGGGTTTATCAAAGCCGGTTCAGTTTGTTCAGTTAGGCTGCCGCGTCAACGACCTGGTGCAAGCCGCAGCCTTTGCAGCTTATGACTCCATAAACTGAACTAAACTACCCTATTTATCTTACACCTTGAGGGCGGGAGCTTTACTGATCTAAGCAGTCGCTAGCGCTCTAACAACCACTTCGACAGAAATTAACGTTGTTCGCTCTAATCACAACCGCTAGGTGCCGGTGTAAATGGTGTCAAAATATATGGTTTTAATGACACGGCAAATTGTATGTAATTTCGATGATAATTTGTAAATTGGATCTTCACTAAACCTCATCGGCCCTCAGAGTATGGGCCCTGAATTTTTCATTGTGGCAGACATCATGTGCGCTTCTCCGGCGCTCCTCGTTGCACCATCAAATAAAGGCACAAAAAAATTGCCGGTAATCCAAGCATGGCGGCGTAGAAAAAAAAGATCATATATCCGGACCCGTCGACCACGACACCGGAAATCCCACCGATCAATTTTCCTGGTAGTGTCATCAAAGAGCTAAACAATGCATATTGAGTAGCCGTGTAAGGCGTTCGCGTCAGGCTAGAAAGGTAAGCAATAAACGCACAACCCGCGAGGCCGCCGCTAATATTATCCGCGCTGATAACGGCGGCGAGCAAGGTTAGATCGCGACCCACCCAAGCTAAAAGGACAAAAAATAGATTTGCTAAAACTATGAGGGCAGCACCGAACAAAAGCGGCCCCATTATTCCATACCGCGCAACCAAGACGCCGCCAAGAAAGATGCCAAGGATCGTCATGCCAAATCCAAAAACTTTTGTAACATTGGCAATTTCAGCCTTGTTAAAGCCAAGATCTATGTAAAAGGGATTGGCCATCACCCCCATAGAAATATCACTGATACGATAAACCGCGACGAACAGTAATATGGGAATAGCCAACCGACCCGCGCGTCGAAAGAATTCACTGAAGGGCTGAACGACCGCCCGCTCAAACCATTCACAGAGAGTAGGCGGCCCCTCGGTCGGATTATTTTTGTCAGACTTCGATTGCGGTTCCGGAATGATCAAAACCGTTATAAGACCAACCATCATGAGCCCGGCCATTACAGCATAGCTGACGGACCAACTTTGCAATTCAGCAATATATAGCGCCCCGGCTCCAGCCACGAGCAAAGCTATTCGGTAACCTAGCTGATAGGATGCAGCAAGTGCGCCCTGCATTTCCGGAGATCCAATTTCTATCCGGTAGGCATCAATCGCCACATCTTGAGTTGCCGAGCAAAAAGCTACAATTAACGCTAACCCTACTAACAGCCCAGGCGAAGCAGAGGGGTCGACACATGCCATCCCCGAAAGTCCAAGCCCAATTCCAGCAATCGCAAAAAACATCCATGCCCGACGCCGACCCAAGCGACCCGAAAGACCAATTAGCGGTGTATGGTCAATAACAGGCGCCCAAATCACCTTGATTGAATAGGTAATCCCAATCCAGCTAACAAACCCAATAGCCGTCCGACTTACACCCACATCGCGCAGCCATAAGGATAAGGTCGAAAATACTAATAAAAACGGTAGCCCTGCGGAGAACCCCAAAAACAAGAGCGCAATCGCTGATTTTTCTCCATAAATCGCAAATGCCGCGCGCCAACTTCGATGAGCCGATACTAGCACGCTGAGGCCCCTAAACGTGCTTTGCCGCAACCAAGGCTGCGAGATTCTCTTCTGGCCGCGCTCCATAGTGACTGATAATCTCTGCCGCCGCTATCGCACCAATTCTACCGCATTCCAAAAGGTCCATCGACTGACTTAGGCCAAACAAAAATCCGGCCGCAAATTGGTCACCAGCGCCAGTCGTATCTACCAATTTCTCAACCGGCTCAGCGGCAACCTCTACTCGCTTACCATTCCCGAGAATAACAGCTCCCTTTTCGCCACGGGTGACACAGACAATGCCTATTTTCCCCTCAGCACGCCGCAGCGCTGCCTCAAAGTTTTCTGTTTGGTAAAGGCTGATAATTTCTTGTTCATTAGCAAATAAGATATCGGTGTGGTGCTCAACAAGATCAATAAACGCAGCGCGATGCCGATCTAAACAAAAGCTATCTGACAGCGTCACAGCGAAAGATCTCCCTGCCATATGGGCAAGGTTTGCTGCCCGCAATATGGCCTTCTGGGCCACCGGCTGATCAAACAAATATCCTTCTACATAAACAATTTTGCTATTAGAAATTACCTCTTCATCTAAATCCTCAGGTGCCAATAAAGACGCCGCACCCAGATGTGTGGCCATTGTGCGTTGGGCATCAGGCGTAACGAACACAAGGCAGCGGCCGGTCGGCAAACCTTCGTCCGACGGCGTCCCGGCAAATGTGCAGCCTATTGCCGCCATATCTTCTTTAAAAGCTCGCCCAAATGGATCGTCCTTTACTTTTCCAATAAACGCACCCATACCGCCAAGCGAGGCAAAACCTGCCATACTGTTTGCACAAGAGCCGCCAGACGCCTGATGAGGAGCCCTCATTACCTCAAACAACCCGTCCGCTTGATGGGCATCCACGAGCTGCATGCCACCTTTTGGCAAGTCGCGTTCCATTAAAAATTTGTCGTCCGCTTCCGCCAATACATCCACAAGCGCATTGCCTATTCCGAGCAGATCGTAGGTGGTCATTGTGTTCTCCAGTTAAATAGATAGTTCAAGTCATGCCGGCTGAGAGAGTATAGACACGCTATAGAAACCAGCAAGAACAGCCGAAACCCAAACTTGCGACGCAACACCCGCGTCGGTAATGATACTTCATGATTAAGTTCTTACTTAAGACGATTGGGCAACTTCTAGACCCAGCCCTTAGGCGCGTAATGTATTTCAGCGTTTTAGGGTCTGTAATCGTGTTCACAGTGATTGCCATAGGGCTTTTTTATCTGTTAAGCCAAATATCTGCTGAAAGCATACCTTACTTAGCAAGTATTCTCGATTACCTCGGCATCTCTTTTGAATGGATTTCCGGATTACTCTTCGCCAGCGGTATCGGCTTTCTCACTATGTTATTGTTTCCGGGCCTTGTGATTATAGTTGTTGGTTTTTTCCTCGAAGATGCAGCGAAAGCAGTAGAGGCAAAGCATTTCCCCGACCTTCCAAAGGGCCGAGCACAGCCCGCTAGAGAGATTTTCAAATCAACACTAAGGTTTGCCTGCCTTGTCTCATTGGTAAACACCATCGCTCTCCCGTTTTATGTTGTCCTATTTTTTATACCACCCCTCAATCTAATTCTCTTTTACATTGTCAACGGCTACTTGACGGGACGAGAATATTTTGAGTTGGTCAGTAATCTCCGGCTCGATCCGAATGAAACCGAACAGCTTCGAAAACGCCATCGCGGTCGAATTCAGCTGGCAGGCGTTTTGCTATTTTTTATAATGACGATTCCGGTCGTCAATTTACTAGCGCCAGTCATTGCAACTGCATTCATGGTGCATTTTTTTCATTCGGTCGATAGCTAACAGCGAAACTTATGGCACCTTAAAGGCCGCTAGTTTTGAAAATACTACTTATGTTGACTCTGGGCTCGTGTACTCTATGAATCATGCCTGTATATTGCTCAATTTGGGCATGAAGATACACAATCATCGGAGGGACGCCATGGCCGCAGATCAAAAAACACCATCAGCACTGCCCGAGGGGTTTGCCAAACGCGTGGTGAGTATCCCTAGCTCGAGCGGCACAGCTTCGCTGAATAACCCCGAAGCGTCAAAGAGGCTCGTCGTTGGCAAAGAAATTTGCCTATCGGGCGAAATCACCGCTTGTGATACGCTAGTAGTAGAAGGTCAGGTCGACGCATCGCTGACCGGCACTCGTATGTTCGAAGTCACCGAGAGCGGTGATTTCAAGGGCAAAGTCGAAATCGACACTGCAGAAATTCGGGGACATTTCGAAGGTGAACTTACCGCTAAAACTCGCCTTATCATTCGCCGTACCGGCGTGGTTGCCGGTAAAATCCGGTACCGTGCTTTAGAAATCGAACAAGGTGGTGAAATTGCTGGGACCGTCGAGGTCCTGCCCGAAGGAGCAAACGAAAGCAGCGAAGAAAGTGTGGGAGCCGCCTAAACGTGTGGCTTAAATCAGTACGACTTTTTTATACCAGCGCTTTGCTCATTACCTTTTTAATTAGCGCTTGTGAAGTAATCCCCGATGGACGCTCAGGTATAATTCTGGATCCGGTGAAATTCAGCGAAAACCCAAGTTCGCCTTTAATCATAAATGATCAGCCTGGCAACGTATCCTTAGTGCTATCAACAACCACCTTGCTCGGCATTTCATCTCTTGATGAGAAAAACGCAAAAGAATTTATAGGCCGAAAGTCTGAGTCCTTAATTGGTCTCATTGGGCTACCAGATTTCGTTCGACACGAGAGGATAGTGGAAATTTGGCAATATCGGTCAAAAGCCTGCATATTTGATTTGTTCATGTATGGTAAATCGATAGACAAAACAGTACAGCATGCCGAAGTGCGCGGAGACGGTATTGGCACGAGCCCCAAGCAAGGGTGTTTTGCAAAACTCCTTCAGGGGCGCGCCAAAAAAAAACACGCCAGCGGTTCCACTAAAACGTCTTCTCTTTAAACCGGCAGAGATCCTCAACCACGCAGGCTGCGCAATCAGGCTTTCTAGCCTTACAAACATACCGGCCGTGCAAAATCAGCCAGTGGTGAGCGTGGCACATATAACGATCCGGCACAGCCTTTAAAAAATTTTTTTCTACGGCCAGAGGAGTCTTTCCAGGTGCCATACCTGTTCGGTTACCAAGTCTAAATAGGTGTGTGTCGACCGCAATCGTCGGTTCGCCAAAGGCGATGTTTAAAACCACATTGGCCGTCTTACGCCCCACGCCCGGAAGCTTTTGCAGGGCTTCACGGTCACGGGGTACGTCGCTATTGTATTTTTCAATGAGTATTTGGCTAAGACCAATAACATTCTTGGCTTTGCTATTAAAAAGACCAATGGTCTGTATGTATTTTTTGAGCTTGCGTTCACCCAGAGCGAGCATCTTTTCCGGTGTGTCCACTTTATCAAATAGTGGCCTAGTCGCCCGATTGACCCCTGTGTCCGTTGCTTGTGCGGACAAAACCACCGCCACCAAAAGTGTATAGGGGTTTAAGTAATGTAATTCCCCTTGTGGGTCCGGCCGTTGCGCCTCTAGGCGCCGAAAAAATTCTTCAATATCGGTTTTTTTCATAAGTGAGACACTACTAACCTTGCCCATCCTCGCCAAGCCCGAATAAGCCGATAACGCTAGACAGTTAGTCAATTGAGGGTGATAGTGACTACCAGAATGAACCCATCCGGAAAAACACTCGACGTTAATCACGTATACTTTGCCGCTGCATTACGGCCAAACCGCAGCCTTAGCCCAGCGGGATTCCGAATTTTGATGTTTGTTGCAGCCGGTTTTGTCCTTTGCAGCGGAACAGTCTTTCTAATTATTGGTGCTTGGCCAGTACTAGGTTTTTGTGGAATTGAAATACTTGTTCTATATGTCGCGTTTCGGTCCAATTATCGAGCCGGGCACGCTTACGAAAAACTCTGCCTCACTCGGGAAGCATTGGAAATAACTCGTGTTAGCCCCCACGGCAGCGTCCAGAAATGGAAGATGGAGCCCACCTGGCTACAAGTGTTGATGGACGAACCACCGCAACACCATAGCAAACTGCGGCTACGTAGTCATGGCAGGTCGCTGGTCATCGGCACATTTCTAACGCCAGAAGAGCGGCTTCAAGTGGCATTTGCATTAAAGGATGCTTTACACGATTGGCAAAGCCGATCGTCTCTAACCTCAACATGAAGCAGCATTTGCGATTAACACATTTTGGTGCGCTTTTTGCCTTGGTAATGTTTTGGAGTTTGGCTTTTGTGATGCTGAAAATTGCAGTCGCATCGATACCACCTGCCACCGCCGCACTATCTCGACTGCTCGTCGCCGCGCTTATCTTATGGGTTTTTATGCGGCTAAAGGGAAACCAGCTTTCCCTAAAATGGGATCACTGGCGTTATTATTTATTATTAGGGTTTGTTGCCAATACGCTGCCTTTTTTGCTTGTTCTTTATGGCATGCAGCATATTGAATCAGGCGTTGGGGCCATTCTTATGGGCGCAATGCCAGTAGCCACCGTCATTTTAGCGCATTTTTTTAACGATTCGGCAGAACGATTGAATCTGCGTAAATGGACCGGTGTTTTGACTGGGTTTACCGCCATTATTTTGCTTATCGGCCCTTCAGCCCTATCTGGGCTGGGCGATCATGTATTCGCCGAACTCTCGGTCGTCAGTGGTGCACTATGTTTTGCTATCGCTGCCGTCTTGACTCGCCGGGCGCCAGATCTCCCAATCTCGATATTAAGCACTGGTGTGATGGTCGCCGCAGCGATAACCGCATTGCCGATTGCCGTCTTTTTTGATTGGCCTTTTGACATCGCCCCAACGACCGAGGCTTACATTGCCGTGGTATGGCTTGGCATCTTTCCTACAGGCCTCGCGACGCTTCTATACTTTTTTGTAGTTCTACAGGCGGGCACCGGATTTTTTGCGATGAGCAACTATCTGGTGCCGGTTGCCGGTGTGTTTTGGGGAATGCTTTTTCTAAACGAAACACCCGGCTGGCAAAGCTTGCTCGCATTATCGATGATTCTGTTAGGCATTTGGCTCGTCGGACCAACAAAAGCTCAGCGATAGGCCCCAGGGCAACTCTAATCCTCAAACCCTAGCACTGCCTTCATCGAATAAAAACCCGGCGCCTTATCACGCGTCCAAAGTGCAGCTCGCACCGCGCCGCCTGCAAAAATTACCCTGGATGCAGCTTTATGGGTCAGTTCGATGCGTTCGCCTTCACCTGCAAAAACCACAGTGTGATCACCCACAACATCACCCCCGCGCAGCGTTGCAAAACCAATTTCGCCTTTTTTTCGTGCGCCAGTGTGTCCGTCGCGCACCGCTTGTTTAACGTTACGCAGCGCTACTTGCCGGCCGGCAGCAGCAGCTTCGCCAAGGCCAATGGCAGTGCCCGACGGTGAGTCCACTTTATGACGATGATGCATCTCGACGATCTCAATATCGAATTCGGGGCCCAACAGGCCCGCTACCTGTTCTGTTAAACCCAGTAGTAAGGTAATACCAACACTCATATTCGGGGCACTAACAATGGGAACAGACTTGGACGCCTTGAGAATGGCAGCATTTTGATCGTCGTTGAGGCCCGTAGTACCGGCAATCAACGCGGTACCCGCTTCTTTGCAAATCATTGCATTACTCGCGGTAACCGCTGGTGCAGTAAAATCAATAATAGCGTCCGCAATTTCAATCATAGTGCCAGCATCGTCACCGAGAGCTACACCGATCTCTCCAACCGAGGCCAGTACGCCAATATCTTGGCCTATTAAAGCGTGCCCCGGCGCTTCAACCGCACCGGACACAACGCAGCCATCGGTCTCGTTTACTTGACGAATGAACATCCGGCCCATTCGTCCCGCGGCGCCAACTACTCCTATTTTCATGTCTGTGGACATCAAAAATCCTTCCCGATAGGCGGGATGTAGCATATGGAAGCAAAAAAAGAAAAAGTTGCGCTAAATTTCTAATCCGTCAAATCTTCCCAAATTTCCTTCACCTTTGAGAAAAATCCCTCCGACTGTGGGCTTTGGGAACTTTTACCGCCGGATTTCTCAAATTCCTTCAGCAATTCTTTTTGTTTTTTTGTCAAATTAACCGGCGTCTCTACAGATGTTTCAACATACATATCGCCGCGGGTTTTACCATTTAGTACTGACATTCCTTTACTCTTAAGACGAAACTGCTGGCCAGTCTGCGTGCCATCAGGAATATTCATTTTTGCCCGCGTTCCATCGATAGTCGGCACCTCAATTGAGCCCCCTATCGTCGCTGTGGTCATGGGGATTGGGATGCGACAAAATATATCCGCTGCCTCACGCTCAAAAATTCTATGACTTTCAACGCCTAGAAATACATATAGGTCGCCTGGCGGTGCACCGCGCATTCCCGCCTCGCCTTCTCCAGAAAGCCTAATGCGGGTCCCATCTTCAACGCCAGCTGGAATATTTACCGCCAAATTCTTATCCTTGTGCACGCGACCCGTACCGGAACAGGTGCTGCAAGGATCATCAATCACATGGCCCTGGCCTTGACATTGCCCGCAAGTACGCTCAATGGTGAAAAATCCTTGTTGACTTCTCACCTTGCCAGTGCCGCCGCAAGCCGGACAAATAACTGGCTGTGCACCTTCGGCGGCCCCGGTCCCGTTGCAATCGCCGCAGACTACGGTTGTGGGCACACGAATTTCAACCTGGCGGCCCTTGAAGGCATCCTCCAGCGAGATCGTCAAGTTATAACGCAGATCGCCCCCGCGGGAGGCGCTACCCTGACGTCCACTCCGACGATTTCCACCCATGAAGTCGCCGAACATTTCGTCAAAGATATCTGAAAACCCACCCGAGAAATTCGACCCCCCGCCGGCACCACCACCTTCGAATGCTTGATGGCCGAACTGGTCGTAAGCCGCTCGTTTATCGTCATCCTTCAGAATTTCATATGCTTCGTTAACTTCCTTGAATTTTGCCTCAGCTTCTTCATTGTCGGGATTACGATCAGGGTGATATTGCATTGCCAGCTTGCGATAGGCTCTTTTTAGCCCATCGCTATCGCTAGCGCGCGGCACGCCAAGCACCTCGTAATAGTCGCGCTTTTCCATCACAACCCCTTAAACGAAACCGGCCCCGAATGAGGCCGAAACTAGTCCCGGCACATCTCTGCAACGGGGCTGATCACCAAGACCAAACTTACGATCCAGTTTTCTTTTCCTTCTCGTCGTCAACTTCTTCGAAATCCGCATCCACAACATCGTCCGATTTATCTTCTTTCTCACCAGAGGACGATTCCCCGTCGCCATCTTCACCCCCAGCTGCAGCTTCTTCCTGGCTAGCCTTATACATTGCCTCACCAAGTTTCATGGAAGATTGTGATAAGGCCTCGGTACCCTTGGTAATAGCCTCTAAATCTTCCGCTTCAATAGCTTCTTTTAAGCTTGCGATATCTTTTTCAATCGCTTCTTTATCAGTCGTATCAATTTGTTCGCCATATTCGCCAAGACTTTTCTCGGTCGAATAAACCAAGCTGTCCGCATTATTTTTTGCCTCAATCATTTCACGACGCTGCTGATCTTCAGAAGCATGTTCTTCTGCGTCCTTGACCATCTGGTCAATGTCACCATCGGATAACCCGCCAGATGCCTGAATGCGAATTTGCTGTTCCTTACCTGTAGCTTTGTCCTTAGCGGACACATTAACAATTCCGTTCGCATCAATATCAAACGTCACTTCAATCTGCGGCATACCACGGGGCGACGGCGGAATGCCCACCAAGTCGAATTGGCCAAGTACCTTATTATCTGCGGCCATTTCGCGTTCCCCTTGGAAAACTCGGATGGTAACCGCCGTTTGATTGTCTTCAGCTGTAGAAAAAACCTGGCTCTTCTTGGTAGGGATAGTCGTGTTACGATCAATCAGTCTGGTAAACACTCCTCCTAGGGTTTCAATGCCAAGCGAGAGAGGCGTAACGTCAAGAAGAAGAACGTCTTTGACGTCACCCTGCAGAACGCCACCCTGAATAGCTGCGCCAATAGCTACCACTTCGTCTGGGTTCACACCATGGCTCGGCTCTTTGCCGAAGAAGCTTTTCACGGTGTCTCCGACTTTCGGCATACGTGTCATACCACCGACTAAAATAACCTCATCAATCTCGCTTGCCTTTAATCCCGCATCTTTTAGGGCGCTCTTGCAAGGGCCAATAGTTCGCTGAATCAGGTCATCTACTAAGGCCTCTAGTTTGGCACGGCTCAGTTTAATGTTGAGATGCTTCGGCCCTGATTGGTCAGCAGTAATAAAGGGTAGATTGACATCTGTTTCCATAGAACTGGAGAGTTCGACCTTAGCTTTCTCGCCGGCTTCTTTTAGTCGTTGCAGCGCTAATTTATCCTCCCGCAAATCGACGCCGTTTTCCTTCTTAAACTCATCGGCAAGATAGTCCACTACCCGTTGATCAAAATCTTCACCGCCTAAGAAGGTATCGCCGTTTGTGGATTTGACCTCAAACACACCATCACCAATCTCAAGGATTGAAACATCAAAAGTGCCGCCGCCAAGATCATATACCGCTATCGTACCGTTGCCTTTTTTGTCGAGCCCATAGGCTAGGGACGCCGCCGTGGGCTCATTAATAATCCGAAGGACCTCAAGGCCCGCGATCTTACCCGCATCCTTAGTTGCTTGACGCTGAGAATCATTAAAATATGCTGGCACCGTAATAACAGCCTGGTCTACATCTTCACCCAGATGAGCCTCCGCCGTATCTTTCATTTTTTGCAATATAAAGGCGCTAATTTGGCTAGGCGCATATTTTTCGCCACTGCACTGGACCCAGGCATCCCCATTTTCACCTTCAATGATCTCAAACGGAGCCATTGCACGGTCTTTCTCTACCTCAGGTTCGCCAAATCGCCGACCAATCAATCGCTTAATCGAGAAAAATGTGTTCTCCGGATTGGTAACCGCTTGACGTTTAGCAGCATGACCAACAAGCCGCTCCCCAGATTCGGAAAACGCGACCATGGACGGCGTTGTCCGAAACCCCTCAGAATTTTCAATAACTTTTGCCTGACTGCCTTCCATCACCGCAACACAGGAATTCGTCGTCCCTAGATCAATGCCAATTACTTTTCCCATAACATCCTCATTTTTTCAGTCGACCAACCGGACAGAAATGCCGCTATGGAAAACACCATCTCGGTTCCGGAACTTGACTTTCCCCCGCGGACCGATGGACTGTGCGGTTTTTATATCCCGGTTTATCCGTTTGTTTTGCTCTGACGGAGATATAGGAACGTTGCCGAGTTTCTACAACCCATTTTCAACTGAGAAATTTCAGTGCCTACAACGCTTAAAATAAGTGCTGCGTTTATTAACCTCCAGAAACTAGTATCAAAGCGCTCTAAGTGTCCGCTTACTTTCAAGCCAGCATCCTCACATTTTAAGATTAATAGTTGGAGAAACGCCTCGTAGCCTGCCCTATGAAACAGACAATTCTCCTAATGGCCAGATCCCTTAGTGTTCACTTGTCCCGGGTACGTGACGAGATTTATTTCTCTGCACCTGAAATTTTGACTGCTTTTCCAAAAATCAAAGCGAATTAGAGTAATTTCAAACTATACTCACGCTCCAAATACGAGTGAGGTGCAACAGTTGCTGGGTGCACGAAAACGGTTGCCGGGCCCTATCAACAGTAACGACTGCTGAACCCTAAGGTTCGGCCCTTGGTGCATCTACGGATTCCATATGGCTTCCATCGACTAGGCAGTTGTGTCCAAATGTTCGACATCGTCTAACACCTCATCCCCGCCCCCCTTAGAGACCGCGACCATAGCCGGGCGGAGCAGTCGGTCATGCAAAACATAGCCCGGCTGCAAAAGTTGTACGATCGTCCCAGCGGGCTGGGTAGAGTCCTCAACCTCAAACATAGCTTGATGGAAAGCATGATCAAATTTGTCGCCTAGTGGGTCCAGCTTGGTGACACCATGCTTCTCAAACGCCGATAGAAACTCCTTTGCCACCATTTCCACGCCGACTACCAAGTTTTTAATGGTTTCATCACTCTCTTTTAACTCTTCGCTTACACTCTCTAGCGCCCGGTGTAGGTTGTCGGATACGTTCAACAAATCCTTTACCAGTCCGCTTGGTCCATATTTTTTTGCATCCGCCACCTCGCGTTCTGCCCGCCTGCGAGTATTTTCCCCATCCGCAAGTGCCCGCAAACTGCGATCTTTTAAATCGGCAAGCGCAGCTTCCAATTCAACGATTCGGGCTTCCGGAGTAAGCTCAGTATCAGTTGTTTCGGCGTCAACTTTTTTGACATCTGTCGATTCCAAAGCTTCTTGATCGCCACTTAACGCCTCGCTTTCATTAGGCTCGTCCTCGGGGGTCTTTTGTTTTTTATTTTTCATATGTCTTACTTATCCCATTATCCAATCAATCGGCCGACAATTTTTGCGGTGTAATCCACCATCGGGATTACCCTCGCATAGTTGATGCGGGTCGGTCCTACAACGCCAATAGCACCAATAATTGCTTGGTTGCGGTTTTTAAAGGGGGTAATGACCATAGAACACCCGGCTAGTGAAAATAGTTCGTTTTCTGCACCGATAAATATTTGCACACCTTCCGCTTCGTCGGCTGCCTCTATCAAGCGTAACAATGCTTCCTTGGTTTCCAGCGCTTCGAACAACGCCCGTATGCGCTCCAGATCGTCAAGGGCAGTCACATCGTCCAGCAGCTTTGCTTGACCGCGTACAATCAAAACGCTGTTCTCGGTATCGCCCGACCAAGTCGCCAAGCCTGCCTCTACAACTTTTTGTGATAAAGTGTCAATTTCAGTGCGTTGCGACTGGATTTCGGCTTGCACATCAACGGCAGCTTTACTCAGGTCCCGGCCAACAAACTTAGCGGAAAGATAATTGGATGCCTCAATAAGGCTCGATGCAGGCATACCTAGCGGCACATCGACAATACGATTTTCAACCACGCCATTTTCAAACACCATTACAACAAGCGCGCGGCCTGGCCCCAGGTGAACAAACTCCACATGGCGAAGATTCTCTTCCGACTTGGGCGCCATTACTAATCCGGCACAATTGGACAATCCACCTAAGAAAGAGGAGGCCTCTTCGAGCACTTGATTAACGCTCCGCCCTGACCCGATGCACTTAGCCTCGATATCGTCACGTTCCTTAGAGCTCAAATTACCTACTTCAAGCAAACCATCCACGAACAACCGCAAGCCCTGCTCTGTTGGCAGCCGGCCTGCGGATGTATGCGGCGCATACAATAAACCTAGCTCCTCCAAATCTGACATCACATTGCGAATGGATGCCGCGGATAGAGAAATCTCGGATAGCCGTGAAATCGTCCTTGATCCGATCGGAGCGCCTGTTTCTACAAAGGCTTCAACCACGTGCTGTAAAACTGTCCGGGCACGTTCGTTTAAATCTTCAATCATTATACGCGAAATCTAGTGTTCGAGCTGCAAGGCGTCAATCAAACGACTTAAATTTCACCAATCCTGCGTTCTTCTCTGGACGAGCGTCACTTGGACCGATAGCTTCTTGCAACCAACTAGGAGAAAATTAATGCGCCCATCCGGCCGGTCTAAGGACCAAGTGCGAGAAGTGACTATCGAAACTGGTGTTTCCAAGTATGCTGAAGGGTCATGCGTTACCAAATTTGGCGAGACACATGTTTTATGCACCGCCAGCATTGAAGACAGTGTACCGCCTTTTTTACGAAATTCCGGAAAAGGTTGGATTACCGCAGAATATAATATGTTGCCACGCGCCACGAATACGCGCTCAAACCGTCGACGAACAGCACAATCAGGCCGCACGCAAGAGATTCAGAGGCTGATAGGTCGAAGCCTTCGCGCTGTAACTGACCTAACGGGATTCGGCGAAATTCAAATATATGTGGATTGCGATGTGCTCCAGGCAGATGGTGGCACCCGAACGGCTTCCATTACCGGCGGATATGTCGCCCTTCATCTTGCTTTTCAGCATTTGCAAAAAATAGGAGTTCTCAAAACCATTCCCCTTACTGGGCAGGTTGCCGCTATTTCCTGCGGTATATGGGAAGGCACCTCTTTACTAGATCTAGACTATGCAGAAGACTCGACCGCAGAAGCCGATGCTAATTTTGTTCTCACTGCAGACGGCAAAATTGTTGAAGTGCAAGGCACCGCGGAAGCGGACCCTTTTAGTCGCGCGCAATTCAAAGAATTTCTTGATTTAGCAGAAAAAGGCGTTGGTGAATTATGCGCCGAACAAAATAAAGCCCTTGGCTTATAAATGCGGACAAAGAGCATGAAACAGCGACTATTAACCGATCGACTGGTAATAGCCAGCCATAATCCTGGAAAAGTAAGCGAAATCCGGGATCTGCTGGGCCAATTTGAGCTGAGCACCCAGTCTGCTGCCGACCTTAATTTGCCAGAACCTGAAGAAACCGGCACCACATTTTCGGAAAATGCAAAGCTCAAAGCCGTTGCCGCCGCGGAAGGCAGTGGCATAGCCGCTCTTGCCGACGATTCCGGCCTTGTGGTGCCTGCTCTCGGTGGCGCACCAGGAGTTTACTCCGCCCGATGGGCCGGGCCAGAGAAAGATTTTGACGCCGCCATGGCGCGAATTGAAAAAAAACTAGGCCCAAAAGCCAGCAGAGAGGCTCACTTTGTATGTGTGTTGGCGCTGGCACTCCCCAGCGGCGAAATACGCACGTATGAAGGCATGGTTCAGGGCACCCTCGTATGGCCACCAAAGGGTACATTGGGTTTCGGCTATGACCCGATGTTCCGCCCAAAAAGGTTTTCTGAAACCTTTGGCGAGATGCATCCCCCCAAAAAACATCAGATCAGCCATCGGGCCGAAGCATTTCGCCTATTCACGGCAGATCAGTTCAGCGATGCTTGAAAATGCAGTAAATCACAGTACTGATAATCTTGCACTTTATGTTCATTGGCCCTTTTGCCTTTCGAAATGCCCTTACTGCGATTTCAACAGCCACGTGCGCGACTCTATAGATCAATCACTTTGGCGCTCAGCGCTCCTACAAGAACTTCAAACAGAAATAAACGAAAACCCTAAAAGGCGAATTACCAGTGTTTTTTTCGGCGGCGGGACCCCCTCGCTTATGGCGCCGGGCACTGTAAGCGACATTCTGGATTACGCCTTTAAATATTGGAAGGTCGATAGAAACGTCGAAGTGACGCTTGAAGCGAACCCAACTTCGTTAGAAACCGGTGACTTGAAAGATTTCAATCACGCCGGCGTAAATCGCCTATCCCTGGGCATTCAGTCCTTAAATGACGGCGCCTTAAAATTCCTTGGGCGGAAGCATACTGCCCGCGAGGCACTTTCAGCACTGGACATAACGCGTAAAGTTTTTTCACAGTATTCATTCGACTTGATTTATTGCCGCCCGGAACAATCACTTGCTGCATGGGAGCATGAGCTCGCAGCGGCGCTCGAATATGTTGGGGACCATATTTCGCTTTATCAGCTCACTATAGAGAGGGGCACTGCCTTTTTTGCGTTATGGCGCGATGGGGACCTGCAAATGCCTTGTGAGAGTGTTTCGGCAACGCAGTTCGAGCAAACACAAGTAATTATGGAGAACGCTGGACTGCCAGCCTACGAAATTTCCAACCACGCAAAACCTGGTAGCGAAAGCCTCCACAACCTTACCTATTGGCAATACGGCGACTATGTTGGCATTGGTCCTGGCGCCCACGGGCGGATTCAGCACGGCAATCAGAAAATAGCAGTAAAGCGCATTGCAAACCCAGAAAATTGGCGGCTACAGGTCGTCGCTAAAAGTCACGGCACACAGGAGAAAACACCGCTGACTTCGGCCGAGGTGTTCGAGGAGATGATATTGATGGGACTGCGCCTTCGACGCGGCATCGACTTAGCCACACTGCAAAACCAAACCAGACAGCCATTATCTAGTCTAATCAACGAAAACGCCTTAGCAGATTTTATTTCCGCCGGGCTTATGAAAAAGTCCCACGACCATCTCAAAGCGACCCGCTCCGGGCGACAACGCTTGAACGCAATTATGCCAAAACTTCTTGACCGAGTTTGCTAACGGCGAAATTGCTCGAACGTTCGGGCCGATGGATTAAGCGTACGAAATTCTTTTTCACGTACCTCAAGAACAGCAAAGGCGCGTTCTGCAACGCCGTCTTCGCGTAACCGAAACAACCCATCAACTCCGTCAAAGCCATTGGCGTTGGTCAAGGTGGGCCAGGAGAAATCTGGCCCACCGGGGGACCGTGCGAGCACCGCCGCTAAAGCCGTTGCATCATAAGCGAGCGACGCCAACCGCGGAGGTGGCTTGCCAAATGCTCGCGAAAACCGATCAACGAATAACCGCCTTTCCCGCATAGAGGGGGCTGCAAACCAAGCACGCCGCAGCGCGGGTTCACGTTCAATGTTAGGGATTTGATCCCAATTCCTGAGGCCCAAAAACCGAACGGCTGGTTGATCTACATCAAAAAACGCCAACTGTGCCGCCAACACACTCATGGAAGAGCCTGTATCAGGCAAAAGGATTGCGTCAAAATCTACTTCGCCAATCGTATCCAGATTTTCTAATCTTTTCAGAGCCTGTTGGGAAACTTCATCTTCACGCTTTTCCAATAAGGCGCGTTGTTTTAAAAGAGCAGCTCGGCGCTTATCATAATTCGAAATAGCTTTGATCTCATCACTAAAGTCCGTTGCGCCTGGCTTATAGAAAGAAAATTTCACAACCTTGGCGCCTCGGCTTGCCGCTACATTTTGAAGGCTTTGAAAAACCGCCCGCCCATAGGAATTGTCGGGCGCCAACAACGCCAGGCGCCGCATCCCACGCCGTGCCGCGTAATCTACAACAGTAATCACCTGTTGGCGGGGTACAAAGCCCATAATGAAAACATTATCCCCTGCCACCTCACGAGAATTAGAAAAGGCGATCATATTTACCCCGACATGGGCGGCAACCGGCGCAGCGGCACGCACCGAACTGGCCAATAACGGGCCCAATACTAGAGAAACGCCACTTCGGATTGCCGCTTCTGCAGCGGCCCTCGCTCCGCTGGGTGTACCATTTGTATCAAACGGGTAGAGCGTAAACTGCTCCGTCGCCATTTCGAATAGAGCCAGTTGCGCTCCGTCTAGCATGCCTTGACCGAGGACAGCCTGCGGTCCAGTGAGCGGTAACAATAGGCCAATCTTTGTGTTATCCGAACGGCTAACGTGTGGGCTCAGTAAAATTTTGGTCCGCGATGAAGGCGCGGGAATGGTTCCCGGCGCCGATTGTATAGGCACCGCAGGCGTATATTGCGCGGTTCGTCCAGCCGCCACGTTTTGGACAACCGTATCTGCAGCAAGTGCACTGTTGGTTTTGAGTTGGACAAATGTTGTACTAGAAAGAGCAAACAAAAGGCCAGTCGTAAGGCACTGTCCACATAACAGACCAATAGGGCCAAAAAAACAGGCTAGACGCAAAAACACGGGTTGAGCCGTTCCTTAATTAGGTTGGGGCTATTTCACATGTCAGAAGGTAATCATCGAACGGCGGCAAGTAAACCGGGTCCTGGATTATTTATCGTTCCTACGCCGATTGGAAACCTGCGAGATATAACACTTCGCGCTCTGGATGTCTTGGGCGGCGTCAATCTAATCGCCTGCGAGGATACTCGCATCACCTCACGGTTGTTGAATGCCTACGAAATAAAAACGCCAATGGCTGCCTATCATGAGCACAACGCCCAACAAATAAAACCACGATTGTTGAAACAAATAAAAAACGGCAAAAGCATAGCTTTAGTTAGCGATGCGGGCACACCGTTAGTATCCGACCCTGGATTCAAATTAGTTCGGTCAGTAATCGATTCGGGCTTTCCCCTGACAGTCCTGCCGGGCCCTAGCGCCCCAATAACAGGAATTGTAGCGGCAGGCCTTGCAACTGATCGGTTTTTATTTGCCGGATTTCCGCCCCCACGGCAGAAAGCTCGTCAAACCTTTTTTCAGGAATTTATCGCTTGCCCAACAAGCTTAATTTTTTTCGAATCTGCGAAACGTCTCGCCCGGTCCTTAAGAGATATGGAAACCGTATTCGGAGATCGCGAAGCGGCTGTCGCCCGTGAGCTGACCAAGAAATTCGAGGAAATACAGCGCGGTACGCTAGCAACGCTGGTTGAGTTTTACGGCGCGAGGCCAACACCAAAAGGAGAAATTGTTGTAATCATCGACCCACCATCGCAAAAGGTGCCACCTAGCCGTGAATTGATTGATGCGGAGATTACCTCCGCGTTAGCAGAATTAGGCGTTAAATCTGCCGCCGAATACGTCTCAGGTGCTTTGGGGCTGCCGCGGAGGGAAATATATCAACGCGCTTTGAAACTGCGGTGTGAAGATGATCCCGAATAAAACCTCGCGCAAAGAACCCAGGAAACCAGCAAGCGTCGCTGAAACATTAGCAATCACTCATTTTCTCAACTGCAGCTGCGGTATCGTCAAAACTACCAAGGGATTTTTCCAAAAAACTACTTTAACCCTTTATTGCGTCCGTTATACCAAAGTCTTAATTGCCCCACCATTTTAGCCTCGCGAAGAAAAGGGTCCTAGCGACCTAGCAATTACGAATAGAAAAGATTTGATCCAAATTGGAGAAACAAAATTGGGCCTGAATAAATTTTTTTATTTCGCGCCACTTTTAGTCCTTGCTTTAGGGCAAGCGAGCAGCTGCAGCCCAGCGAGCGTGGCCATCGGCGCAAGCGCCGAAGTGGGGTCTGCCGCGATGGAAGAAAGAACTTTTAGCACTGTCGTTAATGACGCAACTACAAAAGCTCAAATAAAGGGAAACTTTTTTAATTTCTCCACCGAACTCTTTGTCGATGTCCGGGTTACAGTGAAAGAGGGGCAGGTCTTTTTAACCGGATCGGTAACCAAACCGGATAGCCGCATCGAAGCTGTGAAAATAGCGTGGAGAGCAAACGGTGTGCGTGAAGTGGTGAACGAAATACAGGTGATGGACAATTCAACCTTAGCAGATGTTGCCCGAGATCGCTGGATTTCTAGCACCCTGAGGGTGAAAATTACATTCGACAGGGAAATTAGAGCGGTCAATTACTCAATCGATACCGTTAATAAAAATATCTATTTGATGGGAATTGCACGCAATGGCAGTGAATTAGAGCGCGTATTAGCCTATGCACGAGACATTGCCTACGTAAGACGTATTGTTAGTTACGTTAAGGTCAAAAATCATTAAATGACAAGCCGCCAAAATAAATCTACTTTGATTGACATCGGGTCTGGGCCGGATAACGGTTTTGATCTTGCCGGAGGAGCACTTGCTTTGGCCGCTTTTGATCGCCCGCGGGCAGCACTCGATCATTATCAGGAACATTTGAAAGACCTCACGCACGCAACACGCGCTTCAGTCCAGCCCAGCGATTCGACTGCACTATCCCGAGCCAGCGTCCTAAAAAGGATCATCGCTGGGAAGAATCGATATGAAGGCGATCGATTAACCTATGACAGTTTGCAAAACGCAAATTTGATGCACGTCATTGATCGACGCCGCGGTTTGCCAATTGCTCTTGGTATTCTCTACATTCATGTTGGGAGAAAAATGGGCTGGACAATGCATGGCCTCGCCTTTCCTGGCCATTTCCTCATCCAGCTAGACGATAATGGCGAGCGGGTTATCATGGACCCTTTCAACTGCGGCAAGCTGCTTAATGCGGGCGATTTGCGGGAATTGATAAAAACCATAGCTGGCAGCGATCGGGAGTTAACACCAGCGGACTATGCCCGAGTCAGCGACCGCGAGATACTGCTGCGGCTGCAAAACAATATTAAATTTCGCCACATGCAAAAGCGTGACGCTAGTGCAGCCCTTTGCACCCTAGATAACATGCTACTATTTGCGCCGAACGTAAAATCGCTTTGGTGGGAATCTGGTATGCTGAATGCGGATCTTGGTAATCTAAACGCAGCCACAAAAGCTTTGAATGAGTATCTTGTGCTCGAAGATGATAAAAGCCAGAGAATTCGCGCTACCGCGTTAATCAAAAATCTCCGTAAACAACTTAATTAGTCGCGAGTAGAGCCTGTCTGCTGATATAAATATATGTCTCTGATTAGGAGACATAAACCGTAATCAGTTTAAAACCAAGTATTCACGGGGGAAAAATGAGCCTTGCCTGCGCCATACAAATGGATCCCATCGAAAACATCGATATTGATGGCGACAGCACTTTTGTACTTGCTTTAGAAGCACAAACCCGCGGCCATAGACTTTACCACTACCTGCCAACGGATTTATCACTTCGGCACAACCGATTGTACGCCAAAGCGCGCGCCCTAACAGTCCAACGCAAAAGGAACGACCATTTTACTCTGGGTGATGCGGAGTATCTCGATTTGGCAACCGTGGACGTCGTCCTTATGCGGCAAGACCCGCCCTTCAATATGGCCTACATCACTGCCACACATTTATTGGAACATGTGCATCCTAAAACATTGGTAGTGAACGACCCGGTCGAAGTACGTAATGCCCCGGAAAAGCTGTTTGTGACCCTTTTTAGCGATTTGATGCCACCAACTCTGATTACAAACAACTTGGAAGAGATTGTTGCTTTTCGGGCAAAATACAAGGACATCATAATAAAACCGCTTTTTGGTAATGGCGGTGCTGGCGTTTTTCATGTCGATCCAAACAACGAAAATTTGAGTGCGCTCATAGAAATGTTTCAAACAATTAATCACGAACCCATTATAGCGCAGCGTTACCTCCCGGAAATTCGCGCCGGTGACAAAAGAATAATTTTGGTTGATGGCGAACCTGCTGGCGCGGTAAACCGCGTACCACTGCCTGGCGAAGCAAGGGCAAATTTTCATGCCGGCGGGTCCGGCGGAAAAACTGAACTGACGGAGCGTGATCGGGAGATATGTCGAGAAATCGGGCCGACTCTGAAAGAGAAAGGGCTAATATTCGTTGGTATCGACGTTATCGGCGATTACCTAACCGAAATCAACGTTACATCACCCACCGGGATTCAGGAAATCAACGGCTTTGATGAAGGGCAGATCGAGGAAAAGATTTGGGATGCAATCGAGAGCCGATACAAGAAACATCGGTCTAAAACGCCGCGCACTAAACAGAGAAGTTAAATATAGCTGGCCCCGTCAAAGCTAAAAGGCCAGCCTGACGATTGAATCCAAGGGTACCCTGGAAAGCTGCAGAAAATAGAATATCTTGCCGCTCGGCTTCGAGTGCCGCGCGCCTCTCATCGCCAAAAGCTTGCGCTTCCACGCCGGCTGCAAATTTGTTTTTTTCTTTAATTTGGCCCTCCACAAAAATTTGCGCTGCTCGTGCTTTCGCGAGCTCGCCTTCGAGAAATCCTATATTGAATCGAATTTTTGACGACGCATTATCTACGTCCGATAGTGCCCGGTCGAGGCTCGAATCATCCTCAAAATTATTGTAAAGAAAAGTATTCAAAACTCCGAGCCCCTTGCGGGTAACAGTGCCATCCAAGTAGGGGGTTCCAGCACCAGGACGAGTCATTGATACAGCGCCGCTACTTTCATCAAAAACTACCGTATCGTTAGTACTAACAAGCTCACCAGTTTCTTCATTGGGATTGGGAAACTTCGTTAGGATTGAACCGAATATATCTGGATAAAATTTATCACCATTCGAATCAGTTATGAAAAAGTCGTTTTGCGAGAAAAGACCCGATATAGTTTTTTTTTCGAGACTGTCGGGCTTTGTCTGAAAGGTAATTTCATCTGGTTCAAAATCGTCGCGAACCGAGGTACCAATAAGGTTTGTACCAATAAAACCGGCCGTCTTAATACGAAGGTTAAGTTTACCCAAAATTTGATCAAACCGGTCTGCAAATACGCGCCTCTCGCTAGTCGGAACACTATCTCCCTTCGCGGTGACCACCTGGCGTCGCATGTCGGTGATATTGGTTTTGATTTCACCGAGCCTCTCGACTGCCTTCTCAACCGTTCTGACTACTCGATCAAGGCGCGCGGTAATGCGACTGAGATCTTGGGCTTCACGCTTCGCGGTGCGCGCTTTGCTTTGTAATTGCCTGGTTTCGATATCTGCGGTTCGGTTTCTGGCGGCAACAGCACTCGCCCGCGCAGCCGACTGGAGACCACGCGAGGCGGCGGCGTCTGGTAAAACCGAAAATAAACTGCCAGGATTTGTTGGCAACGTACCAAAAAACTTATTGGTATCAGCGCCAAATCCGCTGATCGTACTCACAATGCATCACTCACCTTGGTCCACCAAAGAGCTGCTAGGCAAAAAATACCTACTAAGCCTCTGAAGAATAACATATTTATGTCCATAAGCCAAGCTAACACTGTACGCAGCTCGTACCCGTAAGATTAATGTTTAGGTCAAAGGAGTCTGAAGGTAGGGCGTAAATTTACGCTTGCGACAAATATAATTCTCGATATTTTGGTGTGTCTGAAAGCAATCCGGCCCAAGTTCCGGACAGGGACTTAGATTTATGACTACGCAGAACGCTAGCGATGCCTATTCGAAATTCATCGCAAACCTCCAGCGATTTATAGAGTCTAAGGCTACCTCCAATTTTATTCTCGGCGTCATAATCTGCAATGCCCTTGTCTTAGGTTTAGAGACATCCAAAGTTGCCATGCAGCACGGGGGATACTGGCTCCACTTGTTGGATCAAGCTGCTGTTATTATTTTTGTCATAGAGCTTTCCATAAAGCTAATAGTATACCGGCTGAGTTTTTTCAAAAACGGGTGGAACGTATTTGACTTTATTATTGTAACGGTAACACTTTTGCCATTCGGTGAAGGAGCGTCAGTCTTGCGCGCACTGCGCATCGTCAGGGCTTTTCGGCTTATATCTGTGGTCCCGTCCATGCGCTTGGTTATTAATGCGTTAATAAGCGCCATTCCCGGATTGATGTCGGTCATAGCGTTATTATCACTAGTTTTCTATGTTGGCGCTGTTATGGCAACGGTGCTTTTCGGTGAACAATTCCAGGACTGGTTTGGTACAATTGGAGATTCTCTGTTTTCGCTCTTTCAAATTATGACACTTGAATCATGGTCCATGGGGATTGCGCGGCCAGTGATGGAAAAATTCCCGCTAGCTTGGTTATTTTTCATACCTTTTATCCTGTGCACGTCATTTGCAGTTCTGAACTTATTTATCGCAATCATAGTTAATGCCATGGACGATGTTCAGCGCGCTGACCGCGAGTCGGAAAAATCCAATGACGACATTCTGGATGAATTAAAAGTCCTTCGTACAGAGATCGCCGCACTGAAGAAAAAGTACTGATGATAATCCGGTAGGTGCCTAAGGTAAAATCCTGCCTAAATCCCCACCACCTAAAATGTGAACATGGTAATGAGGTACCTCTTGATGACCGTTCCTGTTGGTATTCGCAATTAGCCGATAGCCATCCTTATGAATGTCAGTAACCTCAGCCACGTGACTGATAAGGCGGCATAAAGCGGCTTGCTCCGTTTCGGTTGCTTCGGCACCAAAATCTGTTGCGGATTCATATTTCCCTTTGGGAATTACCAACACGTGCACCGGCGCCTGCGGATTAATGTCCCTAAACGCCAACGCATGTTCATTTTCCGCCACTATGTCGCAAGGAATTTCACCGCTAAGAATTTTAGCAAATATATTACCGTTGTCGTAAGCCATCCCAATTATCCTTTAAGACGTTCACCCAGCGCTTGCCATACTTTCCCCGGCTTCAGGTCTTGACAGTAAAATGAATCAAGGAGGGGATAAAACAAACCTGTAATTTTTTCGCCGCCATTTTTAAGTCACCCGCATAGCTGCGATTGCCACTCCAACTTTCCATAGTATCGAAACGATTATCCAGGTCTCAACGTTACTCGCTTATATTATCACTCTTCAGGTTTCTGCCCGCTTAGGCCAGAATAAGATGCTGCAATGGTCAAGAGCGTACCGCAATTCCGCAAGCCGCCAAGTGCTTTTTTGTATCCCCAATGGTGAATTCGCCGAAGTGAAAAATCGATGCAGCCAAAACCGCAGATGCGTGACCTTCCCGGATGCCATCCACCAAATGACCTAAAGTGCCTACACCACCACTCGCGATCACTGGAATATGAACGGAATCGGCTACGGTTCGGGTCAACGCATTATCAAAACCTTCTCTCGTGCCATCACGGTCCATAGAGGTAAGCAAGATTTCTCCCGCACCTCGATCAGCCATATTCTGAGCCCATTTTACCGCATCAATCCCAGTCGCCTTGCGGCCACCGTGAGTGAATATTTCCCATTTCCCGGGACCAGTTTGCTTGGCGTCGATAGCAACAACGATACACTGAGAACCGAAGCGCTCCGCCGCCTCACCCACAAATTCCGGGTTATGAACCGCTGCAGTATTAATCGAAACCTTATCCGCGCCGGCCAATAAAAGTTCTCGAATATCTTCAGTCTGACGCACGCCACCCCCAACCGTGAGTGGCATAAAACATTGTTCCGATGTGCCCGCGACAACTTGATAAATCGTGTCGCGATTTTCATGGGAGGCAGTGATATCGAGAAAACACAACTCGTCCGCGCCAGCCGCGTCATAAACTTTAGCCTGTTCTACCGGATCACCAGCATCGATTAAATCAACGAACTGAACGCCTTTGACAACCCGCCCGGCATGCACGTCCAAGCAGGGAATTATCCTGATTTTCAGCATGGTTTAAACATCGAGTTTTCCTTGGCCCGCCGCGATCGCCTCCGCCATACTTACGCGACCGTCATACAGTGCCCTTCCGACAATTGCGCCAGCAATGGAATTCATCGCCGCTAAGGATTTAATATCTTCACCATCGGAAATGCCACCACTCGCTATAACCGGCGTCTGCANGCTGCGCGCCAGCCTAACNGTCGCTTCAATATTAGGGCCCCTTAGAACACCATCGCGCCCAATGTCCGTATAAATAATCGCCGTAGCCCCGCAGTCCTCAAATTGGCTGGCAAGCTCTAATGCCGTGACCGTGGAAACCTCAGCCCATCCCTCGACAGCAACCATGCCNTCTTTCGCATCAACGCCAACCGCTATTCTTCCGGAAAAGCGATCACAAGCGAGCCGGACTAGCCCAGGATCTTTTAAAGCAACAGTGCCAAGTATAACCCGAGCAACCCCCCTGTTGAGCCAGCCTTCGATACCTTTTTCGGTGCGAATACCGCCACCCAGCTGAACAGGTATTTTAACCGCATCAATGATTCTCTCAACAGCTTCACCGTTTACTGGCCGGCCCTCAAACGCACCGTTGAGATCTACAATATGCAACCATGTCGCCCCAGCCGCCTCAAAGGCCTGGGCTTGGGATGCGGGGTCGTTGTTGAACACCGTGACACGATCCATATTACCCTGTTGAAGTCGGACGCATTCTCCGTCTTTTAAGTCAATAGCAGGATAGATAATCATCTTTTTCTATACTTTTTTCTATACTTTGTTGAGGTCTTTAAAATAGTGAAAGCCGGCGATCCATTCCCCATCTACCATAGCGTATCGAGGATGTACGCCCCACCGCTCAAAGCCACGGCCTTCGAAAAAAGCAATTGCCGCCTCCTGGGTTTCACGTACATCTAAATTAAGCACCTGAAAATTTTCGTCCGCGGCTGCCTCTTCCACCGCCACCGCCAGTGCCCGCGCCAAACCATGGCCCCGTGCCCACGGCGCTACGAAATTCATCGTTAATGTTGCAGCCCTTGACCTAACTTCATTGTTTCGAGTTGGCCGCACTAACTGAGTCGAACCGGCCACAACCCCATCCACCCGGCCAATAAATAAAGAACGTTCCGGCACCAACATAACACCACGCCAATAATTTTCGAGGCCGCCGCGAGATGGTGGAACAAGCCAACCGAAACCACCGCCGGCGACAATAGACTTCTCGGTGGCTTCGCATAGATCCTGCAAATCCGGCTCACTAAGTTCCATGACCCGTTCGACCAACATGTTGGGTGCCAATTCTTTTAAGGCGCCGGTCGATATAGGCTTTACTTTGGATTTTTTAGGTTCCACCATTTTTGCTGCCCTACGGCCGCCAATTCAAAAAATTAGAAATAACCTTCAGTCCAATCCGTTGGCTTTTCTCTGGGTGAAATTGTGTCCCAATCATATTCTCACGTCCAACAGCGGCCGTCACATTACAGCTATATTCTGTTACGGCGATAAGATCCGTCATATTATCAGGCTGGAAATGAAAACTGTGTATAAAATAGACGTCCGGGTTCGGCGGTAGGTTCTTCAGCACGGGGTGGGGAGTCCGCATTAACAATTCGTTCCAGCCCATGTGGGGGATTTTAAATGTTGTATCTGTAGGGCAGATCGGCCTAACCGTTCCAGCGACCCACCCAAAACCATCGTGCGTGCCGTGCTCCAGGCCAGTTGTGGCCATCAATTGCATACCTACACAAATGCCCATAAACGGCTTCGCTTTTTTTATAACCGCATATTCCAACGCCTCCATTAAACCATCGACCGCGGCCAGCCCTTTTTTACAATCATCGAAAGCGCCCACCCCAGGCAATACGATGCGATCTGCCCCAAGAACCTCCTCAGGGGACGCGGTGACTAAAACTTTCTCACTCGCTTGGCGTTCGAAAGCTTTCGCTGCCGAATGCAAATTGCCAGAGCCATAGTCAATAATCGCTACGGTCATGAGAAAATTGGTTCCGTCTTCCGGTTAAACGCTATCTCAGGCTGAGGTGCGTGCAAAATCTTATAAAGACCCACCGAGCACGCCTTTAGTCGAAGGTATCGAATCAGCCTGGCGAGGGTCTATATCGATTGCCTGCTTTAAAGCCCGCGCCAATCCTTTGTAACAGGACTCGACAATATGGTGCGTATTTTCGCCATAAATGTTTTCCACATGCAGTGTAATGCCTGCAGACTGAGCAAAAGCCTGAAACCATTCCTTAAACAATTCACTGTCCATATCACCAAGCTTGGGCGCCGGCATATCAACCCGCCAAATCAAATAAGGTCGGTTCGAGCAATCAAGTGCGACCCGCGTCAACGTTTCGTCCATAGGAATAAAAAAACTGCCATACCTGTTTATACCCTTGCGGTCACCTAGTGCTTGCGCGACCGCCTCACCAACCGCATATCCACTATCTTCCGTGGTGTGATGAAAATCGATGTGCAGATCCCCGGTCGCCTTCACTTTGAGGTCGATCAGGCTATGCCGCGATAGCTGCTCCAACATATGATCCAGAAATCCGATGCCAGTCGAAACATCATAACAACCGTTCCCGTCGAGATTGATGTCAACGGAAATCTGCGTTTCGTTAGTATTGCGTTCTACCACTGCTGTGCGCATGACAAAATCCTTACCCTTCCCTCTGCCCTAAGACAAAAGTCAGCCTGTTTCTAGCAGGGTCACATCAGAGCGAACAAGTTAAGTTTCTTAAAGTTGGTCTTGATCCGAGAGTAATAATTGCCACATGGTAGCAGCGGCTGGGCAAAACCAGCATTTGGGAGAGCCAAATCATGGCAGAAGAAACAGCTTTGCATGGAACCACCATTCTAGCGGTGCGCCGAAACGATGAAGTCGTAATAGCCGGCGACGGCCAAGTAAGTTTTGGCCCAACAATTATCAAGGCAAATGCGAGAAAGGTACGTCAACTAGGCGAAGGTAAGGTAATAGCGGGGTTTGCCGGTGCTACAGCAGACGCATTCACCTTGTTCGAGCGCCTCGAAGCAAAACTCGAGCAATACCCAAACCAGCTGACACGAGCTTGCGTTGAGCTTGCTAAGGATTGGCGAACGGATCGCTATCTACGACGCCTTGAGGCCATGATGGCGGTGGCCGACAAGTCTGTTTCGTTAACCTTAACGGGCAATGGTGACGTCCTGGAACCCGAAGACGGGCTTATTGGCATCGGCTCTGGCGGACCATTCGCGCTTGCCGCTGCACGTGGGCTCGTCTTGGCAAGCGACTTAAGTGCCGAGGATATTGCTCGGACAGCCCTGAGTATTGCGGCCGATATTTGCGTCTATACAAACAATAACGTCACTGTCGAAAAGCTATGAGTGCATTAACACCCCGAGAAACCGTATCCGAATTAGATAGATACATCGTTGGCCAAAATGAAGCCAAGCGTGCAGTTGCAGTCGCATTACGCAATCGCTGGCGCCGACAGCAAGTGCCTGAAAACATGCGCGACGAGATTTTACCGAAAAATATTCTGATGATTGGGCCTACTGGTGTTGGCAAAACCGAGATAGCACGACGCCTAGCAAAACTTGCGCAAGCTCCATTTCTGAAAGTCGAGGCAACAAAGTTTACCGAAGTCGGGTATGTGGGCCGCGATGTGGAGCAAATTATTCGAGATTTGGCGGACAACGCCATTCACATGACTCGCGAATTACATCGAAGCGAAGTGGTTGCCAAAGCAGAGTTAATGGCTGAAGAGCGGGTTTTGGACGCACTTGTCGGAGATACGGCGAGCCAAAAAACGCGCGATTCTTTTCGTGAAAAACTCCGTGGCGGTGAGCTAGATGATCGAGAGATTGAACTAGAGCTTCTTGATCATGGAAGCTCTGGGATGCCCACCTTAGACATTCCTGGCATGCCCGGCACACAAATGGGAATGATAAACCTGAATGATATTATGGGCAAAGCATTCGGGGAGCGGACACGCACACAACGGATGACAGTTTCAGAGTCTTATAAGGTCCTCGTAGATGAAGAGAGCGACAAGCTGGTAGACGAGGATAGGATTGTCCGTGAATCGCTTGATAATGTTGCCCAAAATGGCATCGTATTTCTCGACGAAATTGACAAAGTTTGCGCTCGATCCGACCGACATGGTGCCGACGTTAGCCGCGAGGGTGTCCAGCGAGACCTGTTACCGCTTATAGAGGGCACCACGGTTTCTACAAAACATGGATCGATCAATACTGACCATATTTTGTTCATTGCCTCTGGTGCCTTTCATATCGCAAAACCGTCTGATCTCTTGCCTGAATTGCAGGGCCGATTGCCAATCCGCGTGGAACTATCGGCACTGACAAGAGAAGATTTCGAACGCATTCTACGGGAGCCCGAAAATAGCTTAATCCGCCAATACATAGCGCTGCTGAAGACCGAAAAAGTCACGTTAAGTTTCAGTGACGAAGCCATTGACGAACTCGCAACGCTTGCTGCTGAAATTAATGACAATGTAGAAAATATTGGTGCCAGACGCCTTCACACTGTAATGGAAAAGCTTCTCGAAGAGATCAGCTTTAGTGCTACAGATAAGGGCGGAGAGAAAATCATTATTGATAAGGACTACGTTCGCGCACGCGTTGAGGATCTCGCAAAAGACGCAGATCTTTCCAGGTTTATTTTATGAGTTTCCAGTCCAATTGAAGGGATTATTTGATATGTTTTTTGGGCTGAATTTTAAGCTTCAAAAAATCTAGCAACGATTCTATTTCGTTTTCTGTAAACGTGGCATTATGCTCGGCAAACAAGTTCGCTAACTCAGTTGCGCGAGACGTTAAACCACTTGTATCGACCACCACACGTGGCGCCGACAACCAAGCAAGATTTTGCATATAAGTAAGCGTTACAGCTTTTTCGGCACGCATCTCGCGTGTTTTTCCAAACGGTGACCTTTAAAGTACGGCTTATTTTTTTGCCAGAGTAGATAACTAGTTCTATTTATAATCTACAAAACTAGCGTGTTCGGCGCAGCAAGACGTAAAGTGCGCCAGTACCGCCATCTTTGGGTTGCGCGTGCGAGAAAGCAAGGATATGTCTGCGAATACTGGGCTCATTTAGCCAACGAGGAACAGCTTCCCTTAATATGCCAACACCGCCACGGTAAATACCTTTTCCAGTTATAATGCTAACACATCGTTTCCCGGCAGCTTGCTGGCGATCGATAAAATCAACTAACGCCCGATGGGCTTCCATCTGGTTCATACCGTGGAGATCGATACGGGCCTCAATAGGAAGTTTGCCTCTGCGCAAGCGTTCGCCGGAGCGTTTGTCTAACCCTGCAACGATCCCGTGTGATAAAGGCGGTGGCGTTTGTTTTGCCTTTGGAGCGGGCATGCAAACCGGCGCAACTCTGCGGAGCCTATTGGCATCAGCTTTTTCTATAGACTCAGCAAAAAGCTTTTCATCGTTGGATTCGGATTCAAAAGCCTGCCGACCCCTTTGAAGAGGCGTAACGCTTCGTGAAACACGTCTCCAGAGTTCTTTACCATCGTCACTAATTGATTTCTTACGATTAGGAGCCATTTTTCCCAACTATTATAATGTGCAAACGCCTCGAGCCATGCCCCCCACAAGAGGCCGGTCATTCATTTTGTCCAAGGCGTTCCTCATGAACCCACCTTACCAGGGAATGTTCTGCCAAGGTCAATAAGCCGACTTAGGCAGCAGTACAAAATATACTCCACGACTTTTCATATTTCCTGCGAGGCGAAGCGCTTCTTCACCATGACCCCAAAAAAAATCGCCCCGCACCGGTCCCTTGATCGCCGCCCCCGTATCTTGGGCTACCATGAGACGTTCCAGCGGCCGACTAGGGTCGGCAGGCCACTGTGTAGACAACCAGACGGGAGTACCAAAGGGAATATAACTTCGATCCACAGCAAGACTACGCCCGGGCGTCAGCTCCACCCCTTGTGCACCTATTGGGCCCTTACCATCCATTTGGCGGAAAAAAATATAACGCGGATTTTCAGAAAGTAGTGCACGAGCTTCTCTAGGATGACTTTCGATCCATTGTCGGATATGCGACCATGACGCCTTTCCAGGATTCAGCTCACCACGCTGAATAAGCAGTCGCCCGATTGACCGATAAAGATGGCCATTATGTCCAGCGAAGCCGACCCGCATGACGCTACCGTCACGCAAACTTACACGCCCCGACCCTTGAATATGCATAAGAAACAAGTCAATGGTGTCGTCTGCCCAGATCAATTCCAAACCTTGCCCCTTCAGCGCACCGTCAACAATGCTGCCGCGTTTGTAATAAGGCATAAGGTTCTGCCCGACCACCCGGCCAACAATGCGTCTGCCTTTTAGCTTTCTATCAAACTGCCCCAAATCAACCGTAACAAGATCGCGAGGAACTCGATAAACCGGCACTTGCAAAGTATTTTGACGGCGGCGGCTGCCGGTCAACTCAGGTTCAAAATAACCGGTAAACAAACCCTCACTACCCTCTAAACCCGAAACTTTGTATGGCCTAAACCACTCCTGAAAAAACGCGCGCGCAGCCACTGTACTAGCCGAGTCCTCAGGCATTTCTCGGCAGGGCCTACGCCAATTATCACCCGAGAGCCCAATCCAAGCAGTGCCGACGGCAGCAGCGGCCTGGCGTTTCAACAATTTCCGACAAGACGCACGAAGCGCCGGCAGAGCCGCGGCTTGGTTATCAGTACGCCACCCAGGTAGGGCCGAGAACTCAACCGGCTCTATACGAAAGCTTTTGATAGTTTCCTGTTCCGGGGCGCAGCTCGCCGCCGCCCACGATAAGATTAAAAGACAGGTCCGAATTACGCAGTGTTTTAAAATCAAGACACCTAACCCGAACTAATTTGAGCTGCGCGTTTCCACCAACTTCCAATTGGGGTCTTTCGACCGCAAATCACGAGAAAATGTCCAAATATCAGTTACCTCATTGACGGCGTCTGGATCGCCTTCGATCACATCACCGGCTTCGTTGCGCGTGACACTGATTTGTTGGCTGACAAATTTTGTGGTGATTTGCGCAACTGTGTGAGCAAGGCTGGCCTCAATAATATCTGCTTTGTCGACACCAATCACCGAAATCTCTTGCGTCTCGCCCGCTCGTTCTCGCTGTTTAATCGCATTTTCGAAATTAGCGAACACTGCATTACTTACGAGCGCGCTCAGGGCGTTGGTGTCTCCCAGCGCAAACGCAGTGATTACCATTTCAAACGCACTACGCGCCCCATTCGAAAATTCTAGCGGATCAAAGCGGTTATCCAGTTCCGATATTCTTTTGAGCGCAGCTTCCAGCGGCGTCTCGACTTCAGGCGGCGTTTCAGATAAATCTGCACCTGGAAGCGGCACAACATTTTCGGGCGTGTTTTCATTGCCACGAGCCATGTCGCTACCTCTTGCCATTCCAAACGGATCACGTGGACGTTCTTCACCAGTTCGCTTTCCAAGCACGCTTACTAGGCGTAAAACCAAAAAGGCCGCTATTGCCGCAAAAATTATGACATCGATATAATCGCCGCCCATCGCTTCCTTCTTTTCCTTTCTATGGTTCGCCATGAAAGCGCAAAAATCTCTAGTTCCTTGCGCCAACCTTGCCCCGACCTTAAGTTAAGGGAGAAACTGACGCAACCGTCGCAACCCTTTTTGAAACGAACCTTTAAGTAATTACATACGGCTGCAGTCACCAAAGGACAAGTATGGCCCGCCTAATTCTTTTACTTTTTATAACATTACCAATTGCTGAAATCGCAATTTTCATTGAAGCTGGTAATTTAATTGGTTTTTGGGCTACGCTTTCAGTCGTTGTTTTGACAGCGATTATTGGAACAGCTTTGCTTCGGCAGCAAGGAATGAGTGCGTTACGCCGCGCGGAAGCGGCACTGCGGCGCCATAAGCTTCCAGTGGAAGAGGTAGCAACAGGAATCTGCTTGCTGGTGGCAGGCGCTCTACTTTTAACTCCTGGTTTCTTAACGGACTTGATTGGCTTCGCACTGCTAGTCTCCCCCTTCAGGCACTTTCTTGGCGTGCTTGTTTTTCGACATTTTGTGAACAGCGGACGCACATCAATCTGGATGGGTGGTACGAGAGGAGACGACCATTCCTCAGGCAATGACCCATCTTGCGACGCTGGGCCGGCGCCTGTTATTGACGGGGAATTTCATGAAGTAAATAATTCATCTGCCAACAAGAACAAATCAACCCATTCAATCCATGATGCGCGACGATAATAATGGGTTGTCTAACATTCGGGCATTTAAAAACGTAGATCATGCTGCTTCTTCGACACGGACAATCAGAATTTAACGTAATTTATGGTAAGACGCGCCAAGACCCGGGCATTCGCGACCCAAAACTAACTGAAAAGGGGCGCACTCAGGCTAATGATGCCGCGAATCAGCTGACACACTTTGCCGCCGACCAAATCGTTTCGAGTCCCTATCGGCGAACTTTAGAAACCTCATCAATTATAGCGGCGCAGCTGAAGCTTCCAATTACGGTGACACCGCTTATTGCCGAACGCGCCGTATTCCGTTGTGATATTGGGAGCCCCACCACCCAACTACGTCACGATTTTCCTCATATCGATTTTTTGAATTTAAATGAGGAAACGTGGTGGCATCCAGGCAATGAGGATTTGGATTCTCTCGACCGCCGATGTGCACTATTCCGTAAAAACTGCAAGGAAAGCTTTAACGATAAGTCAATTTTCGTTACACATTGGGGATTTATTCTAGGCCTCACAAATATTCGTGCACAGAATTGTGACGTTGTTGCTTTTGACCCTAAAACCGCGCACCCGGGGGGCGGAACAGTTGTTTATAGCTGCAATCCGTGTTAGCCAGCGCGGAATTTTACCAATAGAGGTGAACTATGGCGGATACAACACAAGAGGGCACTAATGGCGAAGCGAAAGAAGACCAAACCCTCCTTTCTACCCCGCCAATTGACATTACGCATCAATACATAAAGGACCTTTCCTTCGAAAACCCGCAATCCCCTCAGTTTTTAGTTGAGGCGGACGCAACCCCGCAAATCTCGATACAGGTTAACGCCAACGCCGCCCCCTTGGGCGACCGACGTTTCGAAGTAATTTTGTATCTGAATGCGCGCGCAGAACATGAGGGGCAGGCCGTCTTCATAGCAGAGCTTCAATATGGTGCTCATGTGGTCGTGGGCGATGTCGAAGACGAAGTAATCCAGCCACTTCTATTCATTGAAACACCGCGTCTTCTTTTTCCATTTGCCAGACAGATCTTATCGAACGTTGTTCGAGAGGGGGGCTTCCCACCGCTGCTAATGGCGCCGGTTGATTTTCTCGATATGTACGCCCAAGGAATTGCTGTCGCACAAGACGAAGACGAAAATAACAAAAACGATGATTGCTAACGTCGCCAAACCGGTTCAGTAAGTTCGTCGACTAAGGCAGCATGAGCTATACGCTCTTCGGAAGTGGGTTCATGCTTGCGAGGCGTAAGAAATGGTCGATCTATTTTTTCGACCGCAAGTGGCACAACGGCTTTGTCTGCTCTAAGCGCCAGATCTTGCTGACGTCCTCCAACCAATTCCAAATAAACACCCGCAAGAAGGCCTGCATCTAGCAACGCACCATGTTGAGTGCGAGCTTGATTATCTACTCCGAATCTACGACACAGAGCGTCTAAGCTAACCGGTGCGCCGGGAAACTTTTTACGTGCCAATTGAACCGTATCTATGGCGCGGCTAATGTGAATGGCTGGCCGACCGAGGCGAACGAGCTCCGCATTAATAAAACCTATATCAAAAGCGGCATTGTGAATGACGAGCGGCGCATCCCCAATAAACTCACAAAATTCATCTGCGGCTTGCGCAAAAGTCGGATAATCCTCCAAAAATCCCTCGGACAAACCGTGTATCCTAAAGGCCTCGTCGGGCATGTCCCTTTCTGGGTTTAAATATTGATGATAGGTCGCACCGCTAGGCACATGGTTCTCTAGCTCCAAGCAACCAATTTCGACAATACGGTCGCCAGAGGCTGGGTCTAGCCCGGTAGTTTCTGTATCCAGTACGATTTCACGCAATCGATTTACCCTTCCGTTTACTGGTTTTACTGATCAGACAGGTCGGCTGCCCTCCAATATGGTTCTAAATAGCCGCCGTTTTTCTCCATCCGGGACATTCGGCGTTGCCGCATGGAGCAAGCACCGATTATCCCACATGACCATATCGCCCTTGCGCCAATGGTGATGATATTGGAACCGGTCCGTATAAATATGACTGTAAAGGGACTGCAATAACGCTTCGCTTTCCGACGCCTCCATATTGATAACAAACTCGGTACGCGTATTGGTTATGAACAGGGCCTTCGTGCCATTTTCCGGATGAGTTCGCACAACAGGATGGATCACATCCGGCACTTCTTTGGCTTCTTCCTTAGATAGTTTCGGCAACACAAGTAAGGGGTCGTTAGTGGATTTTTTAAATATAGAATGCTGATGGCGAAACAGCGCCTTTAATCCATCTATTTCTTGTTTTTTTTTCTCTGGTAACGCGACATAGGCTTTCCTTAAATTGATAAACCGCGTCTCCCCGCCAATCCGAGGAACGACATCCGCATAAAGCATTGTCGCTTTACAGGGGATTTCCTTATAAATTTCGTCAGAATGGAAGTGAGCCGCACGATTGTAAGTTTTTCCGGTGCCGTGTGTGTCTTTGTCCTCATTAGATACAATTGAAACTTCGGGGAAATCGTCCAAACGGTAGGCTCTATACAAATGTTGTTTCGGCTTGCCGAAATTTTTCGCTGCCGTTACAAAAGAGGCTATATCTAGATTTTGGTTCCGAAAACAAATCGCGCAATGCTCTAGAAAAATATCGTTAAGGGCAGAGATAGTCTCAGCATTTAGTGGCTCCCGTAAATCGATTCCTTCGATTTCCACCGCCATGACATCGCTTAAAGGCCTCACCGAGTAATGCATCAAATCCGCAGTCCAGAACTTTAGAATAGAAACAGTTTATCCCAATTCGCGAGGCACGTCACACGGGAATATATCCGCCGACTTCTCAAGCATTGCTAAGGTTGGCTCTGGGCCCGAAGAGCTCCAATAATCTTGCGAAGTTTATCCACGGTGAATCGCTTTCCTAAATTTGTTGGCACCACAAAGCCTGCACGGCGGCGCTTTTCGAAATCTGGCATTTGCCTCTGCCGAACGGCTTGCAAACGCTCAACAGTCATCCCAGGTCGGCCAAGAACACGATAGGCCTGAACAAAAGACGGGGCAGTCACAACAATCGTGATATCGCATTCTCGATCCGTATTTGTCTCAAACAATAGCGGCACATCGAAAGCGATCGCGAAACGACGCTGCCGTTGATGCGCAGCGATAAAGCGCTTACGGTCAGCGCGCACCAAGGGATGAAGGATTTTTTCCAAACGTCGGATTGCAGAAATATCGTTGAAAACAATTTTCCCCAGGGCGAGGCGGTTGACCTCCCCATTTTCAACAACGTCTGGAAAAGCCGCTTCTATATCGGTTATGGCGCTGCTGCCTTGGGCAAAAGCGCGATGCACTGCCCCGTCCGCATCATGAACAGGAATGTCTAATGTATTGAGAATTTTACCGGCGGTCGATTTTCCCATTCCTATAGAGCCGGTTAGGCCAATTTTCCACACTGCAAATCATTCATCTGCCTGCTTGTTAGGCAAGGACAAACTCTCTTAATTCTTCTGTAACGTCGGGGGAAATTCCAAACCATGCTTTAAATCCTGGGACCGCCTGATAAAGCAACATACCAAGACCATCAACAACCGAATTGCCGCGCGCGGCAGCGTCCGCCAACAGTGGCGTCAGTAACGGCGCATAAACTAT